>NZ_JBITDJ010000003.1:0-567184 GCF_044454085.1 Streptomyces sp. NPDC051569
GCTGACCAGCAACTTTCCCGTCCCCACGACAGCAGACCCACACCGGAGCAGTGGAACCCGGCGCCTCCCCGAGACGACACTCGGGCCCTCCACCTACCCACTCTCAGCCCACGGCACGAAAACGGTCCACCGACTCCATCGGCGGACCGTCATGAAACTTCGAGGCTAGTGGGCGACCGAGTCGGTCGGTGTCAGGACCGAGCTCTACCTTCTCTCTCCGAATGCGCTCCGTGACAATTGGAGGGGCTAGTAGCTGGGACCGTAGGGGTTCCTTCCGAGCAGGAACGGCTGCAGGTCGCTGGCGCGAGGTTCGGGAGATTGTTCGGGCACATGAGATCCGTGGTCCGGGTATCGCCGGCCGGCCTTGGTGAGGGCGATGGACCATCGCCCCTGATGCTTGGAGACTTTGACCAGTCCGCGGCTGTGTAGGGCTTGGCAGCTGAGTTTGTGCCCGGTTCCCTCCGACACGCCTTCAGTGCAGCCTCTGGCGACCCATTGCAGCACCTGTTGCTGCCGTTCGTCGAGTTGTCGTGGCACCTGAACTCCCCACCGTGCGAATGCCTCACGGGCATGCTCCCAGTCGTACTCCGCCCGGCGGGGGTGGAAGGGGAAGAGGGTGGCAGGCGACGATGAAGATTCGGACAGATGTAGGCATGGCCGCTTGTGGTGGCTAGGCTCGCAGTCGTTCGTTGGTGGCCGCCCCGGACGCTTGCTAGTCGGCCTGTGACGGTTGCTGGTCATTTCGCGATCATCCGAGGACGTGGCCGCCGGGCGTACGAGTGCCTGTACTGGCCTAGCCGCCCGTGCTGAGGCGTTCCCGCGCGTATTTCGGCAGGCCGGGGCCCGTCTAGGATCACCCCAACCGAATTGCGGCCCGACGGGCTTCCTGGACAGGACATGCCCCCACCCGCACGAGTCACTCGTGCCCTGGGGGAACCACCTCGTGTCCATGCTCCTTCTGCGACTGTCGGCGCAGGATCTGCTCACACTTGATTCGCGAGACCGGATGGTGCCGCACCTTGCCGCCCGTTGGCGGTACTTCCGGGGAGCGGATGCCTCGGAGTCGGAGCGTTCCGCATGGGCGGAGAGCCTCGTGAGCCTCGCGAACGACCTGGTCGCGGCGGGACGGGGCACTGTAGAGATGATCGTCGAGTGTGCGGCCACGATCGATGAGGCGGTCTGCCCTGGTGATCCCCGCCTCATCGACGTCGTTCTGGTGGGCCGCCACCCGGAGCGTCACGTGCCCTCCGTCCAGTTGGTCGAGCTGAAACGCTGGTCAACCGTGAGCCGGGTGGAACGGGCGGCTGCGGGACTTCTCCACGTGCCGGGCATCGAAAAGGGGAAGAAGCATCCGACGCTCCAATTGGAGGCGTACTACGAGGCGTTCACCAGCCTCCGGGGTCCCTTTCAGGGCGCCGACTTCGAATGCGGCGGTTTCGCGTACTTGCACAACGCCACCGATGAATCCGTACGCAGTCTGATCGATGTGGATGCGCCAACAGGATCCTACGCCCGCGTGTACACGCGTGACCGACGCGAGCGGTTGCTGTCCGATCTCAGGACGAACTTCGCCGAAGAAGGCGCGGCCTCCATGGCCGAGAGAATGCTGCAGAGCATGGGCTTGCGCAATACCCCGCTGCTCGATGCCATGATCTGGTCGCGCGGAGCCGACACCGTCTTCACTCTGCGAGGGCGGCAGAAGAAGGTCGCGGACCAAGTTCTGGAGACCGCGTCGAAGGTCCTACCGGATCCGGCCCATCCGGCGCTGGTGCCGGATGAACGGCGTGTGGTCTTTCTCGTGACGGGTGGGGCGGGAACAGGGAAGAGCGCCATCGGCCTGCAGATCAAGGCAGAGCTGGAGGCCCAGGGGCGTACGGTCAAATACGCCAGTGGCAGCCGGGCCTTCAACGGCGCCCTCCAGGAACACGTCGGCTACGGGGATCGGCAGTTCAGGGAGACGTTCACCTACTTCAGCGGGTTCGTCACCCCGCCAGACCCGCTCTTGGACGTGCTGATCTGCGACGAAGCGCACCGGCTCCGAAACCGGTCGACCAGCCGATTCTGGAAGCCCGAGGAGCAGGGCACGGGCCCGCAGGTGGACGAACTCCTGGCCGCGTCCCGCTTGACGGTGTTCTTTCTGGACGAGGGGCAGTCCGTGAGACCGAACGAAGTCGGAACGGTTGCTCTGATCAAGGAAGCGGCTGAACGGCACGACGCTCTTGTCGTCGAGTACAAGTTGAGGAAACAGTTCCGATGCGGGGGCAGTGACGCCTATGTCCGTTGGGTGAAGGCGTTGCTCGGCGTGACGGGCGAGGACCCCGGTAAGTGGCGCCCTGACGGACTGATGCACATCGAAGTGGCGGATACCCCGGAGGAACTCGAAGAGATCATTCGCACGGAAGCGTTCGCCGGTGCGTCCGCGCGCATGGTCGCGGGCTACTGCTGGCCGTGGACGAAGCCGCTGGGTAAGGAGCGAAGGCTCGAGGCTGACGTCCGTATCGGCGAGTGGTTCCGGCCTTGGAACGCGGACAGCGACAGCTTCTGCGAGGACGACGCACCACCGTCGAAGATCTGGTCCGTGCACGAGAACGGCCTCGGCCAGATCGGCTGCGTTTACACCGCACAGGGACTCGAATGGGACTGGTGCGGTGTGCTCATGGGGGATGACATGGTGCGCCGCGGTGACCAGTGGGTCTTTCGGCGGGGCAAGGAGATCAAGACCGCGGAGCCGGGCGTGAAGCGGGTCTCGGAGCCTGGTTCGTTGGATCCGAAGGTGAAGGCCGGCAGTGTCGACGACGACGAGTTCGCGCGCCTCGTCCGGCACGCATACCACGTGCTGATGACCCGGGCCAGTCGTGCCACCGTGCTGTACTCCACGGACCAGGAGACCCGGGACTACCTCAAGAAGCTTGTGGGCAGGGTCGAGATCCATGGTCTGCGGCCCAGTTGGGAGAACCTGCCGGTGGAGGCACGCACACCTCATCTGCCCAGGCCGGGCCGAAATCGAGGGCGGGGCAAGAGCAAGGGGAAACGCCAGAAGGGTCAGGGATCGCAGACCCCGGAAATGAGGCTGTTCTGACGAGAGCCGACGCATGAGAGAGGTGGCGGGCTCACCGGGCCCGCCACTGGGCCCGCACTAGAAGAGCAGACCTGCGATCGCCATCAGGGCCGCCACCAACAGGTTGGAGACGACTGCGGAGGCGATGTCGATCAGGACCTCGCGGATCCGTTCACGACGCGCACGCTTGCACTCGACCGAGGTCATGGCCACTCCAAAGCAGTGAGATCGGAATGGCAGGGGGACGCCCTACCGGGCATCCACGCTCACGTCGTGTGTCACCACACGACGGGCACAACCGTTCCTCACCCACAGCGCTTCGGGGCGAACTCAGGAACCACAGCCTCGTACCTTCCGGGAAAGGTGCGCAGCGCGATCATGTTATCTCCTGAGCCGCCGCGGAGGTGCGGATTTCACAGCGGCATGTGCTGGCCGCGGATCGGGTGCGATCCGGTGCTCGCGAGGGTCAGAGCGCGGAAGGGATCAGTGAGCGGAGCTTCTTGCGCGTTTCGGGGTCCGTCGAGTAGATGACCGTGCCGACCATGCCGCGGGTCAGGAGCACCTTGTAGGTGTTGCGGACCAGGCGGTCCACATCCTCGTCGGACGTGGCCTTGGTGAAGGACGGGTCCTTGGAGGCGTTGCGGTCCACGACCCAGTGGTCGGTTCTCCAGACGAGGTCCGGGCCCATGATCACACCCGACCAGTCATACTCGAAGCCTTGGGCGGTGTAGACGCACCCGATCTGTCCGAACCCGGCAGGGTCGGTGGCCCAGAGGGGCGCCGGCGGGGCGCCGAGCAGGGCGCGGTCGCCGAAGAGATTCCACGGCCTGGCCCAGTCGCCGACGACCACGTCGGTGGGCAGGGTGTGCATGCTGGACGTGACCTTTGTCGTCCACTTCCAGCAGTAGCCCGCGGAGATGCGCGCACCGTAGTCCTGGGACCGTCGCGCAGCCAGGAAGCCCTCCAACTCCCGGGGACTGTCGGCGGTCAAGAGCTGCACCTTGTCATCGGGCTCCCACGGGGTGGGCGCGGTTCCTTCGAGCCCCAGAAGGTCGACCACCCACCGCAGGTAGGCCTCGCTGCCACCGCAGCGGAACTGGCTGTCGAGCGTGACCACCGTGCAGTCCAGCCCCTGTTCGGCCGCGGCTGCCTGGATCTGTTCCACGGTTCCCATTTCACCCGGACGCACCACCTGGTGCTGGTCCAGCAGGAACACCGGAACCCGGGCGGCGTCCATCAGCTCGGCCACCTGCGGTCGGCCGGTCCGCAGCGTGGCCTTTGTGTACCGGTTGGCGGAGGTCCTGCGGAGGCGGTGTGCCTCGTCGCAGACCAGCACGTCGAGGTCGTTCGGCTCCGCTTCCATGAAGCTGTTGAAGTAGCGGAAGAGCCGTTGGACCTCGGGCTTGCGGGCACCCGCGACCTTGCGCATCGTTTTGGTGAAGGACTGCGAACCGGTGGCGTGCAGAGCCGGCACACCGCGCCGGTAGAGGTCGCCCAGCAGGGAGAGGGCGATCACGCTCTTACCGGAGCCAGGCCCGCCGGCCACGACGACGACTTGCTTGCGGTTGGACCGCCGGGCCTGTCGCACTGCGGACATGACCGTTTCGTAGGCGAGCCGCTGTTCGTCCAGCAGTACGAACTGCTCCCGATTGCGGACCTCTTCGGCGGCAACAGCCATCAGTTGCCGTGAAGGTCGGACCTTACCCTGCAGCAAGGCGTCGGCTGCCTCGGCACCCGGCTTCGCCGCCAGCTTGGAGCGCAGGTAGCCGATGAAGGCTCCGCGCTGGTCGCCGGTGAACATCCGGCCCCGATCGTCTTCCACGACGGCGCGGAGCCCCGCCACGCCGAAGTCGGTCGCGTTGTGCAGGAAGGCGACTCCCGCGACAGAGTCGGGGATCCGTTCCAACGCACCGTTGAACGAGATGAGGTAGTCGCAGTAGCCGCGCACCTGCTCGATCGGGTTGAGGACCGGATCCGGGTAGGCGTCGATGCGGCACAGCAGCGGATCGTCGTCCTCCGGATAGGCCTCGCTCCACTGCTTCAGCTCGACCACCACGTACGAGGGCTCTCCGGTACTCGGATGAACGCCGGCAAGTATCACGTCCGCGCGCTTGCTGGTGAGGGGCAGCGCGTACTCGAGCATCATCTCGACTTCGCCGAGCCCGGCTTCGATGAGCGCGTTGGTGAGCGCCGGGATGCTGCGTTCCCAGGAACGCACTTCGGAGGGCTGGGGGCGATGACGGTGTTTGTGCAGGAAGTTTTCGCTCAGGAGCTCGGCAAGTCGTCCTTCAAGGTGGGTGCGGTTGGCCAACGACGCCGCGGACTCACGGAACAGCAAGGAAGTGCCCCCAGGCAGCACGAAGTGGCTCGTGCGGGTGGGGGCATGTCCTTCGGTTCCACTGAGGTGGAGCGGAAGCCCGTCGGGCCGCTGAGATGGTCTGAGCCATTTTAGAACAGGACGTGGATCATGCGCCCTGACCTCTCTGTCGCGATCCGGGCGGCGGTGAACCGCTCGTGGATCTCACGGTCGCGCTCGATCTGCCGCTGCGTGGCCTTCTCCAAGTAGGCGGAGACGCTCCGCTCGCCCACCCGATCCCGGATCGCCCGCAGGATGCCGGAGGTGAGCGAGACGGAAGATGCCGCGGCTGGGGCCGTCGCCGGGGGAGAGCTCGGTTCGTCGTCAGCCATGACACGACCATGGCGGTTGGCTTGCTGTACGGCGGGGCGCCCTGCGGTATGGCCCCGCACCGTGCCGCCATTCGCGGCATGAGTGCATACATCAATCTGGTACATACGCTAGTCTTGGTACATGTCCATGAAGCGAACCAACGTCTACGCCGACCCGGAAGACCTCGCGATCATCAAGGAGGCAGCCAAGCGGCGCGGCATCAGTGAGGCGGAGATCATCCGCCAGGGTATCCACCTCGCAGCCATGGCCAACCGCGTCTGGGACGAGCCCCTCTTCTCCCGCACTTTCGAGGGGGCCGGACACGCCCCCGTCAAGCGCGAGGTGCGTGACGCCGTCGCGGACGCCGTGCGCCGGGAGACCGGGACTGCTGCGTGATCATCGTCATCGCGGGCACGTCCGGGCTCATCGCGGCGCTCGACTCCACCCACCCTGAGCACCAGGCGTCGAACGAAGCCATCATGGCCGCCGGGCTCCTGGTGATGTCGCCGTTGCTGCTCGCCGAGATCGATCACGTCGCCACCCGGGAACTCGGTCGCGCAGCGGCGCTCAGTGCGGTCGACGACATCCGTAACTGGATGCGCCGTGGCCGCGTCGCCGTTCCCGAGATCACGGAAGACCACTTGGGGGTCGCCCAGTCCGTGCGCGCTCGCTATCGCGACCTCGACCTGGATCTGGCGGACGCTGTGAACGTGGCTCTCGCTGCCGACTACGACACTGACGCCGTCCTCACCCTCGACCGTCGCGACTTCCGCGCGGTGCGTCCGTTGGGCCGTCACAAGGCGTTCCGGGTAATGCCCGACGATCTGCCCCTCTGAAGCTGACGGCGTGTGCCTGGGGTGCGTCGTCTTCGACGGCCGTGACGCTCGTTCTCGTGACGCTCGCTCTCGTGGCGCTCATTCGACGCTCGCTCTGATGGCTCGTCAGTCGCTTGAGTCGCTGGTCGGACGCGCTTCTGACCGCGCGGGAGCTGCGGGTTGTGGAGCGTCCAGCAGGTTCTTCGCCTGCTGGGGGTACGGGCAAACGGCTCTGCCGAGCAGTCAAAACGTTGGCTTCTGAGCCACGTGGTGCGGCGATGGTCGGGGAGTGGTGCGCGGATACGACGAGTCGTCGGGCGCCTGCCGTGAATGATCGCTCCAGGCCCCTGCGCGGGCGTTGTCGAATTCGATGCGGCTCCTCAAGTAGTCCTCGTTCGGGGGCGGTAGGGCCGCCCCCGAACTTCATCACGTGACAGCGCTCTCCAGCCGTGTACGCCCGACCGGCACCCTTGACGGGCGATCACGGCCGGATCAGACTGCCGACGGACGTGACAACGATGTCACGGGCGCGTTCACGGCGTGCGACCGACAGACGCGCCGGCTCAGGCGGTAGACGAAGGGTCCAAGGTGCATCGACCAATCGGCAGATGGAGCACATTCGGGATCGCGACGATGGCACTGGCGGCCTGTGCGACGGCCGTCCCGTTGTCAGCGGCGATCGCCGACGCCCCGGCACGTGCGGAACAGGTTCAGTTAGTCGCTGATCCGACGGGCTACGTCGATCCGTTGATCGGCACCCGGAAGGGCGTCGACTGGGAGAACACCTTTCCCGGTGTGACGGCGCCGTTCGGGATGATGCAGTTCAGCCCCGACACCGAGTCGGGTCCCACCGGTTACTCGTACGACGCCAAGACGATCAAAGGCTTCAGCCTCAACCACTTCTCGGGCGGCTGTTCCTCGTTCGGTGACATACCGATCCTGCCGATTACCGGTCCTGTGGGGGACAACCCGGCCGCCAGGACCGAGCACTTCTCGCACGACGACGAGCACGCCGCGGCCGGCTCGTACGCCGTCAGGCTGGCCGACTCGAACGTGCGGGCCGAGCTGGGGGCCACCACCAGGTCCGGTCTGGCCTCCTTCCGCTATCCGGCCGGCAGCCAGGCGCAGGTGCTGGTCAAGTCGGGCACCAGCCTCGGCGGTGACCTGGCAGCCGATGTCCGGGTGGTCAACGACCACGAGCTGTCCGGGACCACCACTCCGCACGGGCTGTGCAACAACAGCAAGTACACGATGTACTTCGACATCACGTTCAACCGCCCGTTCACCGCGCACGGCACCTGGCAGGGCGGTACGGTCACGCCGGGCTCGTCGAGTGCGACAGGGCCGGGCTCCGGCGCGTATCTGACCTTCGACACCCCGGCAGGCAAGGCGCCCGCCGACACGGTGACCGCCAAGGTCGGTATGTCGTACGTGAGCACGGCGGGCGCGGCCAGGAACTCGGCCTCCGAGATACCCGGCTGGGACGTCGAGCGGGTGCAGGCACAGACCCGTGCCGCCTGGCGTGACGCGCTGCTGAAGGTCGATGTCGGCGGTGGCAGGGCTGACGAACTGACCACCTTCTACACCTCGTTGTACCGCTCGCTGCAGTCGCCGAGCGTCTTCAACGACGTGGACGGCCGCTACATCGGCTTCGACGACAAAATCCGCCAGGTACCCGCGGGCCACACCCAGTACGCGCACTTCTCCGACTGGGACATCTACCGCTCGCTCGCTCCCCTCCAGGCGATGCTCTATCCGCGGGAGACCGGCGACATGGCCAACTCGCTGCTGCGGGACGCCCAGCAGCAGGGCGGCTGGTGGCCGAAATGGCCGTCGCAGAACGTGACCGGCAACGTGATGAACGGCGACAACGGAGTACCGCTGTTCGCCCAGTACGTGGCGTTCGGCGCCCGTGGTGTCAATGTCCGCGACGCGCTGCCCATCATGAAGAAGGGCGCGACGCGCTCGGAGAGTGTCGGCTGGGGCTGGATCGAGCGGCCCGGCGTCGAGGACTACGTCCGGCTCGGCTACGCGCCCAACAACGCCACCTCGCAAGGCGATCACGGACTTCAGGGCGCTTCGGAGACCCTGGAGTGGGCGACCGACGACTTCGCCATCTCGCAGCTCGCCGCCTCGATCGGCGATCGCAGGACGCAGGCCGAGTACGCGAAGCGCGGCAACAACTGGCAGAACATCTACGACCCGTCGACCGGCTATCTGCGCCCGCGCGACGACAACGGCGCCTTCCCCGCGGGGCCGGGCTTCCAGACACCGCCGGAGGGCGCGTTCGGGCAGGACGGTTACGACGAGGGCAACGCCGCCCAGTACAACTGGTCCGTCCAGCAGGACATGGCGGGCCTGGTGGCGGCGATGGGCGGCAAGGAGAAGGCCGTTCCGCGTCTGGACGACTTCTTCACCAAGCTCAATCCCGGTGGAAACGAACCGTACGACTGGGCGGGCAACGAGATCGACACCACGGCGCCCTGGGCCTACGACTACGTCGGCCAGCCGTGGAAGACCCAGGAGCTCGCCCGGCGCTTCGAGACCGAGCTGTTCACCACGGCGCCGGACGGCCTGCCGGGCAACGACGACAACGGCGCCCTGTCCTCCGAGTACGTGTGGGCGGCGCTCGGCATGATGCCGGCCACCCCCGGCACCCCGACCCTCGCCCTCAACAGCCCGTTGTTCAAGCGGGCCGTGATCAGCCTGGGCAACGGCAAGAAGATCACCATCAACGCGCCGGCCGCCGCCGACAACGCGCCGTACATCACCGGGATGAAGCTGGACGGCAAGCCGTACGAGTCGACGGGCCTGCCCGCCTCGTTCGCCACGCGTGGCGGCACCCTCGACATCAGCCTCTCCACCCGGCCCGACACCCACTGGGCCACCGGCGCGAAGGCAGCGCCGCCGTCCTACAGGACCGGTGAGGTACCGGCGGTCGGCTATGTCACCCCGACCGGTAGTCAGGTGACACCCGGCGGCACCAGCCTGCCGGCCGTCGTCGGCGCTTCCGAGCTCGCCGGGCACGCGGGCAAGGTCCGCTGGACGGCCACCTCCGATGTCGCGGGGGTGAGCGTGACCCCGTCGTCGGGCACGCTGGACCTCAGCCACACGGCCACCGCCAAGGCACCTGTCACGATCAAGGTCGCGAAGGGCACACCGTCGGGCTACCACCCGGTCAAGGTCACCTTCCGTACGGCCGACGGTACGACCCTGCCCGGCGGTACCGTCGTGGCGACCGTACCGGCCGCCGACGGCGCTGCGACCGCCTGCGACACCCTGGGTGCGACCGACACCGAATGCGGGCTGCGGCGGCGCGACAACGGTGACGGGCACACCACGCCGGTCACCGTGGGCGGCCGCGAGGGGCGCTCCACGACGGATGGTTCGCCGTTCGAGTACTTCGACGTCGACAACGCCATCGTCCCCGGCGGTGCCTACAAGGCGACGGTGACGGTCGACTACTACGACCACGGCACCGGCAGCTGGAGCATGCAGTACGACTCCACGACCGAAGCCTTCAAGCGCTCGGCCTCGGTGGCCAAGACCGGCACCGACACCTGGAAGACCGCGACGTTCACCCTGGACGACGCGGCATTCCACAACGCCGAGAACGGCAGTACCGACTTCCGGCTCGTCAACAGCGGCGACACCGGGACTGTCGGCAGTGTCCATGTCGCCGTCTCCGGTGACAACGTCCTCGCCCTCCACCTCTGCCCGGACGACAACGACGTCAACTGAGTCGCAGAGCCTCGCGCCAGGGCCTGTCCTGCGGATATCCGCAGGACAGGCCCTGCCAACAGCGGCCTACCAGATCACATCCCGCGTGGTGGGCCGGACATACGAACGTGAAGACCACCAAGAGGTGGTACGTGAAGCCGGACGTCGAGGTTCGTCGCGGCGCCGCTACATTCCGGTCGACCGCCTCGGCCGGCCCCGGAGTCTCTTCCGGCGCGGATAAGGCGTGCTCCTCCGCCGAGGTGCGGCCCGGTGCCCGCGTGTCCGAAATAGCAGCTCGACAGTGCGGCTCGCAACGACACAAGGGCCGGTCGGCGCGACCTCAACTCTCCGACGGTCAAACCCGGTTCGTCAGAGAGTCACCGATCGCGTCGAGCCTTGATCTCGAAGAACGGGTACGTGGCGGAATCGTCGGCCTCATTTCCCACAGGGCCCATCTGCTCGTAGAAGGCCAGGCCCGCAGGCGAGGACCGCCACTCCAGACAGCTGTATTCAGGGAGTGCTTCGGCCCACTGCCCGACCTGACCGAACAGCGCGCTCGCGACGCCGCGACGGCGCCACCGCGGGACGACGAACAGGTCGTGCAGCCGTGCGGAGCCGACGCCACGCTCCGTCTCAGCCATGCCGTTGACACTGTCCAAGGCGCCAATACGGCCGCGATGGAGTTCTCCGGGGTCAGAGCCCTTTAGCTGCTGTGTGACTCCGAAGGTCGCCGTGGGGTACGCGGGCCGGTGCCCCGAGGGAGTCAGGCACCCCGTTCAGTGCGGTGGCGGTTGCGGGTCCAAGGCGTTGTCGACGGTGCAGCCGCCCTCTCCTGGCATCCGCTGGATCCGGGACGGCACCCACACCTCAGTGGCGCCGGGGTCCACGCGGGCAAGAAGGCAGTCCTGCGGGTCGAAGCCGTTGCCCCTGACCAACAGGAGAACGCCGACCCGTCCGCCATCCGCCTTCACCTCGGTACGGATCGCCGGATGCAGATCCAGGGCAGCGAGCGTACGGCGCACCTCGGCCTCGTCCACCCGGCCGTTCTCCGGCACCCGGGGAAGTTTCGCGCGGAGCTCCTCGTACGGCAGCCGGGGCGGTTCGAGTGGCGGGGCGAAGGTCAGCGCAGGGCTATCCGGGCAGTCCACGTCACGGGGATCCTCACGCCACTCCGACTTGGGCGACACCCGCACCGTGAAACAGCGCCGCACGGTGACCACGTCAGGGTCGAGCCATTCGTTGTACGCCGAGCCGGTCGTGCGGACGACCACGTCGACGCCGTCCCCGTCGTGTGTCGACGTACCCGTCAGCCGCAGTACCTCCACCCCGTCGATGCCGGAGGCGGAGCGCCCCACTTCCTCCGCCGTGCGCGGACGCCGGCTGTAGAGCCGCTCGCCCGCCTTCCTGGCCACCTCCCGTGCTTCGTCCGTCGCCTCGCCCTCGGAGGACTGCACCACCCCGCAGCCGGCGGTGAACAGCAACAGCGGTACGAGGAGCAGTAGTCGGCGCATGTGTCCATCCTTCCGGTGCCGCGCGCGGCGGGCAACGGCTCGCGTACTCATACCGGCACGGGTGACCGTACTCAGCCGGTACGGCGATCAGACGTGGGCGCCTCGGCGTTGGGACCGGTGATGTCGCACAGAAGCTTCCGGCGGACCCTGGGTACCCCGCCCATTCCGACGGGAAAGCCGAATTCTGCAGTGCGTGATCACTCCCCGGTGGGGCTATCGGACTGGTCCTCGCTCATCGACGAGCATCGTGGGCGGAGACAAGAACACATCGGCTTCTACCGGGCCGTAAGCGATGTTGAACGTGTCTAGCCAGTACGACCAGCCCCGCACTCCCGCCGCGCTGCTGAAACGGTAGTTGAGTTGCCAGCGGACCCACTGACCGGGGACAAGGCGCACAGCGGGGGGCCGTCGTGGCCGAGGTGGTATGGCAAACAGGGGCTGGACCCGGGGAAGGACACGCAGCCGACCGTCGTCTTTTCGGAGCTGGACGTCTACCTTCCGCAAGTCTTCCTGGCCGTCACAGGGAGCGAAGCCGTCTCGCTCATGTAGGCGAACCACATGCGCGACCGAAGGCGGCATATCCGGGATACGAAAGCCGACCGGGACCGCGTTCCGGCGAGCCGCGGCCTTTCCTCCCCGGGACTCCTTCGTCCAGGACGTCCGTATCCACTGGACGGTGACATCCAAAACGCTTGCCCCCCGCCACCTCATCGAAAGCCTTACCTTACGGGAGGAAGGCTGGCGTGACGTGGTGGAACCCGGCCGCGTGGGTCGGCGAACAGCTCGACGGGTCCCTGTGAGGCGCTCCGAAGCAGCCGGCGACCACATCCCCCCCGAACCGCCGGCACGCGAGGAGCTGCCGCCGGAGGCAGCCCACGCCTGGCTTGAGTTCTTGGACCGGTCACCCGGGCTGCGCTGCCCCAGAACTGAAAGGCCCGCCAGTTGACGGGCGAGCCGTCGTGAAAAGTCGAGAGTGGTGCGAAATTCCTGTAGGCCGCAATTTCGCCACTGAGGGCCGTCGTGGCCGCGTGTCTCACAATGGTTCGCGAGGCGGTTCGGTGTCGCGATGCCGCCGCGGGCCGATCGCTTCGAGGGCGAACAGCGATCGAGGGACTGGGTGGGTCAGTTCTCGCTGACCAGGGGGTCGTGCAATTTGTTGTCGTCGATTGCGCCGAATACCCTGGCCGCTATCTTGCCATTTCGGTCCAGGGTGATAGTGGGTGGAAGGCCCTGAGGGGTCGCTGTTCCTTTGGGGAATCCCGGCAGGAGTATTTTTCCGATCGGATCGTACAGGCTCGGGTATAAAATATTGAAATCGTCTTCAAATGCCTTGGCCGGACCCTTGTCGCTATCTCGGGTGTTTATGCCGATGAATTCGACACCCTCGTTCTTCATTTCCTTGGCGACCTTGTTGAGGTAAGGAGCTTCAGCCCGGCATGGCGGGCACCAGGAGCCCCAGACATTGATCACGACGATCTTTCCTCGCAAGCCGGCGACGTCGAAGTGCTTGCCTTGAAGGGTCTCGCCCTTGATCGGGCCGACAGGCTTCCGCTCTCCCTTGGCAACCGCTGCGATGCCGTCCGTGCCCGTTACGTAGTTCGCCTGGTCACCGCCCCCGGACTTTCCGCTGCCACAGGCGGACAGAGAGAGGGAACCAAGAGAGACGATCGCGGTCAGTGCGACCGCACGGGCGACGGGCCTGAGGGTCATGTGACGAGTTTCCCATGGGGAGTTGAGAGAGAGTCACCCACTCGGGCCGGGGAAGCGGCCGGGCGGCAGCTGACCAAACGGGTCCTGGAGCCGGCCCGTCGCAGACCGGGACACCCGGAAAGGCGGCGAGGCGGCACGGAGCCCGGTCACGGGAGCCGACAAGGCAGATCCCGGACCGTGCCCCGCGCGCTCCGCTGTCAGTGGTGGCGGGGTGCGGGATATGCCTTGGGCAGGTGCATGCCGCGCTTGGCCATGATGTCGCGTACGTGGTCCGGGTAGTTGGTGATGAGGCCGTCGATGCCCATGTCCATCAGGGCCTCGATGGTGGCGCCGTCGTCACAGGTCCAGGGGACGACGGTCAGGCCGCGCTTGTGGGCGTCGGCGACCATCTTCTTGTTGACGTAGAAGGTGAAGCCCGGGTCCGCGACCGTTCCGTTCTGCGGCATGCCGTAGACGGGGGACAGGGTCGTGACGCCGGGGATGGCGGAGGCGGCCTTGACGAAGTCGCCGTCGTAGTCGTCGGCGTCGATGCCACCGAGCCACGGGGAGGCTCCGGGCTTGCCGACCTCAAGGAAGTCGTAGTTGGTCAGCGCCACCAGCGGGTACTTCGGCGCGAGCTTGTGCATCGCCTTCAGGGCACCCCAGTCGAAGGACTGGACCGTCACCTGCTTCTCGATGCCCGAGCGGTGAATCTCCTCGTAGACGCGGCGTACGAACACCTCACGCGGCGCGGTCTGTTCGGGGGCGCCGGCCTCGACCTTGGTCTCGATGTTCAGCTTGACCTTGTCGGCGTGGTAGCTCTTGACCAGGTTGAGGACGTCCTTGAGCTCCACCATGCGGAAGCCCTTGACCTGCTCCTGCTGGGGGAAGCCGGGCAGCTGCTGATAGCCGCAGTCCATGGTCTTGATCTGGGCCAGCGTCAGGTCCTTGATGTATTTGCCGACGTACGGGTACATCGGGTCACCCGCCCTGACCGGACCGGTGTCCGCGCACTTCTGCGCGCTGATCTGCCGGTCGTGGTTGACGACGACCTTCTGGTCCTTGGTGACGTGGGTGTCCAGTTCCAGGGTGGTCACACCCAGGCGCATGGCCTTGGCGAAACCCTGGAGGGATTCCTCGGTGGTCATGCCGATGCCGCCGCGGTGGGCCTGGAGGTCGAAGTGGGCCTTCTGGGACGGAACGCGGTGGTCGTCGTGGACGCTGGCGGCCTGGGCGCCGGCCGGGAAGGCGAGCACGGGCACAACGGCCAGCGCGGCAGCTGCGTGCCTGCGGAGCATGGTGAACCTCGAATACTTCGGACCAAAGAGACCTCCTGACGCTAGGTCGCGGACCGGGACGGTACGAAGCCTCGTCATGAGGCGATCGTGAACCTCTGGGAAACGATGCTTCGGGGCGGGGACGCTCGTGCGTACCAGGCGCTCAGGCGTGCCCCGCGTACGACAGGAAGCGGTTCCACGTCGCCGTCCGGAGAGAGAGTTGCGGGCCTTGCCGCACCTTGGAGTCCCGGACGTGGACGGCGTCCGCGCGGTCGGTGTCGCGGCAGGAGAGGGCGACCTCGACACAGTCGTCACCCGAGCCGCCGCTGTAGCTGCTCTTGAACCAAGCCAGTTCGGTCCTGCTCATCGCGATCCTCACATCCACTGCGGCTGGTTCGGAGTCTTCCAGGGAGAGCCCATGAAGGCACCGGCGAGTCTTGTGTGGCGTCCGCCCGCCCCGGAACGCTTCCGAGCGGGCGGACAAAACGCACCAGGCACTCAGGCACGCCCCGCGTACGACAGGAAGCGGGTCCACGCCGTCGCGCCGAGGGCCAGTCGCGGGCCTTGCCCCATCTTGGAGTCCCGGACGTGGACGGTGTTGGGCTGCTCGGAACTGTGGACGGAAAGGGCTACCTCGACGCAGTCTCCGTCACCGCCGCTGCTGTAGCTGCTTTTGAACCAGGCCAGTTCGGTCGTACTCATCGCGATCCTCGCATCCGCTGCAACAGGCTCACGGAGTCTTCGAGGGAGAGAGCCTGTGAGCGCATCCTGGCATACCGCATCTGGAGGACGCTGATCTCTTTCGAGTCAGAAATGAACAGACCACCGCGCTGGCCCTCGCAGTAGGCGAACCACCGGTTCTCCGGCGTCTCCAGCAGTTGCATGGGACCGTCCAGCCCCGCGTGGTTCTCCCGCACCAGCGGCATCACCTGCACCTCCACGTTCCGGAGTCCGGCGATCTCCAGCACATGCTCGATCAGCGCCCGCGTCACCTCCGTCCCGCCCGTCCGCCGCAGGAACACCTGCTCCTCCAGGAGGAAGCTGTACGCCGTGTTCGGCCGTTCCCGCAGCAGCCGTTGCCGTTCCGACCGTGCCACCCACTGCGCCTCGATCTGGTCGTCGCCGAGCGGCGGCAACTGGTTCACGAACAGCGTGCGCGCGTACGCCTCCGTCTGCAGCAGCCCCGGCAGCAGACGGCATTCGTACGTGTAGAGGCTCACCGCCTCCGTCTCCAGCCGCGCCCACTGCCGGAACCAACTGGCCAGCCCTGGCTGCCGGGACAGATGGCGGGCCGCCCCGCGCAGCGCGCCGAACGCGTCCAGGACCTCCTCCGCCCGTTCGACGAACTCCCGCTGCGGGAAACGCCGACCCTGTTCGATCGAGGCGACCGTGGGCACCGAGTACCGCACCCTCGGGGCGAACTCCTCCTGCGTCAGGCCCGCGCGTTTGCGGAACGCCTTGACGACCTCACCGAACGCCTTGAGGCTGTCAGGGGCCTCCGGTTCACCACCACCCGGGACAGGGCCCGCCCCGCCGATCTCGCCCGTACCGTCCGTCATACCAGGACTCCTCCCGCACACCCGCCCCGCCGTACACCTCACAACCCGCCCATGGTCACGGTCAGTTACCCACCATGTCCACCCCGCGTACCCGTACGCTGACGCAGCGTACGGGTCGCTGACCTGGTGCACCGATGGTCGGCCCGCCCACAGTGGCGCCATGACGCCATCCCTCATCCGCAGAGCGCCGGTCACCGTACGTACGTTCACCCAGCGGTTCAGCTCCACCCCGCGCGGCGCCCGGCTGGCCCGGCATCTGGCCCTGCACCGGCTGCACGCCTGGGACATCCCGTACGGCTCCGAGCTGTCCGACACCGCTGCCCTGCTCGTCGCCGAGCTCGCCGCGAACGCCGTCACACACGGCCGGGTGCCGGGGCGCGACTTCGAACTGGGTGTCAGCCTCGGCGCCCACGTCCTGCGCATCGAGGTCTCGGACCCCCGGGGCGAGCGGCGCCCGCCGCACCCCGGCGAGCTGACGCCGCCGTCGCCCGTGGCCGACGGCGGCCGGGGGCTGCCGCTCGTGGAAGCGCTCGCCGCCCGGTGGGCGGTGCTCGACCGGGTGCCGGTCGGCAAGACGGTCCGCGCCGAGGTCGATCTGCCGCACCGGCGCACGATGGCGTAGCCGTGCGAACACGGCGGCGATCGGCCGCCGGATCGGCCGGCTGAGCAGCCAAGTGAGGCGTCCCTGCCCGCGAGTCTTTCCGCTCGGGGATAATGAGTGGCGATGACCGTCACCACCAGCGCCACGACACCCCCGCCCGACGGGTACAGCTCCTTCGCCCACCTCACCGTGCAGAACACGGATCTCTACCGGCAGGTGATGCGGGTATTCGTCACCGCCAAGGAACGCTTCGCCGTACATCTGCGCCCCGAGGACGTGCACGCCGCCCTGCCGGCCGAGACGCGCCCCCCTGAACCGGACGCCGTGGTGAACGCGCTGGACCGCCTCGTGGTCTGGGGAAATCTCCGTGCCGATCCCGACACCGCCCGCGTCACCGCCGTCGAGGACTTTTACCGCAAGCGGTTCATCTACCAGCTAACCCGCGCCGGAGAAGCCGCCGAGGAAGCCCTGGGTGTCTACGACGAGGCGCTCGGGCGGCGAGGCGCCCTGCAGGCGGTCGCCCTGCACGACATCGTCACCCAGCTGCGGGCCCTCCTCGTACTGGCGGGCGGAGAAGAGCCGGACCCGACCAAGACGCATCTGGCACTCGATGCGCTGGCCAGCCGTTTCACCGCTCTCGCCGACAACGCCCGCGCCTTCATGGGGTCCCTGCAACGGACCATCGACCTCCATGACGTCGACGAGGAAGTCTTCCTCGCCTACAAGGACCGGCTCATCCAGTACCTGGAGCGCTTCATCCAGGACCTGATCACGCTCGGCGGACGTATCGCCCGGTTGATCCTGCAACTCGAGGAGGCGGGGAGCATCGAAACACTGCTGCGGGCCGCGGCCGGGCGCGAGGCGGTCGACGCCTCGCCGGAGGAGGCCGGGCACGCCGAGCGGGAAGCGTACGAGCGCTGGGCCGTGCGCTGGACCGGCCTCGCCTCGTGGTTCATCACCCGGGAAGGACGCGAGTCGCAGGCCAGGCTGCTGCGCGGCCGGGCCCTCGGCGCGATCCCCCAGCTCTTGGCCGTCGTACGGTCACTCAACGAACGCAGGGCCGGGCGCTCGGACCGGTCCGCCGACTTCCGTACCCTCGCCCGCTGGTTCGCCGAGGCTCCCGACGACGATGCCCGGCACCGGCTGTGGCGGACCGCCTTCGGGCTGTACCCCGCCCGCCACCTCACCGTCGACGCCGACACCCTCGCACTCCGGGCGGCCCTGCCGGTTCCCGCCGCCACCCCGTGGGCCGAGGCCGAGCCGCTGCGGATCAGTCCCCAGCTGCGCCGCACCGGCAGCTACGAGCGGCGTGGCAAACCACGCAAGGTCGTGGACCGGGACGAGTCGCGCCGTACGCTCGCCGAAGCGGCCGCCAAGCAGGCCGCCGAGACCGCGGCGGCCCGAGCCCGGCTCGTCACCGGTGGAATCACCCGGCTCTCCGGACTCGGCGAGCTCGACCCCGTGTCCTTCGGCCTCTTCCTCCAGCTGCTCGGCGACGCCCTGGCCACCTGGCGCCCCGGCACGCGGCACACCGTGGCCACCAGCAACGACGGCTCCATGGAGATCCGGCTCAGCGCGCTCACCGACGGCGCCATCGCGGAGATCCGGACGCCTGGAGGCGTGTTCCACGGGCCCGACCATCTCATCGAGATCATCGACCTCACGGACGGGGGCGGCGACCAGTGACCGGCACTCCGCTCGCCGAGGTGCTCGAAGGACAGCACGCCGCGGAGCTCCGCAAGGCCGCCCGCGCCCTGCTCAAGCAGCCTCTCCTGCTCGCACACGGCCGGTACGCCGACGAGTTCCGTCTCGTCCGCCGACACGCCTCCGAACTGCGGGAATGGTTCGACCGCAACGCCGGCTGGTCCCTCCGGACGGACGCCGGGACGGCCCGCCTGCTCAAAATCCCCGGTGTCCTCACGGACCCGACACACCCCGCCCGGGAGGCCACCCGCGCGGCCGCCCCCTTCACCCGCCGCCGTTACGTCCTGCTCTGCCTCGCCCTGGCCGCCCTCGAACGCGGCGAGGCCCAGATCGCCCTCGGCCGCCTCGCCGACCAGGTGGTCATCGACGCCGCCGACCCCCAGCTCGCGCAGGCGGGGATCCGGTTCACCCTGGACCGCCGCGAGGAGCGTCTCGACCTCGCCGCCGTCGTACGGCTCCTGCTCAGCCTCGGTGTACTGCGGCGCGTCGCGGGAGACGAGGAGGCGTATGTCAGCGGAGCGGGAGATGTCCTGTACGACGTCGAACGGCGAGTGTTGGCCGGGCTGCTCGCCACCCGGCGCGGCCCCTCCACGCTGCACGCCGAAACCCTCGCCGACCGCCTGACCGACCTCGTCGCCGAGACCGCACTCGACAGTGACGAACTGCGCTTCCGCGCGATGCGCCACTCGCTCACCCGCAGACTTCTGGACGACCCGGTGCTCTACTACGACGAGCTGAGCGATGCCGAGCTCGGCTATCTCAGCCGGCAGCGAGGCTTCCTCACCGCCCGCATCACCGAGCTGACCGGACTGATCGCCGAAGTGCGGGCCGAGGGGATCGCGATGGTCGACCCCGACGACGATCTCACCGACGTCCGCATGCCCGAACAGGGAACCCACGGCCACGTCACGCTGCTCCTCGCCGAGCACCTGGCCGCGGCGGACGGTCCGGTCGGTGCCGACCAGTTGGCGCTCAGGGTCCGTCAACTCGCCGCCGAGCACGGAGGGTTCTGGGCCAAGTCCGCCCGCGAGCCGGGCATGGAAGGCGATCTCGTCGAACAGGCCGTCGCCCGGCTCGCCGCGCTCGGGCTCGTCTCCCGCACGGCCGGCGGCGTGGCGCCGCGCCCGGCCCTCGCCCGGTACGCGGTCGGCGAGACCGTCGTACGCGAACCCGGTACCGCCCGTATGCCCGCGCAGCGAAAGGCCAGCCAGCCGTGACCCGCCTCCCCGCCCCCCTGCGATCCCGCTGGCAGCCCCTGCGTATCGGACTCGTCGACCTCTTCCACTACGACGTGGAGGAATTCCACTTCCGGGACGGCCGCCTGCTTCTGCGCGGAAACAACGGCACCGGCAAGTCCAAGGTGCTTGCCCTGACCCTGCCCTTCCTGCTCGACGGAGACCTCAGCTCCCGCCGTGTCGAGCCCGACGGGGACCCGGGCAAGCGGATGGAGTGGAACCTCCTCCTCGGCGGCGAACACCCGCACTCCGAACGGCTCGGCTACACCTGGATCGAGTTCGGCAGGCTCGACGAGACCAGCGGCGAGCGGCACTTCCGTACCCTGCTCTGCGGACTCAAGGCCGTCAGCGGGCGGGGGATCGCCCGCCACTGGTACGCGCTCACCAGCCAGCGCGTCGACCACCACCGTCAAGAACCCGCCGAAGCGTCCCTCAGCCTGCTCGACGCCACCGGTACGGCCCTGTCCCGGGACCGGCTCGTCGAGGCCGTCGACGGGCACGGCCTGGTCTACGACCAGGCCACGGCCTACCGCAGGGCCGTCGATGAGGCACTCTTCGGACTCGGCGAGCAGCGCTACGCCGCCCTGGTCGACCTGCTCATCCAGCTGCGCCAGCCGCAGCTGTCCAAGCGTCCCAACGAGGCGGCCCTGTCCCGCGCCCTCTCCGAGGCCCTGCCGCCCATGGACCAGGCCGTCATCGCCGATGTGGCCGAGGCGTTCCGCTCCCTGGACGAGGAGAAGGAGGAGCTGTCGGCCGCCTCCTCCGCCGAGCGGGCCGCGTCCGCGTTCCTGGACCACTACCGGCGGTACGCCCGTATCGCGACCCGCCGGCGGGCCCGCCTGCCGCGCGGTGAGCACTCCCGGTACGAACACCTCCAGCGGGACCTCACGGTGGCGCAGGCCCAGCGGAGCGGGGCCGAGGAGGAGCGGGCCGCGGCCGAGGAGACGATCACGGCCCTGGAGGAGACCGAGGCACGCCTGCGGGCCCAGGACGCCGCCCTGCGCGAGGGTCCCGAGATGCGCAGCGCCCGGGAGCTCGAACAGGTGGCGAAGACGGTGGAACGGACCGCGCACGCCCTGGCCCGGGCCTGCGACGACCGGGAGCAGGCCGCCCGCCTGCACACCCGGGCGCTCGGTCGGCTCGGCTCGGCCGAGAACCGGCTGCTCGCCGCAGGCCGGCTGGCCGAGGACAGCCTTCGCCAGGCGCGGGAGGCGGCCGCCGCCGCACGCGTCGAGCTGCCCGGGGACGACTGGCCTCCCGGTCCTGAACCGCGGCGCGCCGCCCAGGAGTCGATCGACCGAGGGCTTCGTGCGCTCGCCCACGCGGAGGACCTCGCCGAGGCGGCTGAGCGCGCGGCCGAGAGCCGGCGCCACGCCTCCGTCCGCCTCGACGAGGCGGACACCGAACACGACCAGGCCACCTCGGCACACGGCCGTGCGGAGGAGACCGCCGCGCGGGCCGGGCGGGCTCTGCTGGACGATGTACGGGAACAGGGCGGCGCGTGGACCGAGCTGGCCTACCCCGACCAGGCCGGACTGCTCGACGAACTCCAGGAGTGGATCCGGCATCTCGACGGGCCCTACCCGGCACGCGCGCACGCGGCCCGCGCTCACAGCGCCGCCTCGCTGCGGCTGGCCGACCAGGCGGCAGAGGCGGCACGCCGGACGGCGGAACTGACGGAACACTCCGGGCGGATCCGCCAGGAGCTGACCGCGCTGGAGGCGGGAGGCCGTCGCGTCCCCCGGACTCCGCCCACCCGCACCCAGGGCCTGCGCGAGCGCCACCCCGGCGCGCCGCTGTGGCGGCTGGTGGACTTCCGCCACGGCCTTCCGGAACAGGAACGCGCCGGACTGGAGGCGGCGCTGGAGGCGTCCGGGCTGCTGGACGCCTGGGTGCTCCCCGACGGCTCAGCTCTCGCCACGGACGGGCACGACGTACTCCTCTCCCCGGCGACCGGGCCGGTGACCGGGCCCTCGCTCGGCGGCCTGCTGCGGCCGGCCGTGGACGGCGGCGACGCCCGGGCCGCGGCGGTGGGGGAGGCGACGGTGGTACGGCTGCTCGCCGCCATCGGCGCGGGACAGGACAGCGGAGCCGACACCTGGGTGGCACCCGACGGGAGCTTCCGCGTCGGTACGCTCACCGGCCGCTGGGCCAAGCCCGCCGCCGAGTACGTCGGCGAGGGCGCGCGGGAGGCGGCGCGGCGGGCACGTATCGCCGAGCTGAGCGCCGAACTCGCCCTGCTTCAGCAGGAGTCGGACTCGGTCGCGGCACGGTCCGAAAAAGTCGCGGTTCGTCGTCACACCCTCGACACCGAGCTGGCCGCGGTGCCCGACGAGAGCTCCCTCACCCGGGCGCACGCCCAGGTGACCGCGTCCGCGCAGTCGGTACACAGGGCTCGCCTGCGGCGCGAGGAGCGCGCCGCCGAACTCGCCGAGGCGGCCGGGCCGGCCGAGCGGGCCGCCCTCGAACTCGCCGAGGTCACCGCCGGACTGGGCCTGCCCGCCGACCGGGAAGGTCTCGCCGCCGTACGCCAGGCACACGGCTCCCTCGCCGTGGCCCTCGCCGCCGTGTGGCCGGCTCTGCGTGAACGCGGTGAGGCGGCCCGCCAGGCCGAGGAAGAAAGCGCCGAGGCGGCGCAGGCGGGGGAGCGGACCGCCGAACTCGCGCTGCGCGCCGAGGAGGCCGGGCGCGAGGCGGCGGCAGCGGACGAGCGCCACAGCACCCTGCGCTCCACCGTCGGCGCGGCTGTCGCCGAACTCCAGCGGCGCCTCGCCGAAACCGCCGAGGCCCTGGGCGTCTGCGACGCCGACCAGCGGCTCGCCCGCAAGCGTCACGCCGGGGCGGAGCGGGAGGCGAGCAAGGCGGAAGGCCGTATCGAGCAGCTGGAGAAGGGCCTCGCGGCGGCGGCCGAGGCGCGCGCGGAGGCCATCGCCGGGCTCCAGCGATTCACCGCGACCGGCCTGATCACGGTCGCCCTGCCGGACCTTCCGGTGCCGGCTGCCGGTGACGGTGCCTGGGCGGCCACCCCGGCGATCGCGCTCGCCCGCGCCATCGAGTCCGCACTGACGTCGGCCGACGACTCGGACGGCGCCTGGGAACGCGTACAGCGCCGGCTCAGCGAGGAGCTCAAGACGCTGCAGGACGTCCTCTCCCGGCACGGACACAGCGCTTCCGCACGCATGGTGGAGGACGGCATGGTCGTCGACATCGTCTACCAGGGCCGTGAGCGCGGCGTGCCCGAACTCGCCGCGGCACTCACCACGGAGGTCGGCGAACTCACCCGCATCCTGTCCTCCCATGAACGGGAGATCCTCGAAACCCACCTGATCACCGAAGTGGCGGGCACCCTCCAAGAGCTCATCGGAGCCGCCGAACGGCAGGTGCGGGACATGAACGCCGAGCTGGAGGAACGCCCCACGTCCACCGGGATGAAACTGCGGCTGGTCTGGCGGGCCTCCCGTAAAGCGCCTTCCGGCCTCGCCCAGGCGCGTGAGCGGCTGCGTCAGTCCGCGGACGCCTGGAACGCGGAGGACCGGACGGCGGTGGGCGAGTTTCTCCAGGCCCAGATCGTCCGACAGCAGACCGAGGACACCTCCGGCAGCTGGCTCGAACATCTCACCGCCGCGCTCGACTACCGCTCCTGGCATGAATTCGGGGTCGAGCGGCATCAGCACGGCCGCTGGGTCCCGGCCACCGGCCCGGCCTCGGGCGGCGAGCGGGTCCTGGCCATGTCCGTACCGCTGTTCGCCGCCGCCTCCTCGCACTACGCGAGCGCGGGCAGCCCGTACGCGCCGCGCCTGGTCACCCTCGACGAGGCGTTCGCGGGTGTCGACGACGACTCGCGGGCCAAGTGCCTGGGTCTGCTGCACGCCTTCGACCTGGACGTGGTGATGACCAGTGAACGCGAATGGGCCTGCTACCCGCAGGTGCCCGGCATCGCCATCGCCCAGCTCTCCCGGATCGACGAATTGGCGGCGGTGCTCGTCACCCGCTGGGAGTGGGACGGTGCCCGGCGGCAGCGCCGCGAGGACCCGGTGCGATCGCGGAGCCCGCACGCGGATCCGCCGGTGGAGGCGACGGCCGGGCAGGACCACCCGTGAGCCGGTCATCCACCGGCCCTCCGGCCGACGATGACCGGCTGCGCCGCCTGCTGGGCGATCCCGGACTCGGCTGGCTGGTCGACCGGGCGCGACGGCGGATGGAGCGCGAGCAGCCCCTCAGCGGCCAGGTCTCCCTCAGTGCACCCACGCCGGACCAAAGGAGGTCGGCCGAGCGGCTGCTGGGCCGGCATCCGGGCAGTGGACGCTCCCTGACGGTCCGGCTCGACGAGGTGGACTCCGTCCTGCGCAGGTCCGGCGTCAGCACCGGCGGTCTGGCCGGCGCCGTGGTCACGCTCACCGGGCCGGTCGTCCCGCCCGGTCCCGCCCGTCAGGCCGAGAGCCGGGCCTGGCAGGTCGCGTACGCCGTTCTCGACGCCCTCGCGGACGAGATTCCGGCCCTCGCCGCATGGGCCGCGCGGCTCCGTGGCGACGGGCTGATACGGCGCCTCGCCGGCACCCCCACCGCGGCCCAGGCCCTGCTCCGCGAGGTCGCTGCCGCTCTCCGTGCCCTTCCCGCGGACCCGCCCGTCTCCCTCCCCGCCTTCGCGGCCCGTGTCTTCGGCAGTGCCCACGCGCTGGATGACGGCACTCCGTCGGCCACCCTCACCCTGGCTGGGGCTCGCACACTGACCGGCTTCCCCGACGGTACGGGCGCCGAATGGCGCCGGGAGGCGTGGGCATCCGCCGGCCTGCTGCGCGACGAGCTGTCCTCGACCGTCCTCACCCTGAATCTCCGGGGCACGCCCGCCCTGGACTGGATGGCCGACGTCGGCGAACCAGCTGTCCTGACCCTGCGGCAGCTCGTTCGCCGGCCACCGAGCGGGTCCGCCCCGGAGGTCCGCGTCTGTGAGAACCCGGCCGTCATCGCCGCCGCGGCCGACGCACACGGCCCGGACTCCCGGCCTCTGGTGTGTCTTCAGGGCCAGCCGTCCGCGGCGGCGGTCGCCCTCCTGCGCCACCTGCACGAGGGCGGAGCAACACTGCTGTACCACGGAGACTTCGACTGGGGCGGGCTGCGTATCGCCTCCGGGCTGCTGCGCCGCGTCCCCTGGCGGCCCTGGCGCTACACGGCGGCCGACTACCGGGTCGCCGCGCCGGCCGGCTCCGGAGGTCCGCTCCTGGCGGGCCCGCCGGCCGAGGCTCCCTGGGACCCGGACCTGTCGCGGGCTCTCGTCGAGCTGGGCGTGCGCGTCGAAGAGGAGATGCTCCTCGACGTCCTGCTGTCCGACCTCGTATGACGACGCTACGGACCCGTTGTCAGACGACGGTACGGACCCGCTGTCAAGGGAATCGGCCCGCGCCGTCGCCGTCTCGGTCCCGGTACGAGCCCGGGGAACACCCGTACGGCGGGCGGAGGTTCGAACGGCGATCGACTCCATCGCGTAGGCTGCCGCTTCCCGCCCGCGTGAGTGGGCGGCTCGGCACGGCCTTTTCCTCTCCGCGATCTCGCACGTCAGGAGCGTCCTGTGACGGTAGGTACACCGAAGCCCCGGATCGACACCAGCAAGCCGCATCCGGCGCGGGTGTACGACTGGCTCCTGGGCGGCAAGGACAACTACGCGGTCGACCAGGAGGTCGGGCAGCGGATGCCCGAGGAGGCCAAGGGCAACGCGCTGCGGAACCGGGCGTTCATGCGCCGTGCCACCGCCTGGGTGGCCCGGCAGGGCATCGATCAGTTTCTCGACATCGGCACGGGCATTCCGACGGAGCCGAATCTGCACCAGATCGCCCAGGAGATCACACCGGCGGCCCGGGTCGTGTACACCGACAACGACCCCATCGTCCTGCGGCACGCCGAGGCCCTGCTCGTCAGCGCGCCGGGCGGCAGGACGGACTACATCCAGGCGGATGTACGCCGGCCGGAGGTGATCCTCGAACACGCCCGGACGCTCCTGGACTTCCGCAGGCCCATCGCGCTGTCACTCATCGCGCTGATGCACTTCATCCCGGACGGGGAAGACCCGTACGGGATCACCCGGACCCTGGTGGACGCCCTGCCCTCGGGCAGCTACCTGCTCCTCTCGCACACCACCTTCGACGAGCACCCGCAGTACGAGGAGGTGGTCACGAAGGCGTACAAGGAGGGCGAGATCCCGCTGCGTATGCGTAACCGTGCCGAGGTCGGGCGGTTCTTCGACGGCCTCGACCTCGTCGATCCCGGACTGGTGACCGCCACCCACTGGTACCAGGACGAGCCGGCGCCGGCGGCCGAACTGAGCGGCTTCTACGTCGGCGTCGCCCGCGTGCGCTGAGCGGCACGCGGGCGAGTGGCGCGTGCTGAGCATTCGGACCTTCCGGGTCGCCCGGCGGCGCGCGGCGGGGCAGAGTCGACCCGACAGCACAGCGACACTCAGCGACACTCAGCGACAGCACAGCGAGCGGACGTGCGCGGACGGGTTCGATGGACGACGAAGCAGAGCACCGCGAAGGCGAAGGTGACGGCGACAGTGACGGCGAGGGCGAAGGCGCCGTCCGGAGCGGGCTGAACCGGCGGCGCCTGCTCGGGGTCGCCGCGGTGGCCGGGGCCGCGGCGGTCGGGGCCGCCGTGGCGGTCACGAGCCGCGCTCCCGCGACCGGTGAAGGAACCGGAGCCTTCGCCGCCCCCTCCGAGCCCGCCCCCTCCGGCCCCGCCCCCTCCGACGCAGACGGCCCCGCCCCCTCCGCCCGCGTACCGGCCGGCGCGCCCACCCCCACCGACGCCGACGGGCCCGCCGAAGCGGAGCGGCGCCGGCCGGGCAGTCCCGACTGGCGTATCCGTTCGGTGGGGCCGCCCGACGCGGTCCACGGTTACGCCGACCAGGTGAGTGTCCTGCCGGGCGAGGGCTTCGGGCTGTACGTGTCGACGACCGCGCCCGGCTTCCGTGTCTCGGCCTACCGGATCGGCTGGTACGGCGGCGCGGGGGCCCGGCTGGTCTGGCGCTCGGACCGGGTGGCGGGCCGGGTCCAGCGCCGCCCGCGCCTGGTCACCGCCACGCAGACGGTGCGGGCCGACTGGGAGCGCACCACCGGCGTCCGTACCGAGGGCTGGCCGGCGGGCGCGTATCTGCTCCGGCTGGACGCCGAGAACGGGCACCAGCGCTACGTCCCGCTGATCGTCCGCTCGGCGAGCGGCGCGGGCAGGACCGTACTGACGCACGCGGTGGCGACCTGGCAGGCGTACAACGCGTGGGGTGGCTACAGCCTCTACCGGGGCAAGGACGGCGCGTACGGGACGCGTTCGCTGTCCGTCACCTTCGACCGGCCGTACGACGGCAACGGCGCCGTGAAGTTCCTGGTCTACGAGCGCGCCCTGGTGGTCCTCGCGGAGCGGCTGGGCATTCCGCTCGCGTACACCACCGGTACGGACATCCACGCCGACCCCTCGGTGCTGCGAGGTGCCACGGCGGCCCTCTCGCTCGGGCACGACGAGTACTGGACCCCTGAGCAGCGCCGGCACATGACGGCGGCGCGCGACGCCGGGACGAATCTGGCGTTCCTGGGCGCCAACGCCTGCTACCGCCGGGTCAGACTGGAGCCGGGTGACACGGGCGACGGCCGCACGGTGGTCTGCTACAAGAGCGACTACCAGAACGACCCCTACCTCATGAACCACCGCACCATGGTCACCACCGACTTCCGCCTGCCGCCCGCCGCCGACCCGGAGTCCGCCCTGACCGGAGTCTTCTACGAGGGCTATCCGGCGGACGCGCCCTACGTCGTCCACCGAGCGGACCACTGGCTCTTCGCGGGTACTGGGGTGAAGCCGGGCGACTCCTTCGCCCACCTGGTCGGGGTGGAGTACGACCGGGTCACCGCCGGCGTGCCCACCCCGAGGCCGCTGGAGATCGTCGCCCACTCCCCGCTGGTCTGCCGGGGCCGCAGGAGCCACTCCGACTCCGCGTACTACACGGTGCCGAGCGGCGCGGGCGTCTTCGCCTCCGGGACGATGCGCTGGGTCGAGGCCCTCATGGCGGGAAGCGGGGAGAACGGACGCGACCACGGCATGGACGCGCGGACCGGGGCCTTCGTCACGCGCACCACCGAGAATGTGCTCCGCGCCTTCGCGGCGGGTCCGGCCGCGCGGACCGGACCGGCGCCGAGGGACAACGTGAGCACTGTCTACGGGCACCGTGCGTGACGCCCGTCAGGGAGGTCCCGCATGAGCGCACTGGACGATGAAGCCGTCAACGAGCGCGCCACCGGACGGCTGTTCGGTCTCTCCGACGCGGTGTTCGCCATCGCCATGACCCTGCTCGCGCTCAACCTGCACGTCCCCGCGCTGGGCGCCCACCCGGACGAGCAGGCACTCGAACACGCCCTCGCCGAACAGGGACCGCACTATGTGTCCTTCCTGCTCAGCTTCTACGTGATCGCCATCTACTGGCGACGCCAGCACGCCGAGATGCGCACCATCCACACCATCCGCACGGAGCTGGTGCGCCTGACGATGTTCCTGCTGCTGATGGTCAGCTCGCTGCCGTTCGCCGCCGGTCTGCTGGGCGCCTACGGCGGAGAGAGCGGGATCGCGGTCGCCGTCTACTCGGGGGTCAATGTCCTCGCCGTCGGGACCCTCCTGCTGATCCGGTACGAGACGCGGCGTCACCGGCTCGCCTCGGACACCAGGCCCACGCCCGGCAGCCACGAACTCTGGTTCGATCTCGTCGCTCTCCTGCTGGCCGCTCCCTCCGGATATCTGCTCCCCGGCCACGGGGTGCTCTCCCTGGTCGTCCTGCTCACCGTCAGCGGCCTCGCCGGGAGGTTCCTGACGCGGCGGCACGCGAGACGAAAAGCGCCGTGGCCCATGTCGTGACCCTCCGGGTGACCCCCTACCGGCGTGCGTTTCCCCCGGCCACCGCGGCCACTCCCGTGCACACCGGCGTGCCACCCCGGTCACCCGCGCGGCACGGACCCTCAGCAGAATCAGCGGCATGGAAATCGAACAGGTCCCCTGGGCCGACCCGGACGCCACCGCCCTGCGTACCGCACAGCGGGCCGAGGTCGCCGTGCGGTACGGCACCCCGGACAGCGAGCCCGGAGTGGCGCCCTCGGCGGCCGACATCGCGGTGTTCTTCGTGGCCCGCCAGGACGACGGCACCGCCGTGGGCTGCGGAGGACTGCGCGACCTCGGCGAAGGGATCGGCGAGGTCAAGCGCATGTACGTCGACCCGGCCTGGCGCGGCTCAGGGGTCTCCGGGCGCATCCTCCGCACGCTGGAGGACTGGGCACGCGGGCAGGGGTGGACGAGCCTTCGGCTGGAGACAGGGGACCGCCAGCCCGACGCGGTGCGCTTCTACACCCGCTCCGGCTACACCCGGATCCCGAATTTCGGTGCCTATGCCGATTCGGGGATCTCGCTGTGCTTCGAGCGGTCCCTCTCGTCACGCGACGGCGTCGGCGGCTGACCGGCCGCTCCCGGTGCTCCGGGAAACGGGAGATCCGGTGAGCGGACCGTGCCGGGCGTCCTCCGGGCGCCCGTCTACCGTGGTGACCGTGATCGATGCCCATGATGTCCGCCGTATCGCCCTGTCCCTCCCGGAGACCCTGGAGAAAGAGGCGTGGCGTATGCCCACGTTCCGGGTGGCCGGAAAGATGTTCATCACCGTGCCCGACGATCAGTCGTCGGTCGCCGTGCGATGCCCGCGGCATGAGCGGACCGAGCTGATCGCGGCGGAGCCCGAGAAGTTCTGGATGCCGCCGCACGAGGCGAGTTCCGCGTGGGTGCGGGTACGGCTCGGCGCCCTGGAGGGCCTGGACGAGCTGCGCGACATCCTCGTCGACTCCTGGAGGCAGGCGGCGCCGGAACGCCTCAAGGACGCTCTTCCCGCCCCGGATTCCGGTCACTGACCCGTCACCGAGTGGTTCCCTCGCCGGCGCGCACCCCGACTTCGGCGGGGTCGCCGGCTGGGAGTACTGCAACGCGGTCGGCGTCCGCAGCGGCAAGGTGCCGGCCGTCGACCAGCGGTCCGGGGCAGACGGGGCGCAGATCACGCAGTGGGCCGACAACGGCAGTCCTGACCACCTCTGGCGGCTGCTCTGACTCGGTCCGGCGCCAGGGCGGCTTCCGCGAATTACGTACTATTTGTCGCACACTGACCCCATGCGATTCGCTCGCGCTGTGCGCGGAAGCAGGCCAGGAACGGCGCTACGGCACGGGACGGGGCGTCTCGTACGGGACGCGGACCGGCGCCGTCGTGGACGGGGGCGCGGGTGAACGCGCGCCGAGGTGCCGTGGACCTGTCCGAAGGGTTCGGTGAGCGGCTGCTGGGTCAGCTCCTCGACCGCGCGCACGAGATGCCGCCCCAGCTCATCGCGCCGCTGGTGGCGGAGGAGGTGCGCCTGGTCGGGGGACGGGACGTGTCGATCCTGCTCCAGGACTACGGGCAGTTGCTGCTGGTGCCGCTGCCGGGGCAGGGGCTCCTGGTCGGGGAGCCCGTCCCGATCGACGATTCTCCGGCCGGTGAGTGTTTCCTCGGCGCGGTGGCGGTGGAACAGCCCCTCGACGACGGGGTGCGGATGTACCTGCCGCTCCTGGACGGCAGCGATGAGGTCGGGGTCATGGCACTGACCCTGGACAGCGTCGATGACGACGACCGGCGGCTGCTGCGGCGGCTGGCGGGGCTGGTCGCCGACATGGTGGTCACCAAGGGCACGTACACGGACCTGTTCTTCCAGGCCCGGCGCCGGCAGCCGATGAGCGTCGCGGCGGAGATCCAGTGGTCGCTGCTGCCACCCCTGACGATGGTCACCCCCCAGGTGTCCGTCGCCGGGATCATGGAGCCCGCGTACAACGTGGCCGGCGACAGTCTGGACTACGCCCTGAACGACGACATCCTGCATCTCGCGATCGTCGACGCCATGGGCCACGGCCTGAACGCCGCCATGCTGGCGACCGCCGCCGTCGGGGCGTACCGGCACGCCAGGCGCTCCGGTGTCGGGCTCGCCGGGCTGTACGCCTTCATGGACCGTGTCATCGAGGCACAGTTCACCCCGGAGAACTTCGTCACGGCGCAGATGATGCGGCTGAACGTCGCCACCGGCCTGCTGGAATGGGTCAACGCGGGGCACCCGGCACCGCTGCTGATCCGCGATCACACCGTCGTCCAGGTGCTGGACGGTCCCGGCACCCTGCCGGTCGGGTTCGGCGGCGACACACCGCAGATCAGTACGCGATGGCTGGAGCGCGGCGACCGGGTGCTGTTCTACACGGACGGCCTCATCGAGGAGCACGTCTCCGGCGGGGAGCTGTTCGGCGAGGCGCGGCTGACCGAGACCATCGAGCGGATCGGCCCCTCGTGCACGAGCGTGCAGCAGACCGTGCGGGCCCTGTCCCACACACTGACGCGCGAGCGCGACGGAGCCACCAGCGACGACGCGACCCTGTTCCTGATCGAGTGGCGCGGGGGCAGCGTCACCCACCTCGCCAGACCGGACATCTGACCCCGCCGAGCCGGGCAGATGATCGGCACAATCGGCAAAGCACAAGACCTCCGCCGAGGAAGTGGAGGCGTGCCCTCCGGCGTTCCCGCGCGTTACACCGATCATGAACATGTACCGATTCCTCACCACCGCGGCGGCGGGCTCCGCTCTCCTTGCCGCCGTCGCCCCCTCCGCTCAGGCCTTCGACCTGGGGGGCGCCCTGAGCAGCACCGCGCAGACCGCCGCGGCCGCCGGTGCGCAGGCCGGACCGGCCGTGGACGGCGCCCTGGGCGGCAAGGCGCGCAAGAAGGTGGGCGCGGTGAAGGACGCCGTCCAGGCCGGCGCCGACGCGGTGAAGGCCGGGAACGACCTCGTCAACTGAGCCTCGTCGACCGAGCCGCCCTCACACGATCACGTCCCGCCCGCCCCCGGAGTGTTCCGGGAGCGGGCGGGACGTGTCGTGTTTGGGGACGGCGGTGGCAGGAGCGCGGTGCGGGGGAGTCCCTACGGGAGGACCCGCGCGCGGTCCCGCACCTGATGACTCATCAGGTCAACGCCGGTGTCCACGTCACGTTCTTGGGCGTCCCTCCCGCATGAGCACCCGGGCGAGCAGGCATGCCGGGTCGGGATTCGCCTGAAGAGCCGTCAGGAGCAGCAGCCACAGGTCGTACAGCCCGTCCTCGATCTCCCGGCGCCCCTCCAGGGCGTCGGAGACGGTGTGCAGTCCGAAGAACGACGAGACGACGCCGTGCGCGGCCACCTCGGGGGCGATGGCGGGGGCGAGTTCCCCTTCCCGGTGGGCCTCTTCGAGGAGTTCGGTGACCGTGTCGATCCAGCCGATGAACGGGGCCGGCAGCGTGACATCGATGGCCTTGCGCTCCGCCCAGAGCCGGGCCCCCGCCCGGATGACGACATCGTCGCGGAAGGCTCTGGCCACGGCAAAACTCAGCGCGACCATCCTTTCGAGTGCCGGGTGGCCAGGTGACCGATATCGCTCGATGAGCTGCGGCCAGGTCCCGAAATGCTCCTCGACAATGGCCAGGGCGAGATTCTCCTTGCTGGCGTAATGAAAGTAGATGGCCCCGCTGGTGCGGCCGGACCGCGCGCTGATATCGCTGATACTGGTGCCGGCATACCCCCGTTCATCGAACAGGTGTGCCGCCGCTTCCAAGAGAAATCTGCGCGTCGTTTCCGCCCGAACCTGCTTCGCCCGAACCTGCACGTGTACCCCGGATTCCGTTCCGTTGATGACTGTCCGCGATGACTGTCCGCGATGACAGCACGCAATGTAGTGCTTTTCGCGGACGGCGTGATCGGGACGGGGTGCAGGTCCACGAGAATTGCGATGTTCTTATCGCATGGAAACATCGGTTGGCGACATCGCCCCGGAAGTCCGGCCACTGACCTGGTCGCGCACGGTCGCCCGCGAAATGGTGCATCGCGCCTCGGTGGCGGAAGTACTGCTCACCGACGTACGGATGCTCGACGGCGGCGGACGCCGTGAAAGCGGCGGGCATCCGGAAAGCAGTGTGCGCCCGGAAAGCGGTGTGCGCCCGGAAAGCGGTGCGCGCCCGGAAAGCCGGATCCTGGAAAGCGACGTCTTCGAGGCCGCGGCCTCCTGGCCCCGGTCCCATCCGACCTTCCCGCGCGGCGGCGCGGATCTGCACAGCCCGCTGATGATCGTCGAGACCCTGCGCCAGCTCGGCATCTACCTCCCCCTGCGGTACTTCGCGGTTCCGGCGTCGTCGCACCTGCTCATCACCGATCTGTTCTTCGACATCGACCCGTCGGCGGAGCCGAGGGCCACCGCCGGTGCCACCGGCGTGACCTGCCTGGTGCGGGTGAGCGACGTGCGCCGGGGCCGCGGCGACGCCGTCACCGGCCTGAGGCTCCACGTGTCCTTCCTGGTCGACGGCGTTCCGTTCGCCCGGGCCGGCGGCGGCGCGCGCTTCCTGGGCGCCGCCCAGTACGCCGCCCTGCGGGCGCGCTCCGCCGGCTCCGCCGCCCCCCTCACGTCGGGGGCGGCCCGCCGGGAACGGCCCGACTCCGCGGGCCTCGGGGTGACCAGCGCCCACGATGTCGTGATCGGACTCGACGGCGGGGGCCTCCTGGTGGAGCCCGCCGATCCGAGGCATCCGTTCTTCTTCGACCACGCCACGGATCACGTCCCCGGCATGGTTCTGCTGGAGGCCGCCCGGCAGGCGGCGGCTGTGACGAGCGGCGGCACGCTGTTGCGCCCTACCGCCGGACGGCTGAATGCGGCGCGCTTCGTCGAATACAGCCCGCCCGCTCGCGTTCTCTGTGTGCCGCACCACGCGACCTGCGTTTTCCGCATTCTCCAGGGCGGCGAACAGAAGGCTTTCGGCATCCTCCGGTACCGGTAAAGAGCGTCCCCTACGCAGTGGCGTCACTTGACTACCAAGAGTCGCGCTCCTTAGCGTAGCGATCGTTATGTTCTTCGGCGGTCGCCGAAAAAGGCCTTCCTTCAGGCCGCGCCCGCCGGGGACCACACCCGTCCGAGAGCGGCGGCCAACGCGCACACGGTGTTCCGCACCGTTGTGGCGGCACCTACTGCCGCTTTCAGGGCACACCTGAACGGAAAGAAATCGGATGACAGCCCAACGCATCCTTTCCTGGACTCCCGCGGCCATCGTCTTCGACTGCGACGGCACGCTCATGGACACCGAACGCCACTGGCAGGACGCGCGTATTCTCGCTCTGCGCGAGTACGGCTTCACCCCTGCCGCCGGATTCGCCGAGCGCGCCAAGGGTCTGCACTACACGGAATGCGGCCGTCTCATGGCCGAGGAAGCCGGACACCCGGAACTCGGCGCGGACATGACCGACGGACTGCTCGCTCATTTCCGCACGCTGGTCGCCGACAACCCGATGACCATGCCCGGCGCCCGTCAACTGGTCGAAGCGGCGGCGAAGTTCGCCCCTCTGGCCGTCGCCAGCAACTGCCCGAAGGAGGTCGTCGAAGCCTGCCTCGGCGACGCCGGCCTGCTCGACCTCTTCGACCACATCGTGGTCCCCGGCGGCGAGATCCGGCCCAAGCCGCACCCGGACGTCTACCTCACGGCCACCCGGCTCTGCGGTGCCGAGCCCGCCGACACCCTGGCGGTCGAGGACTCCCTCTGCGGGATCCGGTCCGCCGTACAGGCGGGCATGCGGATCATCGGCGTCGGTCCCTGGCCCGGCGAACAGACCGTCGACCTGGTCGACCTGTGGGTCCGCTCGCTGGACGAGCCGGAAGTGTGCGCCTGGGCCGGCGAGCGCGTACCCGCCCAGCTGTCCCGCTGATCGGCGGCGGCCTACCATGGGCGGACAGGGACGCAGTGGTCCACCGGACCCACCCGGTCCACCGAGCCCACTCGGCCCCCAGCTCATGAGCTGAACGCGCGAGGAGATGGCGATCGGATGGACGAGGAACGTGCCGGCCGTCTCGTGTCGTCGCTGCGGGACCGGGGAGTCATGGCTCACCTGGCCCATCTGGGCGTCTACGAGTTCGGGGTGCAGATCGTGCTCGCCGAGGGCGGCGAGGCGGTCTGGGACACCGACGAGTCGGAGGGCCTGCGGGCGGAGGTCGTCGAGGACGGCGTGCTCATGGGGTACGTGCCCTATGTGCCGGGCTCCGAGGCCTTCACCGAGGAGCAGCTCGTGGCATTGATCGCCGCCACCCGGTACGCCAAGGACGGCTCGCGTCCTGTGCCGGACCGCTCGGCCGATCCCAGCAGGAACGATGCGCCTGAGCGCGCCGCCCCGGAGCGGCCCACGCCCCGGAGCACACGTCACAGCCGCAGGTTTCCCTGGCGGCCCCGACGGCCCGGATAGGCCCGCGGGGCAGGTGCCGGGCCGCACGATCGGGATGCTGTTCCAGGGGAGTCCCCTCGTGCGCCCGGCCGGAGTGAACGCGCGGCCACCGGCCGGTCCCCCATTTCCCGCACGCGGCGACGAGATCCGCGCGGCGGTGCTCCACCTCCAGGACCCGGGTGTCCGCCCGGTAACGGGTGCGTGCCCGGTCCCCACGGCCGGTGCCGTGGAGCCGGGCACGCACCCCTGGGTTCACACCGTCAGGAGACTCGGCTTGGCCGCCATGTCGACGGGCAGGAAATCGTCCGGGACCGGGTACTGACCGAGGACGAAGTGCAGGATCGCGGCGTGCATCGCCTCGACGGGCGCGATGGTGGCCGCGGTGTTGATCCCCGCCGTGCTCTTCACGTTGTACGTCGCGAACAGGTAGGTCTGCGCGGCCTGGTCCTCCAATTGCAGGGCCAGCTTGGCGACGTCCGTGACACTGGTCGCCTTGCCGAGGGCGGCGGTGACCGACTTCTGGTCGGACAGCGGCACGTCCTTGATGGCCGGCTTGCCCGCGCCGGTCAGCACCGCGTTCCACACATCGGCGTGCTGCTGGTGCTGGGCCATCGCCGTGGTGACGAAGCTCGCCACCGCCGGCGGCACGGAACCGAGCTTGCCCGCCTTGGCGGCGGTCAGGGCCGCCTGGTAGGCGCCCACGGCCTGGTTCTCCAGTGCGACCGCCAGAGCGACGATCTGCAGGTCACCGGTGTACTGGGACGACGACGAGGACGAAGAGGCCGAGGCCGACGCCGCGACATCACCCGTGTCGAGCGACGAGCCCTTGCCGGAGCAGGCGGCCAGCACGAACGCGGCACCGACCCCTCCGGCGCCCAGCAGGAAACGGCGGCGACCGACGTCGGCCCGGCGCTCTGCCATCGCGCCGTCCGCCGTGGCCCGCTCGGTGATCTGCTCGGTGAGATCCACGGCGCTCGCGTGCATCGCCGGCAGGGTCGCGCGGTGGGCGTCGTCCATCTCCCCGGTGAGCCGGACGAGTTGACCCTCGCTGATGGGCAGCTCCCAGCCGCCTCGCACAGTGCTCACTTCACGGCCCCTTCGGAGATCGGGGAGGCGTTCTTGGTCGGGTAGAAGGCGTTGGGGAATCCCACGCTTCCGACGGCGGCCGGCAGCTTGGCGACATCCGTCGGGATCGCGACCAGGTTCTCGTTGCCCGAGGCGAGCAGGGACTGCACGGCCAGCAGGGTCGCGCGGTGCTGCGCCTCGACCGGCGCGACGGACGCGAAGAGCTTGCGCAGCTGCGCGTTGCTGACCTGGCCGACGTTCTTCGTGTACGTCTGCGCGGCCACGTCCTCCAGGCTGATGGCCAGGGTGACCACGCCCGCCGTGTTCTTGATGGTCGGCAGCGTCTGCTTCACCACGGCCGCGTACTTCGGGTCGGTGCCCGTCTGCGCCTTGCCGCCGGCCTGGGTGGCCGCGGCGTTGAACGCCTTGGCGTGGGCCTGGTGCTGCTGGGTGGTCTTGGCGATGAATTCCTTGATCGTCTTGTTGCCGTTCTTGATGAACGACAGACCTGCGGCGGTCTGGTAGACGCTCACCGCCAGGTTCTCGATCGACGCGGCCGTCTGCAGCGCCATGATGTCGTTGCTCGTCGTGGCCGCTGCCGCACGGCCGGAGCCGAAGAGGGCCGCCGCGCCGGCCGCCCCGGCGAGCACCCCGCTCCGTTGCCACCAGCGCCCCGGCGGCTCCGCGGCCTCGGTGAAGTCCGCCAGCGCACCGCTGGTGATCCGCAGGGCATCGCTGTTCAGGTCCTGTGACTGCTCGGTGAGTTCTTCCAGCAGTCGGGTGTCGATGTGCTCCGCGCCCATCACGCCCCATCTCTCTCGGCGCCCGCGCCACCGCGGGTACTCTCACCGACACATTCGCGAGGCGGAGGCCCGCGGATTGCCGACATCACCGACATGGCGTGGGGTTTCACCCCATCAGCTCAATCAGCCTGAGCGGGGTCGCCCGGGACGCCGCTGGGCCCGGCCGGGGATCCGGCCGGGCCCAGCGGGCGCGCTCATCTCGCGTTCACCGCGTGCTCACTCCTTGACGGCGCCCGAATTGGCGCCGCTGACGAAGTAGCGCTGGAAGCAGAAGAACAGCGCGGCCACCGGGAGGGTGGAGAGCAGCGCCGCGGCCAGCTTCAGCGGGTACTGCGTGCCGCCGCCGAGACCGCCGGAGACGAAGCGGGCCAGGCCCGTGGTGAGCGTCTCGTACTGCCCGGACTGGGTGGCGACGAGGAAGTGGGTGAATTCGTTCCACGATCCCTGGAAGGACAGGATCGTCAGGGTGATCAGCGCCGGCCTGGCCATCGGCAGGACGATCGACCAGAAGATCCGGAACACCCCGGCCCCGTCGACCCGCGCCGCCTCCTCGACCTCGCGCGGCACCGATTCGAAGAACTGCCTCATGATGAAGATGCCCGCCGCGTCCACCATCAGCGGCAGGATCATGCCGGTGTACGTGTCGAAGATCCCGAAGGTGTTGAGCACCAGGAACTTGGGGATCAGCAGCGCCACACCGGGCACCGCCATCACCGCGAGCACGAAACCGAACAGCACCGAGCGGCCCCGGAAGCGCAGCCGCGCCAGCGCGTACCCCGCCATCGAGTCGAAGAACACCCGGCCGGCGGTGACGAGAACCGCCACCAGCGTCGAGTTGCCGAGCCAGCGCAGGAACGGTACTCCGTCCCCGGCCTCACTCAGCCCGAACAGCCGCTGGTAAGCGGCCGTCGTCGGGGTGGTGGGCAGCAGGGACAGCGGATTCGCGGCCGCGTCCGGGTCCGTCTTGAACCCGGTCACCAGCTGCAGGATGAAGGGCAGCAGATAGAGCAGGGCCAGCCCGATCACCAGGACGTAGCCCACCGCCCGCAGGGCGAGGGGGGCACGGCCCAGGACGGGAAGTGCCTGCTCGCGTGCCGCGCGGCGCAGCCGGGCCCGCTCGGCCCGGTCGCGTACGGCCGTACCGGGGGCGCTCATCGGTTCCTCCTGGTGCGCGTGCCGCGTTCCCGCATCACCCAGCGCTGGAACAGGGTCAGGGTGAGGATCAGGGCGAGCAGCACGAACGCGATCGCCGAACCCTGGCCGAAGTCCGCGTTGTCGAAGCCCGAGGAGTACGACAGGAAGGCGGGCGTCAGCGTCGTGTTGCCCGGGGCGCCCTGGCCCATCACGTACACCTGGTCGAAGACCTGCCAGGTGGATATCAGCCCCAGGGTGAGGACCAGGAACAGCACGGGACGCAGCGCGGGCAGCGTCACGTACCGCAGCAGCTGGCGGCGGTTGACCCCTTCCAGGGCCGCCGTCTCCTCCAGCTCACGCGGGATGTCCTGGAGCGCCGCCAGGAAGATCAGCATGAAGGTGCCGGACGTCGTCCAGATGGCCAGCAGGATGATCGTGCACATCGCGATCGACGGGCCCGAGAGCCATTCGAACCACGAGAGCCCCATGAAGGAGTGGTCTGCCAGCACCCCGGCGGGCCGTTCGGGATCCACGATCCCGACGCCGCCGAGAAGCAGGGAGAGCACCCCGCGCGGGTCCGAGAACCAGTTCGGTCCCTTCACCCCGATCCACGACAGCAGCGCGTTGACCGCTCCGCTGCCCTGGAAGAGGAAGAGGAAGACCGTGGAGACGGCGATGGAGCTGGTGACCGACGGGAAGAAGAACGTCGTCCGCAGGGCGCCGCGCCCACGCAGCAGCTTCTGGTTGACGATCAGGGCGAGGCCCAGCGCCAGACCGGTCTGCAGGGGCACGGTCAGCAGGACGTAGTAGGCGTTGTTGCGCAGGGCGGTCGCGAAGAGGGTGCGGTCGAGACCGTCCTGGGTGAACAGCGTCCGGTAGTTGTCGAGGCCCACGAAGTCGGCCTGGCCGCTGAACGGGTTGGACTGTCCGTCCCAGTGCAGCAGGCTGACCCAGAGCGCCATGAGGATGGGAAGCACCAGGAACGAGCCGAGGACCAGCACCATGGGGCTGACGAACAGCCAGCCCCAGGCGCCCTCCCGGCCGCGGCCCGCGCGCGTGGCGCGGGCCGGGCCGGGAGTGGTCGTACGGTCCGCGCCGGGCGTGCGTGTCGCGCGCATCGTGCGGATGGGCATGAGGGTCAGTTGCCCTTCGCGATCGCCTGTTCGCCGTTGCGCTGGAGGTCGGCGAGGATCTTCTTCGGGTCAGCGGTCTTCAGCGACTGCAGGTCGGTGTTGAACTGGCTCAGCACCTTGTCGAATCCGGCGATCGTCACCGGGCCCTGCGCGTACGCGCTGCCCTCCACCCACGCCTTGGCGGCCGGGTACTTCTCCGCGTACGTCGTCAGCGCGGTCGTCCGCGTCGGCATGACGCCGAACGCGTCGGCGAACGCCATCTGCTGGTCGGCGCTGGTCAGCGCCTTCACGAGGTCGACGCTCGCCGAGCGGTGCTTGCTGTCGGCGGCGACACCCCAGCAGGTGCTGAAGGCGAGCGTGCCCTCACCGGCGGGGCCGGCGGGCAGCGGGACGACCGTGTACTTCACGTCGGGGTAGTCGTTCTTCATGCCGCCTTCGAGCCAGTTGCCCTCGATGGTCATGGCGGCCTTGCCCTTGCCGAGCGCTTCCCCGCCCCAGCTCGCGTCCACCTGCTTGGAGAACTTCATCGAGCCCTTCTTGAGCAGGCTCTGGACGTAGGTGAGACCCGCCACGTTCTCCGGGGAGTCGGCGGTCATCTTCGTCTGGCCGGCGTCGGTGACCCAGCCGCCGGACTGGCGCAGGAAGACACCGAGGCGCTGGTACTCGTCGCTGGTGACCAGACCGGTGACGCCACCGGTGGTGAGCTTGCCCGCGACGGTCTCCAGGTCCTTCCAGGTCTTCGGGTAGTCCTTGTCCGTCAGACCGGCCTTCTTCCACAGATCGGCGTTGATGGCCAGACCGAGGGTGGAGCTGTCCTTGGGCAGGCAGACCAGCTTCCCGTCGTACGAGAAGGAGCCGCGCAGCTGCTCGGAGAAGTCGTCGGCGTCGGATATCTCGGCGCCGTACGGGTGGAGCGAGCCGCCCTTGGCGTAGTTCGCGAACTGGTCGGAGTTGACGTAGAAGACGTCCGGCGGCTTGTGCCCGGCGAAGGACTGGGCCAGCTGCTGGTTCATGTCCTTGGCGACCTCGACGGTGACCGTGTTGCCGGACTTCTTCGCGTACGCGTCGGCGGCGGCCTTGACGGCCTTCGTCTCGGCGTCGCCCGAGGTGGCGATCAGGACGGTGAGCTTCTGCTTGCCGCTCTTGTCCTGCTCGGGCTCCTTGGCGCTGTCGAAGCTGGACGAGCAGCCGGTGGCGGTCAGCAGCGCCGCGCAGGTGGCGAGGGCGGCGACGGCCGTGCGGGTGACCATGAATTCCTCCAGAAGGGATACAACATGCGGCTCAGCCGCCCCGGAGGGGCGTGCTGCGAATCGGTGGCCCTGGACGGGGCGCCGGTGGTACGGGGGCCCTCGAAAGGGCGGGCGGTGTTCGGTCGCACCCGGTCGTGTCCGGTCGCGCTCGCTCCCGTGCGGGTGCGGTCGGCGGCGGACGCGGCCGCGCGGCCGGCTCAGCCGCCTAAGGCAGGCGTGCTGTCGCGGACGACGAGCGACGGTTCGAGCAGGACCCGTTCGGACGGAGTGCCGGACTCCGACATACGGGCCAGCAGCAGCCGTACGCACTCGCGTCCGACGGCCTCCAGCGGCTGGGCGACGGAGGTGAGTCCCGGCGAGAGGAGCGCCGCGGTGGGGGAGTCGTCGAAGCCGACGACGGCGAGGTCGGCGCCCGGTACGGCCTTGCGTTCGCGCAGGGCGTGGTAGCAGCCCAGCGCGAGCATGTCACTGGCGGCGACCACGGCCGTCGCGCCTCCGTCGATCAGCGGGCCCGCCGCGTCCCGCGCGGCGGAGAGCTCGTCGACGCTCTCGGCGCGTCTGCCGCGTACGGGAAGGCCGTGGCGCCGCATGGCGCGCTTCCAGCCCTCGGCACGGTCGTCGCCGACACCGGAGCCACGCGGCCAGCCGAGGAAGGCGATGCCGCGATGCCCCTGCGACACCAGGTGTTCGACCGCGGCGTCCGTGCCGGCGGCGCCGTCGACGTCCACCCAGTCGCCGACCTGGCGGCCCGACCACATCCGGCCGAAGCCCACGAACGGCACGCCGCGCTTCTCCAGCCAGGCCTGGCGCTCGTCGCCGCGGTCGGTGCCGCTCAGCACGAAACCGTCCACGCTGTGCAGGTCGAGAAGCTCCTCGTACCCGTCGAGGCCCGCACTGCCGGGCGGCGAGGCGAACAGCAGGATCCGGTAGCCGGCCTCGTCGGCGGTCTCGGAGAGGGCGTGCAGGAACCGGTCCATGACCGGGGCCGACGTGCCGGGAGCGGTGGGGCGTATGCCGTAACCGATGAGTTTGCTGGAGCGGGTACGCAGGGTCTGGGCGGCCCGGTGGGGGCGATAGCCCATCTCGTCGATGGCCCGGAGTACCCGCTCCAGTGTCTCGGAGCGCAGCAGATCGGGTGAATTGAGGGCGTTCGACACGGTTTGCGGTGACACCCCGGCCCGCCGCGCGACCATGGCCAGCGTCACCGGCCCGGCCTTGGGCGCGGGGGTGCTGGGTGGGCGGGCCATGACGCTCTCCGGACGGTTGGACGAGGGGTGGACGACTGTGAGTTTATTGGATCGTTCCAAGGGCCGTTGTCAACGCCCTGAGGTCGTCGTTAGGGTTCTTGGAACGCTCCAATGCTTTTGAGAGGTTCTGCTCTGTTGGATACAACTGTCAAGACCCACGACATAACGAACTCCGTCGCGCTGGCCGGCCCCTCCGCCGAGGGTCTCCAGCCGTTCCTGCACGACGCCGTGGTGACCCTCTACGCGCCGAGCTTCGCGGTCTCCCACCAGGACGGGCAGATCGACGGAGACGCGGACGGCTTCTACCACGGCGACAGCAGAGCGCTGGCCCGGCTGACCGTCGAGGCCGACGGCATCGCCGTCGCACCCGCGCGCGGAGTCCTTGACGGAGCCGACAAGGCAGCCTTCCGCAGTGTGCTGCGCGGCCTCGGCGAGGTCACACCGGACCCCGCCGTCACCCTGCACCGCCGCCGCGAGGTCACCCCCGGGCGCCTCCAGGAGACCCTCGAAGTCAGCAACGCCGGAACGAAGCACGTCCGCGCCCGGCTGATCGTCGTCGCCGGAACCGACCTCGCGCCGATGGAGCGCGTCAAGTCCGGACACCGCCTTCCCGCGGTCGCCGCGACCGCGCACGAGGACGGACTCGACTGGTCCCGCGACACGTTCGCCGTACGCCTCACCAGCGCACCGCGCCCGGTGTCCGTCGACCCGGCGGCCGGGCGGCTGGAGTACGACGTCGAGCTGGCGCCCGGCGAGTCGTGGACCGCGGTCCTGCACTGTGACGCGGCCCACGACGACGGCGACCAGTTCCCCGCGCCCGCCGCGGACAGCGTGCCCTGGCGCACCCCGGTGCTGCGCAGCGCCGATCGGCGCTTCGACCAGTGGCTGGGCCAGTCCGCCGCCGACCTCGACCGGCTGCGGCTGACCGACCCCCAGCAGCCCGGAGACCAGTTCCTGGCCGCCGGAGCCCCCTGGTACCTCACCCTCTTCGGCCGCGACTCCCTGTGGGCGGCCCGGATGCTGCTGCCCCTCGGCACCGACCTCGCCGCCGGTACGCTGCGCACGCTCGCCCGCCGCCAGGGCGCCGCGACCGTCCCGGACACCGAGGAGCAGCCCGGCAAGATCCTGCACGAAGTGCGCCGCGCCGCCCAGAAGTTCGACGACGACTTCGCGCTGCCGCCCTCGTACTACGGCACCGTCGACGCCACCCCGCTGTGGATCACCCTGCTGCACGACGCCTGGCGCTGGGGCCTCTCCTCCGACCAGGTCGAACAGCTGCTGCCGCACGCCGAGTCCGCCCTCGCCTGGATGCGCGACCACGGTGACGCCGACGGCGACGGCTTCCTGGAGTACATCGACAACACCGGGAAGGGCCTGGCCAACCAGGGCTGGAAGGACTCGGGCGACTCCATCAGGCACCGCGACGGACGCCTGGCCGCGTCCCCGATCGCGCTGTGCGAGGTCCAGGCGTACGCGTACGAGGCGGCCATCGGCGGCGCCGCGCTGCTGCGCGCCTTCGGACGGCCGGGCGCCGACCGGTGGGAGGAGTGGGCCGGCCGGCTGCAGGACCGCTTCCGCAGCCAGTTCTGGGTCGAGGACGAGCGCGGCGCGTACCCGGCCGTGGCTCTCGACCGGGACAAGCGGCCGGTGGACTCGGTCCAGTCCGGCTTCGGCCACCTGCTCGGCACGGGTCTGCTCAACCAGGACGAGAGCGCCCTGCTGGCCGCCCGGCTCGCCTCGCCCGACCTCGACTCGGGCCACGGCCTGCGGACCCTGAGCAGCGGCTCCGTGGGGTACAACCCCTTCGGCTACCACATCGGTTCCATCTGGCCGCACGACACCGCGATCGCGGTCCACGGGCTGGCCAGGGCCGGCTTCCCGGAGGCCGCCGCGTCGCTCTCGGCGGGTCTGGTCACCGCCGCCGCCGGCTTCGACGCGCGGCTCCCCGAGCTCTTCGCCGGCCACGGCGCGGCGACCGACTCGGTGCCCGCGCCCTACCCGGCGTCCTGCCGTCCGCAGGCCTGGGCGGCGGCCTCGTCCGTCACGGTCCTCCAGTCCGCGCTGGGGCTCTCCGCCGACGTGCCGAACGGCACGATCACGGTCGCCCCGGCGTTCGCCGAGGCCTACCGGCCGCTGAAGGTCGAGGGTCTCGACGTCGCGGGCGGGCGTCTGGACATCACGGTCGACGGTGACGGTACGGCGCACATCGAGGCGCCGGCGGGCCTGGAGGTGAAGAGGGAGCACATCGCGCCCCGCTGACGCGGAGCGGGACGCGCGTGCGACGACGGGACCCCGGCCGGGCGGCCGGGGTCCCGTCGTGTCCCGCCCGGAGTGCGACCGGCCCCGAGGACGGTGACGTCGACCACGTCGATGGGAATGTCAGGCGTCCAGGGCGGCCCGCGCGAGGTCGCGCAGCTCGTCGTCCGGGAGGGAAGCGGCGTCGTCGGGCCGCAGCCGGATGGTCGCCTTGCCCGAGATGAGCGCGGGATGGCGGGTGGTGAAACCGGCGTCGCGGCCTCGCTGCCAGCCGTACAGCGACACTCCGTGTTTCCAGGCACCCACGTGGAGCCTGCGGGCGCCGACCGTGTACGTGGGCATCGTGTAGGAGATGCCGATCGCCGCCTCGGGGTGGGCTTCCAGGATCAGCCGGTGCAGCCGATCGAACAGAGGGCGGTGTTCGGCGGGGATGCCGTCGATGTAGTCCCGCACGTCCTGGTCCATGCCTCCATTATGGTTTTCGGCGCGCCGGCTCCCTCGGCCGAAGCACACGTCCCGACGGGATCCCGGCGACCGGTGGATCCGTGGGCCCTACGAACGATGTGCGGTTGCCGCCGTGTCGCTGATAGGCCGAACGGGTGAGGGGAGCGAGGATGGCCGGATGCAGACACAGCGTGCGCAGGGGGTGGTTCGGTGAGCAGGTATGACAGGTACGACAAGTACGACGTCACCGATGAGCAGTGGGAGGGCCTGGCCCAGGTCGTGCCGCTGCGCGGCCGCGACGAGTGGCCCTCGCGGGTCGACCGGCGAAGTCCGCCCCGGGAACGCGCGGCCGAGAACCGCCGCTTCATCGTTCTGCGGGTGCAGGTGTTCGCCGACGCGCGGGAGGTCGCGGAACATCTGCTCGCCCAGATCCCGGTCCTGCTGGATCTGACCGCCGCCGAGACCGACGTGGCCAAGCGCATCCTGGACTTCAGCAGCGGGGTCGTCTTCGGGCTCGGCTGCGGGATGCACCGGGTCGACAAGAACGTCTTCCTGCTCGCCCCGACCGGTACGGAGGTCGAGGGGATCGCGGCGGACACGCTTCCCTGACCGGGGCGGGCGAGCGGGCGCGCGGGCAAGGAGACGCGGAGCGGGCGGGCGGGTGATCCGGGGTGCGCGCTTTCGGGGGCCGCCGGATCGCGGGGGCGGGTGACGGGGTGCTAGACCTGTCGTCCGTGACGGAACTTGACGTAGCGGGGCTGCAGCGCAGGCTCGCCGCATTCGCGGCGGCCCGGGACTGGGAGCAGTACCACACCCCGAAGAACCTGGCGGCGGCGCTGAGCGTCGAGGCGTCGGAACTGCTGGAGATCTTCCAGTGGCTGACGCCCGAGCAGTCGGCGCGGGTGATGGAGGACCCGGACTCGGCGTACCGGGTGACGGACGAAGTCGCCGACGTACTGGCGTATGTGCTGCAGTTCTGCGAGGTGCTGGGGATCGACGCGCTGGCCTCGCTCGCCGCGAAGATCGAGCGCAACGAGGTCCGCTACCCGCCCAAACCCCCCTCGGATCAGGCGGATTCGCCTGATCCGGCATGATCGTCACTCTGTGGAGTGAGGGACTTGTACACAATCGGCCCGCTGTCCACAGATTTCCGCTTTCCTCTGGCCTTTCTGTCTCTGGTAGCTCACTCTGGGTAGTGGAGTGAGTGGGCGGGGTTGTGGGAGGAACGGGGGCGGCGGATGGATGCGGAACGGCTCATCGGGATGAGTCTCCATGCCCTGGCCGGGAGCGCGGACGCGCTGGGGATCGTCGCGGAGGCATGGCAGGCGCAGGCACTGGCGCAGGCGATCGGCAACGAGCTGGCGCTGAGCGGGCCCAAGGAGCTGAGGGGCGCGGCGCGCGAGCTGGGCGAGGCGGGCGGACAGGGTCCTGAGCTGCTGGACCAGCCCGGGCTCCGGGCCGGTGGGATACGCGCCCGGCAGCTCTCCGGGGTGCCGGACGTGCGGGGAGCCCTGACCGGACTCGGCCTGCTGCTGGCCGAGGTGGGGATCGCGCTGGTCGCGGTGGCCTCCGTCACCGACGAGGAGGGGCTGTACTGGCAGTGCATGGAGGCGATCGACGCCGCCGACGAGTCGAACGACCGGGTGGGCGGGATGCTGCGCCGGCTGCTGGCGCAGGAGCGCGAGCGGGCCTCCGGGCGGAGCGGAGACCCGGCCGGTTTCTAGGCCCTGTCCGGCGGACCTGGTGCCGTTCCCCGCAAGCTCTGCCCCGTCGCGCGACATCGCCGGTCGCGGCACCGGGTGGAGCCGTTATGCCCCCGGCAAGGTGCAGGATGGATGCATGGATCTTCGAATCTTCACCGAGCCCCAGCAAGGGGCGAGCTACGAGACGCTGCTCACCGTGGCCAAGGCCACCGAGGACCTCGGGTTCGACGCTTTTTTCCGCTCCGACCACTATCTCCGCATGGGGTCCGCAGACGGGCTCCCCGGGCCGACCGACGCCTGGATCACCCTGGCCGGGCTGGCGCGCGAGACCCGGCGGATCCGGCTCGGCACACTGATGACCGCCGGCACGTTCCGGCTGCCGGGTGTGCTGGCCATCCAGGTCGCGCAGGTGGACCAGATGTCGGGTGGCCGGATCGAACTCGGCCTGGGAGCGGGCTGGTTCGAGGAGGAGCACAAGGCGTACGGCATTCCGTTCCCCAAGGAGAAGTTCGCCCGGCTGGAGGAGCAGCTGGCCATCGTGACGGGCCTGTGGTCCACGGAGGCCGGCCGGACCTTCTCGTACGACGGCACGTACTACCAGCTGACCGACTCGCCCGCGCTGCCCAAGCCCGCGCAGAGCAGGGTGCCGGTGCTGATCGGTGGCCACGGCGCGACGCGTACGCCGAGGCTCGCCGCACAGTACGCCGATGAGTTCAACATCCCGTTCGCCTCGATCGAGGACACGGAGCGGCAGTTCGGCAGGGTGCGGGCCGCCGCCGAGAAGGCGGGACGGGCGGCGGACGATCTCGTGTACTCCAACGCGCTGGTCGTCTGCGTGGGCAAGGACGACGCGGAGGTGGCCCGCCGGGCCGCCGCCCTCGGACGCGAGGTGGAGGAGCTGAAGGCGAACGGGCTCGCGGGCTCGCCCGCCGAGGTCGTCGACAAGATCGGACGCTACGGGGCCGTGGGCTCGTCGCGGATCTATCTCCAGGTCATGGACCTGGACGACCTCGACCATCTGGAGCTGATCTCCGCGCAGGTCCAGTCCCAGCTGAGCTGAGAAAGCTGACCCGTGAAGGAGCAACCGTGCAGCCCGTCCGCGCACTCGCCACCGCGCTCGCCGAGGGGACCGTCGTACTCGACGGCGGTCTCTCCGATCAACTGCGGGCACAGGGCTGCGATCTGTCCGACGCACTCTGGTCGGCGCGGTTGCTCCTCGACGGTCCCCAGCAGATCGAGGCCGCCCACGCGGCGTACGTGCGGGCGGGCGCACAGGTCCTCATCACCTCCAGCTACCAGGCGACCTACGAGGGCTTCGCGCGGCGGGGGATCCCCCGCGAGGAGGCGGCGGCCCTGCTCACCCGCAGTGTGGAGCTGGCGCGTCGTGCGGGCGGCGCCGTGGAGCGTGAGGTGTGGGTGGCCGCCTCGGTCGGGCCGTACGGCGCGATGCTCGCGGACGGCAGCGAGTACCGCGGTCGGTACGGACGGCCGGTGCGCGAGCTGGAGCGCTTCCACCGGCCGAGGATCGAGACCCTCGCCGCGGCCGGTCCCGACGTGCTGGCACTGGAGACCGTGCCGGACACCGACGAGGCGGAGGCGATGCTGCGGGCCGCGGCCGGCTGCGGGGTGCCGGTCTGGCTCTCGTACTCCATCGCGGGGGACCGCACCCGGGCCGGCCAGCCGCTCGCCGACGCCTTCGCCCTGGCCGCCGGTGACGATCAGGTGATCTCCGTGGGGATCAACTGCTCCGAACCGGGGGACGCGGACCGTGCCGTGGCGATCGCGGCGGCGGTGACGGGCAAACCGGTCGTCGTGTACCCGAACAGCGGCGAGCGGTGGGACGCGGCCGCCCGGGGCTGGCGCGGAGAGCCCACCTTCGATCCGGCCAGGGTGCGCGCCTGGGCCGCCGGAGGGGCGCGGCTGGTCGGCGGATGCTGCCGGGTCGGGCCCGCCGGCATCGCCGCGCTCAGCGCCCTGACAGCCGACGGGCCCGACGAAAAGCGCTGGTAGCAGCGGATCTGACGGGCGATACTCGGCCGTGTGTTCCTGACGATCAGTACGACCGGCACTCCGGAACGTCCCGCCACCGACCTCGGATTCCTGCTGCACAAGCATCCCGACCGGGCGCAGATGTTCTCCACCTCGCATGGCACCGCCCATGTGCTCTACCCCGAGGCGTCCGCCGAGCGCTGCACGGCCGCGTTGCTGCTGGAGGTCGATCCGGTCGCCCTGGTGCGCAAGGGCAAGGGCAAGGGCCGAGGCCGGGGCTCCGCCCCGGACGTGGCGCTCGCGCAGTACGTCAACGACCGTCCGTACGCGGCCTCCTCGCTCCTCGCGGTCGCGCTGAGCACGGTCTTCAAGAGCGCGCTGCGCGGCGTCTGCGCCGCACGCCCCGAGCGCGCCGCCGCCCCCCTGCCGTTGCGGATCGAGCTGCCCGCCGTGCCCGCGCGCGGCGGCGCCGAGCTGGTCCACCAGCTCTTCGGTCCGCTGGGCTGGACAACGGTGGACGCGGAACCGGTGGCGCTGGACGAGACGTTCCCGCAGTGGGGCGACTCGCGTTACGTGCGGCTCGTCCTGGAGGGCGAACTGCGGCTCGCCGACGCGCTGCGCCAGCTGTACGTCCTGCTGCCCGTACTCGACGACGCCAAGCACTACTGGGTGGCACCCGACGAGGTGGACAAGCTCCTGCGGGCGGGTGATGGCTGGCTGGCCGAGCATCCGGAACAGAAGCTGATCACCAGCCGCTATCTGGCCCGTCGCTGGAGCCTGACCCGCCAGGCCATGGAACGCCTTGAGCTGGTACGGCTCGCCGAGGCGGACGACATCGGGGTCGAGGCGATCGACAACGCGGTGGACGAGGTCACCGCCGGGCCGGACGGACCCGCGGCCGAAGAGGGCGCGGAAAGCGTGGCGAATGAGCCGTCGCTCGCCGACCTGCGGCGCGAGGCGATCATGACGGCCCTGCGGGACGCGGGCGCGAGCACGGTGCTCGACCTGGGCTGCGGACAGGGGCAGCTGGTACGGGCGCTGCTGAAGGACCCGCGCTTCACCGGCATCGTGGGCCTGGATGTGTCGGTCCGGGCACTCACCATCGCCTCGCGCCGGCTGGGGCTGGACCGGATGAGCGAGCGGCAGGCCGCCCGCGTCACGCTGACGCAGGGTTCGCTCACGTACACCGACAAGCGGCTCAAGGGGTACGACGCCGCCGTACTGAGCGAGGTCGTCGAACACCTCGATCCGCCGCGGCTGCCCGCCCTGGAGTACGCGGTGTTCGGATCCGCGCGGCCGCGCACGGTGATCGTGACCACGCCGAATGTCGAGTACAACGTGCGTTGGGACACGCTGCCCGTTGGTCACACGCGCCACGGCGACCACCGCTTCGAGTGGACGCGCGAGGAGTTCCACGGCTGGGCGGACGAGGTCGGCCGGCGGCACGGCTACGGGGTGACGTACGTACCGGTGGGACCGGATGACCCCGAAGTGGGGCCGCCCACCCAGATGGCCGTCTTCACCACGCGGGACGAGAGCGACGCGAAGCAGGACACCGCGAAGCAGGAAACCGCGAAGCAGGAAACCGCGACGCACGGCACCGCGACGCACGGCACCGCGACGCACGACATCACGGAGGAGGGGAAGACCGTATGACCGGCAACGACGGAACCAGCACCACGGACGCCACCACCGCCACCGCGGGCGCCCGGCGCGTCCTCCCGGTGCCCGATCTCTCCCTCGTGGTGCTGATCGGAGCCACCGGCTCGGGCAAGTCCACCTTCGCCAGGAGCCACTTCAAGCCCACCGAGGTCATCTCCTCGGACTTCTGCCGGGGCCTGGTCGCCGACGACGAGAACGACCAGAGCGCCAGCCGCGACGCCTTCGACGTGCTCCACCACATCGCGGGCAAGCGGCTCGCGGCCGGCCGGCTCACCGTCGTGGACGCCACCAACGTGCAGCGCGAGAGCCGTGCACAGCTGGTGCGGATCGCTCGCGAGCACGATGTCCTGCCCGTGGCGATCGTCCTCGACCTGCCGGAAGAGGTGTGCTCCGCGCGTAACGCCGGCCGCCCCGGCCGGGCCGGGATGCCCCGCCACGTCATCAAGCGCCACCGCGCCGAGCTGCGCCGTTCGCTGCGCGGGCTGGAGCGCGAGGGCTTCCGCAAGGTGCACATCCTGCGCGGCGAGGACGAGGTGGCGGACGCCGAGGTCGTGCGGGAGCGGCGCTACAACGACCTCACCCACCTCACCGGCCCGTTCGACATCATCGGCGACATCCACGGCTGCCGCTCCGAACTGGAGACCCTGCTCAGCGCGCTCGGTTATGCCGATGGCGTCCACCCCGAAGGGCGTACCGCCGTCTTCGTCGGCGACCTGGTCGACCGGGGGCCGGACAGCCCCGGCGTGCTCCGCCGCGTCATGGGCATGGTCGCGGCCGGTACCGCCCTGTGCGTCCCGGGGAACCACGAGAACAAGCTCGGCCGCTGGTTCAAGGGCAAGAACGTGCGGCACACGCACGGGCTCGCCGAGACCGTCGAGCAGCTGGAGAAGGAGGACGACGCGTTCCGCGAGCAGGTGCGGGAATTCATCGACGGCCTGGTCAGCCACTACGTCCTGGACGGCGGCAAGCTGGTGGTCTGCCACGCCGGCCTGCCCGAGAAGTACCACGGCCGCACGTCCGGCCGGGTCCGTTCGCACGCCCTGTACGGCGACACGACCGGGGAGACGGATGAGTTCGGTCTCCCCGTGCGCTACCCGTGGGCCGAGGAGTACCGGGGCCGGGCAGCCGTCGTGTACGGCCACACACCGGTGCCGAACACCTCCTGGATCAACAACACCATCTGCCTGGACACCGGAGCGGTCTTCGGCGGCAAGATGACCGCGCTGCGCTGGCCCGAGCGCGAGCTGGTCGACGTACCGGCCGAGCGGGTCTGGTACGAGCCGGCCAGGCCGCTGGCCACCGAGGCACCCGGGGGCAGGGAGGGCCGTCCGCTGGACCTCGACGACGTACGGGGCAAGCGGATCGTGGAGACCCGCCACATGGCACGGCTCGCGGTGCGCGAGGAGAACGCCGCGGCGGCGCTGGAGGTCATGAGCCGCTTCGCGATCGACCCCCGGCTGCTCGCCTATCTCCCGCCCACCATGGCGCCCACCGCGACCTCCACCGTGCCGGGCTACCTGGAGCACCCCGCCGAGGCCTTCGCCCATTACCGCGCCGACGGCGTCGCGCGGGTCGTGTGCGAGGAGAAGCACATGGGCTCGCGCGCGGTGGCGCTGGTCTGCCGGGACGCGGCCGCCGCACGGGAGCGCTTCGGCGTGGACGGACCGACCGGCGCGCTGCACACCCGTACCGGTCGGCCCTTCTTCGATGACGACCAGGTCACCGAGGAGATCCTGGACCGGCTGCGCACGGCGGTCACCGCCGCCGGGCTCTGGCGGGAACTCGACACGGACTGGCTGCTGCTGGACGCGGAGCTGATGCCCTGGTCGCTCAAGGCCACCGGACTGCTGCGTACCCAGTACGCGGCGGTGGGGGCCGCCGCCGGTGCCGTTCTCCCCGCTGTCACGAAAGCACTCGAAGCAGCCGTGTCCCGGGGTGTCGAGGTCGGAGCCCTCCTGGCCGGCCAGCGTGAACGCGCCACCGACGCGGCCGCGTTCACGGAGGCGTACCGGCGTTACTGCTGGCCCACGGACGGCCTGGACGGGGTGCGCCTCGCGCCCTTCCAGCTGCTGGCGGCCCGGGGGCGTTCTCTCGCCGGTGTCCCGCACGACCAGCAGCTGGCCTGGCTGGACCGGCTGGTCGAGCACGACCCGACCGGTCTGCTCCAGGTCACCCGGCGGCTGATCGTCGACACGGGCGACGAGACGTCGGTCCGCAGCGGGGTCGACTGGTGGTCGGAGATGACGGAAAGGGGCGGTGAGGGCATGGTCGTCAAGCCGCTCCAGGCACTCGTACGGGACGAGAAGGGCAGGCTCGTACAGCCAGGTGTCAAGGTGCGGGGGCGGGAGTATCTGCGGATCATCTACGGACCCGAGTACACCCGGCCGGAGAACCTCCAGCGGCTGCGCAACCGCTTCCTGGGCCACAAGAGGTCCCTGGCGCTGCGGGAGTACGCCCTCGGCCTGGAGGCCCTGGACCGGCTGGCGGACGGCGAGCCGCTGTGGCGGGTCCACGAAGCGGTCTTCGCGGTCCTGGCCCTGGAGTCGGAACCGGTCGACCCCCGGCTCTGACGAACGGTCCCGACGAACGGTCCCGACGCGACCCGACCTGAGATCGCCCGGTCCGGCCGGCTCCCCGAGTGTGCTCATCCTCACCGCGTGCGATTCGCCGAGTGAACCGTGCTCCGCGCGGTGAGGATGGGGGCATGGGATTCCATGTCGATTCCGAGACCGGGCGGCTGCGCCGCGTCATACTGCACCGGCCTGATCTGGAGCTGAGGCGGCTCACCCCCGGCAACAAGGACACGTTGCTCTTCGACGACGTGCTGTGGGTGCGCCGCGCCCAGGAGGAGCACGACGCCTTCGCCGAGGTGCTACGCGGCCGGGGGGTGCGGGTGCATCTCTTCGGCGATCTGCTGCGCGAGTCGCTGGAGCTCCCGGCGGCGCGACAGCTCGTCCTGGACCGGGTCTTCGACGAGAAGGAGTACGGGCCGCTCGCCACCGACCATCTCCGGGCGGTCTTCGACAAGCTGCCGACCGCCGAGCTGGTCGAGGCGCTGGTCGGGGGGATGACCAAGCGGGAGTTCCTGGAGCGCCACGCGGAACCGACCTCGGTCCGGTTCCATGTGATGGAGCCGGACGACTTCCTGCTCGACCCGCTGCCCAACCATCTCTTCACCCGGGACACCTCGGCCTGGATCTACGACGGGGTGTCCATCAACGCCATGCGCTGGCCGGCCAGGCAGCGCGAGACGGTGCACTTCGAGGCGATCTACAAGCACCATCCGCTTTTCACCGGGCCGCAGGCGGGGGCCTTCCACCACTGGTCGGAGGGGCAGGACGACTATCCCTCCACCATCGAGGGCGGCGACGTCCTCGTCATCGGCCAGGGGGCCGTCCTGATCGGGATGAGCGAGCGCACCACTCCGCAGGCCGTCGAGATGCTGGCCCGTGGGCTCTTCGAGGCCGGCTCGGCCACCACGATCGTGGCGCTCGACATGCCGAAGCGCCGGGCGTTCATGCACCTCGACACCGTGATGACGATGGTTGACGGCGACACCTTCACGCAGTACGGGGGGCTCGGCATGCTCCGCTCGTACACCATCGAACCGGGCGGCGGGGGCAGCGAACTCAAGGTCACCGACCACCCGCCGGAGCATATGCACCGGGCGATCGCGGCGGCCCTGGGCCTGCCCCGGATCCGCGTGCTGACGGCTGTCCAGGATGTCCACTCGGCGGCGCGGGAGCAGTGGGACGACGGCTGCAACGTGCTCGCCGTCGAACCGGGCGTCGTCGTCGCCTACGAGCGCAACGTCACCACCAACCGGCATCTGCGCGAGCAGGGCATCGAGGTGATCGAGACCCTCGGCAGCGAGCTGGGCCGGGGGCGCGGCGGCCCGCGCTGTATGAGCTGCCCGATCGAGCGGGAGGCGGTGTAGCGGGCGCGCGGGTGGGGGTGAGGCCGGAGCGGAGGGGAGAAGGAGAGCCGTCAGCTCTGTATATCAATACGGAGCATCGTATAGAGTTCCGGAGTCAACGGTACGCGTCACCCTCTCTCGCGCCCCAGGAGCAGTCCCATGGCGATACACCTCGCAGGCCGCCACTTCCTCAAGGAGCTGGACTTCACGGCCGAGGAGTTCCGTGGCCTGATCGACCTGGCCGCCGAGCTCAAGGCCGCGAAGAAGGCGGGCACCGAGATCCAGCGGCTGCGGGGCAGGAACATCGCGCTGATCTTCGAGAAGTCCTCGACCCGCACGCGCTGCGCCTTCGAGGTGGCGGCGGCGGACCAGGGCGCGCACACGACGTACATCGACCCGGCGTCCTCGCACATCGGGAAGAAGGAGTCGGCGAAGGACACCGCCCGCGTCCTCGGCCGGATGTTCGACGGCATCGAGTTCCGCGGGGACACCCAGAGCACCGTCGAGGAGCTGGCCGCGTCCGCCGGCGTCCCCGTCTTCAACGGTCTGACGGACGAGTGGCACCCCACCCAGATGCTCGCGGACGTGCTCACCATGACCGAGCACTGCGACCGGCCGCTGACCGAGATCGCCTTCGCCTATCTGGGGGACGCCCGCTACAACATGGGCAACTCGTACCTGGTCACCGGCGCCCTGCTCGGCATGGACGTACGGATCGTCGCGCCGCGCGCCTACTGGCCGGCGGACGAGATCCTCACCCTGGCCCGGAAGGCGGCCGAGGCGAGCGGGGCCCGGCTCACCCTCACCGAGAGCATCGCCGAAGGCGTCGCCGGCGCGGATTTCGTCGCGACCGACGTGTGGGTGTCGATGGGGGAGCCGCAGGACATCTGGGACGAGCGCATCGCGGCTCTCGGCCCGTACGCCGTGACCATGGACGTGCTGCGCGCGACCGGCAATCCCGGCGTGAAGTTCCTGCACTGCCTTCCGGCCTTCCATGACCTGGGCACCGCGGTGGGCCGCGCGATCCACGAGCGCCATGGGCTGACCGAGCTGGAAGTGACCGACGAGGTCTTCGAGTCGGCGCACTCGGTCGTCTTCGACGAGGCCGAGAACCGGCTGCACACCATCAAGGCCGTGCTGGTGGCCACGCTCGCCGCGGACTCCGCCGCCGAATAGTCATGCGCGGGTCGGTCGTGCGCGGGCCGGTCATGAGCCGTCGGCGGTCATGCGCGGGCCGGTCATGAGCCGCCGCCGGTCATGAGCCACGGGCCGTTACGCGCGACCGGCGGCGGCGCACGTGTGCCGCCCGGTCAGTGCAGCGTGAACCAGACCGCCTTGCCCTGTTCCGTGGCCCGGTGGCCGTAGGCCGTGCTGAGCGTACGGATCAGCAGCAGCCCCCGCCCGTGTTCCTGCCACGGATCCGGCATGATCCCCGGCCCCGGGAGAGTGAGGCCGCCCGGCGGAGCCGGGTCCAGGTCGTGCACCTCGACCTGGCAGCCGGTCGGCAGCGCCTCCACGACCAGGAGGATGGGCGCGTTCCCCTCCGTGTGCTTCACGGCGTTGGCGACCAGCTCCGCCGTGAGCAGTTCCGCCGTGTCGGTGTCCGTCGTCTCGTGCAGGTCGACGCACGCCCTGCGCACCAGGGCGCGTGCGAGCGGCACCGCTTCCGCGCTGTGCGGCAGGGCGACGCGCCAGGAGGTGGAGCCTGAGAGTTCGGGCACGGCGGTCAGTCCGATCGAGGGGCAAGAGGCCGGGTGGCCCAGAAGGTACTGACTTCAACTTTACGGAGAGCACATGCGTAAACAAGGGGCGGCCGCCCGCCGGATATGGGACCTCTGCCACATGTCGGACAGGACCTTCGGCCGATGTATCGCGTGCTCGTGACGACAGTCACGCATGAGTGATACCGTTTCGGGGAGGGGCTGAGCAGCACGGCCCCGGGCGAACGGCACGCAGCATCCGCTGAAGGAGGCCGCACCGATGAGTCCCTTTTCCGGCTCCGCGCCCCGGACCGCGCGGTGGCGCCACCTACGGCTGACGCGGGACAACGGCGTCGCGACCGTCACCCTCGCCCGCCCCGAGAAGCTGGGCGCGCTCACCTTCGGGGCCTACGCCGACCTGCGTGATCTGCTCGCCGAGCTGTCCCGGGAGCGTTCCGTGCGCGCCCTGGTACTGGCCGGCGAGGGCCGGGGCTTCTGCTCGGGCGGCGATGTCGACGAGATCATCGGCGCCACCCTCGCGATGGACACCGCCCAGCTCCTCGACTTCAACCGGATGACCGGGCAGGTGGTCCGCGCGATCCGCGAGTGTCCCTTCCCGGTGATCGCCGCCGTGCACGGGGTCGCCGCCGGCGCCGGTGCCGTCCTCGCGCTCGCCGCCGACTTCCGGATCGCCGATCCCTCCGCGCGCTTCGCCTTCCTCTTCACCCGGGTCGGCCTGTCCGGCGGCGACATGGGGGCGGCCTATCTGCTGCCCCGCGTCGTCGGGCTCGGGCACGCGACCCGGCTGCTGATGCTCGGCGAGCCGGTGCGCGCGGCCGAGGCGGAGCGGATCGGACTCCTCAGCGAGCTCGCCGAAGAGGGCCACGCGGGCGCCCGCGCCGCCGCGCTCGCCCGCCGGCTCGCCGAAGGCCCGGCCCTGGCCCTGGCTCAGACCAAGGCCCTGCTCACCGCCGAGCTGGACATGCCGCTCGCCGCCGCCGTCGAGCTGGACGCCGCCACCCAGGCCCTGCTGATGCACGGCGAGGACTACGCCGAGTTCCACGCCGCCTTCACCGCGAAGCGGCCCCCGGCATGGCGGGGGCGCTAGCCATGCCCGGCGCCCTGCGCGTCGCGGTCATCGGCGGCGGCCCCGGCGGGCTGTACGCGGCGGTCCTGCTCAAGCGGCTCGACCCGGCCCGCGAGGTCACCGTCTGGGAACGGGGCGCCCCCGAGGACACCTTCGGCTTCGGCGTCGTCCTCTCCGACGAGACCCTCGGCGGTATCGAGCACGCCGATCCCGAAGTCCACCGCGCGCTCCAGCGGGAGTGTGTCCGCTGGGACGCCATCGACATCGTCCACCGGGGCCGGACCCTCACCTCCGGAGGCCACGGCTTCGCCGCGCTCGGCCGGCGCAGGCTCCTGGAGATCCTGTACGAGCGCTGCGCCGCCCTGGGCGTACGGCTCCGCCCGCGCACCGAGGCCCCGCCGGCCGCCGAACTCGCCGCCGCGCACGACCTGGTGATCGCCGCCGACGGGGCAGGCAGCCTCACCCGCGACGCCCGTCCCGAGGTCTTCCACCCCACCGTCACCACCCACCGCTGCCGCTACATCTGGCTCGCCGCCGACTTCGCCCTCGACGCGTTCCGGTTCGAGATCGCCGAGACCGACCACGGGGTGATGCAGCTCCACGGCTACCCCTACGCCCCGGCGCGCAGCACCGTCATCGTCGAGATGCGCGAAGAGGTGTGGCGCTCCGCCGGTTTCGCGGACCTCGACACGCGCCGGTCCGCCGAGCGGTGCGCCAAGATCTTCGCGGAGGCGCTCGGCGGACGCCCGCTGCGCTCGAACGCCTCGTCCTGGACGGCCTTCCGCACGGTCGTCAACGACCGGTGGAGCCATGGCCGTACGGTGCTCATCGGGGACGCCGCCCACACCGCGCACTTCTCCATCGGCTCCGGAACCAAGCTCGCCGTCGAGGACGCCCTCGCGCTCGCGGCCCATATCGAGGAGCAGCCGGACCTGCCGGCCGCCCTCGCCGCGTACGAGAGCGAGCGCCGCCCGGTCGTCGAGTCGACCCAGCGCGCGGCCGCCGCCAGCCTGCGCTGGTTCGAGGAGCTGGCCACGTACGTCGGTCAGCCGCCCCGCCAGTTCGCCTTCGGCCTGCTCACCCGCAGCCGCCGGGTCACCCACGACAATCTGCGGCTGCGTGACCCCGGCTTCACCCACGCGGTGGAGGGCGACTTCGGCTGCCCGCCCGGCACGCCCCCGATGTTCACGCCTTTCCGGCTGGGCGGCCTCACCCTGCGCAATCGCGTCGTCGTCTCCCCGATGGACATGTACACGGCCGTGGACGGTGTCCCCGGTGCCTTCCATCTCGTCCACCTCGGGGCGCGCGCCCTGGGCGGCGCGGGCCTGGTCATGACGGAGATGGTCTGCGTCAGCGCCGAGGGCCGCATCACCCCGGGCTGCACCGGTCTCTACACCCGCGAACAGGGCGACGGCTGGCGCCGTGTCACCGACTTCGTCCACACGCACGCGCCGGGTACGGCCATCGGCGTGCAGCTCGGGCACTCCGGCCGCAAGGGCTCCACCCGGGTCATGTGGGAAGGCAGGGACGAGCCGCTGCCCGCCGGCAACTGGCCGCTCGCCGCCGCCTCGCCACTGCCGTACCTGCCGGGCGTCAGCCAGCGCCCGCACCAGCTCGGACGCCATCAACTGGTCTCTATACGGGAGCAGTTCACCGCCGCCGCCCGCCGGGCCCAGCGCAGCGGTTTCGACCTGCTGGAACTCCACTGCGCCCACGGCTACCTGCTCTCCGGTTTCCTCTCGCCGCTCACCAACCGGCGGACCGACGCGTACGGCGGCTCGCTCGATGGGCGGCTGCGCTACCCCCTCGAAGTCTTCGACGCCATCCGCGCCGACTGGCCGGACGACCGGCCCATGACGGTCCGTATCTCCGCCACCGACTGGGCGCCGGGCGGCACGTCGGCCGAGGAGGGCGTCGAGATCGCCCGCGCCTTCGCCGCGCACGGCGCCGACGCGATCGACGTGTCGACGGGCCAGGTCGTCCCGGACGAGCGGCCCGAGTTCGGCCGGTCCTACCAGACGCCGTTCGCGGACCGGATCCGCAACACCCTGTCCGTCCCGGTCATCGCCGTCGGCGCCATCTCCTCCTGGGACGACGTCAATTCGCTGCTGCTGGCGGGCCGGGCCGACCTGTGCGCCCTGGGCCGCCCCCACCTCCACGACCCGAACTGGACGCTGCACGCCGCCGCCGACCAGGGGTACGAGGGACCGGCCGCGCCGTGGCCGCCTCCGTACCGCGCGGGCAGCCGCCGGCCCCCCTCCGGCCGGGCGGACGGTCCCAAGCCGCGGCTCACGCTGCGCTGAGCGGAGCCCGTACGAACGCCCCGCCCGCGTCCCGCAGCCGGGCGTGCAGCCGGAAGAAGACCTCGGCGGACCGGTCCCCGGGCCACCCCTCGGGCAGCAGCTCGGCGGGCAGGCCCGGGTCGGCGTACGGGAGCCGCCGCCACGAGTCCAGCGCGAGCAGATAGTCGCGGTAGGCGTCCTCCGGCGCGCCCTCCTCCGGCGCGCCGTCCCCTCCCGCCTCTTCCCGGCTCTCCCAGGCGCGCAGCACCGGCTCGTGCAGGCTCAGGAACCCCTCGTGCTGTTCGGCGATCGCGGTCAGGTCCCACCAGCGGGCAGCGGCCTCCGCCGTCGGCTCGAAGCCCAGGTGCTGTCCGGTGAACAGGTCGACGTACGGATCGAGCCGCAGCCTGCGCAGGGTGTGGCGCGTCTCCTCGTACAGCCGTCCCGGCGCGATCCAGACACCGGGCGCCGCCGTCCCGAAGCCGAGCCGGCCCAGCCGGGAGCGCAGCAGATGGCGCTTGTGACGCTCGGCCTCCGGGACCGAGAACACCGCCAGCACCCAGCCGTCGGAGAGCCGGGGCGAGGGGCGGGCGTAGATCCGGCGGTCACCGTCGTCGAGCACCTGACGGGCCTCGGCCGACAGCGCGTAACCGGCCGCGCCGTCCGCCGTACGCTCCGGGACGAGCAGGCCGCGCCGCTTCAGCCGGGAGACCGACGACCGCACGGAGGGCGCGTCCACACCGAGAGCCCCCAGCAGCCGGATCAGTCCGGCCACGGGAAGCGGGGATTCGTCCGGTGTCCGGCCGTACGCGCCGTACAGGGTGACGATCAGGGAACGGGGGGTGTACTGCTCAGCCACGCGATCACTCTAGGCCGTGTCCGGGTCCCTCCGGACCGTCTCCGGATCCCTCCAAGCCGGGCCCCACTCCCCCCGGGCCGGGCCCGGTTCGCGCAGCCGGTAGCGCTGGAGCTTGCCCGTCGGGGTGCGGGGCAGGGTGTCCAGGAACACGATCGCGCGCGGGCACTTGTACGGCACCAGCCGCGTCCTGACGAAGTCCCGCAGCGCCCGCGCCGTCTCCTCGCCGCGCTCGACCCCGTCCCGCAGGACGACGTACGCGGCGACGATCTGGCCGCGCAGCTCGTCGGGACGGCCGACCACCGCCGCCTCCGCCACATCGGGATGAGCCCCGAGGACCTCCTCGACCTGGGGGCCCGGGATGTTGTAACCGGCCGAGATGATCATGTCGTCCGCCCGTGCGACATAGCGGAAGTAGCCGTCCGGCTCCCGTACATAGGTGTCGCCGGTCAGATTCCAGCCGTCCCGCACGTACTCCCGCTGGCGCGGATCCGCCAGATACCGGCAGCCGACCGGGCCGCGCACCGCCAGCAGTCCGGGTTCCCCGTCCGGCACCGGCGTGCCCGAACGGTCCACCACGCGCGCCTGCCATCCCGGCACCGGGACCCCGGTCGTTCCCGGCCTGATCGCGTCGTCGGAGGCGGAGAGGAAGATGTGCAGCAGCTCGGTCGCACCGATGCCGTTGATGATGCGCAGCCCGGTCCGCCGCTGCCAGGCGTGCCAGGTGGCGGCGGGGAGATTCTCGCCCGCCGAGACACAGCGCCGCAGGGAGGCGAGGTCGTACGGGGCGGGCTCGGCCCGTCCGTCCGCCCCGGTCAGCTCCTCCAGCATCACCCGATAGGCGGTCGGCGCCGTGAACAGGACCGACACACGGTGCTCCGTTATCGCGACCAACAGCCGCTTGGGGTCGGCCTGTTCGAGCAGGAGCGCGGACGCCCCCGCCCGCATCGGGAAGATCACCAGTCCGCCGAGGCCGAAGGTGAAGCCGAGCGGCGGGCTGCCCGTGAAGAGGTCGCCCGGCTCGGGGCGCAGCACCTCGCGCGAGAACGTGTCGGCCACGGCCAGCACATCGCGGTGGAAGTGCATGCACCCCTTGGGCCGGCCCGTGGTCCCCGAGGTGAAGGCGATCAGCGCCACATCGTCCGCCGCCGTGTCGACCGGCGCGTACGACTCCGGTCCGCCCTCCGTGAGCCGCAGCAGATCGTCGGGGCCGTCCCCGCCGTACGTCGTGATCCGCAGCCCGGGCACCTCGGCCCTGACGAGATCGTCCACCGAGCGGATGTCGCACAGGGCGTGGCCGACCCGCGCGATCGCGCACATCGTGGCCAGTTCCTGTGAGCGCTGCTGGGCGAGAACCGTCACGGCCACGCCGCCCGCCTTGAGCACCGCCAGCCAGCAGGCCACGAGCCACGGGGTGGTGGGTCCCCGCAGCAGCACCCGGTTCCCCGGCACCACGCCGAGGCCGGAGGTGAGGACATGCGCGATCCGGTCGACGCGCGCGCGAAGGTCCCCGTACGTCCAGACCTCTCCCGCCGGGGTACGGAAGGCGGGCCGGCCGGCGCCGAACCGCTCGACCGTACGGTCCAGCAGCTCCGCCGCGCAGTTGAGGCGGCCGGGATAGCGGGGACCGGGCGGGACGGACGGGGCGGGTGAGCCGGGCGAGGCGGGTGAGGCAGGTGAGTCCGGTGGTTCGAGCAGGAGTCGCGGCCACTGCTCACCGGGCGGGAGATGGTCGCGCGGAAAGGTGTCTCTGTGGGCCGAGGGTGTCAGCTCCATGGTTCGCCCCCCTGTCGTGGTGGCGTCGCCCATCGAGCGTATCGTGAAGATGACGACAGTCAACGGTCCGCGATAGACGCGCTGGAAGTGGGGGCTCGGATGCCCGTATTCTCGCTCGATCCGGTACAGACCGACTGGTGCGCCGAGCTGCGCTCCCTCGCCCTACGGCAACTGCGTCCGATCGCCGAGAAGGGCGAGCCCGGCCGGCTGAACCGCCCCCTGATCGCCGCCCTCGGGGAACTCGGCCTGCTGAAGCGGCTGTTCGGATCAGGCGCGCTGGATCTGTGCCTGCTGCGCGAATCCCTCGCCCATGGCTGTACGGAGGCCGAGACCGCGCTCGCGCTCCAGGGCCTGGGTGCCTGCCCCGTCGTCCAGGCCGGCACGGCACGGCAGCGCGGGCGCTGGCTGCCGGAGGTGAGCGCGGGGCGTGCCGTGGCCGCCTTCGCGCTGAGCGAGCCGGGCGCCGGATCGGACGCGGCGGCGCTCGCCCTGCGGGCCGTACCGTACGGCGGCGACAGCGCCGGTCGCGGCACCGGTGGCAGCAGCAGCGGTGGCAGCAGCAGCGGCGGTGGCAGCGGCAGCGGCGGTGGCAGCGGCAGCGGCGGTGGCAGCGGCAGCGGCGGTGGCAGCGGCAGCGGCGGTGGCAGCGGCAGCGGCGGTGGCAGCGGCAGCGGCGCCGACGGTGGCAGCGGCGGTGGCGCCGACGGCTGGCGACTGAGCGGCGAGAAGCGCTGGATCTCCAACGCCCCCGAGGCCGACTTCTACACCGTCTTCGCCCGCACGGGTGAGGACGCGGGGCCCCGTGGGATCACCGCTTTCCTCGTCCCCGCCGACCGCCCGGGACTGACCGGCTCCCCGATCGAGATGCTCTCGCCGCACCCCATCGGCTCCCTCGTCTTCGACGGCGTACCGGTGACCAGGGACGACGTTCTCGGCGAGGTGGGTGGCGGGTTCCGCGTCGCCATGAACACCCTGAATCTCTTCCGTCCCAGCGTCGGCGCCTTCGCCGTCGGCATGGCGCGGGCCGCGCTGGACGCGACCCTGGCGCACACGGCGGGCCGCACCGCGTTCGGCGGCCCCCTCAAGGACCTCCAGTCGGTCGCGCACCAGGTCGCGGAGATGGCGACCCGCACCGAGGCGGCCCGGCTGCTGGTGTACGCGGCCGCCTCGGCGTACGACGCGGGCGGGGCGGACGTGCCGCGCCGCTCCGCCATGGCGAAGCTTTTCGCCACCGAGACCGCGCAGTACGTCGTCGACGCGGCCGTCCAACTGCACGGAGCGCGCGCCCTCCAGCGCGGCCATCTGCTGGAGCACCTCTACCGCGAGGTCCGCGCGCCCCGGATCTACGAGGGCGCCACCGAGGTCCAGCGCACGATCATCGCCAAGGAGCTGTACGCATGAGCCTGGAGCGGATCAATCCGGCCGGACTCTCCCCGGCCACCGGCTTCTCGCACGCCGTCACCGCGGCCGGCGGCCGGCTGGTCCTGCTGGCCGGACAGACCGCGCTCGACCGGGACGGCGAGGTCGTCGGCGTGACCCTTCCCGAGCAGTTCGAGACCGCGCTCGGCAATCTCCTGACCGCCCTCGCGGCGGCCGGCGGCGCCCCCGGCGACCTCGCCCGGGTGACGGTCTACGCCACCGATGTCGCCGCCTACCGTGCCCACGCCGGTGAAATCGGCCGTGTCTGGCGACGGCTGGCGGGCCGGGACTACCCCGCCATGGCCGTGATCGGGGTCGTCAGGCTCTGGGACGAACAGGCCCTGGTCGAACTCGACGGGATCGCCGTACTGCCCTGAGCGCCGCGCCGCGCCGCGCCCGTCGCCCGGGAAGCCCGGCCGGGTCCGGCCCGGTCGGCGGAACAGCGGGTCGCGGAGGGCTCAGGGCCGTCCCGTCGTACCTGGCGGGCGTACGGAGCGCGCTGATCCACCGGGGAGGACGGGACAACCCTTAACCTCGCCATGACCTGAGGAGCTGTCATGCCGGAGATCGACCTGACCGCGGGGACCATCGACTACCAGGACACCGGGGGCGCCGGACCCGTCGTCGTCCTGCTGCACGGGCTGGTCCACGACGCGACCGTCTGGCGCAAGGTCGTCGCCGACCTGGGCAGGGACCACCGCTGCATCGCGCCGAACCTGCCGTACGGATCACACCGGACGCCCATGCGCCCCGAGGTCCGCCTCGATCCCGACGCGGTCACCGATCTCATCGTGGAGCTCCTCGACCGGCTCGATCTGCGGGAGGTGACTCTCGTCGAGAGCGACTGCGGCCGGGCCCAGACGGTGGTGGGCCGCCACCCCGAACGGCTGGCCCGGCTCGTCCTCATCTCCTGCGAAGCCTTCGACAACTACCCGCCCGGCCTGCCCGGAAAGCTGATCCAGCTCGCCGCCAAGGTGCCGGGCGCCATCTCCCTGCTCTCCCGGTCGCTCGCGCTCAAGCCGCTGCGCCGGCTCCCGGTCGGCATCGGCGCCCTCACCAAGCGGCCCGTACCCGACCGGATCGTCGACGGGTGGCTGCGCCCGCTGCTCACCGACAAGGCGATCAGGCGTGACTTCCGCCGCTACAACCTCGGCGTACGGAAGACGGAACTGCTCGAAGCGGTGCCCGGGATGCGGAGGTTCGACAAACCGGCGTTGGTGGTGTGGGCGACGGAGGATCTGATGATGCCGCGCGAGCACGGGCGGCGACTGGCCGAACTGCTGCCGCGGGGAAGGCTGCTGGAGATCGAGGACAGCCGCACGCTGATCGCCGAGGACCAGCCGGAGCAACTCTCCTGGGCCCTGAGGGAATTCATCCGGGCCACCTGACGACCGCCTGAGAACCGTCTGACGGGCGGCTGAGAGCCCCGTGACTGCCGCCGGGGCAAAGCCGCTGCCTGCGGCGATGCCCCGTTCATCCGTACATCCACGTCTTCGGCGGCGATGTCCGGCCATACCCGATCGGCCCCGGGGTATCCGAAGGGAGACAACAGGCCCGCTGTCGAAGGGAGTTCGACACCATGCACGGCTTGAAGAAATGGCTCGACCGGAGTGTGCCGGCCCAGGCGCTGCTCATCTTCCTGCTGCTCGCCGGAGCGACCGAACTGATCCGCCCCGGCCTCCCGGTGGCCCAGTGGCTGGTCCAGAGCGTGCTGTGGACCGCGTTCTGCGTGCTGCTGGTGGTCGTACGGCGCCGCCAGGACCGCAAGGAGCGCCGGGCCCGCGAGCACGGCGGTGCCGGAGTGCCACGCGCCGCCGGTGACCGTACACCGGCGGGCGTGGCACGCCACTGACCCGCGGGGTACGGCCGGACCGGCCGGCGTCAGGCGGGGATGGGCGTGGTCTTGGTGCAGTTGGTGAATTCCACCCACGGGCGGGCTCCGCCACTGCGCGGACCGCTCGCGTAGGTCGGGTTGCCGGTGATGGTCTGCTCCCGGTGCTCGTGGGTGATGTCGATGCCGAAGAGCTTGAAGCCGAGTTCGAACTGCCCGGCGGAGACTCCGAAGCCGATGCCGAGCGAGGCGTTCCACCAGTCCGTGTTGACCTTGTAGTCGAGGCGCTGGAGCTGGGCCTTGTCGTGCAGCAGCCGGTCGATGGCGGTGGCGTCGTCGCCGAGCGGTTCGGCCGCGGAGGACGGTGAGGGGAGCTGGCCCTCGGCGGGGAAGTCACCGTTCCCGCGCAGCCAGTCCTCGACGAGTTTGCTCTCCTCGTCGCTGCCGAGGACCGCCTCGGCTATCTCGGTGTGGAGCGTCGATTCCATCTCCCCGCCGCCACCGCCGATGTCGATCGTGACCGGTCCGGCGTTCGCCCCGGCGCCGAGCGAGATGCCCGCACCCTCGCCGGCCTCCTCGCTCGTCACTATCTTCAGCTTCTCCGGGTGGTGAGGGGCGCCGTCCTTGTCCTCCTGGTCGTAGGCGGCCGCGTCGTAGGTGACGGCGACCTGCTGCATCTTGGTCCCCGTCGCCTGCCCGCCGGCCCCGGCCGTGCCCTTCATCTCGAAGGTGTAGACGAAGGTGACCTTCCCGGCGTCGGGACCGGTCTTCGTGCGCAGGACCGTGATCTCCTTGGCCATGCTGCCGTTGAGACCTTCCAGGGAGCCCGAGCCCATCGCCTTGGCGTCCTTGGAGCCGATGTTCTTGCCGAACGTCTTGCCGAAGCTCACCGAACCGGAGATGTCCGTACTGGTCTTGGTGATGTCGATGTCCGGTGCTTCCTCCGGCGGGATGTCCGGCTTCTCCTTGTTGGCCCAGTAGCCGCAGATCAGTCCCATCTCGGAGGCGCGGGGGCCGGCCGGCCTGCTGTTGCACTTGTCCTGCGCCTTGAGGTACTCGGTGAATTTCTTGGCGTCGGCGAGGTTGGCCTCAAGGTCGGCCTGCGCGTTGTCGCTCTTGTTGCCGTTGAACATCCAGACTCCGCCGCTGCCGCTGCCACGCATGTAACTGCCGCCCAGGGAGGCGCTGCCGCCCCAGTCCTTGAGGCCGGGGATGCCCGCCGAGATGCTCATCGTGACGCCGCCCGAGGTGCTGGTGACGCGTTCCAGGGTGACGGTGCCGTCGGACCACTGCGAGATCTTGACCGATTCGCTGTGGGAGATCTTGATGAAGAGGATCTGGATCACAACGGTGTCCTTGGTCTGGTCCTCGGAGAGCAGGCACTTGGCGGGCTGGAACGGGTCGTTGGCGGGGTCGACGGGTTCGTCGCCGTCGCCACCGCCACCACCGCCGCCGTCTCCGCCGTCTCCGCCGTCGCCCGCTTCGTCGTCGGTCGCGCAGGCCGTGTCACCCGCCACCGGATGCAGCACCCGGCACACCGCCGACTGCAGGCCCCGCATCTCCTGCTCCGGTACGGACACCGTCACGATCGCGGCGGCGATCAGAGCGATGACCCCCACCATCGCCACGTACTCGGTGCCGGCCACCCCGCTGCTGGCATGGCCGCGTCGCCGACGGCGCCACTTGGTGTTCATCAGATGATCACTCCTCGCCACTTCCCGTTCACCCGGGAGGGCGCAGCCTAGGAGTGTTCCGGGGCCCAACAGCAGGGCCCCCGGGCCCGTTTGAGGGCCCAAGCGATCACGTAACCCGCACAAAAACGACTGTCGGCCGTACCCCCGGGCGCGGTGCGCCGTGATGCGGGAGTACGGCCGACAGTGCGGCGGCTCGATGGCCGGGTGCCGGTCAGGTGGTGATGGGCGTGGTCTTGGTGCAGTTGGTGAACTCCACCCACGGGCGGGCTCCGCCGCTCAGCGGACCGGTGGCGTAGGTCGGATCGCCCGTGATGACCTGCGACTTGTGCTCGTGGTTCACCTCGATGTTGAAGAGCTTGAAGCCGAGGCTGAACTGGCCCACGGAGACGCCGAAGCCGATGCCGAGGGAGGCGTTCCACCAGTCGGTGTTCACCTTGTACTCAAGGCGCTGGAGCTGGGCCTTCTCGTGCAGCAGCCGGTCGATGTCCGTCGCGTCCGGGCCGAGCGGCTCGGCCGCGGACGACGGCGAGGGGAGGTCCCCGTCGGCTGGGAATTCACCGTTCCCGCGCAGCCAGTCCTCGACGGTCGCGCTGTCCGTGTCGTTGTCGAGCTTGACCTCGGCGACCTCGGTGTGGAGCGTCGATTCGTACTCGCCGCCACCGCCGCCGATGTCGATGGTGACCGGTCCGGCGTTCGCGCCGGCGCTGCCCTTGACGCCGCCGCCCCCGCCGGACTCCTGACTGGACGTGATCTTCAGCTTCTGCGGGTGGTGGGGGAGGCCGTCCTTGTCCTCCTGGTCGTAGGCGGCGGCGTCATAGGTGACGGCCACCTGCTGCATGCGGCTGCCCGTGGCCTGCCCGCCCGCGCCGGCGGTGCCCTTCATCTCGAAGGTGTAGATGAAGGTGATCTTTCCGGCGTCCGGGCCGTCGTTGATCCGCATCACGACGACCTCCTTGCTCATCTTGCCGCTGAGCGCTTCGAGGGAGCCCTTGCCGAGGTCCTTGGCGGATGTGCCGGTCCCGATGGGACCGTCCTTGCGGACCTTTCCGCCGAAGCTCACCGCGCCGGATATCTCGGTGGTGGTCTTGGTGATGTCGACGTCCGGTGCTTCCTCCGGCGGGATGTCCGGCTTCTCCTTGTTGGCCCAGTAGCCGCAGATCAGTCCCATCTCGGAGGCGCGGGGGCCGGCCGGCCTGTTGTTGCACTTCTCCTGCGCCTTGAGGTACTCGGTGAACTTCTTGGCGTCCGCGAGATTGGCCTCCAGGTCGGCCTGCGGGTTGTCGCTCTTGTTCCCGTTGAACAGCCACTGCCCCCCGCTGCCGCTACCGCGCATCCAGCTGCCGCTCAGCTTGGCGCTGCCGCCCCAGTCCTTCAGCCCGGGAATGCCCGCCGAGATCTCCATCTTGACGCCGCCCGCGGTGGTGGACACGCGTTCCAGGGTCACCGTGCCGTCGGACCACTGCTGGACCTTGACCTGTTCCTCGTGCGAGATGTTGATGAAGAGGATCTGGATCACAACGGTGTCCTTGGTCTGGTCCTCGGCCAGCAGGCACTTGGCGGGCTGGAACGGGTCGTTGGCGGGGTCGACGGGTTCACCGCCGCCGCCGCCGTCGCCACCGCCCTCCCCGCCCTCGCCACCGCCCGCTTCCTCCTCGGTGGCACAGGATGTCCCGCCTTCGACCGGATGCAGCACCCGGCAGACTGCCGATTGCAGACCGCGCATCTCCTGCTCCGGTACGGACACGGTCACGATGGCCGCCGCGATCAGAGCGACGACCCCGATCATCGCCACGTACTCGGTGCCGGCCACCCCGCGCGTTCCGTTGACACGCCAAAACCGGTAGGCGCCCTTCACCATGAACTCCTCGACCAGACCACGACTTTTCCCCCGAGCGGGACGCAGCCTAAGCAGGGCTCAGGGCCCACAAGCAGGGCCCTCGGACCCACTGCCGGGCCCAACAGACGGACCGCCCCGTCCTCGTGTGAGGCGGGGCGGTACACCGGCTGTACGCAGGGTAAACGCGCTGGAAAGGGCGGTGGGAAGGGGGCGGAGAGGGGTCGTCGGGCGGACACCTGGAGAGCGCCGCGAGGAGGTGGGCCCCCGGTCGTCGTCGTCAGCCCAGCAGGCTCCCGAGAACACCGCCGAGCAGGTCGCCGAGCGGGTGACCGGGACGCGTCGGGGCGGGGGCGCCGGTCGCCCCGTCCGAGCCGTCCCGCGGGCCGTTTTTCGCCGGTTCGTCCACCGGTTCGTTCTTGACCGGTTCAGCTGTCACCGGTTCATCGACTGCCGGTTCTTCCTTGGCCGGTTCAGCCGTCACCGGCGCCGCCGCCCCCGGTCGCGGGCCGGTCGTGCCCGCAGGGCTGTGCGCCGCTTCGCGACCCTGTACGGGAGCCGGCGTGCCCGGCTCGGTGGTCCACGGACGCCCGGTGGCGACGGCCCCCGATCCCAGGGCGGCCGCCCGGGCCGGGCTCCCTGTGGGTGATTCCTCCTGAGCCACCGGCTCCTGGGGCGCCGCCACGGAATCACGGACGGCGGGAATCGGCGGTGCCGGTACGGCCCGCGCCTTGGCCTCCGCCGCGAACGCCGGTATCGGCAGCCAGGGCGCGCCGGAATCCCCGCCGATCAGCAGCCCCCCGAGAGAGAAGGCGTAGCAGGAACAGGCGGCGGCCACGGTCCACCCGACCCGGCGGAATCTCCTGTTCCGCCGACCGCTGGCGTCCACGAACACCGGTCGGCCCGAAGCTGCCGAGTCCCGTTCGACGTGCTGTACCGCTGTACTCATGACCCTCCCCGTCGGTCTTTCGTTCTCACTCCGGTCTGTTGTTCGGAGCGGAATGCGATCGGGATTGGTCGCAAGGGTGCTGAATTCACGAAGGACGCTTCTCGCGGAAGGGCCGGACGGGGGGCGTGTACGCGTTCCCACGCCGGATCCGGGCCGGCCCCTCCATCGACTTGTAGGTGAACCCGCTCCCTGTGGCGTCGGTATGTGCGCGGATTCTTGGCCTCGCGGAGCTCGGCGGTGATTCTGGGAACCCCGTAGGTGCGGTCCGATCAGTGCGGCCCCGAGGTCGTCCACGAACACGTACCCGCCGCCCTCGTGCCCTTCGCCGGACGTTCTACCGCCTGCGTGGCGCGGATGTCTTCAGCGCTTTCCCGTACAAGGCCCGGGAGCGGCAATGCGCGCTCCCCTGCCATGCTCTTCGTATCCTTCTCGGCCACCTGGCGTTTCCCGTCATGGTCCGTGAGTTGGCGATGCCGAACGTGGCCGCGCCCAGGAACCACCAGACGTCCCAGCACCATCTCCGGACGTGACCAGGTCAGACCATAAGGACCAGCTGAGTCACGCTGACGCCGCTGTGTCCTCCACTGAGGCTTCGGTGGAGGACACCCGCGGCTACCTGGCCCCACAGGCGGGTGAGCGGTCGCGCAGGTCGTCGCGGAGCGGACGTGCCGTCAGGGTCCTCTGTGCGGAGCGCTGATCGCGGCGGCGGCTTGAGAGCGACGCCTGGATGCCCTCTACACGGTCACGTGCGCGTAGACCAAAGGCGCGGCCACCTCGTTCTCGTCGGCGGTCGGCAAGGCGGTTCCCACGGTCTCGCCCCGCTCGGGGATGCCCGCGTAGAGGCCGGCCCAGCGCCCCCCGGAACCGATCCTCCAGGACAGCCCGACGGAGTCGATGTCGTCCTGTCCCAGGACGACATCCCCGGCCGCCAGGTGCCCGGTGGTCTCGCCCAGCGAGGTCAGGAACTCCTCAAGGCCTCCGGGGGTGGTGCGGAAGCGCAGATAGAGGTCCTGGCCGCTGTCCGGGCTGCCGTCACCCGGGACCACCAGATAGGAGGCGTCCTCGGCCCCGGCCGGCACCGCGAGCCGGAAGGCCTTCTGCAGCGAGCCGTCTGCCCGCCACGGGAAGTGGTTGAGGGCGTAGTACCGGTCCAGGGTCTTCCACTGCACAAGGTGCTGAAAGACAACAGTGATCAGTGGAGGGCCCTGAAGGTAGGTATCCGCAGGTCAGCTGGCACATTGAGGTGTTGTGCCCCTTTGCCGCCAAGGGGCACAACACCCCACCCGTCAGATGTCCCGGAAGGTCTCGATCTGCGCGCCCACCGAGTTGAGGCGCTCCGCCAGATCCTCGTAACCGCGGTTGATGACATAGACGTTGCGCAGGACCGACGTGCCCTCCGCCGCCATCATCGCCAGCAGGACGACCACCGCCGGACGCAGCGCCGGCGGACACATCATCTCGGCCGCGCGCCAGCGGGTCGGCCCGTCGACCAGGACCCGGTGCGGGTCGAGGAGCTGGAGCCGGCCGCCCAGGCGGTTGAGGTCCGTCAGATAGATCGCGCGGTTGTCGTAGACCCAGTCATGGATCAGGGTCTGGCCCTGGGCCACGGCCGCGATCGCCGCGAAGAACGGCACGTTGTCGATGTTCAGACCGGGGAACGGCATCGGGTGGATCTTGTCGATCGGCGCCTCCAGCTTGGACGGCCGTACGGTCAGGTCCACCAGCCGGGTACGCCCGTTGTCGGCGGCGTACTCGGTGCTGCGGTCGTGGTCGAGCCCCATCTCCTCCAGTACCGCCAGCTCGATCTCCAGGAACTCGATCGGAACCCGGCGGATCGTCAGCTGGGACTCGGTGACCACGGCGGCGGCGATCAGGCTCATCGCCTCGACCGGATCCTCGGAGGGGGAGTAGTCGACATCCACGTCGATGGACGGCACGCCGTGCACGGTCAGCGTGGTCGTGCCGATGCCGTCGACCCGTACCCCCAGCGCTTCGAGGAAGAAGCACAGGTCCTGCACCATGTAGTTGGACGAGGCGTTGCGGATCACGGTCGTGCCGTCATGGCGGGCGGCGGCCAGCAGCGCGTTCTCCGTGACGGTGTCGCCGCGTTCGGTCAGCACGATGGGGCGGGTGGGCGCGACCGAGTGGTCCACCTGGGCGTGGTAGAGCCCCTCCGTCGCCGCGATGTCCAGGCCGAAGCGGCGCAGGGCGATCATGTGCGGCTCGATGGTCCGCGTGCCGAGGTCGCAGCCGCCCGCGTACGGCAGCCGGAAGGTGTCCATCCGGTGCAGCAGCGGGCCGAGGAACATGATGATGGAACGCGTACGGCGGGCCGCGTCCGCGTCGATGGCCGCCATGTCCAGCTCGGCGGGCGGCACGATCTCCAGGTCCACACCGTCATTGATCCAACGGGTGCGCACGCCGATGGAGTTCAGCACCTCCAGGAGGCGGAACACCTCCTCGATGCGCGCGACCCGGCGCAGCACCGTACGGCCTTTGTTGAGCAGTGAGCCGCACAGCAGCGCCACACACGCGTTCTTGCTCGTCTTGACGTCGATGGCACCGGAGAGCCGGCGTCCGCCGACCACCCGCAGGTGCATGGGTCCGGCGTAGCCGAGCGACACGATCTCACTGTCGAGGGCCTCGCCGATGCGCGCGATCATCTCAAGGCTGATGTTCTGGTTGCCGCGCTCGATGCGGTTCACGGCGCTCTGACTGGTGGCCAGGGCCTCGGCCAACTGGGTCTGCGTCCAACCACGGTGCTGCCGGGCGTCGCGGATCAGCTTGCCGATGCGTACGAGGTAGTCGTCTGCCATGGAGGCAGGTTATCTCAGATGTGAGATAACAACCGGGCCGGGGTGGGCTGTCGGAGTGACGCGTGTCGTCACGCGCCCCGGACGGCCACCCACGGCCCGATGTTCGGCGGGGCTCCCGGCCCCGCGCCACCGCTGCTACGCCGTACGGGTAGGCTCCCGCACCCGTACGACCGGCGCCCCCCGCTCAGTGGCCGCCGCGCCTGGTCGTCTTGCGCCACCCGAAGGGGCCCGGCAGATCCATGGACGTCGTCCGCCGCCCGGTGCTGCTGGACGTGTGCCGCGGCCCGTGCTTGCCGCCGCCGGTGGTGATGGACCAGGAGTGCTTGTTGATGTTGAGCCGCACTCCCGGCAGGATCCGGAAACTCTTACGGAATGTGATCGGCATTCGCGCCTCCTCTGTCAGGAGTACGGGTGTCCCGTCAGCGCCGGTACATGTGTGCCCGGGAAGTCCGGATGACGCGGTGTCACGGGTTCCCGATACGCGGTCGCTCCCGTCCGTCGTGACCCTCGGTCGGCGCCCACGACGGTTCCGGCCGGGCGAGAGATGACCGAACGGCAGGGCGAGGAGTGTCCTTGTGCGCCCTCTCCACGCCGATGTGTGCCCGCATCAGGGGTATGGGTCCGAGTGGTGTCGGGGGATGGCCGCGATGAGCACGCCGAGGAGACGGGCCAGATCGGCGGCGCCTTCCGGGTCGTCGGCCCACCGGGTGCTCCCGAGAGCGTGCGCCTGACCCAGGTGCACGTCCTCGCGGGCGAGGACGAAAGTCAGGGCGAGCATGGCCGCGGGCGCGTTGCCGTCGTCGAAGGGGTGGAAGAAGAGGACGTCGAGGTAGGCGCGTGCCGCACGGGCGGCTGTCCGAAGGCCGGGGCGCGTACTCTCCGCCAGGCACCGCTCGAAGGCCGGCCGGACATCCGGTGTCATTCCGTAACGCTCGCGACCACCCTTCGCGTAGGCCGGTCCGCGGCGGAACCCGGCGGATTCCACCCCGAGGACGACGCACTGCCAGCCGGCCAGCAGGGAGAAGGTGAGGGGGCGGCCGCTCGCGGCGTCCGCACGCACCCGCGTCAGTGCGGTGAGCACGCGCGCGGTGCCCGCAGGATCGCGCGGCCCGCGCGTCGCCGTGAAGAAGTCCCTCACTCCGTCCCTCACTCCGTCCCGCGTTCCGCGTCCCGGGCGGCCGATGACGTCCTGATCGTCAGGCCAGGGAATCTCGCCGCGAATCCGGCGCCACTCGGCCAGCGCGTCAGGTTCCGTCGCCGCCGGCACGGCGGAGTTCATCCCCGACCCGCCACCTCGGCGGCGAAGCGATCGGCCACCGCGTCGACGACGTCGATGGCCGGTGTCACCCAGCTGTCGAACCGGCCGCCGATCGCCGTCCCGACGATGGCGTCGGCCTCCGACTCGCCGAAGCCGTGCGAGGCGAGGAACCATTCCAGGACCTGCGCGCAATGCCGCATCCAGCCGCTCTCGGCCTCCGACCGGTCGGCGACCACGGTGACCAGGCGGGTGCAGGCCCTCGCCCACGGCCAGGGGTCGCCCTCGTCCCCGGAGGCGGCGGCCGGCGGAGCCAGCGCGGCGAACCGCTCCGAGAGATCTTCGAGCCACGCGCGCCATTCCTCCAGCGCCTCGATGACCAGCGACGCCGTATTCTCCGGCGTGGTCACGGAATGGGGCGGGCAGCACCAGGAGCCGATCACGCCCCCGTCGACGTCTCCCTCGCCCACGGACCAGTTCCAACCGCAGGCCCAGCGTCCGTATCGGTCCACCAGCAGCTGGGTCACCGGGTCCATGGCATCCCAGCCCGGCCCGCGGATGGCCGCCGCCGGGGGAATCAGCGCTACCACGAGCGGAAGGAGGAGTGCCGCCTCCGCTTCGTTCATGTCGAAGGCATGACGATCAGGGTCGACCTCTGTCCAGGCCAGGGTTCCCGGGTTCCACGCGTCCATGACCGCAGGCTTGCACGTGGTCACGAAGCCTTCTGCTGCCAGGGCCGCTCAACGCAGGGCTGCCTCGGGGCGGCCAAGAGTCCATTTTGTGCATGATTACGCCATTTGTGGGTAAATATAAAGAGAATCAACCGACGGTCCTCTTGATCAGGGAGGGCACACCGACCTCAACGAGGGGGTTCTGATGGCCGACAGCGAGTTCTATATGCGTGACCGGCCGGCAAACCCGCGACTTCCGGAGGACCGGCCCCGCGGCAGTGTCCCGGGGAGTGCGGCGCCGGAGCACCACCGCGTGTGGACCGGCAGTTACGTCATTCTCGCCATCATCGTGGTGGTGGCCGTGGGGATCGCGCTGTTCCCCTAGGTCCTGTCCGGCCGATCTCCGCCGGCCCGGACCGCCTGGCACGGCGCCTCGCCGCGTTGCCCAAGTGCCCACAGGAAACCACCCTGAGGGCACTTGGGTGCTGTCGTTATTCGGTGATGTCGGGGTTGCTGATCAGGATGTCCTCGGTGGTCCCCCAGAGCCTGGGCAGAAACCGGGTGACTTCGTCGGCCCGGCGGAGAAGGTCACGAGTGGAGCTGATGCCGAGGTCGGCGAGGGCTGCCCGGAAGGCCGGGGCGCGGGCCTCGTGCAGATGGGGGGCGTCGGTGGCCAGGATGGTGTGACAGCGGGCGAAGGTCGCGATGATCCAGAAGACCGCCTCGTGGTGGTCGCCGGAGTCGATGAGGGTCCGGCTCCCGTCGATCGCGATCGGCCGTGCGGTGGGGGTGATGTCGCTGCTGAAGAAGAACGGGGACTTCGCGACCCGGACGGTGGTGTCGAACGTCGTGGCGAGTTCGCGCAGATGGTGCTGAACGCGTTGCGCCGACATGTGTGAGCAGCCGAGATGGCCGAGCATTTCCGGATAGTCGCCGAGGTGACCGTACTCGGTGAGGACATCGCGTGCGGCCCTGTAGCGCAAGCGGATGGTCGGGTTGCGCAGGGCGGCGACAAGGAGCACGTGGCAGGTCACGCCGGTGGGGAAGAGCCAGGCGTTCACCTGCTCGTGGAACGGCGTCGAGGTGTCGATCGCGGCGAGGCGGGTCTCGATCCGGTGGCGGGCATCCTGGCACCTGCGGCGGACCCAGGGCCGGGAGGTGAAACGGGGCGCGATGTGTTCGTGGAGCTCGCGCAGTCGGCCGGTGGGGTCATTGATGATCGCGTCGCGGCGGAAGCTTCCGGCCAGGTGGTAGGAGGCGAGGACGTCGTCGGTGGAGGCGAGTTCGGTCCAGGGCAGGTAGCTGACCTCCAGCAGGGCCCCCTGGTGAAGGAGCTTTCCCGGCTTGGCCGGCGGGTCGTCACGGGCGGTGACGACGACGATGTCGACGTCGGAGGAGGGCGGCAGCTCCGCGTCGTCCGGTAGCCCGACGGTCGAGCCGCTGAAGTACGCACCCCGAAAGCCGGCCTCGGCCCGGGCATGTCGGGCGACCCACTGGACCCCTGCGGAACGCGCCGGCCCGACCTTCACAGACGAATCCCCCAGTGACGAGTGCGAGATTGTCATTGTTCCGGTTCGCCGCGGCCGGCGGGGGCGACACGTCCCGATGAAGTGAGCCCGGGGCCCCGGGGGTGGTCAGCCCGGTTCAGTAGGCTGACCCAGCGGCGCCCCGGAATGATGGGGATAGGGCACTAATTGCTCGAAAAGGACTGAGAAGTAGGCCCTGATGCCCCGGAATGACGGAGAGTGCCCCAGGTTCACTGAGACGGGACACGGAGCCCGCACATGACCGGGCAGCGCTCATGTACTAGAGTTATCTCGACATCGAGATATCTGCGAAGGCGTACCGCAGCCGCCAGCCAGTAAGGGCTACCTAACTAAGCCTTACCTTAGCGGATCGGCGAGGAGTCGGGGCGGCAGCATGGCGGTAGTACGCGCACATTGATGAAGGAGACTGTCGTGTCGGCGAACAGCTTCGACGCCCGCAGCACGCTGCGCGTGGGCGACGAGTCGTACGAGATCTTCAAGCTGGACAAGGTCGAGGGCTCCGCGCGCCTCCCTTACAGCCTGAAGGTGCTGCTGGAGAACCTGCTCCGCACGGAGGACGGCGCGAACATCACCGCCGATCACATCCGGGCGATCGGCGGCTGGGACTCCCAGGCGCAGCCCAGCCAGGAGATCCAGTTCACGCCGGCTCGCGTGATCATGCAGGACTTCACCGGTGTGCCCTGTGTCGTGGACCTCGCCACCATGCGTGAGGCCGTCAAGGAGCTGGGCGGCGATCCGGCGAAGATCAACCCGCTGGCCCCGGCCGAGCTGGTCATCGATCACTCCGTCATCGCCGACAAGTTCGGCACGGCGGACGCCTTCTCCCAGAACGTCGAGCTGGAGTACGGCCGCAACAAGGAGCGCTACCAGTTCCTGCGCTGGGGCCAGACCGCCTTCGACGAGTTCAAGGTCGTCCCGCCGGGCACCGGCATCGTCCACCAGGTGAACATCGAGCACCTGGCCCGTACGGTCATGGTCCGCAACGGCCAGGCGTACCCCGACACCCTCGTCGGCACCGACTCGCACACCACCATGGTCAACGGCCTCGGTGTGCTGGGCTGGGGCGTCGGCGGCATCGAGGCCGAGGCCGCGATGCTCGGCCAGCCGGTCTCCATGCTCATCCCGCGCGTCGTCGGCTTCAAGCTGACCGGTGAGCTGCCCGCCGGCACCACCGCCACCGACCTGGTCCTCACGATCACCGAGATGCTGCGCAAGCACGGCGTCGTCGGCAAGTTCGTCGAGTTCTACGGTGAGGGTGTCGCCGCGACCTCCCTCGCGAACCGCGCCACCATCGGCAACATGTCGCCGGAGTTCGGTTCCACCGCCGCGATCTTCCCGATCGACGACGAGACGCTGAAGTACCTGCGCCTGACCGGCCGCAGCGACCAGCAGGTCGCCCTCGTCGAGGCGTACGCCAAGGAGCAGGGCCTCTGGCTCGACCCGGCGGCCGAGCCCGACTTCTCCGAGAAGCTGGAGCTCGACCTCTCCACGGTCGTCCCCTCCATCGCCGGACCGAAGCGCCCGCAGGACCGCATCATCCTGGCCGAGGCCAAGGAGAAGTTCGCGCAGGACGTCCGCAACTACGTCTCCGAGGACGAGGAGGCGGGCAAGGAGTCCTTCCCGGCCTCCGACGCCCCGGCCTCCTCCAACGGCGTGCCGAGCCGGCCCACCCTGGTCACGGCCCCCGACGGTTCGACGTACGAGATCGACCACGGCGCCGTCACCGTCGCCGCGATCACCTCCTGCACCAACACGTCCAACCCGTACGTGATGGTCGCCGCCGCGCTCGTGGCGAAGAAGGCCGTCGAGAAGGGCCTGACCCGCAAGCCGTGGGTCAAGACCACCCTCGCCCCCGGCTCCAAGGTCGTCACCGACTACTTCGACAAGGCGGGGCTCACCCCCTACCTCGACAAGGTCGGCTTCAACCTCGTCGGCTACGGCTGCACCACCTGCATCGGCAACTCGGGACCGCTGCCGGAGGAGGTCTCCAAGGCCGTCAACGAGCACGACCTGGCCGTCACCTCGGTGCTCTCCGGCAACCGCAACTTCGAGGGCCGGATCAACCCCGACGTCAAGATGAACTACCTGGCGTCCCCGCCGCTGGTCGTCGCGTACGCCCTCGCCGGCTCCATGAAGGTGGACATCACCAAGGACGCCCTGGGCACCGACCAGGACGGCAAGCCGGTCTACCTCCAGGACATCTGGCCCACCGAGGCCGAGGTCAACGACGTCGTCGCGGGCGCCATCGGCGAGGACATGTTCAACAAGTCCTACCGGGACGTCTTCGCGGGCGACGCGCAGTGGCAGGCGCTGTCGATCCCGACCGGCAACACCTTCGAGTGGGACCCGCAGTCCACCTACGTGCGGAAGCCCCCTTACTTCGACGGCATGACGATGGAGACGACCCCGGTCGCCGACATCACCGGCGCCCGCGTGCTCGCCAAGCTGGGCGACTCGGTCACCACCGACCACATCTCCCCGGCCGGTGCGATCAAGGCCGACACCCCGGCCGGTACGTACCTCACCGAGCACGGCGTCGAGCGCCGCGACTTCAACTCGTACGGTTCCCGCCGTGGCAACCACGAGGTCATGATCCGCGGCACCTTCGCCAACATCCGCCTGCGCAACCAGATCGCGCCGGGCACCGAGGGCGGCTACACCCGCGACTTCACCGTCGAGGACGCGCCGGTCTCCTTCATCTACGACGCCTCCCAGAACTACCAGGCGGCCGGCACCCCGCTGGTCGTCCTGGCCGGCAAGGAGTACGGCTCCGGCTCGTCCCGTGACTGGGCCGCCAAGGGCACCGCGCTGCTCGGCGTCAAGGCCGTCATCGCCGAGTCGTACGAGCGCATCCACCGCTCGAACCTGATCGGCATGGGGGTGCTCCCGCTCCAGTACCCGGAGGGCGCCTCGGCGCAGTCCCTGGGCCTGACCGGCGAGGAGACCTTCTCCTTCACCGGCGTCACGGAGCTGAACAACGGCACCACCCCCCGCACGGTCAAGGTCAGCACGGACACGGGCGTCGAGTTCGACGCGGTCGTCCGCATCGACACCCCGGGCGAGGCCGACTACTACCGCAACGGCGGCATCATGCAGTACGTGCTGCGCAGCCTGATCCGCAAGTAGCCCAAGGCGCAGGCGGCAGAAGGAAGAGGGGCCGTATCCCGCGCCACGCGGGGTGCGGCCCTTCGCCGTGTGTGCGGGCGGGCGGGCGTGTGTGCGTGCGGGCGTGTGTGCGTGCGAGCGGGCACACGGCGGGTAGGAGGGGGCGAGCAGACGGACCGGCCGTCGTGCGGATCAGAGCGTGCCGTCGCCGATCGCGGCGACGAACGGCGCCCAGCCCTCGGACCTGAAGACCAGTGCCGGCCCCCCGGCGCTCTTGGTGTCGCGGACGGTGACCCCGTCCGGGACGTTGTCGGCGACTTCGACGCACGCGCCGCCCTCGCCGTTGCTGTAGGAGGACTTCTTCCAGGCAGCGCCGCTCAGATCAGGTGCGGTCATCGTCTCGTGTGGTCCTTCGCCATCGATTCGAGGAAGTCGAGGGAGGCCGTCGGGGACAACGAGTTGGCTCTGACCAGATCGTAGGACCTCTGAAAACGCCGGATCACCGCCGGCTCGTCGATGAGTTGTCCGGTATGTGCGCCCTCGGAGTAGACCATGACCGGGGCGTCGTCGAAGGTCATCAGCGAGAAGGTTTCCTGCACGAACGCGTGAGCCGACGCGGCGAAGGGCAGCACCTGCATCATGACCCGGTGCGAGCGTCCGAGCGCGGCCAGGTGTCTGAGCTGCTCGCCCATGCAGTCGGAGCCGCCGAGCGGGACGCGCAGCGCCGCCTCGTGCAGCACGCTCCAGAACGCCGGGGCGCTGTCGCCCTCCAGGATCTGCTGGCGCTCGATACGGGTGCGGACGTACCCCTCCACCTGCTCCGCCGGAGCGAAGGGCAGCGCGGCGCGCGTGATGGCCCGCGCGTATCCCTCGGTCTGGAGCAGGCCGGGCACGACCAGGGGCGAGTACTCGCTGATGGTCCGTGCCGACGGCTCCAGCGCCACCGCGCTCGCGGCGTAGTCCGCGACCTTCGTCGTGCGGGCCAGCCGGGCCAGCCGCTGGAGGTGCTCGCCGCTCCGCAGCACCTCGTCGAACATCCGGGACATGTCCATCTGCGGCGGCCGCTTGGCCGATTCGAACTGGCCGATGTATGAGCCCGTGCAGAACACCCGGTCGCCGAGCTGATCCTGGGTCAGCCCGGCGCCCTCGCGCAGGCGGCGGAGTTCCGCTCCGTAGAACGCCCTGGGGTCGGCGTACGGGTCCAGGGTCTTGGCTTGGCTCATGTCACTGAGCGTAGCCAATCGGAGGCAATGTGTGTGCCGCGAACGAGAAGCGGGCCACCGGCTCGCGCCGGTGGCCCGCTGACACAACTGAGGGGACTACCGGAGCAGTTCCACCTCAGCCAGCGTGGCAGGACCGCCGCTCACCAGGCGGTACTTCGCGTACGTGCCCGGCTTGGCCACCGTGAAGACCCTGGTCTGCTTGTCCCAGGCGAAGGACTGACCCGACCGGGTGTCCAGCGTCTTCCACGTCGTGCCGTCGGCGGATCCCTGAAGCACCCAACCGGTGGGCGCCTTGGCCGCCGTTGACGACGTCAGGGTGTACTGGACCGCCTGGGTCGCCGAAGCCACCGGCAGCTCCACGGAATCGACCGGGCCCTCCGTGCGCGAGGAGTTGTCGAAGAGCGGACCCGACCCGGTCAGCGCGTCGGTGCGCGGCGACGGGATCTTGTCGTCCTGCGTGATGGAGACCGGCGCCGCGTTCTTGCCGGTGCCCCACGCCGAAGGCTTGGCGCCCATGTCGAACTCCAGCGTGCCGCCCTTCGCGAGCACGTCGTGCGGGAGCGCCGTCGAGTTCCAGGCCTTGCCGTTGACCTTCAGGCCCTGGACGTAGAGGTTCTTCGCGCTGTTCTTCGGCGCCTTGACGACCAGCTTGCGGCCGTTGTCCATGTGGACGGTCGCCTTGGTGAAGAGCGGCGCGCCGATCGCGTACTCGCCACTGCCCATCACCAGCGGGTAGAAGCCGAGCGAGGAGAAGAGGTACCAGCCGGACTGCTCGCCGTTGTCCTCGTCGCCGTGGTAGCCCTGGCCGATCTCGCTGCCGGTGTAGAGGCGGGAGAGGACCTCGCGGACCTTCTCCTGCGTCTTGTAGGGCTGCGAGGCCGCGTCGTACATGTACGTGGCGTGGTGGGCGACCTGGTTGGAGTGGCCGTACTGGCCCATCCGGACGTCGCGCGCCTCGGTCATCTCGTGGATGACGCCGCCGTACGAGCCGACGAACTCCGCCCCGGCCGTCTCGGGAGTCGCGAAGTACGTGTCGAGCTTGTCCGCGAGACCGGAACGGCCGCCGTACAGGTTGGCCAGGCCGCGCGAGTCCTGCGGGGCGGTGAAGGCGTAGCCCCAGCCGTTCGTCTCGGTGTAGTCGTAGCCCCAGACGCGCGGGTCGAACTTCTCGGACGGGACGCGCCAGTCGCCCTGGAGGTTACGGCCCTGGAAGAAGCCGGCCTTCGTGTCGAAGAGCGAGACGTAGTTCTGGGCGCGGTTGCGGAAGTAGGAGGCTTCCTCCTTGTACCGCTCCTTCTTGGTCTTCTTGTACAGCGCCTCGCCCATCTCGGCCAGGCCGTAGTCGTTGACGTAGCCCTCCATCGACCAGGACAGGCCCTCGTGGGTCTGGGTGGAGGCGTAGCCGACGAACGGCGAGGTCTCCATGCCCTTGCGGCCGACGCCCGACGTGGGCGGGACCACCGTCGCGTTCTTCAGGGCCGCCTCGTACGCCGCTTCGGCGTCGAAGTCGACGCCCTTGACGTACGCGTCGGCGAAGGCCACGTCCGAGCTGGTGCCGGTCATCAGGTCGGCGTAGCCGGGGGAGGACCAGCGGGAGATCCAGCCGCCGTCCTTGTACTGCTGGACGAAGCCGTCCACCAGCTCGCCCGCCTTCTTCGGGGTGAGGAAGGAGTAGGCCGGCCAGGTGGTCCGGTAGGTGTCCCAGAAGCCGTTGTTGACGTACGCCTCGCCGTCGACGATCTTGGCGCCCGTCCGGGTCGGGGTGTTCGGTCCGGTCGCCGCCGAGAACGGGCTGGCGTACTGCTGCTTCGGGCGGGACTTCGAACCGGTGTTCTCGAAGGAGGAGTTCGGGTAGAGGTACAGCCGGTAGAGGCTGGAGTAGAGCGTGGTCAGCTGGTCCCGGTTGGCGCCCTCGACCTCCACCCGGCCGAGGATGTCGTCCCAGGCCTTGCGCGCCTGGTCCCTGACCTTCTCGAAGCCGGCCGAGGCGGGGAGTTCGTCGGCGAGGTTCTTCTTGGCCTGGTCGACGCTGATCAGCGAGGTGGCCAGGCGCAGCGTGACGGTCCGCTTCTTGCCCGCGTCGAAGCGCAGGTAGCCGGTGACGTTGTCGCCTCCGCCGCCGGTCAGCTTGCCGCTCGCGGTGACCGGCGCGTCGAAGACGCCGTACACGAACATCCGGCTCGCGCCGGCCGACAGGCCGCTCTTGACGTCCGAGTAGCCGGTGAAGGAACCCGTCTTCGGGTCGAGGGTGAGCCCGCCGGCGTTGGTGATGTTGTCGAGGACCACGCTCGCGTCCGCACCCGGGTAGGTGAAGCGCATCATCGCCGCGTGGTCGGTCGGCGCCATCTCGGCCTTGAGACCGTTCTCGAACGTGACGCCGTACTGGTACGGCTTCGCGGTCTCGTTCTCGTGGCGGAAGGGCAGCGCCCGGGCCGTACGGTTCGCGTCGGGGGTGCCCGCGGCTGCCGACGGCATCAGCTGGAAGGTCTGCCGGTCACCCATCCACGGGCTCGGCTCGTGGCTGGCGCTGAACGCCTGCAGGGTGGGCAGGTTGTCGGCGTTGTTGCCCTTGCTGTACTCGTACAGCCAGCTGTCCGAGCCGGCGTTGGTCACCGGCGTCCAGAAGTTGAAGCCGTTGGGCACCGCGGTCGCCGGGAAGGTGTTGCCGCGCGAGAACGACCCGCTGGAGTTGGTGCCCCGGACGGTGGAGGCGTAGTCCGCCAGGTGCGCCAGGGGCTTCTCCTTCGCCTCGGGGGCCAAGGAGATGTCGTCGATCCAGCCCTGGAACTTCGCCGGGCCCTTGGCGGAGTCGTACGCCACCAGGATCCGGTCGACCGTCTTGCCGGCCGCGACGGAGCCGATCCGGGCGTCGACCTGGTTCCACTGATTGACGTAGAGGCGCTTGGCGGCGCCCTGACCCTGCGGGGTCAGCAGGCCGCCGTGCTCGTCGAGCGCCTTCAGGTCACTCAGATAGGTGCCGTCGGTGAAGGCGAGATCGACCGACACGTTCGTGGCCGGGTAGTTCAGATCCGTCTCCGCCATGGCGGGATAGATCCGGTACGAGAGCGCGGTGTCGCTCTTCACGGCCGTATTGACGTCGAAGATCTTGTTGTACGAATACGCTCGCCCGTCCGGCTGATGCGTACCGGCGTACTTCAGGGCCTTCTTTCCGGTGAATCCCATGCCGGACTTGGCGGTGGGCGAACCGGACGGGCCGCGGTCGACCTGGGTACGCATGTCCTGGGCCGCGGGGGCGCCCGTATCGCCGTTGGAGAACTGCACATCGGCCAGCTGGGTGGCGTCCGTACCGCCGTTGTTCGCGGTGATGTTCAGCCGGTAGTGCGGGTAGGCGGCCGCCGCGTCGCCGATGTCGTAGGACTTGGTCTGGAAGCGTGCCCCGAAGGTCTCACCCTTGCGGGTGTCCAGGTCCAGCCATTCCTTGCCGTCGAGGGACCCCTGGAGCGTCCAGTCCCTGGGGTCGCGCTCGGCGTGGTCGTTCGCCGAGGTCAGCGCATAGGTGACGACCTTGACCGGCGCGGCCAGATCGAATTCGACCCAGCCGGACCGCTCGAACGCCAGCCACTTCGTGGTGGGCTGGACATCGACCAGATTCTCCTTGGTCTCGCCCGAGGCGGCGTACTCGCTGCTCGCCCGCAGTCCCACGACCTGGTCGGTCACATTGCCCGGGATTCCCGACGTGAATCCGCCGTCGATGCCGGAGGCCCGCCTCTTTCCGTCGCGTCCCACATCGACGGTGTTGCGCCAGTCCGGCTGGACCTGGTCCTCTTCGAAAGAAGACGCGAATTCCTTTTCCGCCGGGCGCGGTTGCGTGGGCTGGGCTATCGCCGCGGACTGCGCCGTCACGACAAGCAGCGAGGCGGCCGCCACCAGGGCGGCGCTATGCCATTGTCTGCGCCGGGGTCCGGTTTTCTGCTGCATACGGGCCATTCCTCCTGCGTAACCAAGTTGGACAACGTTGTCACATCTTCGCGGGGTCCAGTAGGAGGCAAGCGGCCGATGGTGTCAAGGGGGTTGACGTGACAGCTGATGTGGAGTCAGTCACTGCGAAGATGGCCGGGCGGCGGCGCTCCGGGGCCACCCGTATATCCGCGAGGTCTCAACTAGGGAAAGACTGGAGCCCCAACTACCTCTCGATCTTGCCCAGTTAACGGGAAGTGGACTATACCTGTCGGCATCCGGCGCCGACGTTCACCGTGGCGAAGGACCAGGGGGAAAGAGGACGGCGGGGAGGGCTCTGCCCACCCCCGGCCGGCCGTTCGGGCCGGACCTCCCGCGCGTCCAGTACGGCATCCTGCACGACCCAGCTTCATTTGACCGCGGTGGCGGGGGCCCTTCGCCTCAGGCGAGAAGGACGGGCGACCGGTACACCGCCTGAGTCCTGGAGAAGGCGAGGACTTGAGCATGGGATCCACCTCCGCTCAGAACAGCGAGGGCCTTGGCCGTCGTGACCTGATCAAGCGTTCCGCCGCGATCGGCGTGATCACCGTCCCGACGATGAGCTTCCTGGCTTCGTGCGCGAGCAGTGACAGCGGGAAGGATCAGAAGGTCGAAAAGGGCAAGGCGTCCGCGAAGAACCCGCTCGGTGTGAACGAGACCGCACCGCTGGACTTCGTGCTCTTCGACGGCGGATTCGGCACCGAATACGCCACGGACGCCGTCAAGGGGTACAACAAGGTCTTTCCGAAGGCGAAGGTGAAATTCACCCCGACCCAGAAGATCCAGTCCCAGCTCCAGCCGCGCTTCAACGGCGGCACCCCGCCGGACCTGATCGACAACTCGGGCGCCGAGCAGATGGACATGGGCGTCCTCGTCGGCAAGAAGCAGCTCGCCGACCTCACGCCGCTGCTGGACGCCCCGTCCTTCGACGACCCGGCCAAGAAGGTCCGCGACACGCTGCGGCCCGGCATCGTCGAGATGGGCCAGTTCGACGGCGACCCCGTGTGGATCATGTACTACGCCTACACCGTGTACGGCGTGTGGTACTCGCAGACCGCGCTGGACAAGCTCGACGCGCAGTACCCCGAGGACTGGGACGCGATGCTGGCCCTCTGCGCGAAGGCCAAGAAGAAGGGCATCGCGGGCTGGACGTACGCCGGGAAGTACCCGTACTACATCCCCTTCTCGCTCTACCCGTTCATCGGCAAGATCGGTGGCCGCGAGGTCCTCGACGCCATCGACAACCTGGAGCCGGGCGCCTGGAAGCACCCGGCCGTGAAGGCCGCCTTCGAGGCGTACTACGAGCTCTTCAAGAAGGGCTACATCCTCCAGGGCACCCCCGGTCTCGACCACATCCAGTCGCAGACCGCGTGGACCGAGGGCAAGGCGCTGTTCATCCCGAACGGCTCCTGGGTGGAGAACGAGGCGGCGAAGACCACGCCGGCGGACTTCCAGATGAAGGTGGCCGCGCCGTCCAGCCTGGACAGCTCGGACAAGCTCCCCTTCGGCACCATCTGGGCGTCCGGCGGTGAGCCCTTCGTCGTCCCGAAGAACGCCAAGAACCCGGACGGCGGCATGGAGCAGCTCCGCGTCATGCTGAGCGAGGAGTCGTCGAAGAACTTCACCTCCAAGGTGAAGTCGCTGAGCGCCTTCAACGGCGGCACCGACGGCCTCACCCTGTCCACCGCGCTCCAGTCCGGTGTCGACGCGCTGACCAAGGCGGGCGACAACGTCCTCAACCCGCGCCTGCAGGACTGGTACGTCGCCCTCCAGAAGGAGAAGATCGGCACCGGCGTGCTCGGCGAGCTGATGGCGGGCCGCATCACCCCGGCCGAGGCCGTCAAGAACGCCCAGGCGTACGCGGACGCGGCGGCCAAGGACCAGTCCATCAAGCACTACAAGCACCAGTGACGCGACCGGAGGCCCCGCCCGGGGCCTCCGGTTCCCCCCAAGGCAGTACGGCGGCGCCCGCCGGAGATTCGGGGTCGGGAGACATGCAGCACGGCAAATACCGGTTCATCGTGGGGTTCCTGGCCGTACCCCTGGCCATCTACACGCTTTTCGTCATCTGGCCGTTCATCCAGTCCATCTACTACTCGTTCACGGACTGGTCGGGTCTCAGCCCGGACTTCACGATGGTCGGCCTCGGCAACTACAGCAGGCTGCTCGACGACGAATCCTTCTGGAAGGCGCTCCAGCACAGCCTGACCTTCGCGCTTCTGCTGCCGGTGGTGGTGCTCGGCCTGGCGCTGTTCTTCGCGTTCATGCTGAACGTCGGCGGCCGCCGCCGGAAGGGGGCCGCCATCGCGGGCGTCCGCGGCTCCTCGTTCTACAAGATCGTGTACTTCTTCCCGCAGGTGCTCTCGATCGCCATCGTGGCGCTGCTCTTCCAGTTCGCGTACAACCCGAACAGCGGGGCGCTCAACTCCGCGCTCGGCGCGGTCGGCCTGGACAGTGTGCGGCCCGACTGGCTGGGCGATCCGGACCTCGCCCTGTGGTGCGTGATGGCGGTCCTGGTCTGGAGCCAGGTCGGCTTCTTCGTGGTCCTCTTCTCCGCGGGCATGGCCTCCATCCCCAAGGACTTCTACGAGGCCGCCCTGCTGGACGGCGCGAACCGCGTCACCACCTTCTTCCGGATCACGCTGCCTCTGCTGTGGGACACCGTGCAGTCCGGGTGGGTCTACATGGGCATCCTCGCCCTGGGCGCGGAGTCCTTCGCGGTCGTCCAGATCATGACCGTGGGACCGGGCGGGCCCGCCGAGTCCACCAATGTGCTCATCCTGCTCGTCTACCAGAAGGCGTTCCGGGACGGCCAGGCGGCCTATGCGACCACGATCGGTGTCGCCCTCCTCGTCGTCACGCTGGCGTTCTCCGCCCTCGTGATGCGCATGGGTCGACGTGAGCGGCTGGAGTACTGATGAAGACCACTGACACCACCGGGCCGGCCGGCACCCCGCCGCCGGACGATGCCGTCGCGCCGCCGCCCGTCGTGGCCGGGACGGACGCCCCGGCGCCCGGCGGGAACAAGAGCGGCGGCGTGATCAACGCCTTCTCGCACGGCGTGCTCGTCATCTGGGCCGTCCTCGTCGTGCTGCCGCTGCTGTGGGCGGTGATGACGTCCTTCAAGGACGACAAGTCCATCTTCACCACGCCCTGGTCGCTGCCGGACACCCTGCACTTCGAGAACTGGTCGCGCGCCTGGACCCAGGCACACATGAGCGACTACTTCCTCAACACCGTTCTGGTGGTGGGCGGTTCACTGATCGGCACCATGCTGCTCAGCTCGATGGCCGCGTATGTGCTGGCACGCTTCGAATTCCCCGGGAACCGCTTCATCTACTACCTGTTCATCGGGGGGATGAGCTTCCCGGTCATCCTCGCGCTGGTCCCGCTGTTCTACGTCATGGACAACCTGGGCCTGCTGAACTCCATCCACGGTCTGATCCTCGTCTACATCGCCTACTCGCTGCCGTTCTCCGTCTTCTTCCTGACGGCGTTCTTCAGGACGCTTCCCACCTCGGTCGCGGAAGCGGCGATCATCGACGGCGCCTCGCACACCCGGACGTTCTTCCAGGTGATGCTGCCGATGGCGAAACCGGGCCTGATCAGCGTCGGCATCTTCAACTTCCTCGGACAGTGGAACCAGTACCTGCTGCCGACGGTGCTGAACACCGAGCCGGAAAACCGGGTGCTCACCCAGGGCCTGGTCGCCCTCGCCAACAGCCAGGGCTACAAAGGCGACTGGTCGGGGCTCTTCGCCGGGCTGGTGATGGCCATGCTGCCGGTGCTCGGTGCGTACATCGTCTTCCAGCGCCAGGTCGTCGCCGGTCTGACGGCGGGAGCGCTGAAGTAGGCGGCCCTCCCCCTTCCACCGAGTACGGGCGAACCGTCCGCCGGCCCGCGCCGGCGGACGGTTCTTCGCGTGGTGCGCCCGAGCCGTACTCGCTCAAGGTCTTGACGGGGAGCAACCGGAAAGGCTGAGCTTAGGGTTCACAAGTTGGAGAGACGTCGGGGTCTCATAGGCGCGACCCCGGCCGGGGGCGGTGGTCGTGCCGCCTGCCAAGGGCAGGAGTGGATGAGTCGTGAAGACTCCAGGGTCACAGTCGTCTCTGCACCGGGCCAACCTCGAACGGGTCGTCCGTGCGGTGCGGATGGCCGGATCGCTCACCCAGGCGGAGATCGCCCGGTCCACGGGACTGTCGGCGGCCACGGTCTCCAATATCGTTCGCGAGTTGAAGGACGGCGGCACCGTTCAGGTCACACCCACCTCGGCGGGCGGCCGCCGGGCCCGCAGCGTCTCCCTCAGCGGGGACGCGGGCATCGTCGTCGGGGTGGACTTCGGCCACACCCATCTGCGCGTCGCCGTCGGCAACCTCGCCCACCAGGTGCTCGCGGAGGAGTCCGAACCGCTCGACGTGGACGCCTCGTCCGCACAGGGTTTCGGCCGGGCCGAGGAACTGGTCGAACGGCTGATCGTGAAGACCGGGGTCAGCCGTCAGAAGGTGATCGGAGTCGGCCTCGGCGTCCCGGGGCCGATCGACGTGGAGTCGGGCACCCTCGGCTCGACCTCGATCCTGCCGGGCTGGACCGGGATCAACCCCAGCGAGGAGCTGGCCGGGCGGCTCGGCGTGCCGGTGTACGTCGACAACGACGCCAATCTCGGCGCGCTCGGCGAGCTCGTCTGGGGGAGCGGCCGAGGGGTCAGGGACCTGGCGTACATCAAGGTCGCGAGCGGTGTCGGCGCGGGTCTGGTGATCGACGGTCACATCTACCGCGGCCCCGGCGGTACGGCCGGCGAGATCGGGCACATCACGCTGGACGAGTCGGGCCCGGTCTGCCGCTGCGGCAACCGCGGCTGCCTGGAGACCTTCACGGCGGCCCGCTACGTCCTGCCGCTCCTCCAGTCCAGCCACGGAGTGGATCTGACGATGGAGCGGGTCGTGCAGCTCGCCCGGGACGGCGACCCGGGCTGCCGCCGGGTGGTGGCGGACGTCGGCCGCCACATCGGCAGCGGTGTGGCGAACCTGTGCAACCTTCTCAATCCCAGCCGGGTCGTTCTTGGCGGGGACCTCGCGGAGGCGGGGGAGTTGGTCCTCGGGCCGATACGGGAGTCGGTCTCCCGCTACGCCATCCCGAGCGCGGCCCGGCAGCTCGCCGTCCTGCCCGGAGCGCTCGGCAGCCGGGCCGAAGTGCTCGGCGCGCTCGCGCTCGTTCTGAGCGAAATGGGTGATTCGACCCTTTTGGAGAGCTCGCTTTCGGTCAACGCGCCTGCCTTCACTTAGATAACGAATGGCACCGTTGTCATCTCGTTAAGTATTAACTCCTTGACGCCGCCCCCGTACGGGAGTTGACTTCCAGCCACCTCGGCCGCAACGACGCGGCCTCGTCAGGGAGGTTTTTTCAGTGAACGCTTCTGTGCGTCGTGCCGCCGTGGCCGCCGCGGCCACCGCGATGGCCGTCTCCCTCGCCGCCTGTGGCAGTGCCAAGGAGTCCGGCGACAAGGCTGAATCGTCGAGCAAGCCCAGCTCGACGGACTCGATAACCATTGGCCTGCTCCTGCCGGAGAACCAGACCGCCCGGTACGAGAAGTTCGACAAGCCGCTCATCGAGAAGAAGATCGGCGAGCTGACCGACGGCAAGGCGAAGGTGATCTACGCCAACGCCAAGCAGGACGCGACCACGCAGAACCAGCAGGTCGACACCATGATTACGAACAAGGTCAACGTTCTGATCGTGGACGCGGTGGACTCCAAGGCCATCGCCGGCTCGGTCAAGAAGGCCAAGGACGCCGGTATTCCGGTCGTCGCCTACGACCGCCTGGCCGAGGGTCCGATCGACGGCTACACCTCGTTCGACAACGAAGAGGTCGGCAAGGTCCAGGGCACCGCCCTCCTGGAGCAGCTCGGCGCGAAGGCCAAGTCCGGCGACATCGTCATGATGAACGGCGCCAGCACCGACCCCAACGCCGCGCTGTTCAAGAAGGGCGCGCTCTCCGTCCTCGACGGCAAGGTGAACATCGGCAAGTCGTACGACACCAAGGAGTGGAAGCCGGAGAACGCCAACGCCAACATGGAGGGCGCCATCTCCGCCCTCGGCAAGAACAAGATCATCGGCGTCTACTCCGCCAACGACGGCATGGCCGGCGGTATCATCACCGCCCTCAAGGCCGCCGGCTTCGCCACGCTCCCGCCGGTCACCGGCCAGGACGCCGAACTCGCCGGTGTGCAGCGCATCCTCGCGGGCGAGCAGTTCATGAGCGTCTACAAGCCGTACGCCCCCGAGGCCGACGTCGCCGCGCAGATGGCCGTCGCGCTCGCCAAGGGCGAGAAGCTCGACTCGATCGCCACGTCCACCGTGGACAGCCCCACCACCCAGGGTGTCCCGTCGGTGCTCGTCCCGGTCGTCTCCCTGACCAAGGCCAACATCAACGACACCGTCATCAAGGACGGCGTCTACACGGTCCAGGAGATCTGCACCGCCCAGTACAAGGCCGCCTGTGACGCGGCCGGCCTGAAGTAGGTCCCCGCGCCGGGTCCGCCCGGCCGCCGGTTCCACCCGGCGACCTGCTCAGGGTGATGCCTGTCCGGCACCCCGCCCATCAACAGCCCCGCAGCCAGGGCGGGGTGCCGGACGGAACACTCACCACGGGCCCCCGGCCGTCGCTCGTCGCGGCCGGCTCCCTTCCGTACTCTTCTGCTCGACCTCCGCGCCTCCCCCCGGCGCGGCATCCCCGCCGGTCAGGCGGCGAAGGAGATGGTTCACGTGACCGCTACGCCCGTGTTGGCGTTGCGAGGGGTCTCCAAGCGATTCGGTGCCGTCCAGGCGCTCACCGACGTAGAGCTTGAGGTCCACGCCGGCGAGGTGGTCGCCCTGGTGGGCGACAACGGTGCCGGTAAATCAACGCTGGTGAAGACCATCGCCGGCGTGCACCCCATTGATGACGGCACCATCGAGTGGGCCGGCCGGCCCGTCTCGATCGGCAAGCCGCACGACGCCCAGAACCTGGGCATCGCGACCGTCTACCAGGACCTCGCGCTGTGCGACAACATCGACGTCGTCGGCAACCTCTACCTCGGGCGTGAACTCCGCAGCTGGGGTGTCCTCAACGAGGTCGAGATGGAGCGCCGCTCACGCGAGCTGCTCACGACGCTCTCGATCCGCATCCCGAGTGTCCGGATCCCGATCGCCTCGCTCTCCGGCGGTCAGCGCCAGACCGTGGCGATCGCCCGCTCCATGCTCGGCGAGCCCAAGCTCGTCATCCTCGACGAACCGACGGCGGCCCTCGGCGTCGAGCAGACCGCCCAGGTCCTCGACCTCGTCGAGAGGCTCCGGGAGCGCGGCCTCGCCGTCCTCCTCATCAGTCACAACATGGCGGACGTCAAGGCCGTCGCGGACAAGGTGGCCGTGCTCCGGCTGGGCCGCAACAACGGCGTCTTCGACGTCGCGTCCACCTCGCAGGAAGAGATCATCGCCGCCATCACGGGTGCCACGGAGAACGCCGTGACCCGTCGCGCGTCGCGCAATGTGGAGGTTCAGAAGTGAAGATCGAAAAGACCTCCACGCCGACCGGCCAGGGCGCTGCCCCGGTCGACGCCCCCGCCGCCGCGCAGGGCGCGGTCACCGCGGTCGACCCGCGGCTGCTCGTCCGCGAGCAGGGATTCGCCGGCTACCTGTCGGAGTTCAAGCGCAAGATGCGCGCCGGTGACCTGGGCTCGATACCCGTGGTCGTCGGTCTGATCATCATCTGGGCGATCTTCCAGAGCCTGAACTCGAACTTCCTCACCGCGGAGAACCTCAGCAACATCTCCGTGGCGATGGTCGGCACCGGCATGATCGCCGTCGGTATCGTCTTCGTCCTGCTGCTCGGCGAGATCGACCTCTCGGTCGGTTCGGTCAGCGGTGTCGCCGGAGCCGCTTTCGCCGTGCTCAGCGTCACGCACGGCATGGCGGAGTGGCTGGCGTTCGTCCTCGCCATCCTCACCGGTACGGTCGCCGGCGCGATCCACGGCTTCGTCTTCGCCCGCATCGGTGTGCCCGCCTTCGCGGTCACGCTGGCCGGTCTGCTGTTCTGGAACGGCTTCATGCTCAAGATCCTGGGCGACAACGGCACCATCAACCTGGACTCCGAGGGCCTGGTCGCCCAGCTGACCAGCTATTACTTCACCGATGTCGCGGCCGCCTACGGTCTCGCCGTCGTCGCGGTAGCGGTGTTCTTCCTGACGTCGTTCTTCGAGAACCGGCGCCGCGAGGTGGCCGGCGTGCCCTCCAGGCCGCTCAGCGAGATCCTGCTGCGGACGGCCCTGCTCGCGGTGCTGGCCCTGGCCGCGGCCACCGTGTTCAACCAGTACAAGGGGCTGCCCCTTGCTGTGGTGATCTTCCTGGCGGTGCTCGTCCTGACCGACTTCGTGCTGCGTCGCACCTCGTACGGCCGCAAGGTCTTCGCGCTCGGTGGCAGCGTCGAGGCGTCCCGCCGCGCCGGTATCAACGTCGAGCTGGTCCGTGTCTCGATCTTCGCGATCGCCGGTACGTTCGCCGCCGTCGGCGGTCTCTTCATCGCCTCCAAGATCGCCTCGGCGAACCAGGGCGCGGGCGGTGGCGACCTGCTGATGAACGCCATCGCGGCGGCCGTCATCGGCGGCACCAGCCTCTTCGGCGGCCGTGGCCGCACGTGGAACGCGCTGCTCGGTGTACTGGTGATCGTCTCGATCCAGTACGGCCTCGCCCTGCAGGGCATCGCCTCGCCGATCCAGTACATGATCACCGGCGCGGTCCTCCTGGCGACCGTCGTCATCGACGCCGTCACCCGGAAGACCCAGAAGACCGCGGGTCGCGCCTGACCGCGGTTCCCGCGGGCCGTGCCCGGCACCCGAGTCCTGGGTGCCGGGCACGGCTGCGTCCGGAGAGCGCAGATATGACGTACATACATCCGACATACATCCGATCGGGTGACATACAACGCACAGCCCGCTGACCGAGCGCCGGAGCGGAACATTAGACTCGGCAGATCGGCAAGCTCGACCAGCTCAAAACGCAAGGAGGCACGGGTGGCGTTGCTGACCCACATCAGGGGACCGCGCGATCTGGACCGGCTCGGCCCGGAGCAGCTGGACCAGCTGGCCGGAGAGATCCGGTCTTTTCTCGTGGACGCCGTATCCAAGACCGGTGGCCATCTCGGCCCCAACCTCGGTGTCGTCGAGCTGACCATCGCCCTGCACCGCGTCTTCGAATCACCGAAGGACAAGGTCCTTTTCGACACGGGCCACCAGGCGTACGTGCACAAACTGCTCACCGGGCGTCAGGACTTCTCGAAGCTCAAGAGCAAGGGCGGCCTGTCCGGCTACCCGTCGCGCGCCGAGTCCGACCACGACATCATCGAGAACTCGCACGCCTCCACCGTGCTGGGCTGGGCCGACGGCCTGGCCAAGGCGAACGAGGTCCTGAAGAAGGACGACCACGTCGTCGCGGTGATCGGTGACGGCGCGCTGACCGGCGGCATGGCCTGGGAGGCGCTGAACAACATCGCCGCGGCCAAGGACCGTCCGCTCGTCATCGTCGTCAACGACAACGAGCGTTCGTACGCGCCGACCATCGGTGGCCTGGCGAATCACCTGGCGACCCTGCGCACCACCGACGGCTACGAGCGCTTCCTGGCCCGTGGCAAGGACCTGCTGGAGCGCACGCCCGTCGTCGGCAGGCCGCTCTACGACACGCTGCACGGCGCGAAGAAGGGCCTCAAGGACTTCATCGCCCCGCAGGGCATGTTCGAGGACCTCGGCCTGAAGTACGTCGGCCCGATCGACGGCCATGACATCGAGGCGCTGGAGTCCGCACTGCTGCGGGCGAAGCGTTTCGGCGGGCCCGTCATCGTGCACTGCCTGACCGAGAAGGGCCGCGGCTACCAGCCGGCCGAGCAGGACGAGGCGGACCGTTTCCACGGCATCGGTCCCATCCACCCCGACACCGGGCTGCCCATCGCCGCCGCCGGGATGGACTGGACCTCGGTCTTCGGCGAGGAGATGGTCAAGCTCGGCACGGAGCGCGCGGACATCGTCGCGATCACCGCGGCCATGCTCCAGCCGGTCGGTCTCGACAAGTTCGCGAAGGCGTTCCCCGACCGGGTGTACGACGTCGGGATCGCCGAACAGCACGGCGCGGTCTCGGCGGCGGGCCTCGCCACCGGCGGGCTCCACCCGGTCTTCGCCGTCTACGCGACCTTCCTCAACCGCGCCTTCGACCAGGTCCTGATGGATGTGGCCCTGCACCGCTGCGGAGTGACGTTCGTCCTCGACCGGGCCGGCGTCACCGGTACGGACGGCGCCTCGCACAACGGCATGTGGGACATGTCGATCCTGCAGTGTGTGCCCGGTCTGCGGATCGCCGCCCCGCGCGACGCCGACCAGGTCCGCGCCCAGCTCCGCGAGGCGGTCCAGGTCGAGGACGCCCCGACCGTGGTCCGCTTCTCCAAGGGCGCGGTCGGCCCGGCGGTCGCCGCCGTCGGCCGGATCGGCGGCATGGACGTGCTGCGCAGGCCCGACGAGGGCACGGCCGACGTCCTGCTGGTCTCCGTCGGAGCGCTCGCCCCGATGTGTCTGGAGATCGCCGCTCTCCTCGACAAGCAGGGCATCACGACGACGGTCGTCGACCCGCGCTGGGTCAAGCCCGTCGACGAGGCGCTCGCCCCGCTCGCCGAGCAGCACCGCGTGGTCGTCACCGTCGAGGACAACAGCCGTGTCGGCGGGGTCGGCTCCGCCGTCGCCCAGGCGCTGCGGGACGCCGGGGTCGACGTACCGCTGCGGGACTTCGGTATCCCGCCGCGCTTCCTCGACCACGCCTCCCGCAAGGAGGTCATGGCCGAGATCGGGCTGACCGCACCGGACATCGCACGCCAGGTCACCGGCCTGGTCGCGAAGCTGGACGGCCGGCTGGTGGACTCGCCCACCGAGGTCGCGCGGGACTGATCCCGCCGCTGGAACGATTCGCTGATGGGCCGATCGGCCGCCCGCACGGGTATCCGATCGGCCCATTCGTGTGAATGGTGCGGTTGCCAGGTAATCGGATGCCGTGACGCCCCGATCATTGCCGGAACGACGCCCACACGGAGGTACGCCGGTGAGTACGCAGCGGGACGGCACGAAACCGCCAGGAAACGGCGCGTTCCGCACCAAAACGGTTGAGGAGTCGATCAAGGACACCGAGGATCCCGAATTCGCGCTCCGCAAGTCCCTCTCCGCGCTCGATCTGACCGTCTTCGGCGTCGGCGTGATCATCGGGACGGGGATCTTCGTCCTGACCGGCGAAGTGGCCAAGGAGAACGCGGGACCCGCCACCGCGCTCGCCTTCGTCGTCTCCGGCATCGTCTGCGCCCTGGCCGCCCTCTGCTACGCCGAGTTCGCTTCGACGGTGCCGGTCGCCGGATCCGCGTACACCTTCTCGTACGCCTCGCTCGGCGAGCTGCCCGCCTGGATCATCGGCTGGGACCTCGTGCTGGAGCTCGCACTGGGCTGCGCGGTCGTCGCCGTCGGCTGGTCCGGCTATGTGCGCTCGCTGCTCGACACGGCCGGGGCGGGACTGCCCGACGCCCTCTCCGGCACGCACGGCGGGAAGTTCGGCTTCGACCTCCTCGCCTTCCTCCTCGTACTCGTCCTGACCGGCATCCTCATCCTCGGTGTGAAGCTCTCCTCGCGGGTCACCACCGTCATCGTCGCCGTCAAGGTCACCGTGGTCCTGATCGTCATCATCGTCGGCGCGCTCTACATCACCAGCTCCAACTACCAGCCGTTCATCCCGCCGTCCCGGCCCGTCAGCGGCGGCAGCGGACTGAATGCCCCGCTGATCCAGGTGATCTTCGGCTTCACCCCCAGCAACTTCGGCGTCATGGGCATCTTCACCGCCGCCGCCGTGGTCTTCTTCGCCTTCATCGGCTTCGACATCGTCGCGACCTCCGCCGAGGAGACCCGCAACCCGCAGCGCGACGTGCCGCGCGGCATCCTCGGCTCCCTCATCATCTGCACCGTGCTGTACGTCGCCGTCTCGATCGTCGTCACCGGCATGCAGAAGTACACCGAACTCACCGTGGACGCCCCGCTCGCCGACGCCTTCAAGGCGGTCGGTCACCCCTTCTGGGCCGGCCTGATCAGTTTCGGCGCCGCCGTCGGACTCACCTCGGTCTGCATGATCCTGCTGCTCGGCCAGACCCGGGTGTTCTTCGCCATGAGCCGCGACGGGCTGCTGCCCAGGACCTTCTCCCACGTCCACCCGAAGTTCGGCACGCCGTACCGCTCCACCGTCCTCCTCGGGCTGATCGTGGCCCTCGTCGCGGGCTTCACCTCCATCTCGGAACTCGCCGAACTGGTCAACATCGGCACCCTGTTCGCCTTCATCGTGGTGGCGATCGGCGTCGTCATCCTGCGCAGGCAGCGCCCCGACCTGCCCCGCGCGTTCCGCACCCCGCTGGTGCCGTTCCTGCCGGCCGCCTCCGTGCTCGCCTCGCTGTGGCTGATGCTCAACCTGCCCTCCGAGACCTGGCTCCGCTTCGGGATCTGGATGGCCGTCGGCTTCGTGGTGTACGCCGTCTACGGACGCGGCCACAGCCGCCTCGGCAAGGCCCGCGCCGGGCGCTGACGCCGCGCCTGGGGCGCTCCGGGAACCCGCCGGGCTCGGCGGTGGCAACCGGGCCCCCGCCCGGCGGTCGGCGTACCGGCTGACGCGCCGTCCGGGGCGCCGCGCACCCGGCGCGTACGATCGCCCTCTGATTTCCTGCGCTCGGGAAGGCGGCGGTCGGGCATGACACCACGGTCCGGAAGGACATCGGAGTCGTCGGAGGACAGCGCGGGCGGGGGATCCGGCGCGGCCCGGAACACGCGCCGTACGCGCCCCGCGATCACCACGGACGAGGCACTCCCCGGGACCACCGGCTGGCTGCTGCGCGGCAAGGACGGCCGGCTCACGGCCTACGCGCCGACCGCCGACGGGGTGCTCCGCTGGACGGAGACCCGGCTGGGCGGCCCCGACTGGACCGGGCCCGAACTGTTCCCCGTCCGGGGCCTGCTGCCGTATCTCTCCGTCGCGCAGAGCGCCGGAGGATTCGTCCACCTGCTGGGGATGCGCAGGCGCCCGCGCGCCGAAGGCCCGGGTGACACGGATCTCGTCCACGCGATCCAGTTCCAGAGCGGCCGCCCGCTGCGCGACTGGCAGTCCCTGGGCAATCCGCACGGCAACGACCGCGAGAAGGGCGAACGCATCGGGCCGCCGTCCGCCGTCGTGGACACCACCGGCTCGATGCACCTGTTCCTGCGCAACGCGAACGGCGGGCTCTCGGCCAAGAACCAGTCGCCCACCGGCCGTTGGCTGCCCTGGGGCGGTGCCGACGCGGAGGGTACGGCGCTGACCGGCGAAGCGGCCGCCGCCGTGACCGACCACGGGCTGATCGACCTCCTCGTACCGGCGCAGGACACGGTGGTGCGCTGGCGGCGCGAGCGGCACGACGCCCCGCTGCGGCGTGCCGGGGCCGGGGACGAGCCGGCGGCGCGGGTCGCGCCCGGCACGATCACCGCCGAGCGGACCGGCGGCGGGCGGCTGACCTTCTTCTGGCGTGACCCCGGTGACCACACCGTCCGCGCCTGGCGGCCCGGCACCGAACCCGCCGTACTCGGCGGCCGGGGCAGCGGTCCGCTCGCACTGCTCCGTACCCCCGTCGACGGACACGACTGCACGATCCTGGCCCATCGCGGCCCCGGCGGCCGCCCGCACATCGCCGCCTATCCGACGGAGGACGAGTCGGCGGGCCTCCACTGGACCCCGACCGGCGAGGCGTGCGTGGGCGTCCCCGCGCTCGCCCTGGACGGGCGGGGACGGGTGGTGCTGGCCTGTACCGGCCCGGACGGCTCGCTGCGGGTGGCCCGTCAGAAGGCCGAGACGGGCCTGGCGCTGGAGGCGTGGCGGCGGATCTGACCGTCCGGCGGGCGCGTCCACAGGCGGGGCCGGTACGGAAGCCACCAACCGTACCGGCCCTCACGGCGCCCGGGTCGGGTTACGCCGGGACGCTCGCCACGCCCGGCGTGAGGAACGGCTTGCCGTTCACCCGCTCCGAGACGCCCTCGCGGTCCAGATACGGCGTGATACCGCCCAGGTGGAACGGCCAGCCCGCACCCGTGATCAGGCACAGGTCGATGTCCTGCGCCTCGGCGACGACACCCTCCTCCAGCATCAGGCCGATCTCCCGCGCCACCGCGTCCAGCACCCGCGCCCGGACCTGCTCCTCGTCCAGGACGGTGTCGCCCTGCTTCAGGAGCGCGGCGACCTCCGGGTCCAGCTCCGGCCGGCCGGAGTCGTACACGTAGAAGCCGCGCTTGCCCGCCTTGACGACCGCCGCCAGGTTCTCGGAGACCGTGAAGCGGTCCGGGAACGCGCCGTGCAGGGTCTCGGAGACATGCAGACCGATGGCGGGGCCGACCAGCTCCAGCAGCACCAGCGGGGACATCGGCAGGCCGAGCGGCTCGACGGCCCGCTCGGCGACCTCGACCGGCGTGCCCTCGTCGATGACGTTCTGGATCTCGCCCATGAAGCGGGTGAGGACGCGGTTCACGACGAAGGCCGGCGCGTCCTTCACCAGGACGGCGGTCTTCCTGAGCTTCCTCGCCACCCCGAACGCCGTCGCCAGCGAGGCGTCGTCGGTCCGCTCACCACGGACGATCTCCAGCAGCGGCAGGATCGCGACCGGGTTGAAGAAGTGGAAGCCGACGACCCGCTCCGGGTTGCGCAGCTTCGACGCCATCTCGGAGACCGACAGCGACGAGGTGTTGGTCGCGAGGACCGCGTGCGCCGGGGCGACCGCCTCCACCTCCGCGAACACCTTCTGCTTGACGCCCATCTCCTCGAAGACGGCCTCGATGATGAAGTCCGCGTCCGCGAACCCCTCGGCCTTGTCGAGGACACCGGAGACCAGGCCCTTGAGACGGTTGGCCTTGTCCTGGTTGATACGGGACTTCAGCAGCAGCTTGTCGATCTCGCCGTGGACGTACCCGACGCCCTTGTCGACGCGCTCCTGGTCGATGTCCGTGAGGACGACCGGGACCTCCAGGCGGCGCAGGAACAGCAGCGCCAGCTGCGAGGCCATCAGACCCGCGCCGACGACACCCACCTTGGTGACCGGGCGGGCCAGCGACTTGTCGGGCGCCCCGGCGGGCCGCTTGGCGCGCTTCTGCACGAGGTTGAAGGCGTAGATGCCGGAGCGCAGCTCACCGCCCATGATCAGGTCCGCGAGGGCCTGGTCCTCGGCGTCGAAGCCCGCCCGCAGGTCGCCGTCCTTGGCGGCGGCGATGATGTCGAGCGCCCGGTACGCGGCGGGGGCCGCCCCGTGCACCTTGGAGTCGGCGATCGACCGGCCGCGCGCCACGGCCTCGTCCCAGGCCGCGCCCCGGTCGACCTCGGGCCGTACGACCTCCAGTTCGCCCTTCAGCACGGAAGCGGTCCAGATCAGCGACTGCTCCAGGAAGTCCGCGCCCTCGAAGAGCGCGTCGGCGATGCCGAGGTCGTAGACCTGCCCGCCCTTGAGCTGCCGGTTCTGGTTCAGCGCGTTCTCGATGACGACCGAGACGGCGCGGTCCGCGCCGATCAGATTCGGCAGGAGCGTGCAGCCGCCCCAGCCCGGGACGAGACCCAGGAAGACCTCGGGCAGGGAGAAGGCGGGCAGCGCGGCCGAGACGGTGCGGTACCGGCAGTGCAGACCGATCTCGACACCGCCGCCCATCGCCGCGCCGTTGTAGTACGCGAACGTCGGCACGGCCAGCGCGGCGAGCCGCTTGAAGACCTCGTGCCCGCCCCTGCCGATGGCGAGCGCGTCCTCGTGGCGTGTGAGCAGCTCCACACCCTTGAGGTCGGCGCCGACGGCGAAGATGAACGGCTTGCCGGTGACACCGACCCCGGCGACCGTACCCTCGGACGCCTCCTTCTCGACCTGGTCGATGGCGGCGCTGAGATTCGCCAGTGACTGGGGACCGAAGGTGGTCGGCTTGGTGTGGTCCAGGCCGTTGTCGAGCGTGATGAGCGCGAAGGGCCCGGCGCCGCCCGGCAGGTCGAGGTGGCGCACGTGCGCCTGCGTCACGACCTCGTCGGGGAACAGCTCGGCCGCGCCCTTCAGGAGTTCAGCGGTGGTGCTCACTTGGTTCCTCCGTCGAAGTGCGGGTTCTCCCAGATGACCGACGCGCCCATGCCGAAGCCGACGCACATGGTGGTCAGGCCGTAGCGGACGTGCGGCTGCGACTCGAACTGCCGTGCCAGCTGCGTCATCAGCCGCACCCCGGAGGAGGCCAGCGGGTGACCGAACGCGATGGCACCCCCGTACTGGTTGACGCGCTCGTCGTCGTCCGCGATGCCGTAGTGGTCGAGGAAGGCCAGCACCTGCACGGCGAACGCCTCGTTGACCTCGAACAGGCCGATGTCGGAGATCGACAGGCCCGCCTTGGCGAGCGCCTTCTCGGTCGCCGGGATCGGTCCGTACCCCATGACCTCGGGCTCGACGCCCGCGAAGGCGTACGACACCAGCCGCATTTTGACCGGCAGGCCCAGCTCGCGCGCGAAGTCCTCGGCGGCGATCAGGGAGGCGGTGGCGCCGTCGTTCAGCCCCGCCGCGTTACCGGCCGTGACCCGGCCGTGCGCCCGGAAGGGCGTCTTCAGGCTCGCCAGCGACTCCAGCGTGGTGCCGGGACGCATCGGCTCGTCGGCGGTGGCCAGCCCCCAGCCGGTCTCACCCGCCTCCGGATTCGTGCGGCGGATGGAGATCGGCACCAGATCCTGCTGGATCCAGCCGTTCGCGTACGCCTTGGCGGCCTTCTCCTGCGAACGGACCGCGTACTCGTCGGCGCGCGCCTTCGTCAGATGCGGGAAGCGGTCGTGCAGGTTCTCGGCCGTCATCCCCATGAAGAGCGCCGAGTCGTCGACGAGCTTCTCGGACACGAAGCGCGGATTCGGGTCGACGCCCTCGCCCATCGGGTGGCGGCCCATGTGCTCGACACCGCCCGCGACGACGATGTCGTACGCGCCGAACGCGATGGAGCCGGCGGTGGTCGTCACGGCCGTCAGCGCGCCCGCACACATACGGTCGATCGAATAGCCCGGCACGGACTGCGGCAGCCCGGCGAGAATCCCCGCCGTACGGCCGAGGGTGAGGCCCTGGTCGCCGATCTGCGTGGTCGCGGCGATCGCCACCTCGTCGATACGGGCCGGGTCGAGGCCCGGGTTACGGCGCAGCAGCTCCCGGATCGCCTTCACGACGAGATCATCGGCCCGGGTCTCGTGGTAGATGCCCTTCGGGCCCGCCTTGCCGAACGGGGTGCGGACGCCGTCGACGAAGACGACGTCCCTGACGGTACGAGGCACGATGGCTCTCCTCCAGGGTGCGGGGGTGGCACGGCTGCGGGCACGCACTCGCGGCGCGCTTCCACCCCCATGCTACTTACCGGTAACCACCCTGCCCAGTCCCCACTCTTTTTTGCGGGCCCGGGTCGCCGCCGGGGCCCTTTCCGCCGGCGGCCGACGGCCGGAGCCCCGCCGCGTCGGAGACGACCCGGGCCGATCGCCGGGGCCGACAGCGAAAAAAGACCCCCTCCGACCGCGTTCCGCAGGTCGGAGGGGGTTGATCAGGAGGGGCCTGGGGAGCCGCATTCCTGTCGGCCGGGGCCGGTCACGCGCTAGGAGACGACACCACTCAGCAGCGGCGCCACCTGCTCCACCTGCCAGGCGCGGGCGCCCAGCGCGGTGAGGGCCGCCGCCACGTTCTCCACCGTGGGCTCGTGCGGGGGCTCCCAGCAGACGCGGCGGACCGTGTCCGGTGTGATCAGGTTCTCCTGCGGCATGTTCAGCCGCTCGGCGAGCGCCGAGACCGCCGTGCGGGCCGCCGAGAGCCTGGCCGCGGCTTCCGGGTCCTTGTCCGCCCAGGAGCGGGGCGGCGGCGGGCCCGTCAGGGACTGGCCGGGCTGAGGCAGCTCGGTGTCGGGCAGGGCCTTGGCGCGGTCGACCGCCGTCTGCCACTGTTCCAGCTGGCGGCGCCCCATCCGGTGGCCGAAACCGGGCAGCGCCGTGAGGGCCTGCACGGTGGCGGGCAGGGCCAGCGACGCCTCGATGATCGCCGTGTCGCTCAGCACCTTGCCGGGGGAGACGTCACGTCGCTGGGCCAACGTGTCGCGGGTGGTCCACAGCTCCCGTACGACCGCCATCTGCCGGCGGCGGCGCACCTTGTGCATCCCGGACGTGCGGCGCCACGGGTCCTTGCGGGGCGGCGCGGGCGGCGCGGAGGCGATCGCGTCGAACTCCTGGTGGGCCCAGTCCAGCTTGCCCTGCCGGTCCAGCTCCTTCTCCAGCGCGTCCCGGAGATCCACGAGCAGCTCGACATCGAGCGCCGCGTACCGCAGCCAGGGCTCGGGCAGGGGGCGGGTCGACCAGTCGACCGCGGAGTGGCCCTTCTCCAGAGCGAAGCCGAGGACGTTCTCGACCATCGCCCCGAGCCCGACCCGGGGGAAGCCCGCCAGCCGGCCGGCCAGCTCCGTGTCGAACAGCCGGGTGGGCAGCATGCCTATTTCGCGGAGGCAGGGAAGATCCTGGGTGGCGGCGTGCAGGATCCACTCGGTGTCGGCGAGTACCTCGCCGAGGCCGGAGAGGTCGGGGCAGCCGACCGGGTCGATCAGCGCCGTTCCCGCGCCCTCACGGCGCAGCTGGACGAGATAGGCGCGCTGGCCGTACCGGTAGCCGGACGCGCGCTCGGCGTCGACGGCGACAGGGCCCGTGCCCGCCGCGAAGGCGGCGATCACTTCGGCGAGCGCTTCATCGGTGGCGACCACCGGGGGAATGCCCTCACGGGGCTCCAGCAAAGGGATCGGCGCCGGTTCGACGTCGGCCGGGGGAGCGCCCCCGGTGGTTCGCAGTGCTGGGTCGGCTGCGGTGTCTTGGGCGTCGGTCACCTGTCAAGGGTATCCGTGAACGGACGGCGCCCGCCGACGGAACGTTCCGTCGGCGGGCGATGAGGGGCGGGAAACGGTCAGTGGATGATTCCGGTACGGAGGGCCACGGCGACCATTCCGGCCCGGTCGCCCGTGCCGAGCTTGCGCGCGATCCGGGCGAGGTGGCTCTTGACGGTGAGTGCGGACAGGCCCATCGAGACGCCGATGGCCTTGTTGGACTGCCCTTCGGCGACCAGCCTGAGCACCTCGACCTCACGGCCGGAGAGCTCGCGGTAACCGCCCGGGTGACTCGGGGCGCCCGGGGGGCGGCGGTGCATGCGCGGACCGGCGCCGATGGGGGCGGCGCCGGGGCGGCCGGGGTGGCCGATGTTCGTACGCGTACCGGTCACGACGTAACCCTTGACGCCGCCGGCGAGGGCATTGCGCACCGCGCCGATGTCGTCGGCGGCGGAGAGGGCGAGGCCGTTGGGCCAGCCCGCCGCCCGGGTCTCGGACAGGAGGGTCAGCCCGGAACCGTCGGGCAGGTGGACGTCGGCTACGCAGATGTCGCGTGGGTTGCCGACGCGGGGGCGGGCCTCCGCGATGGACGACGCCTCGATGACGTCACGTACTCCAAGGGCCCACAGGTGGCGGGTGACGGTGGAGCGGACGCGCGGGTCGGCCACGACGACCATGGCCGTCGGCTTGTTCGGGCGGTAGGCGACCAGGCTTGCGGGCTGCTCGAGGAGAACGGACACCAGGCCTCCTGGGAAGGTGCGGGACGGAGCCGGCTCCGGGGGAAGAAGCCGGGGCGAACCGTGCTTGAAGGGTCATTGACCTCTTCGGCAGCAATCCCGCCCGCCTTTAGAGAAAGATCACGATTTGATGAGTAACAATTCGGGCAATTAGGACGCGTGATCGATCATCCTACGACTGGTCCCACCGCGAGAGGGTCCTGGGGACATGCTGTGGCCCTGACGTGAAGGCCCGTCAGGGGGCGTCAGGAAGGTTCCGTCGGGGCGTGGCGTGGCGGGGCGTGGCGGGGCGTGGCGTGGCGTGGCGGGGCGCGTCGGGGCGTGTAGGAGCGCGGCGGGTGCGGCGGGGGCGGCTGGGTTCCGCAGGGGGCGCTGGGTGGTGCGGTGGTGCGCGGTCCGTCAGGGCGCCTGCGGGCCGCGCCGCTGCGGCAGCGACACCACACCCGCGCCGGTCCCGCTGTCCCCGGCACCCGGCACGGCGCCGGGAGCGGCCGGCGGCAGTCCGGCGATCTGGCAGAGCAGATCGCACCAGGCCGCCAGATGGGCCGCCGAGTCCGGCACCCCGCCCCGGCCCTCACGCGGCGTCCACGATGCCCGGATCTCGATCTGCGTCGTGGGCCCGCGCTCCGCGAGACCCCCGAAGTAGTGCGATCCGGCCCGGGTGACGGTGCCGCTCGCCTCCCCGTACGACAGCCCGCGCGCCTCCAGGGCGCCGGTCAGCCAGGACCAGCACACCTCGGGCAGCAGCGGGTCCGCGGCCATCTCCGGCTCCAGCTCCGCCCGTACGAGCGTCACGAGCCGGAAGGTGCCCTGCCAGGTGTCGTGCCCGGCCGGGTCGTGCAGCAGGACGAGCCGGCCGTCCGCCAGATCGTCCTCGCCCTCGACGACCGCCGCCTCCAGGGCATACGCGTGCGGCGCCAGCCGCTTCGGCGGCGGGGTCGGGTCGATCTCGATCCCGGGACGCAGCCGCGCCGTCCGCAGGGCTTCGACCGCCTGCCGGAACGCGGGCGGGACGGAGTCCCCCTCCGCGCTGTCCGTTCCTTCGGCGCCGTTGGAATGATCGGAGAACTGTCCCTGAGCCGCAGCCATGCGGGGAAGAGTAGGCGGAACCCGCGCCCCGTGCGGGGAGGGACACCCGGCCCGGGGCAAGCGCTTCCCCGTACATGCGAAGATTCTGGGCGTGAGCGCCATTGACAGCCCCTCGGGCGAGCAGACGAAGACGTACGAATCGGCCTTCCTGAAGGCGTGCAGGCGTGAGCCGGTGCCGCACACGCCGGTCTGGTTCATGCGGCAGGCGGGGCGCTCGCTGCCCGAGTACCTGAAGGTGCGCGAGGGCGTCGGGATGCTCGAATCCTGCATGCGGCCCGATCTGGTCACCGAGATCACCCTGCAGCCCGTACGGCGCCACAAGGTCGACGCCGCGATCTACTTCAGCGACATCGTCGTCCCCCTCAAGGCCATCGGCGTCGACCTGGACATCAAGCCCGGCGTCGGTCCGGTCGTCGCGGATCCGATCCGTACCCGGGCCGATCTCGACCGGCTGCGCGACCTCACCCCGGACGACGTCCACTACGTCACCGAGGCGATCGGCATGCTGACCGGTGAGCTGGGTTCCACCCCACTCATCGGTTTCGCCGGCGCGCCCTTCACCCTGGCGAGCTATCTCGTGGAAGGCGGCCCGTCCCGCAACCACGAGCACACCAAAGCGATGATGTACGGCGACCCCGAGCTGTGGGCGGACCTGCTCGACCGGCTCGCGGACATCACCGGCGCCTTCCTCAAGGTCCAGATCGAGGCGGGCGCGAGCGCCGTCCAGCTCTTCGACTCCTGGGTGGGGGCCCTGGCCCCCGCCGACTACCGCGCCTCCGTGCTGCCCGCCTCGGCCAAGGTCTTCGACGCGGTCGCCGGGTACGGCGTCCCGCGCATCCACTTCGGCGTCGGCACCGGCGAGCTGCTCGGCCTGATGGGCGAGGCGGGCGCGGACGTCGTCGGCGTCGACTGGCGCGTCCCCCTCGACGAGGCGGCCCGCCGGGTGGGTCCCGGCAAGGCGCTCCAGGGCAACCTCGACCCGGCGGTGCTCTTCGCCCCGACGGACGCGGTCGAGGCCAAGACCCGCGAGGTGCTGGACGCGGCGGCCGGTCTGGAGGGACACATCTTCAACCTGGGCCACGGCGTGCTGCCGACCATGGACCCGGACGCCCTGACCCGTCTCGTCGAGTACGTCCACACGCGGACGGAGCGCTGAACGGCCTCGCCGGGAAGGACCGGTCGCGGCCCGGCTCTGCGGCGCGGCGCCCGTCCCCGGCGCGCGCACGGAGACGGCCCTACCGCGTCCCCGCCGCCCGGACCGCCGTCGTCGCCTTGCGGGCGGCGACCAGGACCGGGTCCCACACCGGGGAGAACGGCGGGGCGTAGCCGAGGTCGAGGGTCGTCATCCGCTCCACCGTCATCCCGGCGGTGAGCGCGACCGCGGCGATGTCCACGCGCTTCGCCGCGCCCTCGCGGCCCACGATCTGGGTGCCGAGCAGCCGGCCCGTACGGTGCTCCGCGAGCATCTTCACCGTCATCAGGGCGGCGCCGGGGAAGTAACCGGCGCTGTTGGTGGACTCGATGGTCGCGGTGACGAACCGGAGCCCCGCCCGGTGGGCGTCCTTCTCCCGCAGGCCCGTGCGGGCGATCTCCAGCTCGCAGACCTTGCTGACGGCCGTGCCGACCACACCGGGGAAGGTGGCGTAGCCGCCGCCCACGTTCGCGCCGATGATCTGGCCGTGCTTGTTCGCGTGCGTGCCCAGCGCGATGTGCCGGGTCGCGCCCGAGACCAGGTCGAGGACCTCCACGCAGTCGCCGCCGGCCCAGATGTTCTCGTGGCCGCGCACCCGCATCGACTGATCGGTGAGCAGCCCGCCGTACGCCCCGAACGGAAGCCCGGCCTCCCGGGCGAGGGCCGTCTCGGGTTCGACCCCGATGCCGAGCACGACGACATCGGCCGGATACACGGTGTCCTCGGTGGCCACGGCGCGTACCCGGCCGTCCTGGCCGGTGAGGATCCCGGAGACCGCGGCGGAGCCGATGGTCGTGATGCCCATGTTGTTCATCGCCGAGTGGACCAGCCGGCCCATGTCGGGGTCGAGCGTGGACATGGGCTGCTCGCCGCGGTGGAGGACGGTGACCTCGTAGCCGCGCTTCAGCAGTGCCTCGGCCATCTCCACCCCGATGTAGCCCGCGCCGACGACCACCGCTCGCCTGCCCTTCGTCGCGGCGAGGCTGTCCAGCAGCGCCTGGCCGTCGTCGAGGGTCTGCACACCGTGGACGCCCGGCGCGTCGATCCCGGGCAGCCGGGGCCGCGACGGGCGCGCGCCCGTCGCGACGACCAGCTTGTCGAAACCCGTCCAGCTCTCCGTGCCCCCGACCTCGTCCCGATTCCGCACCCGGACCCGCTGCCCGGCCACGTCGATCTCGGTGACCTCGGCGCGCGTGCGCAGATCGATGGCGCGGTCCCGGTGCTCCTGCGGCGTGCGGGCGATCAGGTCTTCGCGTTCCCCGACGTCACCGCCCACCCAGTACGGGATGCCGCAGGCGGAGTACGAGGTGAAGTGGCCGCGTTCGAACGCGACGATCTCCAGCTCCCCGGGCCCCTTCATCCTGCGAGCCTGCGATGCGGCGGACATGCCCGCCGCATCGCCACCGATGACCACCATGCGCTCCGCCGCCATCGCGGCCTCCCGTTCCGTGTCCGCCCTGCCCGGCCCTGCCGTGCCCTGCCGGGTCGAGAAGGAACGCTACGCGGGTGTGGCGGGTCGGTCCTTGTCGGACGCCTCCTGTACGGGCTCCGCGGGCGCGGACGGGCCGGCGGGCGCGGACGGGCCGGGGCGCGCGGACGGGCCGGGGCGCGCGGGGTGTACCGGGTGGGCGGGGTGCACCGGGTGGGCCGGGGGCCGTCCGGCGTCGGCCGGCCCGCCCGGAAGCGGGGCGCGACCCTCGTGCGCGCCCGGCCGGCGGGGCAGCCGGGAGCGGACCAGCCGCCACAGCAGGAAGATCAGCCCGAACGCGACGGCGAAGGGCGCCACCGCGCCGATCACCACGCCGATCCACCGCAGGGTCGCGGTGAACGCGTGCCAGCCGCCGCCCAGCGCGTCCCAAAAACCGGGGTCCTTCTCCTTCTTCGGCTCCGGGTGGACCGGGACCTCGGAGAGCGTGAGCGTGATGGTCGCCAGCGACGTGCGGTCCTTCAGGGACGCCTGCTGGGCGAGCAGGGACTCCAGCGCCGCCTGGCGTGTGCTCAGTTCCGCCTCCAGTGAGACCACATCGCTCAGGGAGCCGGCCTGGTCCATCAACTTCCGTACGCGCTCGACGCTCGCCCGCGCCGAGGCGACCCTGCTGTTCACGTCGACGACCTGATCGGTGACGTCCTTGGCGCTGACCTTGCGCGCCACCAGCGTTCCGGTGCCCGCCAGTTGATCCAGGACGGTGTCGTAGGCGTCCTGCGGGACGCGCAGCACGATGCGGGACTCCACGAAGCCACCCGTGTCCCGCTCGGTGGCCTCGTTCGCGATCAGCCCCCCGGCGTCCTCGGCCGCCTGACGCGCCGCCGCGAGCGCCTTCTCCGTGTCCCTGACCCGCACGGTGAGTTCGGCGGTCCTGATCATCAGGTTCCCGGCCGGGGTGATCGTCTTCGCCGGTTTCCCCTGGGCTCCGGGCGCGACGGCGCCGGCCCCCGAGTCCTGCGCGCCCTCCTGCCGGGCCGCCGGCTCCGCGGCGGCGTCGGCCCGGGACCCGCCGTCTCCGGCCGCGCCGCATCCGGTGAGCCCGAGTGCGAGTGAGGCGGTGAGAAGTGCCGCGGCGAACGCCGGCATGGTGCGCATGAAATCCCCCCTGGACGATCTGGCGGTCTGGCGGTCCGGTCGGTTGTGCCGTGTGCGGGTTCTGACGTACGGGACGGGTGCGCGGGTTGCCCTTTCCCGGTCCCGAAGGGGTCACGGTCGGGACTCGGTTGGGGACCGGGCCGGGGACACGGTCCACGGTCCGGTCCGGGACACGGAGGCGCCCGGGGCGTTTGAGAGAGTGGAGGCATGGAGCCGAACGCGCAGCACGCGGAGACACATACCGGGCATGTCGTCGTCATCGGAGGCGGGATCGCGGGACTCGCGGCCGCCCACCGGCTGCTGGGCACCGGGGTCAGGGTGACGCTGCTGGAGGCCACCGGCCGGCTCGGCGGGAAGCTGCGGACGGGCGAGATCGAGGGCGCCCCCGTCGACCTCGGCGCCGAGGCGATGCTCGCGCGGCGGCCCGAGGCCGTCGACCTGGCCCGAGCAGTCGGGCTCGGCGAACTGCTCCAGCCGCCCACCGCCTCCACCGCCTCGGTATGGACGCGCGGTGCGCTGCGGCCGATGCCCACGGGACATGTGATGGGTGTGCCCGGTGAGCCGGCCGCCCTCGCGGGCCTGCTCTCCGACGAGGGTCTGGCCCGGATCGCCCGCGAGCCGGAACTGCCGCCCACCGAGGTCGGCGACGATGTCTCGGTCGGTGAGTACGTCGCCGAGCGGCTGGGCCGCGAGGTCGTCGACCGGCTGGTGGAGCCCCTGCTCGGCGGGGTCTACGCGGGAGACGCGTACCGCATCTCCATGAGGGCGGCCGTCCCGCATCTCTTCGACGCCGTCAAGACCCACGACTCGCTGCTGGAGGGCGTCCGCGACCTCCAGGCGAAGGCCGCCGCCCGGCAGCCGGCCGGCGCCGTTTTCGCGGGCATCGCGGGTGGCGTGGGCAGACTGCCGGGCGCGGTCGCCGACGCCGTACGGGCCGGGGGCGGCGACATCGTCCTCGATACGCCCGTACTCGGCCTCAGCCGTACCGCCGACGGCTGGCGGATCCGCACCGGTGGGCGCACGCTGGCGGCCGACGGGGTGATCCTGGCGACCCCCGCCGGGTCGGCCTCCGCGCTGCTCTCGGACGAGTCCCCGGCCGCCTCCGCCTCCCTCGACGAGGTCGAGTACGCCTCGATGGCCCTGGTCACGATGGCCTTCCGGCGCGCCGACCTCGACCCGCTGCCCGAGGGCAGCGGCTTCCTCGTGCCGCCCGTCGACGGCCGCTCGATCAAGGCGTCCACCTTCTCCACCCGCAAGTGGGGCTGGGTCGCGGACGCCGCGCCTGACCTCTTCGTCCTGCGCACGTCCCTCGGACGGTACGGGGAGGAGGAGCAGGTGAACCGCGACGACGCCGACCTCGTCGACGTGTCCCTGCGCGACCTCGGCGCGGCGATCGGGCTGGCCGCGAAGCCGGTGGCCACCGAGGTGACCCGGTGGATCGGCGGCCTGCCCCAGTACCCCGTCGGACACCGGGCGCGGGTCGCCCGCGTCCGGGAGTCGGTCGCGAAACAGCCGGGACTGCGGGTCTGCGGCGCGGCGTACGACGGCGTCGGCATCCCCGCCTGCGTCGCGAGCGCCCGCCGCGCCGCCGACGAGATCATCGCCACGTCGACCCTGGCGCGGGGCACCGGCCGGGGCGCGGGAGAATAGCCCTATGACTGCTGCTCCAGAGAAGACCCCGAACGCGGGCAAGAAGGCCAAGGACCTCAACGAGGTCATCCGCTACACGCTGTGGTCCGTCTTCAAGCTGCGCGATGTGCTGCCCGAGGACCGGGCCGGGTACGCCGATGAGGTCCAGGAGCTGTTCGACCAGCTCGACGGCAAGGACGTCACCGTGCGCGGGACGTACGACGTGTCCGGGCTGCGTGCCGACGCCGATGTCATGATCTGGTGGCACGCCGAGACCGCCGACGAGCTCCAGGACGCGTACAACCGCTTCCGCCGCACCCGGCTCGGGCGGGCGCTGGAGCCGGTCTGGTCGAACATGGCACTGCACCGCCCCGCCGAGTTCAACAAGTCGCACGTCCCGGCCTTCCTGGCCGACGAGACCCCCCGCGACTACGTCAGCGTCTACCCGTTCGTCCGCTCGTACGACTGGTACCTGTTGCCGGACGAGGACCGCCGCCGCATGCTCGCGGACCACGGCAAGATGGCCCGCGGCTTCCCGGACGTGCGCGCCAACACCGTCGCGTCGTTCTCGCTCGGCGACTACGAATGGCTGCTGGCCTTCGAGGCCGACGAGCTCTACCGCATCGTCGACCTGATGCGTCATCTGCGCGCCTCCGAGGCCCGGATGCACGTCCGCGAAGAGGTCCCGTTCTACACGGGCCGCCGCAAGTCGGTCGCGGACCTCGTGGCCGGGCTGGCGTAACGGACTTGGTGGCCGGTCCGCACTCCGGCGAACCCGGCCACCCCGCCCGGAAGATCAGACGATCGGCGGCAGCTTCCTGCCGCCCGACCGGTCGTCCAGCGACACCGGGTTAGGCTCCGCGTGCGGCGCGCACTCCGCGCGCCGCACCGGCGTTCTCCCGTGCAGGAGATAGTCCTCCATGTACGCGTTGACACAGGCGTTGGTGCCGCCGGCGATTCCGTGCGTACCGGCGTCCCGCTCGGTCACCAGGACGGACCCGGCCAGCCGCCGCCGCAGCTCCAGCGCCCCCGCGTACGGCGTGGCGGCGTCCCGTTCCGCCGCCAGGATCAGCGTCGGGGGCAACTGGCCCGGCCGGGTGCGGACGTCGACCGGCTCCTGCCGGGGCGCCGGCCAGTAGGCGCACGGCAGATTCATCCAGGCGTTGTCCCAGGTCTCGAACGGCGCCCGGCGCGCGAGCGCGCTGTTCTCCCGGTCCCAGACCTCCCACCGCGTCGGCCAGGGCGCGTCGTTGCACTCGACGGCTGTGTAGACCGCGTTGGCGTTCTCGCTGTCGGCGGCGGCCACCGGGTGGGGGGAAGCCTGCGCGATCAGCGGGTCGGGGTTGCCCTTCAGGAACTCCGACAGGGCCGTGGCCCGCATCGCCCAGTAGTCGTCGTAGTAGCCGGCCTCCAGCATCGCCGCCTGCAACTGCCCGGTGCCGACCTTCCCGCCGGCCGGTTCCCGGGCGACACCGGCCCGTACCCGCTCGTAACTGCTCTGCACCGCACCGGCGGTGGCGCCCAGGTGGTACGTCTTGTCATGCTTGGCGACCCAGGTCCGGAAGTCGGCCCAGCGCCGTTCGAACGCGGCCGACTGGTCCATGTTGTTGCCGTACCAGATCTGCCGGGGATCCGGGTCGACCGCGGAGTCGAACACCATCCGCCGCACGTGCGACGGGAAGAGCGTCGCGTACAGCGCTCCGAGGTAGGTCCCGTACGAGGAGCCCAGGAAGGTCAGCTTCTGCTCACCGAGCGCCGCCCGCAGCACATCGAGATCGCGGGCGTTGTTGAGCGAGGTGTAGTACGGCAGGTCCTGACCGGCGTTCTCGGCACAGCCCCGCGCGTACGCCCGGGCCTCGGCGATCCGCTCCCGCTTGTACGACTCCGAGGGGTGCGTCGGGGCCTGCGTGGGCGCCCTGGTGAAGTCCGCCGGGTTCTCGCAGGAGAGCGGGGCGGAGCGCGCGACACCGCGCGGGGCGTAACCGACCAGGTCGTACGCCCCCGCGATCCGCTTCCACTCGGGCAGCTGGGCGGCCATCGGGAAGTACATGCTGGAGGCGCCGGGGCCACCGGGGTTGAAGACCAACGCGCCCTGCCGCTGATCGGGCTTGCCGCTCGCGTGGACACGGCTGACGGTGAGACTGATCTTCCGGCCGTCGGGATCGGCGTAGTCGAGCGGGACCTCGACCGTGCCGCAGGTGATGGGGGCGGGCAGCATCTCGGCCTGGGGGCAGCGGCCGAAGGCGATTCCGGTGGCCGCCGCGCGCCGGGCGGCACGGACGACGCCACGGGTCCCGGCGACGGTCGCGGCCGTCCTGACCGCGCCGGTGGCCCGCGCGGCCCGCGCGGTCAGGACGGCCGGGGTGGTCAGGGCGGTCCCTGTGGCGCCGGAGGTGTCGGCGCCGTCCGCCGGGGCGGCGACGAGGGCCGACAGGACCAGGGAGCCGAGGGCTGTCAGCGCCCCGTACTTCGCTACTGCTCTCATCGCGATCCCTTCGTGCGTGCGGAGGGCGGATCCACCGCAGGACGAGAGTCAGCAGCGGCGCGGGGGATCGCAAGGACCGGTGAGCGGTGTCGTGGGCGATGACCCCGATGCGTGGCGGGGCCACTCCGGGGGGCCTCCCCGGGTGCGGGAAGGACCGGAATGTGCCTGCCGGGTCATGGTGCCGATCGCTCGGGAACCCCCGCCGCCCGGCCGTGCGTCACCAGCGCGGCACGGGCCACCCGGAGAAAACGCGTCGCACGGCGCGGCGGGCGGGAGCCGGCCCGCTCCCGCCACCAGAGGGCCAGCCGCCGCCGGGCCGCCGCGTCCTCCGGCCGCCCCTCGGCCAGCAGCCGCTCAACGAAGTCGAGCGCGTCGCGACGGTAGCCGTCGCGCATCGGCCGGTTCGCCGCGTACGAGAGGAACGCGGGGCGGAAGCCGTCGCCGAGGATCTCGGGAAGCTCCGGGGCGATCCTGGCTACGACCCCGGCGCGCTTGGCGGTCAGGGCGCGGCTCTGGACTCCGAGGCGCCGGGAGTCGAAGCCCTCGGGCGCGGGCGTACCGGCGACCAGCGCCGAGAGCAGGGCGGTCTGGCTGAGGGCGAGCCGGACGCGGGCGGAGTCGGTTCCGGTGCTGGTGCCGGTGCTGCAGGTGACGGCGCCGCTGGTGCCGGTGCTGCCGCTGGTGTCAGCGCTGCCGGCGCCGCCGGTCGCGCCGGTGCCGGTCGGCCGCGCGGGCACGGCGGTCCCCCTGGCGGTGATCGTCTCGCGGATCAGGGCCAGTTCCCCCGCCAGTTCCGCCGCCGGCGGGAAGTCGTCGTCCCGCTCCAGCAGCACCCCCGGCGGACTGACCCGGGAGCGCAGCTCCGCCAGCACGTCGAGAACCGGCCGGGTGACCGGGTGGGCGTGGGTGTCGTGCCAGACCCCGTCGCGCTCGGTCCCGCCCGCGACATGGACGTACGCGATCGCCTCCACCGGCAGTTCGCCGAGCGCCGTCGCCGGGTCCTCACCGAGGTTGACGTGGTTGGTGTGGAGGTTGGCGACGTCGATCAGCAGCCGGGCCCCCGTGCGCTCGACCAGCTCCGCGAGGAACTGGCCCTCGCTCATCTCCTCGCCCGGCCAGGAGATCAGCGCGGCGATGTTCTCCACGGCCAGCGGCACGGGAAGCGAGTCCTGGGCGATCCGCACGTTCTCGCAGAGCGCCCGCAGCGCGTCCCAGGTCCTGGGCACCGGCAGCAGGTGACCCGCTTCGAGCACGGGTGACGCGGTCAGCGCCCCGCCGGCCCGTACGAACGCGATGTGCTCCGTGACCAGCGGAGAGCCGAGCGCCTCGGCCCGCGCCGCCAGGTCCGCCAGCCGCCCCGCGCCGGGACGGTCGGCGCCGCCGAGGCCGAGCGACACCCCGTGCGGTACGACGGTGACGCCGCGCTCGCGCAGGCGCTCCAGCGACTCCGGCAGATGGCCGGGGCAGAGGTTCTCCGCGACGGCCTCGACCCAGTCGATGCCGGGCAGGCCCTCGACCGTCTCCGCGATCTCCGGGCGCCAGCCGATGCCGATCCCCAGCTGTGGCGTGTCCTTCATGGCTCCGCTCCCCCTCCTCCGTGCCGTGACGCGTCGGGGCACGGAGGTGTGATGGCCCTGCCGGACGGTGCCGAATCCGTACAAGAGGACATTCAGAGGTTCATTTGAGGTTCGGAGCGGCCCCGTGCCCGGCGGCGGTCAGCTCCGCAGTGCCGGGTGATCGGCGACCACCGTGCAGGACCCCGGCGCGATCTCCGTGAATCCGGCGTCCTGGACCACCGGAAGCCCACTGGCCGTGAGCTGCCGCCAGTGCTCGGCGCCGGCGGTGCGCACGGCGAGCGGGAAGCCGGCCTCGCGCCAGGCCTTGCGGTCCGTCTCCGACAGGTCCCACCAGGCCAGCTGGGCGCCGTGGCCGGCCTGGGCCATGGCCTTGCCCGCCGACATGTCCAGGTCGGGGCTCAGCCAGAGCACGGGTCGCGCCGGGTCGGGCGCGGGCGGCTTCACGGCGTCGTAGCAGTCGGTGCCGGAGACCTGGAGCTTGGCCAGCTCCTTGGGCCAGCCGTCGAGCGGGACGGGCGGGAAGACCCGCACCTCGGCGACCGACACGGTCTCCGACGCGGGCCCCGAACCGGTGACCGTGAGGCCGGGAAGCTCCGAGGCCCGGCGCCACTCCGCGCCGCGTGCCCGCCGTACCACCTTGCGGATCCGGGCGTCCTGCCAGTCGCGCATGGCCTGGGCCCACTCGCCCTCACCGAGCGACCGTTCGTCGGAGAGCATGACGAGCACCGCGCGGGCCGCCGTCTCCAGGGCGTCGGTACGGGCCGGCGGCGCGGCCTTCTCCATCCGGATCACCAGGGGCAGGACGAACTGCGGGGCGGTGTCACGGTCGGTCTGCTGCTGCCGGAAGGGATTCTCGGCGGTGTTCTCGCTGGTCACGCTTCCAGTCTGCCAGCCGCTCCCGCACTCCTTCCCGGCTGTCCCCGGCAGCCCCCTGGCAGTCCCCGACAGCTGGTGGCAGTCCGGGCCCGCCCGGGGCTCCCCCCGGCGGGCCCGGGAGAATGCGTCTTGGCGGAATCACCGCCTCCGGGACACTATGCACGGCATGAAGAGCGATCTCTTTGCCACGGAGCACATGGCACAGGCGGCCACCGCCCCCGGAATGACCCTGCAGAACGCCAAGTCGGTCAAGTACGCCGTCAACGGCGAGATGCACGCACGGCAGGGATCCATGATCGCCTTCCGCGGCAATCTCCAGTTCGAGCGCAAGGGCCAGGGGATAGGCGGCCTGATCAAACGGGCCGTCACCGGCGAGGGACTGCCGCTGATGGCCGTCCGGGGCCAGGGAGAGGCGTGGTTCGCGCACGAGGCCGCCAACTGCTTCATCATCGACCTGGAGCCGGGCGACGCCCTCACCATCAACGGCCGCAACGTGCTCTGCTTCGACCCGACCCTCTCGTACGAGATCAAGACGGTGAAGGGCGCCGGCATGGCGGGCGGCGGACTTTTCAACAGCCTCTTCACCGGATTCGGGAAGCTCGCCGTCATCTGCGAGGGCGACCCCATCGTGATCCCCGTCACCCCGCAGGCGCCGGTCTGCGTCGACACGGACGCCGTCGTCGGGTGGAGCGCCCAGCTCGCCACCTCGCTGCGCCGCTCGCAGTCCGTCGGCTCGATGATCCGCGGCGGTTCCGGCGAGGCCGTCCAGCTGATGCTCCAGGGCGATGGTTTCGTGATCGTCCGGCCGAGCGAGGCCACTCCGCAGAAACCGACCGCGAACTGAGGCCGCCCGCCATGCCGATGCGTCTCCAGGGCGTGGGCCGCCGCTACGGCCTCGGCGGAGGGTGGGTGCTGCGCGGGATCGATCTCACCCTGTCCCCGGGCACCCTGATCCGGATCGAGGGCACCAACGGCTGCGGGAAGTCGACCCTGCTGCGGCTGCTCGCGGGCATCGACGCGCCCACCGAGGGGCGGCTGACCGGCCGGCCCCGCACGGCTTACGTCCCCGAGCGGTTCCCCGTCTCGCTGCCCTTCACCGCCACCGGCTATCTGGTCCGGCTGGGCCGGATCCACGGGCTGCGCGGCCCGGTCGCGCGGGCGCGCACCGCCGAGTGGCTGGAGCGGTTCGGGGCGGCGGGACATGCCCGTACACCGATGTCCGAGCTGTCCAAGGGCACCAGCCAGAAGGTCGCGGTCGCCCAGGCGTTCCTCGCGGAACCGGAATTGCTGGTGCTCGACGAGGCGTGGACCGGGCTCGACGCCGCCGCCCGCACGGAACTGGACCGGGCCGTCACCGAGCGGGTCGCGGCGGGCGGCACGGTCGTGTTCGTCGACCACGATCCGGGCCGGCTGAGGGGCCTCGCGGACGAGGTGTACGCGGTGTCCGACCGCTCCCTGGCACGGCGTGCGCCGGACGCCTCCGTACCCGCGTCGGGACCCCGCGTCCGGATCGTGGCCGTGGGTCCGCCCGGGGCCGCGCCGCCCGGCGGACTGCCGGGTTCCCCCGGGTACGAGCCGGGCCCGGACGGCTCCGCGACGCTGACGGTCCCTGCCACGCACTCCGACGCTGTGCTGCGGGGGCTGCTGACGGCCCGTCCGCCCTGGCACATCCGGGAGGTACGGGCGGCCCCGGCACCCGCACCCCCGGCGCCCGCACCCCCGGCGCCCGCACCCCCGGCGCCCGCACCCCCCGCGCCCGCACCCCCCGCGCCCGCCACACCCGCGCCCGCCACGCCCGCTTCCCCCGCCGTCCCGACCGCGAGGCACCTCTCCCGATGACCGCCCTGCTGCGCTACCAGATCGCCCTGCTGCTGCGCTCGCAGCGCTGGCTGCCACCGCTTCTGCTGTACGGGGTCTTCCTTGCGGTGGGTGTGCGGTCGGGGCAGCCGATCCTCGACTCGCTCGGTTACGCGGCGGCCGCGCTGCTGCCCGTCACCGCCTGGTTCGTCCGGATCTGCGTCACCCAGGAGCCGGCCGCCGCCCGTGCCGTCACCGCCGCCGTGGCCGGGACGCCCCGGGCCCATCTGGCGTCGCTGCTCGCCGGGGTGTGCTGCGCCGCCGTTCTCGGGACGGCCGGGACGCTGGTCGTCACCGTGATCAGTGATCCGAGGAACGCCGACCACACGGTGGACGTGCCGCTGCCGCTCGCCGGGACGGCGGGGCTGCTCACCGCCGCGGTCTGTCTGCTGGTCGGCGCCGCGGTCGGCGCGCTGTCCAGCCGGCCGCTGCCGTTCGGCCGGGGCTGGTCGATCGTGGCGATGGTGCTGCTCGCCCTGCTGGCCCTGGTGACCAGCGGATCTCCGGCGAAGTACGCCGTCACCGGGCTGGTGACCGGCTCGCGTACGGGCGCGGTCCATCTGCCGGCCGTCCCGCTGGCCGCCGCCCTCCTGGTGGCGGCCGTGGCCGCCGCCGTGGCCTGCGGACTCGCGGCGCGCCGAGGATGAGTACGCTCGACGGCATGACAGAGGAAACGGCCGGGGCCGCGGCTCCGGCGCCCGCCGACGACGGCGTCGTGCACGCGGACGGCGTCGTGCACGCGGACGGTGTCGTGTACGAGGACGGTGTCGTGTACGCGGAGTGCGTGCTGTGCCGGAAGCCCACCGAGTACCCGGAGACGGTCAAGGGTGCGACGCTCTGCCCCGTCTGCGAGTGGCAGGAGGCCCAGCGGATGGCGTGCTCGGGCTGAGCCGGGCCCCCGGGGCCGGGCTGAGCCGGGCCCGCCGGGCCCCCGGGGCCGGGCTCCCGGTCCGGCTCAGCGCCTCATCAGCTCGGAGACCTTGACGAGGCGGTAGCCCCGGCCGCGCAGCTCGGGAACGATCCGCCGGACCGCCTCCTCCGTGACCGGCGCCGCGCTCCGCGTGCAGTGCAGCACCACCAGCGAGCCCGGCTTCACCCCGTCCAGGACCTGCTCGGCGACGGCGTCCGCGTCCGTGGCGAAGGCGTCACCGCTGACCACGTCCCACTGGACCGCCGTCACCTTCTCCGGGGCGAGGGCCCGGAGCGCCGCATCGTCGTAACAACCGCCGGGGAAGCGGAAGTACGGCACCACGTTCCGCGCCCCCGCCGTGCGGAACGCGGCGAAGGCCCGCTGTACGTCGGCGGTCATCCTCGCCCTGCCGATCACCGGCAGCCCGTAGCAGTCGGCGGTGAAGGCGTAGTGGCTGTACGAGTGGTTGGCGATCTCGAAGAGCGGATCGGTGCCGATCGACTCCGCCTGGGCCGGATACTCCTCGGCCCACCGTCCCGTCATGAAGACCGTCGCCGGCACGTCGAGTCGGCGCAGCAGGGCGATCAGCTCCGGGTTGTCGAAGCGCTCGCCGTTCGCCGCCCTGGGCCCCTGATCGGCCGTCATATCGGCGTCGAAGGTGAGCGCGACGGTCTTCCCGGCGGCCGGGGTACCCCGCTTGAAGACCGGCGTCAGTCCGCCGGGTCCGGGGGCGATGGTCGGCGGCCCCTGCACGGCGGCCTGTGGGCGTGCCGGGGCGTGCGGGGACAGGGGAGTGGTGGGCGAGGCGGACGAGAGGGACGGGACGGAAGAGGCGGGGGAGGCGGAGGGCGGGGTCCGTTCCGCGCCCCCGGCGCAGCCGGACAGCGCGGCCAGGGCGGCGCCCAGGACGGCAAGGGCGGTACGCGTACGTACAGATGTGGTCACCCAGGGAAAATATAGGATGATCTGTGCGGAATAGCTCCACGGCACTCATCGGCGCCGAAGTCGCCCCGGTGCGGTGCGCCCGTACGGACCCCGGCGCGCGGGGCCCGTACGTCGCGAAGGAGGTTCCGTACGTCACGGAGCCACCGGGAGGTCACGGAGCCACCGCGACGCCCCCGGGACCCGGTTCACGCTTCCTTGAGCAACTGCTTGCGGGCCTGCTCGACATCGAAGCGGGCCTTCGGGTACTTCGGGTTCAGCGCTTCCAGATGCTCCAGCAGGAGGGCGCTGATCGCCCAGTTCCGGTACCACTTGCGGTCCGAGGGGACCAGGTACCAGGGGGCCGCGTCCGTCGAGCAGCGGTGCAGGGCGACTTCGTAGGCGTCCTGGTAGGCGGGCCACAGGGCGCGGTCGTCGATGTCGGACGCGGCGAACTTCCAGTGCTTGTCCGGGTTGTCGAGGCGCTTGAGGAGACGGTCGCGCTGCTCCTCGTAACTGATGTGGAGAAAGACCTTCACCACCGTCACGCCCTCGTCGGCCAGCTCCTTCTCGAAGCGGTTGATCTGGCCGTAGCGGCGGCCCAGGTCGCGGTGCGGGACCAGCTCGCGTACCCGGGCGACCAGGACGTCCTCGTAGTGCGAACGGTCGAAGATGCCGATCTCGCCCGCCTGCGGCAGCGCCCGCCGGATACGCCACAGGAAGGGGTGGCTCCGCTCCTGCTTGGTGGGGGCCTTGAAGGCCGTGATGCGGCAGCCCGCCGGGTTGAACACGCTGACCACGTGCTTGAGCGTGCCGCCCTTGCCGCTGGTGTCCATGCCTTGCAGGACGAGCAGCACCCGTCGGCGGTCGCCCGCCGCGGCGGCCGCGTAGAGGCGTTCCTGAAGGCCGGCGAGGCGTTCCGCCATCCGGGCCATGTCGGCCAGGCCGGCCGCCTTGCCCCCGGGGCCGCCCGGGGTGGCGCGGGGATCGAACGAGGAGAGCTCGGAGCGCGCGCCCGGCGGGACGCGCAGCAGCTCACGGAGGTCGGGCGGCGGCTTCTTCCGCTTCTTCTCCGCGCCCTTTTTCGTGTCCTTCTTGGCCACTGCGCACCCCTTCCGACCGGATCATTACTCCGAGCGTGCGGTGGATCCGCGCGGTCGGCGACCGCTGGCGCCGGGATCGACGCCAGGGCCGGCCGGATCGGGGTCAGGCGAGTGAGGCGCTCAGCGTGATCGGCGTGGCGGACAGTGCCTGGCTGACCGGGCAGTTCGCCTTGGCGTCCTCGGCGGCCTTGACGAAGCCGGCCTCGTCCAGGCCCGGGACATCGCCCTCGACGGTGAGGTGGATGCCGGTGATGCCGGTGCCGGGCTGGAAGGTGACCTCGGCCTGGGTGGTCAGCCTGGTCGGCGGGGTGCCGCCCTGGGCCAGACCGTTCGACAGGGCCATCGAGAAGCAGCTGGAGTGCGCGGCCGCGATCAGCTCTTCCGGGCTGGTCCTGCCGTTCGCCTTCTCCGCGCGGGAGGGCCAGGAGACCGCCTGGTCGGCGATGCCGGAGGAGTCGAAGGTGACGGTGCCCGTGCCCTGGAGGAGGTTGCCCTCCCAGACCGTGTGCGCCTGGCGCGTGGTGGCCATGGTGGAACCCTTCTGATCGGTTCTGGGTGATGCGGGTGCTGACGCGACACATGTGTCGACGCGACGTGCCGTGCGGACGCGGAACGACCCGCGAACGAACGGCGACGGCACCGAACTTACTGGGCGACCAGGCCCTTCGCGTCACGCGCCAGGGCCGTCAGCCGGGAGATCGCCCGGAAGTATTTCTTCCGGTAGCCCCCGTTCAGCATCTCTTCGCTGAACAGCCGGTCGAAAGGCAGCCCGGAGGCGAGCACCGGCACCTCACGGTCGTACAGCCGGTCCGCGAGGACGACGAGCCGCAGCGCCGTCGACTGGTCGGGCACCGCCTGGACGTCGGTGAGGCAGACGGCCCGCAGCCCCTCCGTCAGCGCCCCGTACCGGCTCGGATGGACCTTGGCGAGGTGCTCCAGCAGCCCGGGGAAGTCGTCGAGGCTGGCGTTCTCGGTGGTGTACGCGGCCTCGGTCACCTGCTGGTCGGAGTACGGGGGCGGCGCCTCGGGCAGTCCCCGGTGGCGGTAGTCCTCGCCGTCGATCCGCAGCGGGCGGAAGCGCGCCGACAGGCCCTGGATCTCCCGCAGGAAGTCGGCGGCGGCGAAGCGGCCCTCGCCGAGCTTCCCGGGCAGGGTGTTGGAGGTCGCGGCCAGCGCCACCCCCGCGTCGACCAGCTTGCCGAGCAGGGTCGACACGAGAACGGTGTCACCCGGGTCGTCCAGTTCGAATTCGTCGATGCAGAGCAGCCGGTGTCCGCCGAGGGTCTGCACGGTCTGCTGGAAGCCCAGCGCGCCGACCAGGTTCGTCAGCTCCACGAAGGTGCCGAACGCCTTCTGTTCCGGTGCGGCGGGCGTGGCGTGCCACAGGGAGGCCAGCAGGTGCGTCTTGCCGACGCCGTAACCGCCGTCCAGGTACACCCCGCGCGGCCCGGTGGGCACCTCCGGCTTCCGGCCGAACCAGCGCCGCTTTCCTCCGCTGCCGCTCCCGGAAGCGTGCGCACCGCCGCCCAGACCCGCCGCGAACGCGCTCAGGACCGTGACGGCCTCGGTCTGGCTGGGCTGGTTCGGGTCGGGGACGTACGTGTCGAAACGTACGGAATCGAAACGCGGCGGGGGCACCATCTCCGCGACCAGCCGGTCGGCGGGGACGCGCGGCTCACGCGCGCAGAGGGAGAGCGGGCCGGTATCGGCTATCGGGTGACGGCCCGAGGTGGTGGAGGAAGACACATTGCTTAACTCTATGACTCCGGGTGCCGTGTCAGACTGCCGGGCATGCGACGCCTGTTCCCTGTGACCGATCAGACAGCCTCCGACGCGGACCGCGACTGGACGCTCGACGAGTTGGCGGAGGCGTACGCGTACCCGGCGCCGCCCGACAGGGGCGGCCGGGCCGGCGGCACACCGGCCGGCCGGGGCGGCTGGCTGCGCGCCAACATGGTGTCCACGCTGGACGGCGCGGCTCAGCACGACGGCCGTTCCCAGGCCCTCTCCTCCGACGCGGACATGCGGATCTTCGGCACCCTGCGGGGGCTCGCCGACGCGGTGGTGGTCGGTGCGGAAACGGTTCGGCAGGAGGGCTACCGGCCGGCCCGCGCCAGGGACGCCTTCGCCGGGCGCCGGGCGGCGGCCGGCCAGGGGCCCGCGCCCGCGATCGCCGTGGTCAGCGCGAGCCTGCGGCTGGACTTCTCGCTTCCCCTCTTCACCGAACCGCTCGTCCCCACCCTCGTCCTGACCGGCGCGGCGGCGCCCCCCGACCGGATCCGCGACGCGGAGAAGGCGGGCGTGGAGGTGGTGATCGCCGGGGACGGCCCCGGAGCGGACCCGGCCCGCGCCGTACGCGCCCTGGCGGAGCGTGGACTGGTCCGGCTGCTCACCGAGGGCGGGCCCCGGCTGCTCGGACAGTTCGTGGCCTCCGGTGTCCTGGACGAACTGTGCCTGACGATGTCTCCGACGCTCACGTCGGGGAACGCGCAGCGCATCGCGGGCGGGCCGGCTCTCGCCGTCCCCGACCGCCTGGCCCTGGCGTCGCTCCTGGAACAGGACGGGTTCCTTTTCGCCCGATACCGTCGCATCTGACAATCGGTGGAATTTGCCGTTCCGGTTTGCTTCCGCTGGGCACACTTACTCTCGCAGACCCCGTGCGGGCACGGGGAAGGATGGTTTCCGCAGTGGGTCCGAGCGGCCCATGAAGACGAAGGGCGCCCGTCGTGTTCACAAGCGTTTTGATGATCGAGAAGCCCCTGTCACCCGAGGACGTCGAGTTCGTCACCACTCTCCACGGGGACGAGACGATCTCCTTCATCGTCCTCATGCAGCCCCGCGGTGACCAGGCGGACATCCTGCTGCGCGCCATCGACGACGTCGCGCTCGGCGAGCTGAGGGAGGCCACCCGCGAAGGCGGCGAACCGGAGGGGAACCAGGCCAGGAGGCCGGCGGAAGTGGCGCTCGAACACTCCCTGGCGGCGCTGCGCGCCCATGGATCGCGGGCCGGGGGCCAGGTCGTCGAGGATCATCCGCTGGACAGACTCAAGGCGGTCGTGGACGAGACGGGCGCCGACGAGGTGATCGTGCTGACCGAGCCCCACTACGTGGAGGAGTTCTTCCACCGGGACTGGGCGTCCCGGGCACGCCACAAGGTCGGCGTACCGGTGCTCAAGCTCTTCGCGCACAGCGAATAGGCTGAGACGACACATATAACTTGACCAACTTGACGCTGCACGCCGCTCGCACCTTGGGAGAAACACGTATGGCACCCGGTACCGGTATCCCCGCCGCCATGGAACGGCCGCACTTCATCGGCATCGGCGGCGCCGGAATGTCGGGTATCGCGAAGATCCTCGCCCAGCGTGGCGCCAAGGTCGCCGGCAGTGACGCCAAGGAATCGGAGACGGCGCAGGCGCTGCGCGCGCTCGGTGCCACCGTGCACATCGGCCACGCGGCGGCGCACCTCGCGGACGACGCGTCGTGCGTGGTCGTCTCCAGCGCGATCAGGGCCGACAACCCCGAGCTGGCCCGGGCCGCCGAGCTGTCCGTCCCCGTCGTGCACCGCTCCGACGCGCTGGCCTCGCTGATGGGCGGCGCGCGGTCGATCGCGGTCGCGGGCACCCACGGCAAGACGACCACGACGTCCATGCTGGCCGTCGCCCTCACCGAGCTGGGCCTCGACCCCTCCTACGCGATCGGCGGCGACCTCGAAGGCCCCGGCACCAACGCCCGGCACGGCGATGGCGACATCTTCGTCGCAGAGGCCGACGAAAGCGACCGGAGCTTCCAGAAGTACGACCCCGAGGTCGCGATCGTCCTCAACGTCGAACTGGACCACCACGCCAACTACGCCTCGATGGACGAGATCTACGAGTCCTTCGAGACGTTCGTCGGCAAGGTCGTCCCGGGCGGCACCCTGGTGATCGCCGCCGACCAGCCGGGCGCCGTCGAACTGGCCTCGCGGGTGCGCGACCTGTCCACGCTCAAGGTCGTCACGTACGGGGAGGCCGAGGGCGCCGACGTACGCGTCCACAAGGTCACCGCACGCGGTCTGACCAGCGAGGTCACTGTCGTACTCGACGGCCGGTTCCTGACCTTCACCGTCTCGGTGCCCGGCCGCCACTACGCGCACAACGCGGTCGCCGCCCTCGCCGCCGGTGTCGCCCTCGGCATCCCGGCGCACAATCTGGCCTCGGCCCTCGGCAAGTACACCGGCGTCAAGCGCCGCCTCCAGCTCAAGGGCGAGGCCGCGGGCGTCCAGGTCATCGACTCGTACGCGCACCACCCCACCGAGATGACCGCCGACCTGGACGCCATGCGCGGCGCGGCGGCCGGAGGATCCCGGCTGCTGGTCGTCTTCCAGCCGCACCTCTTCTCCCGTACGCAGGAACTGGGCACGGAGATGGGCCAGGCCCTCGCCCTCGCCGACGCGTCGGTCGTCCTCGACATCTACCCGGCCCGCGAGGACCCGGTCCCCGGCGTGACCAGCGCCCTGATCATCGACGCGGCCGTGGCGGCGGGCGCCGAGGTCACGGCGGTGCACGACAAGAACACGGTGCCCGAGGTCGTCGCGGGAATGGCCAGGCGGGGAGATCTCGTTCTCACCATGGGGGCGGGAGACGTCACGGACCTCGGTCCGCGCATCCTGGCCCGGCTGACCGACTGAGGAGAGCGCATGACGTACGACATCGACAAGCCGGACGAGCAGTGGCGCGCGGAGCTGTCGCCCGCGGAGTACGCCGTACTCCGCCAGGCGGGCACCGAGCCCGCGTTCACCGGCGCATATACGGACACGAAGACCACGGGTGTTTATTCCTGTCGGGCGTGCGGCGCCGAGCTCTTCCGCTCCGACACGAAGTTCGAGTCGCACTGCGGCTGGCCGTCCTTCTACGACCCGAAGGACACGGACGCGGTCGAACTGATCGAGGACCGCTCGCACGGCATGACCCGCGTCGAGGTCCGCTGCTCCCGCTGCGGCTCGCACCTCGGCCACGTCTTCGAGGGCGAGGGCTACGCGACGCCGACGGACCAGCGCTACTGCATCAACAGCATCTCGCTCCAGCTGACGCCGGACGCGAGCTGACGGACGTCCGCCGGCCCGCTCACGCCTCCCGCACGGATGAGGCGAGAGCGGGCCGACCTGTTCCCCGGGATCCCCACCCCGGCACATCAGGTCGTCCCGGACCGCCCCGTCATGATCTGCGGCCGCCGAAGCGCCGTCCGAGCCGGCTCAGGGCACCCGGTCTGTTCCAGGTCCTGAACTCCTCGGCCCGGTGGCCTCCCGTGCCCGCCAGGATCCGCTCGACAGCGGCGACCTCCTCGGCCGACAGGGCCCTTACGACAGGCCGCAGTACCGTGTCGAGCAGGGCCGCGCGGGTCTTGTCCCAGGTGCGGTTGGCACCCGGAAGCGCGGTCCACGAGCCGAAACAGTGCGCCACGTACGCGGGGACGGTACGCAGCCGGTCGCGTACGCGCTCCTGCCGGGCGGCCGCCGCGTAGGCGGCGACAAGATCGGCGTCGCCACTGTGCACCAGCGCGTACAGCTCTCCTTCCGGCCGCTCCTCCGACAGCAGCAGCAGTGAGAGGGCGCCGAACACCTGGCCGAGGACGCCGGGTGCCACCGGCTCGGCGGCGGCGCGCAGCGACAGCGCCCGCGCCGTCCACGGCGGAGCCGTCCGGCCCCCCTCCCGCAGGTCCCGGGCGAACGCCAGCAGCACCAGCGCGCCGCGCCCCCGCGCGTCGAGCTCGTCGGGAAAGCAGCGCAGCAGGTCGTGGGCGAGATCCGGGGCGTCGGGGTCGTCGGCGGGCCCCTCCAGAGCCGCCGCGACCAGAGCGGTCCAGGTGCCGGCCGCGCGGTGGGTGTCCGAGCCCGTCCCGGTGAGCAGGAGCCGGGCCTCGGCAGCCGACGGCAACGCGCCGTCCCACACCAGACGGAGGCCGGTGCGCAGCACGAGCGGGTCCGCGAGCGACGAGACGCCGCAGGCGCGCAGCGCGGTGTGCAAGGCGCCGAGATGGTCACCGCCCGCCGCCGGCAGCCAGGGTGCGCCCGCGCACATCCGCAGATGCGGCAGGGACTGAGCGCCCGTGAGGGCGAGGGATGTGGAACTGAGCAGCCGGACGGCGGCGGGCGGATCGGCGGCGGCGAGCGCGTCGAGGTGGCTGAGCAGCGCCGTGCGCAGCTCGAAGTGGTCTTCCAGCATCGCGCGTACGGCGGGGGTGTAGGACGCCTCCGGAGCGGCGAGCAGGGAGCTGGCCAGCCGGTGCGCGATGCCGGGGAGCAGATCCGTACAGTCGACCCCGAGCAGGTCCGCCACGCGCAGCAGACCCGCCGGCCGGGCGACATCCGGCTCGGGACCGGGGCCGGTGTCCGTGCTGGTGTGTGCGTCCGTGCTCGCGCGCAGCACGGGGGCCAGTTCAGCGGCGAGGTGCCGCTGGAGATCCGGCGGGAGCGTCAGGGAGCGCAGCTCGGGAAGCAGGGGCCCGGGATCCGGCAGCCGGACCGCGGAGGTCAGCACAAGCGACCCCAGCGGGGTGCTCGTGGCAGCCGGCGCGCTGTCCGCGAGTGCCGCGAACAGCCGTGTCAGCGCGGCTGTTTCCGTGGCCGTACGGCCCTCGGCGGGCGCGCAGAGCGCCTCGACGAGCCGGTGCAGCCGCGTGCCGTCGAGAGCTTGCGCGTGCTCGGCCGCCCACAGGGCCGCCTCGGTGCGGACGGTCGCGCTGGGTGCGATCCCCGCGCAGAGCATCACGACGGCGAGCGGGCCCGGGGCGAACGGGCCGCCCGGCAGCGCCGTCGCCTCCTGGAACAGCTCAGGAGCCCGGTCCAGCCAGATCGCGGCGGCGATCTCCGCCCAGGCGCCGGAGAGGCCGCCCTCCGGCATCGCGGGCGGCCTGCCCGTGGCGTCGAGCACGCGGTAGCGCCGGTCGTTCCCGGGGAGGTCCCGTGCGTCGTTCGGCAGCACGCCGATGATCCGCTGCCGGGCGAGCCGGGGTTGCCGGGTGTACGTGGTGAACGTCAGCCGGTGGGCGTCCTCCAGGGGAAGTACGGCACTGGCCAGCGCGATCCACCGCGCCACGTCGGCGCTGTCCCGCTCGACGAGCACGATCCTGGGCGCCGGACCCTCCCCGGTCGCCTCGTGCCCGGCCGAAACGTGCCCGGCCGTCTCGCGCAGGGCGCCGAAGAACAGGGCGAGCCACGGCGCGCGGGCGGCGGCGAACCCGACCAGCCCGCGTCGGTCGATGCTGCCCGACGCCGGAAGCGCCTCCAGCGGCGTCGGTATCCCACCGGCGGGGGTGGCGGCGGCCCACAGCGGTGAGCCCCAGGCGGAGATGGGCGGCGCCCCGGCGGACAGCGGTGCTCCGAAGGGCAGGTGCACGGCGTGGGCGTGGAAGGCGCCTCCCTGCCCGTCGGGACCGGCCCCGGTGGCCACCGCACGGGCGACGAGCCGACTGCCGTCGGAGAGCACGCTGTGGCTGAACGCCTGCGGAAAAGAAGCGAGTTCGGCGGCGGTCGGGTGCGGCGGGGAGCCGTGCGGCGGCTCGTACCCGATGAGCTGCCCGGCCTCCGCGAGCAGCGACTCCGCCACGCCCGGGGTGACCGCCGTGAACCGGACCCCCGGTCCGTCGGGTCCTGGCGGAGCCGAGGTGCCGTGCAGCTGTATGAGGCTCATGCGCCAGCTCCGGCGGTCGTCCTCGGACGGCGGTACGGCGGCCGGGCCGCCGGGGCTCGGCCGCCGTGGCGTGCGGAGCCCGCGGAGCGGCCGGGGGGGAAGGGACGGATGCCGGTTGTCATGTCAGCGGATCACCAGGGTCGCGGGGATGGGCTCGTCGAGGCGCGAGAGGGCGACCCGGCCGCCGAGGAGTATCCGCGCAGGGTGAACGGACGGCGGCGGACGGCCGGTTCGGTCTCGCGCGCCGACCGTACCGGCGCGGTGCGGTCGCCCACCACCCACCATCCAGCGGTCGGCCCCGCCGGGACGGTTTCCCCCGTCGGACCCGCCGGCGGGACGGGGCCCCTGTCCGTCCCCCGCGCCCGCCGCCGTACGGAACCTACGCCGGCTGCAGCAGGTCCCAGCGGTTGCCGTACAGGTCCTCGAAGACCGCGACCGAGCCGTACGGTTCGTGGCGGGGCTCCTCCAGGAAGCGGACGCCGGCGGCCAGCATCCGGGCGTGGTCGCGGGCGAAGTCCTCGGTGTGCAGGAAGAAGCCGACCCGCCCGCCGGTCTGCGCGCCGATGCTCGCGCGCTGGGCGTCGTCCTTCGCGCGGGCGAGCAGCAGGCCGGTGGAACCGGTGTCCGCGCCGTCCGCGGCGCCGCGCGGGCGGACCACGACCCAGCGGGAGCCGGCGCCCCGGTCGGTGTCCTCGACCAGCTCGAAGCCGAGGGCGTCCGTGTAGAAGGCGATGGCCTTGTCGTAGTCGTCGACGACCAGGGTGACCAGGGCGATATATGACATGCGGGACACGTTATACGTATGACTGTCGGACCGGCAAGGATGGAACAATGCCGTCCATGGATCTGCGGAGGATCGACCAGCTCACTACCCGCGCCCGGCGGCTCGCGGTGCCCGGGCGGCGCCGTGTCCTCGGCATCGCCGGGGCGCCGGGCGCCGGCAAGTCCACCCTCGCCGGCCACCTCGTCGAGCGCCTCGGCGGGCTCGCCGTACTCGTTCCCATGGACGGCTTCCACCTCGCCCAGGCCGAGCTGGACCGGCTCGGGCGCGCGGACCGCAAGGGCGCTCCCGACACCTTCGACGCGGCCGGCTACGCCGCGCTGCTCGCCCGGCTGCGCGCCCCCGAGCCCGGCACCGTCGTCTATGCCCCGGCCTTCGACCGGACCCTGGAGGAGCCCGTCGCGGGCAGCGTCCCCGTCGCGCCCGAGATCCCACTCGTGATCACGGAGGGCAACTACCTGCTGCACGACGAGGGACCCTGGGCGCCGGTCCGTACGCACCTCGACGAGGTGTGGTTCCTGGACCTCGATCCCGTGGAGCGCGTCCGCCGGCTCGTCGACCGGCATGTCGAATTCGGCCGGGACCGGCCACACGCGGAGCGCTGGGTCAGGGAATCCGACGAGGTCAACGCCCGTCTGGTGGCCCGGGGCCGGGACCGGGCCGACCTCGTTGTCGCACTCGGAGACTAGGCTCGGAGTTTCGAGGACCGTCAGGACGACGATGATCACGGGGACGGCGACCGGGACGGCAAGCGCGTCGTGAGCACGCGGACGGGCACGGACACGGTGGAGGCGAGGGCCTTGGGGATGTTCCGACGAGGGCCGAGGCGTGACGGGCGCGATGCGCCCCGGGACCCCGCGTTCGCCTTCTTCTCGGTCGACGAGGGTGCGCGGTTCCGCCGCCAGGTCCGGGTGGCGTTCGCGGAGCGCGGTCTGGAGGTCACCGTCCACGCGGACTCGGTGACCGACAGTGCCGACCGCCAGTTCGGCCTGGCCAACCTCGCCGCCGTCTGCCACAACGACCACCGGGGCCCCGTCGTCTGGGGCGAGCTGGCCCGGCAGCACGCCGGAATGGTGCTGCGCGCCATGGACGCCCCCTCCGCGCTGGAGACCCTCCCGCCCGACCAGATCCGCGCCCAGCTCTACCCCCGGGTGATCAGCGGGGACGGCCTCGACCCCGGGGCCTTCGGCTACGCGCGCTCCGTCGCCCCCGGCCTGTACGAAGTCCTCGCGCTCGACCTCCCCGAGAGCGTCATGATGCTCACCGACGAGGCGCTGGAGCCGCTCGGCCGGCTCCAGGAGCTGCGCGACCGGGCTCTGCGCAACCTCCGGGAACTGCCCGTGGAGAAGCGCGAGGCGGTCAAGGACTCCGACGGGATGCGCTTCGAGGTGCTCCTCGGCGACTCGTTCTACACGGCCAGCCGGGTCCTCGCGCTGGACTCGGTCGTCCGGCAGGTCACGGGGCAGCACATCACCGGGGACGGCGCGCTGGTCGCGATGCCCTTCCGCCACCAGCTCGCCTTCCACGTCATCCGCGACACGACCATGATCCCGTCGCTGAGCGCCATGGCGTCCTTCGCCGCCTCCGGCTACGAGGACACCCCGGGGGCCATCAGCCCGTACGTCTACTGGTGGCGCGGCGGTACGCTCACGCAGCTCAGCGACGAGGACGAGGACGGCGAGGGCCTGCGGATCGTCATCGGCGACGACTTCCAGGACCTGCTGGAACGCCTGGTCGAGAAGGACCCGCCCGCCTAGGGACTGTCCCGCCCCGTCCGGCCCTGTCCCGCCCCGAGCAAGCCCCGAGCAAGCCCTGAGCACGTCCTGAGCAGGCCCCCGGAGGAGACTCATGCCCGCCACGCCCGAGAGCCCCACGCCCGAGATCACCACCCCCGCGCCCTTCACCGCGGACGACTACCGTGCCCGGATGGCGCGCGCCGCCGGGACCGCCGCCGAGGCCGGGCTGGCGGGCGTGCTGGTCGCGCCGGGGCCCGACCTGACGTACCTCACCGGTTACCGGCCCACCGCCGAGACCGAGCGGCTCACGATGCTCGTCGTCGCGGCGGGCCAGGACCCGGTCCTGGTGGTGCCCGCACTGGAGGCGGCCGACGCCGCGCGGGCCGCGGGGGCGCCGGCGCTCACCCTGCGCGACTGGACGGACGGCAAGGACCCGTACGGCGTCACCGCCCCGCTGCTCGACCCCGCCGGGCGGTTCGGCGTCAGCGACAACGCCTGGGCGCTGCATCTCCTCGCCCTGCAGCAGGCCCTGCCCGGCACGTCGTACGTGTCCCTCACCGAGGCGCTCCCCATGCTGCGGGCCGTCAAGGACGCCCGGGAACTGGCCAGGCTGGAGGCGGCGGGCGCGGCGGCCGACGCCGCGTACGACGACATCCTGAAGGTCCGCTTCGCCGGGCGCCGCGAGAGCGACGTGGCCGCCGATCTCGCCGCCCTGCTGCTCGGCCACGGCCACTCCCAGGTGGACTTCACGGTCGTCGGCTCGGGCCCCAACGGCGCTGATCCCCACCACGAGGCCGACGAACGCGTCATCGAGCGGGGCGACATGGTCGTCCTCGACTTCGGCGGCCTCAAGCACGGTTACGGCTCCGACACCACCCGCACCGTCCACGTCGGCGAGCCGACCGCCGAGGAGCGCCGCGTCCATGAGGTCGTGTGCGAGGCGCAGCAGGCCGGCTTCGCGGCGGTACGGCCAGGAGCCGCCTGCCAGGAGGTCGACCGGGCCGCCCGCTCGGTCATCGTCGAGGCCGGCTACGGCGAGTACTTCATCCACCGCACCGGCCACGGCATCGGCGTCACCACCCATGAGCCGCCGTACATGATCGAGGGTGAGGAGCGGCCGATGGTCCCCGGCATGTGCTTCTCCGTCGAGCCCGGGATCTACCTCCCGGGCCGCTTCGGCGTCCGCATCGAGGACATCGTCACGGTCACGCAGACCGGCGGCCGCCGCCTCAACAACACCCCCCGCGAGATGGCGATCGTCGAGTGACGCCCGCCGGGGAGGGCGCCGGGCGTCACCCCTCGGCGAGCACCGCACAGGACTCCGGCGCCAGACGCAGCACGCCGTCGGAGTCCGGCGGCTCGGCCGGGTCCCAGGAGGCGAGGATCCGGCCGCCCGCACCCAGCGGGATGCGGGCCGGCCGCGCGGAGAGGTTCAGGACGATCCGCAGATCGCCCCGGCGGAACGTCAGCCAGCGGGCGGCCTCGTCGTAGGCCACCTTGACCGCCGCCAGGTCCGGATCGGTCAGGTCCGGCTGGTCGCGGCGCAGGGCGATCAGCTCGCGGTGCCAGGCCAGCAGACGCGCGTGCGGTTCCTTGTCGATTTCCGAGCGGTCCAGACAGGAGCGGTCCCGGGTCACGGGGTCCTGCGGGTCGGGAATGTCCTCCTCCGCCCAGCCGTGCGCCGCGAACTCCCGGCGCCGGCCGGTGCGTACGGCCTCGGCGAGGACCGGGTCGGGATGGTCGGTGAAGAACTGCCAGGGCGTGGCCGCGCCCCACTCCTCGCCCATGAAGAGCATCGGAGTGTGCGGCCCGGTCAGGACGGCGGCCGCGGCGCAGGCCAGCAGCCCGGGGGAGAGGGTGGCGGAGAGCCGGTCGCCGAGCGCGCGGTTGCCGATCTGGTCATGGGTCTGGGCGTAGCCGAGAAAGCGGTGGCCGGGCGTCTTCGTACGGTCGACGGGGCGGCCGTGCGTCCGGCCCCGGAAGCTCGAATACGTCCCGTCGTGGAAGAAGACGCGGGTGAGCGTCTTGGCGAGCGCGGCGAGCGGTTCGCGGGCGAAGTCGGCGTAGTAGCCCTGGGATTCACCGGTGAGAGCGGCGTGCAGGGCGTGGTGGAAGTCGTCGTTCCACTGCGCCTGGAGCCCGAGGCCGCCCAGCGGGCGCGGGGTCGTGGTGCGCGGGTCCGCGAGGTCGGACTCGGCGATCAGGAAGAGCGGCCGGCCCAGATCGGCGGAGAGTTCGTCGACGGCGGTGGACAGCTCTTCGAGGAAGGTCAGCGCGCGGTGGTCGGCGAGCGCGTGCACCGCGTCGAGCCGCAGCCCGTCCAGCCGGAAGTCCCGCAGCCAGGCGAGGGCGCTGCCCAGGAGGTACGCGCGGACCTCGTCGGAGCCGGGCGCGTCGAGATTGACGGCGGCGCCCCACGGGGTGTGGTGCGTGTCGGTGAAGTACGGGCCGAACTGCGGCAGGTAGTTGCCGGCCGGGCCGAGGTGGTTGTGGACGACGTCGAGGACGACCCCGAGGCCCAGCCCGTGGGCCGCGTCGACAAAGCGCTTGAGCCCCTCGGGACCGCCGTACGGCTCGTGGACGGCCCACAGCGACACCCCCTCGTACCCCCAGCCGTGAACGCCGGGGAACGGGCACACCGGCATCAGCTCCACATGGGTGATGCCCAGCTCGGCCAGTGCGGGGAGCTGTGCGGCCGCCGCGTCGAAGGTGCCCTCGCGGGTGAAGGTGCCGATGTGCAGTTCGTACAGGACCGCACCGGGCAGGGCACGGCCCGTCCATGGCGTGCGCCATGCGTACGCCCCCTGGTCGACGACGGCGCTCGTCCCGTCCGGTCCTGACGGCTGGCGGCGGGAGCGCGGATCGGGCAGGACGAGGCCGCCGTCGAGTGCGAAGCCGTACCGGGTCCCGTCGGCGGCCGGCGCCTCGGCGGTCCACCAGCCGTCCCGCGCGGGGTCACGTTCCATGGAACGCCCGGCGTGCTCCGGGCCCTCCGGGTCCTCCAGATGGAGTACGACCCGGTCCCGCGCCTGCGGTGCCCACACCTCGAACTGCACGGGCGGTTCCCCCTGTCCTCTGCGCTCTTGTCGTCGTCATCGGCACTCTTCCCCCCATGGTGACAAGAGAGTCGGCCCGGGGCCCGGTGATCGCGGCGAACAGGGTGGACGTTCCCCGGCGCGGCGGCCGCTCTGCCACGAGGGCCCGCCCGGGAGGTACGCAGGGGCGGAGCCCGCCCCTCCGGCGCAGGTCGGCCAGGCGTGGTGACGGCCGGCGGCCCGGACACCGGGACCGGCGGTGACCCGGATGGTCTGGACACTTCAGGGCCGTCGGAAGGACAATCACGCCTGTGACGTCTTCCTACGAGTTCCACACGTATCCCGCACGGCTGTCCGACGCCGAGCGTGACCGTGTCCTCGCGGTGCTCAGGGAAGGCGCGGTCCAGGGCAAGTTGTCGCACGACACCTTCCTGCGCCGGATGGATCTGGCGTTCGCCGCCCGCAGCGCCGAGGAGTTGACGCCGCTCACCGCGGACCTGGAGCACCTGGAGACCCAAGGCCGCTGGTCACGGCGGCTGTTCGGCGCGGTGAGCCGTGTGTCGGGGTTCTCGCAGGGGCTGCGCAGGGCCTGGCAGGCCGAACGGCTCCCGAAGCTCCTGCTGCCCCTGCCCGGCCAGGACGCCGTGCGCATCGGCCGTGACCCGGTGAACGGGCTGCGCCTCAGTCACGACACGGTCTCCCGCAGGCACGCGGAGCTGAGCGCGCGGGGCGGGATGTGGGTGCTGCGGGACCTCGGCTCGACCAACGGCACCACGGTCAACGGCCGGCGGGTGACGACGGCGGCCGTCGTGCGGGACGGGGACATGGTGAGCTTCGGGCAGATGAGCTTCCGCCTCGCCTCGCCCTGAGGTGTTCCGGCCTGAGGTGTCCAGCCCTGAGGTGTCCCGGCCTGAGGTGTCCAGCCCCGCCCTGCCCGCCCCGTTCTGCCCGTCCTGAGGCATCCCGCCCCGATCCGCGCGGGCTCCGGCGGCTGAGCTGAGCCACCGGGCCCCCTCACCCGTACGGCCCGCGCCGACTGCGCCGGTCCCCGGGTGGTGGTCGGCTGTGCGGGAGACGCGCCCGCAGCGAGGCGTGCCCGACCCGGTCAGGGGGACGACATGCCGGCCGAACCGACCGCGTGCGTACCGGTCACGCAGACGCCGGGCGCGGCCCCCCGACTGCGTGGGGTCGCCCGCCTCCTCGGCCGGGGCGCCGTCCGGGACCCGTACCCCTACTACCGGAGCCTGCGGGAACGGTTTCCGCTCGCCTACGAACCGTCCATCGGGGTCTGGCTGATCAGCCGTTACGCGGACGTCGCGACCGTTCTGACCGACGCGAGATTCACCCAGGGGGACCGGCCCGGGGACCCGCCGTGCGCCGCGCACCCCCGCGTCGCGGCGCAGGGGCTGCGGGAGGCGGTCGAGCGGACCGCGTTCGTTCTGGCGCGGCGGATCGCCGGGCGGGCCCAGGCGGATCTCGTGGAGGAGTTCTGCCGGTGGCTGCCCGCCGGGGCGCTGGCCACGGCCGCGGCCGGCGCCGGCTGCCGGCACGGGCTCGGCGGCCGGGAAGCGCGGGACATACCGCGGCTCGTACGGGGCCGGGCGGCCGCCGCCCCGGCCGGTCCGTGCGCCGCGCGGACCGCCGTACGGGAGACGGCGCTCGCCTCCTTCCTCGCCAATGTGCTCGGCGACCCGGAGCGCGTCGCCGCCCTCCGTGCCAGGCCCGGACTGATCCGGCACGCCTGGACGGAGTCACTGCGCCGCGACCCGCCCGTACAGGTCGTACTGCGCCGGGCCTCGGCCGAGGTGCGGCTGAGCGGCGGCACGCTTCCGGCCGGCGCGCGGGTCGCCTGTCTGATCGGGGCGGCCGGACGGGATCCCGACCGGTTCAGGGACCCCGACCGTTTCGATGTCGAGCGAACCGACTCCGGCCAGCTCACCTTCGGTACCGGCTTCTGCCCGGCCGTCCTGCTCTCCCGCCTGGAGGCCGAACACGGGCTGCGCGCCCTCCTCGACGCCATGCCCGCGCTGCGCTGGGCGGACGGGTTCCGGCCGGCCCCGGCCGGACTGATCGTCCGCGCCCCGCGCACGTTGCTCGTCAGCCCGGGCGGCTGAGCGGCCAGATCGCCGTTCCCGGCGTGCGGCCAGGTCATCCGTCCCGGCGTGCGCCCGGCCCGTCAGCCCAGGCGGCTGAGCAGTGCCACCGGGCCGTCGGCGAACAGCTCGGCCACCGGCACCGGACCGCCCGCGAGCTCCCGCCCCGGCGAGGCCAGCAGATCCGCCCAGCGGCCCGCCGGAAGCACCAGCTCCGTGTCGCCCCAGCCGCCCGCCCGTGCCAGCCGCAGCGGCAGCCGGGTGACGGCCGTGATCACCTCGCCCGATCGGGAGAAGGCCAGGCAGTGCGCGGCGGCCGGACCGGTGGCGGCCAGCGGGGCGTACGTCCCCGACTCGCCGAACACCTCCGGCCGGGCGCGGCGCAGCGCCAGCGCCGCCGTCGTCACCACCGTCTTCCCGTCGGGCGGACCGGTCCTGAACCGCCCCCGGTTGTCCGGGTCCACCAGTGCGAAGTACGCGCGCTCCGTGCCCTGGTAGAGGTCGGGTACCCCCGGCATCGTCAGCTGCACCAGCGCCGCGCCCAGCGCACTGGCCCGGGCGTACGGGGCGAGGGCCTGGGCGAACCGCGCGACCGTACGCCGGGCGGGACCGGCCGGGCCCGCCTCCACGAAGTCGGTCACCGCCCGCTCGTACAGCGGGTCGGCCTCGGTCCAGCTGGTGTGCAGCCCGGCCTCCCGTACGGACTTCAGCAGGGCGGGCACCATCCGCGAGCCGTCCGGCACACCGGGGCCGCCGGGACGGACCTCGCCGGGCCCGCTCTCCGCGAAGCCCGGTTCGGCGAAGCCCGGTTCGGCGAATGCGGGCTCGGCGAAAGCGACGGGGCCGTGGCCGGGCTCGCCGAAGAAGCCGGGCGGCCGAGCGGCGCCGAACCCGTGCTCGCCGGCACTCTGCTCGCCGAAGCCGGGCTCGCCGAAGCCGGGCTCGCGGAACCCCGGCTCCTCGAACCCCGCCTCCTCGAACCCCGGATCCTCGAATCCCGCCGTGCCGAAGCCGGGCGCGCCGAAGCCCGGCGCGCCGAAGCCCGTCCGGGGGTCGTCCCCTCCCGGGGTGAAGCCCACCGCCGTCTGCCACGCCTGCCACGCCACCTGCGGATCCGGCGACGGCACGCCCGCCACCCGCTCCAGCAGCTCGCCCCACTGCTCGGGGCACTCGGACAGGGCGGCGATCCCGGCCCGTACATCCGCACTGCGCTTGGTGTCATGCGTGGTCAGCACGGTGCCGGTGGCCGGCCAGTCGCGCGCCAGCCGGGCGCAGTACAGATGGAAACGCTCGGGGCTCACCGCCGGTGCCCCCGGATCACCGCCCACCTCGTTCGCCGAGATCAGCGGCACATAGCGGTAGAACGCCGTGTCCTCCACGGACTTGGCGCGCAGGGCCGACGCGGTCTGTGCGAAGCGCGCGCAGAACGCCGTGTGGTCGGGGCCGGTGCCGAGCCTGCCGAGCGCCAGCTCCCGCACCACATCCACGGCCGCCGCCTCCCGCTCCACCGCGAACGCGGCCTTCGCCTGCCGGGCCGCCTCCTGGGAGACCGCCGCCTCGGCGGCCTCGGGGACGGGCCCGCCCGCCGTCGTGTAGGGGCGGTAGACGGGGACCCGTACCAGCAGTTCCTGGATCGCCGTACGCAGTGCCCAGGGCGCGTGGTCGCGCAGTGCGGGGTCGCCGGCGCAGATCCGCTCCGCCGTGCGGACCAGGAAGGCGATCTCGGCGGCCAGTTCATGGATGACCACCTTGTACGCGGCGCGGCGCACCGTCCCCTCCCAGTACCCGCCCCGGTCAGCGGCCGGGCCCGCGGCCTCGCGGTAGCGCCGCTCCAGCTCCCCGGCGCCCACGGGGTCGGTGAAGAGCCCGTCGATATGGCGCAGCGCGTCGTAACCGGTGGTGCCGGCGACCCGCCAGCCGGCGGGCAGCGGTTCGTCGTCGGCGAGGATCTTCTCCACCACCGTCCAGCACTCCCCGCCCGTGGCCTCGTGCAGCCGCCGCAGATATCGCTCCGGGTCGGCGAGGCCGTCCGGGTGGTCGATGCGCAGTCCCTCGACGACGCCGTCCCGTACCAGCTCCAGGATCTTGGCGTGGGTCGCGGCGAAGACCACCGGATCCTCCACGCGCACCCCGATCAGCTCGGAGATGGTGAAGAACCGGCGGTAGTTGAGTTCGGTACGGGCCAGCCGCCACCAGGCGAGCCGGTAGTGCTGGGCGTCGAGCAGCTCGGGCAGCGGCAGGTGCTCGGTGCCGGGTGCGAGGGGGAAGCGCTGGTCGCCGTGGTGGAGGAGGCCCCCCTCGACGCGCAGCGCGTCCAGCTCGTCCCCGATGGGGCCCGGCAGCACGGGGAGCAGCAGCTTCCCGTGGCCGGCGTCCCAGTCGATGTCGAACCAGCGGGCGTACGGGGAGTCGCGGCCCTCGCGCAGCACCTCCCACAGCGCCTTGTTGTGGCCGGGCGCGGCTGCCATGTGGTTGGGCACGATGTCGAGGACGAGCCCGAGGCCGTGCTCCCGGGCGGTACGGGCCAGCCGGCGCAGCCCCTCCTCGCCGCCCAGCTCGGCACGGACGGCGGAGTGGTCGACGACGTCATAGCCGTGCGTCGAGCCCGGTACGGCCTCCAGCACCGGCGACAGATGCAGATGCGAGACCCCGAGCGCGGCGAGATACGGCACCGCTTTCTCGGCGGCCGAGAACGGGAAGTCCGGCTGGAGCTGGAGCCGGTAGGTCGCGGTGGGCGTCATACGGTCGTACGTACCCAGCTCGGCGGCTTATGTGTCACCGGCTCATGCGGACGGCCGGTCCCGGGCGCCCGGGCGCCCTGCCTACGGCTACGGTCCTGTCCGCCGCGCCTTCGGCTCGTACACGTACGGCGTGGTCGTGCTCAGGCGGGCGAATCCGAGGCGCTGGAGGATCGGCCGGCTGTCGTCGGACGCGTCCACCTGGAGATACGGGTAGCCGCGCGCGGCGGCGATCCCGGCCCGGTGGGCGATCAGGGCGCGGTAGATGCCCTTCCCGCGCCAGGCTTCGACCGTGCCGCCGCCCCACAGGCCGGCGAACCGCTTGCCCGGCGGCAGTTCCATCCGCGCCGCGCTCACCGGCACGTCACCCGCGAGGGCGACCACCGCGGAAACCGTGTCGGGGGTCTCGGCGAGCTGGAGCAGCAGCCGCTCCCTGAGCCGTCCGCCGTCCGTGTCGAACGCCTGCTCGTGGACATCCGCCAGGAGGGCCACCCCGGCCGCGTCGGTCACCGGGAGCAGACGTACCCCTGCGGGCAGCACCACCTCGGGGGTCAGGTCCTGGACCTCCGCGACCATCAGGGCTTCCGCGGGTTCCGCGACGAAACCGGCCGAGGCCAGCAGCTCCGCGAGGCGGGGCGGCCGGTCGTGGGCGTAGAGCTTCCACTCGAACGTGCGCCCGAGTGAGGTGAAGTGCTCGACCTGGGCGGCGATCGCCTCCGGCGCCGTGTCCTCGTCCAGGTCCGACCAGAGCACGCCGTTCCAGCCGTGCTCGGAGCCCACCTGCCGGACCACCCCGCCGGCCCGCTCGACCCGCACTCCCGGGCCGTCGCTCCCCGCATCCCGCCGCATCTCCTGGTCGAACGTGGTCAGCACCGCATCGTGATCCATGCGGCTACCGCACCACCGGACGGGCGGCACGGCAATCGGATTTCCCGTGCCGCCGTGCCGCCCGCCGTGTCGCCACGCTGCTCGCCTTGGTGCCGCGTTGCCCGCCGTGCCGCCCGTCCGTGCCGTCCGGCTTCGCCGGTCGGACTTACGCCGGCCGCATCAGGACCGTCATGCTCCGGCCGATCATCGTGATCCGCTCACCCCCGTCGATCTTCTCCCCCTGCCCCCGGGGCACCCCCTCCGGCCGGGCCGTGTCCACCATGATCTGCCATTGCAGGCCGTGGTTCACCGGCACCACGAATTCCAGCTCCTCGGCGCTCGCGTTGAACATCAGCAGGAAGGAGTCGTCCGAGATCCGTTCACCGCGCGGCCCCGGCTCCGAGATGGCCCCGCCGTTCAGGAAGACGGTCATGGCCTTGGCGTGCGCCGCCTGCCAGTCCTCCTGGGTCATCGCCGAGCCCTCCGGCGTGAACCACGAGATGTCCGACAGGTCGTCGTGCGTCCCCTCCACCGGCCGCCCGTGGAAGAAGCGGCGGCGGCGGAACACCGGGTGGTCCCGGCGCAGCCACACCATGGCCTGGGTGAAGGCCAGCATGCTGCCGTCGGTCTCGGCGCCCGGCTCGGGCCAGCGGACCCAGGAGACCTCGTTGTCCTGGCAGTACGCGTTGTTGTTGCCGCTCTGCGTGCGCGCGAACTCGTCGCCGTGGCTGAGCATCGGCACGCCCTGCGACAGCATCAGCGTCGCGATGAAGTTGCGCATCTGACGGTTGCGCAGCTCCACGATCTCCGGATCGTCGGTGTCGCCCTCCGCCCCGCAGTTCCACGACCGGTTGTGGCTCTCACCGTCCCGGTTGCCCTCGCCGTTGGCCTCGTTGTGCTTGTCGTTGTACGAGACCAGGTCGTGCAGGGTGAAGCCGTCGTGGCAGGTGGTGAAGTTGATGGAGGCCAGCGGCCGGCGCCCGTCGTCCTGGTAGAGATCGGACGAGCCGGTGAGCCGGGACGCGAACTCCGCCAGGGTCCTGGGCTCGCCGCGCCACAGGTCCCGTACGGTGTCGCGGTACTTCCCGTTCCACTCGGTCCACAGCGGCGGGAAGTTCCCGACCTGGTAGCCGCCCTCGCCCACGTCCCAGGGCTCGGCGATCAGCTTCACCTGGCTGACCACCGGGTCCTGCTGCACCAGATCGAAGAACGACGACAGCCGGTCCACCTCGTGGAACTGGCGGGCCAGCGTCGCCGCGAGGTCGAAGCGGAAGCCGTCGACATGCATCTCGGTCACCCAGTACCGCAGCGAGTCCATGATCAGCTGGAGCACGTGCGGGCTGCGCATCAGCAGCGAGTTCCCGGTCCCCGTGGTGTCCGTGTAGAAGCGGGCGTTCTCGCTGAGCCGGTAGTACTGCGCGTTGTCGAGGCCCCGGAAGGAGAGCGTCGGGCCGAGGTGGTTGCCCTCCGCCGTGTGGTTGTAGACGACGTCGAGGATGACCTCGATCCCCGCCCGGTGCAGTGCCCGGACGGCCTGCTTGAATTCCAGGACCTGCTCGCCCCGGTCGCCCCAGGACGCGTAGGTGTTGTGCGGGGCGAAGAAGCCGATGGTGTTGTAACCCCAGTAGTTGGCGAGACCGGAGTCCACCAGCCGGTGGTCGTTGACGAACTGGTGCACCGGCATCAGTTCCAGTGCGGTGACGCCCAGTTCCGTCAGGTGTTCGATGACCGCCGGATGGGCGAGTCCGGCGTAGGTGCCGCGCAGTTCCTCGGGCAGCTCCGGATGGAGCATCGTCAGGCCCTTCACATGGGCCTCGTAGAGCACGGTGCGGTGGTACTCCGTCCTGGGCAGCCGGTCGTCGCCCCAGTCGAAGTACGGGTTGACGACGACCGAGGACATCGTGTTCGGCGCCGAGTCCATGTCGTTGCGCGAGTCCGGCCTGCCGAAGTGGTAGCCGTACACCGACTCGCCCCACTCGATGGACCCGCTGATCGCACGCGCGTACGGATCGAGGAGCAGTTTCGCCGAGTTGCAGCGGTGCCCCCGCTCCGGTTCATACGGCCCGTGGACCCGGAAGCCATAGCGCTGACCAGGCATGATGCCCGGCAGATAGGCATGTCGTACGAAGGCGTCGCTCTCGCGCAGCTCCACCGCCGTTTCTGAACCGTCGTCGTGCAGCAGGCACAACTCGATCCGGTTGGCGGCCTCTGAGTAGACCGCGAAGTTGGTGCCGGCGCCGTCGTACGTGGCACCGAGGGGATATGTCTGTCCCGGCCAGACCTGCATAGATTGACTCTTCCATTTCTGATCCGGGTGCTGCGGGGCTCTTGAGCCAGATCTTCCCCGAAAGAAGGGTCTCCACCTAGGAACCCGGTGGGTTCTTGCCGGTTCTCGCCGGATGCGTGGCCGGGCGGCCATCGGGCCGGTGCGGAGACCCGGGTCCCAGCCCGATCCGTGGGCCGGTCCGTGCGCCGGTCCGGGGTCAACTTCGCGTTCCGTGCGGTCGCCGGGAACAGGCATCCGGCCCGGGAGTCCCGGCCCGGCTGCCTGTCCTGTGGCGGACCGGGCGTAATCACTATGAATCAGCTCACTCGGCCCGAATCGCCACCCGGGAACGTCCCCCTTGAACAAGGGAGTTGAGAAAGGAGCCTGTCCATCCGGCTGCACCTCCTCCGGTCGGCGGAGTACCCTTCCTTGATCGTTGACGGGGGCGGGAAGGTGGTGCGCGGGTGAGTTCGGGAGGGCTGGAGCTACCCCCCGGTGACCCGGGTCACGAGGGGGAGACCGGCGACATCCCGCCCGGAGCGGTCTCCCTCGCGCGGCCGATGGAGATCGGGGCGGAACTGGACTGGGGCACGGACGCCTGGAGCGAGGTCCGTACCCGCGCGCAACGGGCCGGGCGGGCCTACATCTGGCTCAATCTGGTGGAGCAGCGGCTGCGCGCGGTCGTCGCCGCGGTCCTGCGGCCCATCTACGACCCCGTGCACGGCGAGGAGTGGGTGGTCGCCGCGGCCGGTCCGGCGGGGCAGGAGTGGGTGCAGCGCGCCGTGGCCGTACGGGAGGTCTCGCGCCGCAAGGGCTACCTCCTCGATCCGGCGGACGACAACGTCCTGAGCTTCCTCACCCTCCCGCAGCTCCGGGAGCTGATGGTCCAGCACTGGCCCTGCTTCCAGCCCTACTTCGACGACCGCCGTGACGTGGAGCTGGCGCTCGACGAGCTGGAGGTCGCGCGGAACGTCGTCTCGCGCAACCGCGCGCTCAACGAGGCGGTCCTCGCCCAGGCGGAGCGTGCCTCGTCCCGGCTGCTGGAGATCCTGGGCGGCGGCAGCGGCGTGCCGTCGTCGGCGCGCCTGAGGGTCGACGCCGTGGAGGACCTGGTCGGCGACCGGTACGCGGACGTGGTCTCCGTCCACCCCGACCGGGTCCGGCTCCAGCGCCAGATCCCCGCCGAGGATCTCTTCGGGGGTGCCCGGCGTGTCGACGCGATCGGCATCGGTCTGAACCTGCTCGTCCAGAACTTCTCGGGCCGGCGGCTGATCCGGCTCGCCGAATCGGGCTGCCGGATACGCCTGGTCTTCCTCAACCCGGCCAGCAGCGCGGTCAAGCGCCGTGAGCGCGAGCTGGGACTCAAGAAGAACGAGCTGAGCCGCTCCGTCGAGATGAACATCCTCCACATGCGGCGGGTGCGCTCCCGGCTCCGTGACCCGGGCGCCTTCGAGATCCACGTCTTCGACGAGACGCCGCGCTTCACCGCGTACCTCGTCGACGGCGACGGCCCGGACGGTCTCGCCGTCGTCCAGTCCTATCTGCGCCGGGCGCGCGGCATGGAGGCGCCGGTCTTCGTGCTGCGGGGCGGCGGGCGCGAGGTGGTCCGCTCGGGGCAGGACACGGAACACGGCCTCTTCCAGACCTACCGCGAGGAGTTCGAGTCGGTCTGGACGGATTCCCGGCCGGTCTCCTGACAAGTCCGTGGGGCTCGTGGCGGGTCTTCCGAGGGGCTCCGGGGCCGGTCGTTCCGGGTCGTTCCGGAGGGCTGTCCCACGGCGTTGTCAGTGGCGCGTGGCAGGGTGAATGTCCAACGGGGGAAGCACCACCGCACCATGAGGGAGGGCCACGATGGATTGGCACGGAGAGCCGCTGGTCGGATTCGATCTGGAGACGACGGGCACCGACATCGAGCGTGACCGCGTCGTCACCGCCGCGCTCGTCAGGCTGGGGCCGGACGGACGTCCCGCCGAGGAGCGCACCTGGCTGCTCGACCCGGGGGTGCCGATCCCCGAAGAGGCAGCGGCCATCCACGGCATCTCCACGGACCGGGCCCGCGCGCACGGGACGCCGGCCGCTCCCGCCATCGAGGAGATCACCGAGGCCGTCGCCCAGGTGCTGCGGTCGGGCACGCCGCTGGTGGTCATGAACGCGCGGTACGACCTGTCCCTGCTGGACCGCGAGTGCCGGCGGTACGGCATCGACCCGCTCGCCGTCCGGCTGGGCGCCACGCCGTCACCGGTCATCGATCCACTGGTGCTGGACAAGCATGCGGACCAGTACCGCAAGGGGAAGCGCACGCTGCAGGCGCTCTGTGCCCATTACGGAGTGCCGCTGGACGCCGCGCACGACGCGGCGGCCGACGCGGTGGCCGCCGTCCGTGTGGCGCGGCGCATGGGCGAGCGGCACCGCTCCATAGGCTCGCTGCCGCCGGCGGACCTGCAGGCCCTGCAAGTGCGCGCGGCGGCGGCGCAGTCCGCCTCCCTGCAGAGCTACCTGCGGCGTACGTCGAACCCCTCGGCGTACATCGAGCCCGCCTGGCCCTTCGTCCCGCACCAAGCGGGCCGCGAGGCGGGGGCGGGCCGCGAGGCGGGAGCCGGCTGTCCGTCCGCGTCCCGTCCGCCCGTGTCCCGTCCGTCCGCGTCCCGTCCCGCCTGATCCGTCAGAACGGATACCAGCGGACCTCGGGGTCGTCCTCGCGCAACGAGGCCACCCGGCGCCGGAACTCGACCAGCGCCGTGGGGTTGGTGGGAGCGTGCTGGGCCACCCAGGCACAGCTGGCCGTTTCCCGGGCGCCGCGCAGGACCGCGCAGCCGTCCCAGCCGCGGACATCCCAGCCGTAGGCGGCGGTGAAGGTGTCGTACGCCTCGGCGGCCAGCCCGTACCGGTCCCGGGACAGGGCCATGACCACCAGGTCGTGTTCGCGGAAGTCCGAGGAGAAGGTCTCCAGGTCGACCAGGACCGGCCCGTCCGGGCCGACATGGACATTCCGGGGCAGCGCGTCTCCGTGGATCGGGCCGGGCGGCAGATGCGGGGTGAGCCCGGCCGCGGCCTCGGCGAAGCCGTCCCGGCGCTCGCGCAGATAGTCGGCGTCGGCCGGGTCGATCGCGTCACCCGCGATCCGCAGCCAGCGCTCCACCCCGTCGAGCAGTTCCCGGCGGGGCAGTGCGAAGGAGGGCGTGGGAAGCGCGTGGACCAGCCGTAGCAGCGAGGCGAGATCGCCGGGCCCGGCGGGGCGGGTGGCATCCGGCAGCCGGTGCCACAGGGTCACCGGATGGCCGTCGACCGACCGTGCCCCGGGCTCCGCAGCCCGTACGGCCGGAATGCCGCACTCCGCCAGCCAGGACGCGAGAGAGACCTCGCGCCGCGCGCGCTCCAGCAGTTCCGGGTGCGCCGTCGCGTCCCGGCCGATCTTGACGACCAGCCCGTCCGTCGCGAACACCGCGTTCTCACCCAGGGCGAGCAGTTCCGCCCCGTGCCCCAGCCCCGCCGCGGCCAGAATCTTCCGCGCCCGCGCCTCGTCCATCGCTCGCTCACTTACTTCCGGTACTTCCGGCACGTCCGCGTCCGGTCGGTCATCCGGGAAAGTCTCGCATCCGCGCGGCCCCCTCGGCCGACCGAGGCCCGGCCGATATCACGGTGGGCGGGACGTCTCGTCCCCCTCCAGGGCGCGGGCCATGACCTTATCGACCCGCGCGGCCGGTCTCTTCGAGGCGGCGCTGCCGGGGGCTGGAACGAGGGGGCTGGAACGAGGGGGGCTGGAACAAGGGGGGCTTGAACAAGCCGTATCGCCCCACCCTCCGACGGGTGGGGCGGAGGCCGCCGGGTGCCGCCCACCGCCGCGCGGAGCGGGTGCATCCCCCGCAAGCCGGACCGAAGCCCCTTACGGTCGGGGCGCGTTGACGGACAGGCCCGACTTATGGCCCACTGGCCGGTTTCCTCGCACGGAGAGCCGCCGGGCGCGTGACAAGCGGAGGAGGCACTTGATCTGAGCGCGTCAATCAGCGAGGGTTTCGAGCCAGTCCGCCGGAGACCTTCCGTCCGACGGGCGATCCCCCCACAGATGATGACGAGGAGACCCCTCTTCATGGCACCTCACCAGCGTGCGAGCAGGAGCAAACTCACCGCCGCCCTCACCGCCGCGGCCACCGCGGCCGCGATCACCGCGCTCACTTCCCCCACAGCGGGCGCGGCCCCGGCCCAGGGCGTGGTGTACGGAGCCGACGCCCCGGGCACCGTGGCCGGCAGCTACATCGTGATACTGGACCGGGCGGCCGGCGCCCGGGCCGGAACGGCCCCCGCTACGAAGGCGGCCAAGAAGGAGCTGGCCGAGGAGTACGGAGGCCGGCTCAACCGGAACTACAGCTCGGCCATCGACGGCTTCTCCGCCAGTGGACTCACCGATACGGAGGCCAAGCGCCTCGCGGCCGACCCGGCCGTCGCCAAGGTCGTCCGGAACAGGACGTTCACCGTCCAGGACACCCAGGACAGCCCGCCGTCCTGGGGCCTCGACCGGATCGACCAGACGGCCACCACCGGCGACAACACCTACACCTACCCGGCGGGTGCCGGCGAGGGGGTGACGGCGTACGTCATCGACACCGGAGTCCGCATCACCCACGAGGACTTCGAAGGCCGCGCCGCCTACGGCTACGACGCCGTCGACAACGACGACTCCGCCGACGACGGCTACGGACACGGCACGCACGTCGCCGGGACCATAGCGGGCGCCGCGCACGGCGTCGCCAAGAAGGCGAACATCGTCTCCGTCCGGGTCCTCGACGACACCGGCTACGGCACCACCGAGCAGGTCGTCGCCGGGATCGACTGGGTCACCGCGAACCACCAGGGTCCGTCCGTCGCCAACATGAGCCTCGGCGGCGGCGCCGACGAAGCGCTGGACGCGGCCGTACGCAACGCCATCGCCTCCGGCGTCACCTTCGCCGTCGCGGCCGGCAACGAGACCAGCGACGCGCGTCTCAGCTCCCCCGCCCGCGTCGAGGAGGCCCTCACCGTCGCCTCCTCCACCGTCGACGACCAGCAGTCGTACTTCTCCAACTACGGCTCGCTCGTGGACCTCTACGCCCCCGGCTCCAACATCACGTCGGACTGGAACGACAGCGACACCGCCACCAACACCATCTCCGGCACCTCGATGGCGACGCCCCACGTCGTGGGCGCCGCCGCCCTCTACCTCGCCGCCCATCCGGACGCCACACCGGCCGAGGTCGCCACGGCCCTGACCGGCGGCGCCACTCCCGACGTCATCACCAACGCGACCGCGGGCACGGCGAACAGGCTGCTCAAGATCGTCGAGTAGCACCGCGCTCCGGGCCGCTCACGGCGACCGGCGGCCGCCGCGCCCTGCCCCACGGGGCGCGGCGGCCGCCCTATCGTGTGCGGATGACCACCACGTACGCGGCGCTCCTGCGCGGAATCAATGTGAGCGGCCACAAGCGGATCCCGATGGCCGGTCTGCGGGAACTGCTCTCCGGGCTCGGCCACGGCGACGTCGTCACGTATCTGCAGAGCGGCAACGCCGTCTTCACCAGCGCGGCGACCGACGAGGACGCGCTGGCGGAAGGAGTACGCCACGCCATCGAGGAGCGCTTCGGCTTCACCGTCGACGTGCTCGTGCGCGACGCCGCCTATCTGCGGGCCATCGCCGACGACTGCCCTTTCCCGGCCGCCGCCCTGGAGGCCAAACAGCTGCATGTCACCTACTTCTCCCGGCCGGTGGGACCCGAACGGCTGGCCGCGCTCGACCCCGCCGCGTATCTCCCCGAGGAATTCCGGCTCGGCGACCGGGCGCTGTATCTCTACGCTCCCCACGGCCTCGGCAGGTCCAAGCTCGCCGAAGCGCTGGCCAGACCCGCGCTCTTCCGGGGCACCGTCGCCACCAGCCGCAACTGGAACACCGTCGTCAAGCTCGTCGAGCTGACCGGTGGCTGACCGAGGCGGCCGGCGGTCCCGCGACCGGGGCACGGTGATCAGACCGGAGGGGCCACCGGACCGACCCGCTCCGCCCGCGCCGTCCAGCGGCCGTCCGTACGGGAGATCCGTACCGGATGGTCGAAGCACGCGCTGACCCGCGCCGTGGTGAGCACCTCATCGGCGGGCCCCGCCCCCGGTGCACCGTCCCGCGCGCAGCAGCATCGCATGCGTGGTGGAGGCGGGCAGCTCCTCCAGATGGTGGGTGACCAGCACCGTCGCCAGCTCGGGATGTTCGAGCCGCAGGGTGTCCAGACTGCTGAGCAGCTGTTCGCGGGCGGCGAGGTCGAGACCGGTGGCCGGTTCGTCGAGCAGCAGCAGCCGGGGACTCGGCATCAGGGCGCGGGCGATGAGCGTACGGCCCCGCTCGCCCTGCGACAGTGTCGGCCGGCGGTTCCCGGCCTTGCCCTCCATCCCCAGCATCGCCAGCAGCCACTCGGCCCGCTCGCGCTCCTCCGGGCGCGGCGCCCGACGCGGCACGGGCTCGTGGAGTTCGTCAGTCCGGTCAGCACGACATCGCCGACCCGCAGCGGCGAGCGCAGCGGATGGCGGGGATTGACGTGGCCGAGCAGCGTCCGCAGCTCCCGCAGATCGACCCGGCCCAGCCGCTCGCCCAGAATCTCGACGGTGCCGCGGCTCGGTGCGTCACCGCCCCCACCATGCCCAGCATGGTCGACTTCCCGGCGCCGTTGGCACCGAGCAGGGCCCAGTGCTCTCCGCTCCGTACGGTCAGCGAGACCGAGTCCAGCAGCGGTTTCCCGTCGCGGACGACGTCGATGTCGTCCACGCGCACCACGATGGTCATGTGCGTGTGCTCCTTCGGGGGGATCGCGGGCCCGGGAGCGGCGAGCGGTACGGGGCGCGCCATCAGCCGGTGGTGGTCACGGCGGGAACGCCGGGCCGTGTGGCGGGCCGCGCGCGGGCTGGAAGCGGTGGCGCACCGAGGCGATCCCGGTCGGGGAGTGTGCCCGCTCCAGTGAGCCGGCGGCGGTGATGTGCGGGCCGGGCCGCCGGATCCTATCCTCGCGCGGCCGCGCCTTCAGGGCGCTCGGCCGCGCCGCCGGGAGCGGGCCGTCGTTCCCGCCGCCGGTGCAGGAGGGCGTCCGTCGCCCCGGCTCCCAGCTTCTGCAGGAGGCTGTAGGCGAGCACGGGCATCAGGACCTGGGGGTAGGCGGGCAGGTGCGCCGCCGCGAAGACGGCGCTCGCGCTGCTGTTGTTCATGCCGGAGGCGAGCGTGATGGAGACCGTGTCGGGGGGATCGCTGCGCAGACCGCGTGCGAGGGCCCAGCCCACGGCGAAGGAGGCGACGCAGGTGCCGGCCGCCACAGCGATGGACGCGGCGACGAACGCGGGCTGTGGGTGGTGGAGTTGGCCGGTCAGCGCGCCGCAGGCGTTGCCGTAGGTCAGCATGAGGGTGCCCGCGAGGGCGCCCAGTTTCCATGACGGCAGAGCGCGCGCGAGCAGGCGGTCGGGCACCAGCCGCTGGACCAGCAGCCCGGCCAGGCAGGGGGCCAGTACGCCCGCCGCCGCGAAGGCGCCGCCGCCCGCGTGGGCCATGCCTCCCAGGTCCCGCGCGTAGTGGCCGTGGGCCAGCATGGACGCGGTGGACAGGGTCAGCGGAATCGTGAGCGGACTGAGCAGCGTCGAGGTCAGGATGATGCCGACGACGAGGCTGTGATTACCGCCGGCCCGGCTCCCCCAGACGCTGGCTCCGCCCGCGACCGGCATGGCGCCGACGAGCGCCATGCCGGTGAGGAGTCCGCTGCCGCCGTCGGCGTCGGGCGAGAAATGGAGGACGAGTGCGAGTGCGGGCAGCGATATCAGCGGGACCGCGGCGTTCACCGCTGTGCCGATGAGGAGCGGCAGGGGCCGTCGCGCGAGCGCGGGCAGCGCGCGGAGCGGGACGTGCAGGGCCGCGCTGAACAGGACGAGTGCCAGCAGCAGTGAGGGGAGCGTGATCCGCGTCGTCGGGGTACCGGGCGCGCCCAGGGCGAGGTGGCGCAGCCGCAGCCCGGGGCCGGGGAGCAGCAGGGCCGCGGCATAGGCGGCCATCATTGACCAGGTGAGGGTGCGCTGGGCGAAGCCGAGCGCACGGGGGACGAGGGGTTGGTGCAAGGGGGGCGTTCCCGTCCGGTTCTCGGCGCGTGCACGGAGGAGGGTGGCGGTGCGCGCGGCGTATCAGCGGGAAGGCGGGCGGGCAGGGCGTACGGAAGCCCATCAGCGTGAACCCCGGGCGGAGGCGCGGCGGGAGCGCAGCACCTCCAGGGCCAGCGGGATGAGCGAGACGACGACCACCAGCGCCACGATCGGCAGCAGGTAGCGGTCGACGTTGGGGACCGAGGAGCCCAGGGCGTATCCGGCGAGGACGAGACCGACGGTCCAGCCCACCCCGCCGATCACCTGCCAGAGGGTGAAGAGACGGGCGGGCACGTTCAGGGCGCCGGCCAGCGGATTGAGCACGGTACGCACGACGGGTACGAAGCGGGCCAGCACGATGGCCTTGGCGTGCCCGTACCGGTCGAGGAGTTCCTCGGCGCGGGCCGCCCCCTCCTGAAGCTTCCGGGAACGGCTCCGGGCCAGTAGTGCCCGGCCGCCGCGCCGCCCGATCCAGTAACCGGTCTGCGAGCCCAGCAGGGCTCCGACGGCCGAGGCGACGAGGACCTGGGGGAGGGAGAGGTGGGCCGCACCGTGCATGCCCGGGACGGACAGCAGGCCGGCGGTGAAGAGCAGGGAGTCACCGGGCAGGAAGAACCCGACCAGCAGGCCGGTCTCGGCGAAGAGGACGACGGCGATGCCGAGGGCGCCGAAGGCGGAGAGGAGTGATCCCGCGTCGAGAAGGTTCACGGCCTGGGGCGTCGCCGTGAGCGCGGACAGGGCCATAGGGGCTCGCTCCCGTGATGGTCGAAGGGGGGCCTGCGCGACGATTCGGATGTCTACAGTGCGGTAGACAGTCTACTGCACTGTAGACGAAGCCGGTCTGCGGCGCTCCGGCAGCGGACCGCCCGGACCCGCCGTGGCGATGCGCGCCGCGCCTCCCGCTGTACTGCTTTTGCCGACGGGCGCCCGGGTCGGTCGCGCGGCCGGGGGGGGGCGCGCTAGCGGGGCCGCTCCGGCAAGGGCCGCGCGGACGGCGACAGATAGGCGCGGCAGTCGTGCGGGCCGGGAAGGTCCGGGAGACGCCGGACGCGCCAGCCGCGGGCGTACGCCGGTGGCCCGCCCTTTCCCGCCACCACGACGGCCACCGGCCGGCCACGGGCGACGGCCGCGATCCCCGCCGGGGTGATCGCGGCGTCGTGGCCGCCGGTCTGACGCGACGCGCAGCCGGCCCGGAAGGCGATCCGGACGGCCTCCGCCCCGCTGACCACGCAGGGCGGTCGGATCCCCTGGCGGGCCAGCTCGGCCGCCACCCGGCCGAACAGCACCTGGTTGGCCCGCCCACGCGAGGCCGCGCCGTCGAGGACGGTGTACTGGACCCCCAGGTGCGCGGCCAGCACCGCCGCGAGTGCGCCCATGGCCAGGGGGCGCGGCCGCGCCGCCCTGCCGATCCTGGCCAGGCACAGCGCCACCGGAAACGCGAGCAGCGCATAGGTCGGGAGCAGGAAGCGCGGCGCCGCGTAACCGATCATCAGCAGGTACGGCACGGCCAGCGACAGGCCGGCCAGCGTCGGCACCAGGACGACGGCCGTACGCCGGAGCCGGGCCCCGGCCAGCACGCCGCCGGCCGCGAGCACCGGGAAGGCGAACCACCACAGCGCGGTGACCGGCCGCCGCCACGGCACGTCGCACGGGCGGCACAGCAGCCGCCCGTCGAGCGCGCGCATCTGATCGCCGAAGGCGAGATGCCAGCCCAGGTCCCCCTGGATCTCGCTCGCGCGGTGCAGCCGCGTGAACAGGCCGCCGTAGCTGACATACGCCTCGACCACCCACTCCGCGCAGCCGAGCACCACCCCCGCGACGAGCACCAGCGGCAGGACCGGACGCCGCCACTCGCGGACGAGGAGCGCGCAGGCAACGAGCGGCAGGGCGAGCCAGCAGGCGTCGGAGGGCCGCATGAGCGCGACGAACGCCGGCCCCGCGCCGACGCCCACGAGGGCGGCGTGGTCGGACCGGTCCCGGACGGCCCGCAGAAAGCAGCCGACCGTGAAGAGGGACCCGAGGGCGACCCACAGGTTGGGCATGACCTGCGGACCGTAGAGCACGGAGATCCACAGCCCGGCGAACAGCGCGCCGGCCAGAGCGAGCACGCGTCCGGGGAAGATGCCCCGCCACACCCGGAGCGCGAGGAAGAGCCCGGCGCCGGACAGCAGTGCCAGACAGACCCGGAGTGCCACGACGGACGAGGTCAGCGCGGTGACCGGTGCGACCAGGAAGGTGATGCCCCGGGCGCGCGGCGCGCTGAAGAACGCGCTGTCGGCGGCCGGGCGGACCTGGCTGACGTACACCGTCTCGTCCCAGCCGAGCCCCGATCCGGGCACGACGAGCACCAGCTGGACGACCGTGTACGCCACGGCCACGGCCGCCGCCCATCCGAGGTCACGGGTGAACGGCCGGCCCCCGCCGGTCCGGCGACGGGTCCCGCGCTGACCGGTGCTGACGGCCGACGTCTGTGTCATACGGCCCACGCTGCACGCGCACCGCCCACCCGGCCATCGGGGCACGGCACCCGGACGAACACCGGGGCCCGGCCGGACCTTCCCCGTCGCCGGGACTCTCCCCGGCCGCCGGACCTTCCCGTCGCCGGACCCTCCCTGCCGCCACCCCTTCCCGTCGCCGGACCCTTCCGGCCGCCGGAATCGGCGCCGTACCAGCCCTCGCGGTGCGGATTTCACTCCGACGGGCGAGCGATCCGGGTGTCACCTAACCTGATGATCGTGGCAAGACGCCCGCCATCCGAAGTCTTCACCTGGACTCCCGGGAGCGACATGCCTGTTCCTGATGTGAGCGTGATAGTCGGCGCGTACGACGCGATGCCTTATCTGGTCCGCTGCCTCGAATCGGTGGAGAACCAGACGCTGGGCGCCGACCGCATCGAGCTCGTCGCGATCGACGACGGCTCGACCGACGGTACGGGGGATTATCTGGAGGAATTCGCCGCCCGGACGCCTGTTCCGGCCACCGTGGTACGGCAGGCCAACTCGGGCGGCCCCAGTGGGCCCCGTAACAGGGGCCTGAGCGTGGCCCGGGGGCGCTACGCCTTCTTCCTGGACGCCGACGACTTTCTCGGCGAGGAAGCGCTGGAGCGCATGGTCGGCATGGCCGACCGGGTCGGCACCGACGTGGTGCTCGGCAAGGTCGAAGGAGTGAACAGAGGCGCTCCGAGCTCGATGTGGACCCGCACGGCCGATCGCGTCGACATCTACGACTCGCGGGTCATCTACACGCTCAGCGCGCAGAAACTCTTCCGGCGCGAACTAATCGCCCGGCTGGGCCTGCGGTTCGACGAGGGGCTGAGGACCGGTGAGGACGCGCTCTTCACGATGGAGGCGTACGTCCGCGGCGGCGGCGTCTCGGTCATCTCCGACTACACGTGCTACTACCTGGTCGGCCGCGAGGACGGCAAGCACGTGACCAGGACCGGCGGTTACGCGCCGCGCTTCGAGGCGACCGGAGCCCTGATGGCGCTCATCGCCGAACTGGCACCGGCGGGCCCCAAGCGCGACCGGCTGATGGTCCGGCCGTTCACGGTCGGACTGATGCAGCAGTTCGCCCACGGGGTGACGAAACAGCCGGGGCATGTCCAGCGCCACAAGGTCCAACTGGCCGCACCCCTGATGGCGCGGTACTGGACCCCGGGGGTGGCCAGACACATCAAGGTCGCCGAGCGGCTGCGGCTGGAGTGCGTCGCCCTGGGGCGGCTCGACCTGCTGGCGGACGTGCTCGCCTTCATCAAGGCGGAGAGGAAACCCGAGGTGGTCCACCGGGGCCGCCCGAGAAAGCCGCATCTCGCCTTCCCGCACTTCGGCAACAGGCACGCCGGCATCCAGGACTCGGTGTACGAGGTGACCGTGCCCGACTGGGTGGGCAAGCCCGGCTCGGAGCGCATCGCGCCACCGACGGCCGACCGCCGGGGCGAGCCGCTGGCCCGTCGGGTGGCGGCCCGGTTGCCCAGGCGGGTGAGGCCCTTGGCACGCTGGGCGTATCGCATGACGCGGCGCCATTGACCGGTGCCCGATGCCGGTGACCGATGCCGGTGCCCGGTGTCGCCGGCCGGGTGTCAGCGGCCCGCGGGAGGACGAGCTCGTACGGACCGCGCCGGCCCGTCGCGCTTGTTCACGCACGATGTCCGCCCGGCGTGGCCGCGCGGCGCCAGGCGGCGTCGCGGAGCAGGCGCAGGCCGTTGAGACCGACGATGACGGTCGAGCCCTCGTGGCCCAGCACACCGAGTGGTAGCGGCAGGTGCCCGGCCAGGTCCCAGACGACCAGGCCGGAAATGAACACCGAGGCGATCACGAGGTTCTGCACCACCAGACGGCGGGCCGCGCGGGACAGCGACACCACGGCGGGCACGGTGGCGAGTTCGTCGCGCACGATGACCGCGTCGGCGGTTTCCAGCGCGAGGTCGGAGCCGGCGCGCCCGAGGGCGATGCCCGTGTGGGCCGCCGCCAGGGCGGGGGCGTCGTTGACGCCGTCGCCGACGACCAGCACCTTGCGTCCGGCACTCTCCATCTCCCGTACGGCGGTGACCTTGTCCTCGGGGAGCAGTCCCGCCCGCACGGCGGTGATGCCGACCTCGTCGGCGAGGCGCCCGGCGGCCCGGGGGTTGTCGCCGGTCAGCAGTACCGGCGCGGCCCCGGTCAGGGCGGCCAGGGAGGCGACGGTGGCGGCGGCGTCGGAGCGGAGCCGGTCGGCGATGGCCAGCACACCGATCGGGACACCGTCGCGCTGGACCAGGACTGCCGTACGGCCCTCGTTCTCCAGCCCGGCCGCGATCTCCCGGGCCCACTCCGCGGACGCGTCACCCAAGCCGTCGAGCAGCCGCGCCGGGGCGCCGACCGTGATGACGCGCCCGCGTACGGCGGCGCGGACACCGGCGCCGGGGAAGGAGGCGAAGTCCTCCGCGTCGGCGAGGAGAAGGCCACGGCTGCGGGCGGCGTCCACGACGGCGCGCCCGAGCGGGTGTTCGCTGGAGTGTTCGCGACACACCGGCCGCCGAGGGCGCGTAGGGCGTCCGGCCGATCCGCCGTCAGGCGCGTGTGACGGCTCCGCGCAGGCCGTAGCCTGCGGCCCCGACCGCCAGTACGGCCGCGCCCGAGATGACGGAGGTCAGGGGCAGGGCGAGGGCGAGGATCGCACAGCCCAGCAGGCCGACCAGGGGAACGATGCGTGGTGGACGCCTTTCGGCAGCCGTGAGGGTCAGGGCCGCCGCGTTGGCTATCGCGTAGTAGGCCAGGACGGCGAACGAGGAGAAGCCGATCGCCGCTCGCACGTCCGTGGTCGCGGCGAGGACCGCCACCACGGCGCCCACAGCGAGTTCGGCCCGGTGCGGCACCCGGAAGCGGGGGTGGACGGCGGCGAGGGTGCGGGGCAGATGGCCGTCGCGGGCCATCGCCAGGGTGGTGCGCGAAACACCCAGGATCAGCGCCAGCAGGGAACCCAGAGCGGCCACCGCGGCGCCGATCCTCACCACAGGCACCAGGCCCGGGGCGCCGGCCGCACGGACGGCTTCGGCCAGCGGCGCCGACGCGTCGGCGAGCCGGCCGGGACCGAGTACGGCCAGGACCGCGACGGCGACAGCCGCGTACACCAACAGGGTGATGCCCAGGGCGAGCGGGATGGCGCGCGGGATGGTGCGCGCGGGGTCACGGACCTCCTCGCCGAGCGTGGCGATCCTGGCGTATCCGGCGAACGCGAAGAACAGCAGGGCGGCAGCCCGCAGGACACCTTCGGCACTGGTGTCGGCGCCGATGTCCAGCCGCACGCTCCCCGCCGTGCTCGCGGTCAGGCAGACGGTGGCCACCGCGGCGAGCACTGCCAGGACGATGGCGACGATCGACCGGGTGAGCCACGCCGACTTCTGTACGCCGCCGTAGTTCACCGCTGTCAGCACCACCACGGCGGCGACCGCCACCGCGTGCGCCTGTCCCGGCCAGACGTAGGAACCGACCGTGAGGGCCATGGCGGCGCACGACGCGGTCTTGCCGATGACGAAGCCCCAGCCGGCCAGATAACCCCAGAAAGGGCCGAGCCGCTCCCGGCCGTAGACGTAGGTGCCGCCCGAGGCCGGATAGCGGGCCGCCAGCCGTGCCGAGGACGTCGCGTTGCAGTACGCCACCACGGCCGCGACGGCCAGCGCGAGCGGCAGACCGGACCCGGAGGCGCCTGCGGCAGGCGCCAGAGCGGCGAAGACGCCCGCCCCGATCATGGATCCCAGGCCGATCGTCACCGCGTCGAATACGCCCAGACGCCTCTTCATCGGCACCCCTGTGCCGGCCGGGAGGGCCGCCTTCATCGTTCGCTCCTTCGTACCCGGCCTTCACAGCCGTCGCGACCGTCGTGTCTCCGGCCCCACGGCGGGACCGCTTCTCCGGGGGCTCTCCGGCCCCCGTTCGTCCCGGTCAGTGCCCCGGCTTCTCGCCCTGGGCGATCTCGACGCTTCGGTGCAGGCTCACCACTCCGGTCAGAGCTCCCGCCGCCGACGCCGTGGCGCACAGGATCAGCAGCACGAGCAGTGCGGGGACGAGTCGGCCGCGCGCGGGGGCGCGCAGCAGGGCTTCGACCCGTTTCGGGACCGGTCCCGAGGTGGCCGCCGGGGCGAAGAAGGGCCGCGCGGGGGAGGCGCCCCGGCTCGCGAGCGCCGCGCGGGCGACGGCCCGGGCGGTGAGCCGCCGGTCGCCGGTGGCAGCTGCCGCCGCCTCGTCGGCGGCGCGTTCCACGGTCAGGGCCACCGCTCCGCGCAGCCGCCGCAGACCCGGATGACAGTGGGCCGCCAGGTCGGCGGCGGCGAGGAAGTAGTGGTGCCGGCCCGCGAGGTGCGCGCGTTCGTGGGCGAAGAGCACTTCTCGTTCGGCGGGCCCGAGTGCGCGCAGCATGCCGGTGGTGACCACGATCCTGTCCGGGTTGCCCGGCAGGGCGTAGGCGTCGGCGTGTGCGGCGTCCAGTACGCACAGATCACCGGCGAGGGGGCGGGCGTCCACCTCGTGCCGGGCCGAGCGGAGCTGACGGAGCTGCCGCGAGGCCCAGCGCGAGAGGGTCCACGCGCAGACCGACAGCGCGCCCGTCGCGAGGGCGGTCGCCGGGTAGAGGACGGAGCGGGGAGCCACGTCGAGCGGATGGATCAGCTCGCCGAGCCTCGCCAGGACGGACACCTTCAGGGCCCCGGCGAGCAGGAGTGTGCCGAGCGACACCAGGGAGCTGAGCGCGAGCGCGACCGCCGCCCCGGTCAGCGCCCACAGGGCGGTGACCGGGTTGAACCGCTCGACGGCGCGGTGTGCGAGCAGCGGTGCGGCGAAGGGGACGAGCAGGGGAACGATCAGCAGGACGATCACTCGTCACCCGCTTCGAGCAGCTCTTTGAGGACCCGTTCGTCCTCGGTGCTGAGCTGGGAGACGAAGCGGGCCAGGACCGTTTCGCGATCGGTGTCCCGGTCGAGTTCGTGGTGCATGCGCCGGGCGGTCAGTCCCGGCGCGTCCTGGGTGGGGAAGTAGGCGTAGCCACGGCCGGAGCGCTCCCGGCCGACGGTGCCCTTCTCGTACAGGCGGGAAAGGATCGTGGTCACGGTGGTCCTGGCGAGGGGCAGGGTGAGGTCCCGCTGGACCTGGCCCGGGGTCTGGGGTGTTCCGGCCGCCCAGAGTATCGCCAGGACGCTGGCTTCCAGTTCGCCCGCCGGCCGGCGTTCGGCGCCGGTGTCCGCCATGGAACGCTCCTCACCCTGATCGTCTACAGTTGAGTAGACCGTCTACTGGATTGTAGTCGGCCGGGGCGTGCCCCGGCTTCCCCTGTCCGCCCATTATGAGAGGGCCTCCGACCGTGCCCGCACCCGTGCCCGCCGCACCGCCGCCACCGGCCCTACCGTGCCGCTCCTCCCGCCCGGCGCGGCGCGAAAGTGAGACGAAGCGATGATCCTCGCGTACGACGGAGCGTCGGTCGACGGCTCCCTCTACCTCGACGTGGTCGGTCTCGCCCGCCGCTCCCCGGGCTGGCTGGACGATCTCGTGTCGGCCTGGTCCACGTACGGGCTGCTGCTCTTCGCCCTGCTCATGTGCGTGGCCTGGTGGCGGGCGAGAAGCAGCGCCCCCACGGTGGCCGTGACAGCGCTGGCCGCCCCGCTCATCACCCTCCTCGCCTTCGGCGTCGACGACCTGCTGAAGCTGGCGGTCCGCGAGGACCGGCCGTGCCGGAGCCTGCGGACGGCCACCCTGGAAATCTGCCCCCCGCCGGGCGACTGGTCCTTCCCCAGCAACCATGCCGCGCTCGCCGCGGCGGCGGCCGTCGCGCTGCTCTTCGCCTCCCGCCGCCTGGGCTCGATCGCGCTGGTCGCGGCGCTCCTCATGGCGGCGTCCCGCGTCTGGGTCGGCGTCCACTACCCGCACGACGTCCTGGCCGGCCTCATCGTGGGCACGCTCGTGGCGCTCCCGTCGGCCTGGGCGGCCCGTACGAAGCTCGCGCCGTTCGCCGAACGGCTGACCACCACCCGGCTGCGGCCCCTGCTGGTCGGGTCCTGAGCCGCCGGGTCGCCACTCCGGTGTGCCCGGAAGGAGTTGCGCGGGCGCGGTCGCGAGGCGTTGCTGCCGGCCCGGCCGCGAGGTGCTGCGCCGGTCGGTCGCGCGCGTCAGGTCACGCGAGCAGGGCCAGGGCCGTGCCCCGGCCCGCCGCCGCGCGGTCGTACCGCCGCAGCAGCAGCCGGGCCAGTTCGGGCGCCGGGCCCAGGACGTCGGCCAGGATGTCGGCGCCGGACTCGTGGGCCCCGGCGGCGATGCGGTCCGGGAGGCGGCCGGGGGCGATGACGTACGGGGACACGGCGATCCGGCGGACGCCCGCCGCACGGAGCTCGCGGACCGCGTCCTCGGTGCGGGGGAGGGACGCGGAGGCGAACGCGGGGCGCACGGTGTGCCAGCCGCTCCGCTGCCACCGCCGGGCGATCGCGGTGATCGCCGCGATCGCCTCCGGGTCGGAGGAGCCGGCCGAGGCGAGGACGACGCCGGTCGAGGTCCGGTCCCCGGGGCTGAGACCGGCCTCGTAAAGGCGTCGCTCCAGCGCGCCGGTCAGCAGCGGCGAGGGGCCGAGCACCTCGGCCTGCCGGACGCGCGTCAGCGGATGGCGGGCGGACGCCTCCCGCAGGACCGCCGGGATGTCGGACTTGGCGTGGAAGGCGCGCGTCAGCAGGAGCGGCAGGGCGACCACGTCCCGTACCCCGTCCAGCGCCAGCCGGTCCAGCAGCTGAGGGACGGACGGGGCGTTGAAGTCCAGGAAGCCGGTCTCCACGCGCAGCCCGGGACGCCGCGACCGCACCCGCTCGGCGAGCGCGTGCACGGTCGCCGCGTGCCGGGGGTCGCGGCTGCCGTGCGCGATGACCAGCAGGACGGGACGCGGCGGTACGGGGTGCGGTACGGGACGCGACGGCGCTGCGGTGTGGTGCGACGCTGCGGCGTGGTGCGGTACGGGGTACGGGGATACGGCGTGGCGCATGGCGTATCAGCTCTTCACGAGGAGACCGCGGCCCCGCAGGACCCGCCGCTCCAGCGGACTGAAGATCAGCAGGTCGATGGCGATACCGACGACCAGGATCAGGAATATGGCGAGGAACACCATCGGCATACTGCCGACCGTACGGCCGTTCTCCAGCAGCTGGCCGAGTCCTACGCCGAGATCGGGCGAGGAGGCGATGATCTCCGCGGCCATCAGTGAGCGCCAGGAGAACGCCCAGCCCTGCTTCAGCCCCGCCAGATAGCCCGGCAGCGCCGCCGGCATCACGACGTGCCAGGTGCCGCGCAGCCCGGTCGCCCCCAGGGTGCGCCCGGCCCGCAGGAAGAGCGGCGGCACCTGGTCGACGCCGGAGACCAGGCCGTTGGCGATCGACGGGACCGCGCCGAGCAGGATGACGGCGTACATCATCGAGTCGTTCAGCCCCAGCCAGATCACGGCCGGCGGCACCCACGCCACCGACGGCAGCGACTGGAGCCCGGACAGCACCGGACCGATCGCGGCCCGTACGAACTTCACCCGGGCGACCAGCAGACCCAGCGGGGTGCCGATCACCAGCGCCAGCAGGAAGCCCAGCAGCCCCCGCGAGACACTGGTCCAGATGTAGCCGAGCAGGGTGCCCCGCGCCCACGCGTCGGCCACCTCGTCCCACACCGCCGAGGGTGATGGCAGTTTGTAGTCGTCCGTGACCTTCGCCCAGACGAGGATCTGCCACACCGCCAGGACCAGCACCACCGCGGTGACCGGTGGCAGGACCTTCTCGACGAGGGTCCGGCTCACCGGCGTACGCCCGGCCGGCACGGTCTCCAGCGCGTCGAGTCCGGCCTCGACACCGGCCAGATCCCCGCGCGGGGACACGTCCCGCGAGGCCGGCGTCGTCGTCTCAGCGCTGGCCATGGCGGCGGATCTCCCCACGTAGTTCTTCGGTGATCTCGACGGACAGCTCCGCGACGGCGGTGTCCTCGATACGGCGCGGCTGCGGGATGTCCACCCGCCACTCGCGGGCCACCCGCCCCGGCCGCGACGACAGCAGCACGACGCGCTCGGCGAGCCGTACCGCCTCCCGCACGTTGTGCGTGACGAACAGGACGGACAGCCGCGTCTCCCGCCAGATACGGGTCAGCTCGTCGTGCAGCACATCGCGGGTGATGGCGTCGAGCGCCGCGAACGGCTCGTCCATCAGCAGCAGTTGACTGTCCTGCGCCAGTGCGCGGGCCAGTGCCACGCGCTGGCGCATGCCGCCGGACAGCTCGTGCACCCGCTTGCCGTGCGCGCCTTCCAGCCGGACGAGCGCCAGCAGCCGCTCCGCCTCGCCGCGCCGCCGGTCCTTCGCCACGCCGCGCAGCCGCAGCGCCAGCTCGATGTTCTTGCCCGCGGTCAGCCACGGGAACAGCGCGTGCTCCTGGAACATCAGGGCCGGCCGGCCGCCGGGTGTGTCGATGGAACCGGCGGACGGCCGGTCGAGCCCCGCCACCAGGTTCAGCAGCGTGGACTTGCCGCAGCCCGACGCTCCCAGGAGAGTGACGAACTCGCCCGGCGCGACATCCAGCGTGATGTCGTCCAGGACGAGCTGCTGCCCGCCGGGCGTCGCGAAGGACTTCGAGACGCCCGCGATACGGGCGGCGTGATCCACCGCCGGGGTGCTGTCGGCGGCCTTGGCGAGGGTCGGTGCCATGGTCGTCACCTCCTGGGAACGGCGCGGACGGGACGGTTACTTGACGCCGAGACCGGCGTCGGCGACCTCGGGCAGCCCCTCGGCCTTGAGTACCTTGTTGAGCGGCCTCAGGTCGTAGATACCGGCCAGGTCGGGCTTCTCCAGCAGACCGGCCTTGACCGCGTGGTCCGCCTCCGACTGGAGCGTCGCGGCCAGCGGGTCGTTGATGATCTGGATCGACTTCCACGCCGGGTCCAGCACCTCGGGCGGCAGCGCCTTGCCGGAGAGCGTCTTCAGCGCCTCGTTGGCGGACGCCTTCGCCTGGTCCTCGTTGGCGTTGATCCACTCATTGGTCTTCACCGAGCCGCGCAGCACGGCCTCGACCACGTCCGGGTGCTCGCCGAGGAACTTCTGCGACACGATGATGTTCGTGATCACGAACTGCTTGTCCGGCCACAGGTCGGACTCGTCGAGCAGTACCTCGGCCCCCTCGGCGACCAGCTTCGAGGCGGTCGGCTCCGGCACCCACGCGCCGTCGATCGCGCCGGACTTGTAGGCGTCCGGGGTGATCTTGTTGTCCGTACGGACGACGGAGACATCGCCCTTGCCGGATTGCGCGTCGACCTTCCAGCCCTTCTCGGCTATCCAGTTGAGGAACGCGACGTCCTGCGTGTTGCCGAGCTGCGGGGTGGCTATCTTCTTGCCCTTGACGTCGTCCAGGGTCTTGATCTTCTTGGGGTTGACGACGAGCTTCACCCCACCCGAGGCGGAGCCGCCGATGATGCGCAGGCTCTTGCCCTTGGTCTGGGTGTAGCCGTTGACGGCGGGGGAGGGGCCGATGAATCCGATGTCGATGCTGCCCGCGTTGAGCGCCTCGATCTCGGAGGGGCCCGCGTTGAAGGTGGCGGGCGCCACCTTCGTACCGCCCAGCTCCTTCTGGAACAGACCCTCCTGGATGCCGACCAGGGCCGTCGCGTGGGTGAGGTTCGGGAAGTAACCGATCTTCACGGTGTCGGCGGAGAGCTTCTTCGCGCCCTCGGCGACGGCCGGCTTCCCGGCGCCGCTCTTGTCGTTGTCGGCGTCGGAGCCGTAGCCGCAGGAAGTGAGCACGACAGCGAGCAGAGGAAGCGCGGCGGCCGCGGCCAGACGGCGTCGCGAGCCGGTCCGCGATGCGGTGATACGCGTAGGTGCGGTGGTACGAGTACGGGAGACAGGCACGGGAGGTTTTCCCCTCGTTGGCCCGGCACTCACGTCCCTCGGGCGGACGGGGGCGTGGCCGGGAAGTCGGCAGGTCTTCGGCGGTACGGGTACGGCACGTGGGGGGTGCGGGCGCGCGAGCGGTGCGCGTACGTCATCGCGCACATCGCGCCACCCCGCCCGTTCCCGCGCCGAGGGCGCCGCTGCCGACCCGGCCGCCCTCCTTCGCGAAGGTCGCGTAGACATCGATGGTCATCAGAAATCCCATCCGTCGCTGTCGGTGTCGGTGTCGGTGTCGCTGGTGGTGTCGCTGCCGCTGTCGGCCGGAGCGGATCCGGCCGCGAACGCCTCGCCGGCCATACCGGCGGTCAGTGTGGTGCCGTCGGCCGGGTCGATGAGCAGGAAGGACCCGGTGCGGCGGGAGTCCGCGTACGCGTCGAGCGCGAGCGGCTCGGCGGTGCGGAGCGTGACCCTGCCGATGTCGTTGGCGGCGAGCCGGCCGGGGGCCGGATGCTGGGACAGGTCGTCCAGGGTCAGCCGGGAAGGGATGTCCTTCACGATCGCCTTGACGGTCCGGGTGGTGTGCCGCAGCAGCACCCGCCGGCCCACGGTGAGCGGCTGGTCCGCCACATGGCAGACGGTCGCCTCGACGTCCTGGGTGACGCCGGGCGCGTCCGCGCTGGGGGCGATCAGATCGCCGCGCGAGATGTCGATGTCGTCCGCGAGCCGCACGGTCACGGACTGCGGGGCCCAGGCGATGTCGACGCTCCGGCCGAGCGCGTCGATCGCCTCGATGCTGCTCGTACGCCCCGACGGCAGCACGGTCACGGCGTCGCCGACCCGCAGCACACCCGAGGCGATCTGCCCCGCGTAGCCCCGGTAGTCGGGGTGTTCCACGCTCTGCGGGCGGATCACGTACTGCACCGGGAAACGCGCCGGGCAGGCCGTCAGGTCGTGGCTGACCGGCACGGTCTCCAGATGCTCCAGCACGGTCGGGCCGCCGTACCAGTCCATGTGCGCGGAGGGCTCGACGACGTTGTCACCGGTCAGTGCCGAGATCGGGATCGCCGTCACGTCGGGGACGCCCAGGGAGGCCGCGTACGCGGTGAACTCCTCGGCGATCGCGGCGAACACGGGCTCCGCGTAGGCGACGAGGTCCATCTTGTTGACGGCGAGCACCACATGCGGGACCCGGAGCAGGGCGGCGACGGCGGCGTGCCGGCGGGTCTGCTCGACCACCCCGTTGCGGGCGTCGACCAGGACCACGGCCAGGTCGGCGGTGGACGCGCCGGTCACCATGTTCCGGGTGTACTGCACGTGGCCGGGGGTGTCGGCGAGGATGAACCGCCGCCGGGGCGTGGCGAAGTAGCGGTACGCCACATCGATGGTGATGCCCTGCTCACGCTCGGCCCGCAGCCCGTCCGTCAGCAGCGCCAGGTCGGGCGCCTCCTGGCCCCGGCTGCGCGAGGCGTGCTCGACGGCCTCCAGCTGATCGGTCAGCACCGACTTGGAGTCGTGCAGCAGCCGGCCCACGAGGGTGGACTTGCCGTCGTCGACGGAGCCCGCGGTCGCGAAGCGCAGCAGCGTGGTGGCCGAGATTCCCTCGGCGAACCGCTCGGTGGTGCTCGTCATCGCTAGAAGTACCCTTCGCGCTTGCGGTCTTCCATCGCGGCCTCGGACATCTTGTCGTCGGCGCGGGTCGCGCCGCGCTCGGTGAGCCGGGAGGCGGCGATCTCGGCGATCACCGCGTCCAGCGTGGTGGCCTCGGAGTCGACAGCGCCCGTGCACGACATGTCGCCCACCGTGCGGTAGCGCACGACGCGCCGCTCGACCGGCTCGCTCTCCCGGGGGCCGCCCCAGTCACCGGCGGTCAGCCACATGCCCTGCCGCCGGAACACCTCGCGCTCGTGGGCGAAATAGATCTCCGGGAGCTCGATCTCCTCGCGGGCGATGTACTGCCAGACGTCCAGCTCGGTCCAGTTGGAGAGCGGGAAGACCCGGACGTGCTCGCCGGGGGCGTGCCGGCCGTTGTACAGCTGCCACAGCTCGGGCCGCTGACGGCGCGGGTCCCACTGGGAGAACTCGTCCCGCAGCGAGAACACCCGCTCCTTGGCGCGGGCCTTCTCCTCGTCGCGCCGCCCGCCGCCGAACACCGCGTCGAACCGCTCGGACCGGATCTTCTCGGTCAGCGGCACCGTCTGCAGCGGGTTGCGGGTGCCGTCGGGACGTTCGCGCAGCGTGCCCGCGTCGATGTACTCCTGCACGGAGGCGACATGCAGCCGCAGCCCGTGCTCGGCCACCGTACGGTCGCGGTACTCCAGGACCTCGGGGAAGTTGTGCCCGGTGTCGACGTGCAGCAGCGTGAACGGCACCGGCGCCGGCGCGAACGCCTTGACCGCCAGACGCAGCATGACGATCGAGTCCTTGCCGCCGGAGAAGAGGATCACCGGCCGCTCGAACTCCCCCGCCACTTCCCGGAAGATGTGCACCGCCTCGGATTCCAGGGCGTCCAGGTGGCTCAGCGCGTACGGGGCGTCCGTGCCCCCGCCGACGGTCAGGGCGGTCGTGGTCACGCGAGACCCCTCTCGGTGAGCAGCGCGTGCAGCGCCGCGGCCGATTCCTGTACGGACTGCTGGTGCGACTCGATCCGCAGATCAGGCGAGTCCGGCTCCTCGTAGGGGTCGTCGACGCCGGTCAGCCCGGAGATCTCGCCCGCCGCCTGTTTCGCGTACAGCCCCTTCACATCGCGGACGGAGCACACCTCGACCGGTGTGGCCACGTGTACCTCCAGATACGCGCCGGTCCCGGCCCGGTGCCGTTCACGTACCGCTTCGCGACTGTCCGCGTAGGGGGCGATCACCGGCACCAGTGCCTTGACGCCGTTCGACGCGAGCAGTTCGGCGACGAAGCCGATGCGCTGGACATTGGCGTGCCGGTCCGCGCGGCTGAAGCCGAGGCCCGCGGAGAGGAACGCGCGGATCTCGTCGCCGTCGAGCACCTCGACGCGGTGGCCTTCGGCGCCGAGCCGGCTGGCCAGTTCGTACGCGATGGTGGTCTTGCCGGCGCTCGGCAGACCGGTGAGCCAGATGGTGGCGCCCCGCTCCGTGGCATCCTGCTCCGTGGCGTCCCGCCCCGTCACGCTCGACCGCCGCCCCTCCGGAAGTGTCCGACCGCCCGTCATCCGTGCAGTCCGCATTCGGTCTTGGACCGGCCCGCCCAGCGGCCGGCCCGCGCGTCCTCGCCCGCCAGGACCCTGCGGGTGCAGGGCGCGCAGCCCACCGAGGCGTAACCGTCCGTCAGCAGCGGGTTGGTGAGGACGCCGTGCCCGGTGACGTACGCGTCGACGTCGTCCCGCGTCCAGCGGGCGATCGGCGAGACCTTGACCTTGCGGCGCTTCTCGTCCCAGCCGACGACCGGGGTGTTCGCCCGGGTGGGCGACTCGTCGCGGCGCAGTCCGGTGGCCCAGGCGTCGTACCCGGTCAGGCCCTCTTCGAGCGGCTCGACCTTGCGCAGCGCGCAGCACAGGTCGGGGTCGCGGTCGTGCAGCTCCGGGCCGTGCTCGGCGTCCTGCTCGGTGACCGTCCGGCGCGGGGTGAGCGTGATGACGTTGACGTCCATGACGGCGGCCACCGCGTCCCGGGTGCCGATGGTCTCGGGGAAGTGGTAGCCGGTGTCGAGGAACACCACGTCGACGCCGGGCCGGACCCGGGAGGCGAGGTGGGCGACCACCGCGTCCTCCATCGAGGACGTGACACAGAAACGCCCGCCGAAGGTGTCCGTGGCCCAGGTCAGGATCTCCTGGGCCGAGGCGTCCTCCAGCTCCCGGCCCGCCCGCTCGGCCAGCGCCTTCGGGTCGCCGCTCCCCGCTGCCGCCGTCGCTTCCGTCATGTGGCTTCTCCCCCTCCGTCGCCGCGCCGGAGCCCCCGGGACAGCAGCCCGAGGAACTTCAGCTGGAAGGCGCGGTTGCACGCCGCGCACTCCCACGCACCATGACCTTGCTCGTGGGGGCGCAGATCCTCGTCACCGCAGTACGGGCAGTAGAAGGGCGCGGCACGCTCGCTCATGAGAGCGCCTCCGCCGAAGCGCGCGCCGCCCAGGTGGCGAAGCGCTCGTCCTCCTCGCGCTCCTTCTGGAAGCGGCCGAGCACCCGCTCGATGTAGTCGGGCAGTTCGTCGGAGGTGACCTTCAGACCGCGCACCTTGCGGCCGAAACCGGCCTCCAGGCCCAGCGCGCCGCCCAGGTGCACCTGGAAGCCCTCGACCTGGTTGCCGTCGTCGTCCAGGACCAGCTGCCCCTTGAGGCCGATGTCCGCGACCTGGATACGGGCGCAGGCGTTGGGGCAGCCGTTGATGTTGATGGTGATCGGCTGGTCGAAGTCCGGGATCCGGCGCTCCAGTTCGTCGATCAGGGTCGAGCCGCGCTTCTTCGTCTCGACGATCGCCAGCTTGCAGAATTCGATGCCCGTGCAGGCCATGGTCCCGCGCCGGAACGGCGACGGCTTGACCCGCAGGTCCAGCGCCTCCAGGCCGGCCACCAGCGAGTCGATCCGGTCCTCCGTGACATCGAGGACGATCATCTTCTGCTCGACGGTGGTCCGCAGCCGGCCGGAGCCGTGTGCCGCGGCCAGCTCGGCGATCCTCGTCAGGGTGGCGCCGTCGACCCGGCCGACGCGCGGCGCGAATCCGACGTAGAAGCGGCCGTCCCGCTGCCGGTGCACACCGACGTGGTCACGCCAGGTCTGTACGGGCTGCGCCGGGGCGGGCCCGTCGACGAGCTTCCGCTTCAGGTAGTCGTCCTCCAGGATCCGGCGGAACTTCTCCGTACCCCAGTCGGCGACCAGGAACTTCAGCCGGGCGCGGGTGCGCAGCCGGCGGTAGCCGTAGTCGCGGAAGATCGAGATGACGCCGGTGTAGACGTCCGGGACCTCGTCGAGCGGCACCCAGGCGCCCAGGCGCTGGCCGATCTTCGGGTTGGTGGAGAGTCCGCCGCCCACCCACAGGTCGAAGCCGGGGCCGTGCTCGGGGTGGTTCACCCCGACGAAGGCGATGTCGTTGATCTCGTGCGCCACGTCCAGCAGGGGCGATCCGGAGATCGCCGACTTGAATTTGCGCGGCAGGTTCGAGAAGTCGGGGTTGCCGACGATCCGGCGGTGGATCTCGTCGACCGCCGGGGTGCCGTCGATGATCTCGTCCTCGGCGATCCCGGCGACCGGGGAACCGAGGATCACCCGGGGCGTGTCACCGCAGGCCTCGGTCGTGGAGAGCCCCACCGCTTCGAGGCGGTTCCAGATCTCCGGGACGTCCTCGATCCGGATCCAGTGGTACTGGACGTTCTGCCGGTCGGTGATGTCGGCGGTCCCGCGCGCGAACTCCTGCGAGATCTCGCCGATGACCCGCAGCTGCTCGGTGGTCAGCCGTCCGCCGTCGATCCGCACCCGCAGCATGAAGTACTTGTCGTCCAGCTCCTCCGGCTCCAGGATCGCCGTCCTGCCGCCGTCGATCCCGGGCTTGCGCTGGGTGTACAGCCCCCACCAGCGCATCCGGCCGCGCAGGTCATTGGGGTCGATCGAGTCGAAACCGGCCTTGGAGTAGATCGTCTCGATGCGCGCCCGCACGTTGAGGCCGTCGTCGTCCTTCTTGAACTGCTCATTGCCGTTGAGCGGAGTGAAGTGACCCACGGCCCACTGACCCTCGCCGCGGTGGCGGCTCACCTTGCGGTGCGGGCTCGCAGGGGTCGCTGGGGTCGGCTTTTCCGGGGTGGCGGCCATGACGGACACGTCCTTCGGGACTGCGGGAGGGCGGCTCTGGGCCGCACACGCGCGCGAGGGCACGACGGTGCGCGGGCGAGTACAGAGAAGAAGGGGATCGCGGCGATACGGTGGCTGTCAGCCCGCCGGACAGATGGCGCTGGACATGCGGCCGAGATCGACGTGTCGTCGACTCACCAAGGCAATTCCAGCTCTGGACATGACGGAAGCGTGGCACGCGGGTCTCCGGCCAGTCCACCACTATCCATGATGTGGACGAGACTGTCCCACTCCGCGAGATGCAGTTCGAGCGCTACGAGCGCTACGACCGGTGCGGGGTTACCCGCGTGCCCCGGGCCACGGACCGGGAGCGGCCACCTCGGGCTCCTGGGTCACCGTGGTGTCGTACAGCGTGAAACCGCGGCGCAGATAGTTGTCCATGGCGTGCTCGCCGTCCTTGGAGCAGGTGTGCAGCCAGACCCGCTTGGTCGGCGCCGATCCCGGCCACCGTTCGGCGAGGTCCCAGGCGCGGGCCACTCCGTACGACAGGAGATGGCCGCCGATGCGCCGGCCACGGAAGGCCGGTATCAGCCCGAAGTAGACGATCTCCACCGCGCCCTCGTCCTGCGCCGCCAGCTCGACGTAGCCGGCCGGGGTCCCGTTCTCGTACGCCACCCAGGTCTCGACGCCCGGGCGGGAGAGTTCCTCCCGCCACTGCGCGTACGTCAGCGCGAGCCGGTCGGTCCAGCGGATGTCCCCGCCGACGGCCGTGTAGAGGAACCGGCTGAACTCCGGCGACGGCACCTCGGCCCGGACGATCCGCACGTCGCCGGAGGGCTCACCGGCCGGGCGCAGGTCGGCGGGCGAGGTCTGTTCCAGGGACCAGGTGGTCACAGTGATGCTCATGAGCGCCAGAAAACCACGCCGGGCGGTCGGACCGGAAAAAGCGCCCCCGGCCGGGGGACCGGAAAAAGCGCCCCCGGCCGGGGGACCGGACAAGCGCCCCCGGCCGGGGGCCGTCCAGCAGGGGGAGCCCCGGGGACCTGCCCGGCCCGGGCCGGAGCCCGGAGGGCCCGCCCGGGCCGACCGGGGCCCCGCTCACGGGCAGGGCAGGCGCCGCGTGCTCAGCACCGCCGGGGCCGTCGAGTGCGGCAGCAGCTCCGCGGGATCGGCCGGCAGGACCACCTCCACCTCGATCTCCTCCGCGAACCGGTACGGGCGGTGCGCCAGCACACCCGACAGATGACGCCGTACCCGCGACATCTCCGCCCGTACGGTCACCGCGCGGGTGGGATCACCGAAGACGTCGGAGGCCAGCTCCGCCGCGCTGCGGCCGTCCCGGTGCACGGCCAGCACGTACAGCAGCTCGGCGTGGCGCGGGGTGAGCTCCTGGACCCAGGAGCCCGCGGACCCGGACACCGCGACCGACCAGCGGCGGGGCCGGCTCAGGTCCAGGACGACCCGGCCGGGCGCCTCCGTCACCGCCCGCGCCTCGTCCACCCGGATCAGCCAGCCGCCGGGCAGCGGTTCGACCGCGCACATGCCCAGCGAGGGCAGCCAGGCCCGGCCGGTCCGGAACGACTTGGGCAGCGGCAGCCGGTCCACGGGCGCCATTCCCGTGACGGCCGCCGTCCAGCCGTGACCGTCGACCGCCAGCGCCCGGCCGCCGAGCCGGCACATGATCGGCGCCGCGACCGAGCGCAGCCGGCCCAGCGCCCGCCCGTGCCGCTCCCGCATCTCGCTCTCGGCGAGCCGGGCCACCGAACTGACCAGCGCCAGCGTCGTCGGGTGGAAGCCGGCCGCCGGGCCGCTCACATCGACGACACCCAGCAGCCGGCCGTCCCGGGGATCGTGCACCGGGGCCGCCGCGCAGGTCCAGGCGTGCAGGGAGCGCACGAAATGCTCGGCCGCGTGGACCCGCACCGGGCGGCGCACGGCCAGCGCCGTACCGATGGCGTTCGTGCCGGCGGCGCGCTCGGACCAGGCCGCGCCCTCCTCCAGACAGATACCGCCGGCCTGGCGCAGCACGCCGGAGCTGCCCTCCCGCCACAGCACCCGCCCCTCGTCGTCGGTGACCACCATGATCTGGACCGAGGTGTCGGCGATCGCGCCGAGGGATTCGCTGAACGTCCGCATGGCGTCGGCCAGCGCGGAGGTGCGCCGGCGGTGCTCCAGCTCGTCCCGCTCCAACGGCACCCCGCCGGTGGCCTGATCGCGGCGCACCCCCATCCGGAACATCCGCTGCCACGACGCGTCGATCACCGGCCGGGGAGCGGTCGGCGGGCGCTCCCCGGCCGGGGCGGCGTCCCGCACCTGACGGAACGGACGGGCTGCCCACGCGCCGTCCATCGCCGGGTGCCCGGCCAGGTCGAGCGGTACGTCCTTCATCGGGGTCCCTCCGCCACCAGCCGTCGGGGTTTCTCCGCCTTCAGCGGTGCTTCATCGACCATGCACCCATCGTGCCCCTCCGGCATATGCCCGGAGGGGCAGTTCGGATATCTCCTGCAACGGCTTGCAACTCTGGAAAACCGCAGAGATGTGGTTGAAAGTGACAGCGAGCCAGAGGTGGTGCCGTGTCGGCGCGCCACCACCTCTGGCCTCAGGCCGCTCCGCCACCGCCTCCAGGCCTTCACACCGCCGCGTGGCCGCCTCCGGCCTCGGGCCGCCGCGTCGCCACCCCCGGCTTCACGACGCCGCTCAGCTCACCGGCCGCGCCCGGTCCACGATCGCCGCCAGCCCCAGCGTGTGCGGCAGGGTGCCGAAGGCCGTGCCCCAGTCCCCGCCGAGCCGCGAGGCGCAGAACGCGTCCGCCACCTCCGGCGGCGCCCACCGCACCAGCAGCGAACCCTGGAGCACCAGCGCCATCCGCTCCACCAGCCTGCGGCCCCGCGCCTCGATCCCCTCCAGATCGGCCAGTTCCGTCAGCAGGTCCTTGATCGCGCGGTCCAGCCGGTGATCGGCGCCGCGCGCCCGGCCCACCTCCTGGAGGAAGGCGTTCAGCGCTTCCGGCTCCCGCTGGAGCGCCCGCAGCGCGTCCAGCGCCTGGACGTTCCCCGAGCCCTCCCAGATCGAGTTGAGCGGCGACTCGCGCAGCAGCCGCGGCATGCCGGACTCCTCCACGTAACCGTTGCCGCCCAGGCACTCCAGGGCCTCCGCCGCCACCGGCGTACACCGCTTGGTCACCCAGTACTTGGCGGCGGGCACCGCGAGCCGCAGGAACGCCCGCTCCTGGTCCGCGCCCTCGCCGCCGTCCTGGACGGTGTCGTACGCCGCCGCCAGCCGCAGCGCGAGCGTCGTCGCCGCCTCCGACTCCAGCGCCAGATCGGCCAGGACGTTGCGCATCAGCGGCTTGCCGATCAGCTCGCCGCCGAACGCGCTCCGGTACGTGGCGTGATGCACCGCCTGGGCCACGGACTGCCGCATCAGCGCCGCCGAGCCGATCACACAGTCGAGCCGGGTCGCCGCCACCATCTCGATGATGGTGCGCACCCCCCGCCCCTCCTCGCCGACCCGGCGGGCCCAGGTGGAGTCGAATTCCACCTCGGCCGACGCGTTGGAGCGGTTGCCCAGCTTGTCCTTGAGCCGCTGGAGGCGGAAGACGTTGCGGGTCCCGTCCGCCAGGACACGCGGCACCAGGAAGCAGGTGAGCCCGCCGGGCGCCTGCGCCAGCACGAGGAAGCCGTCGCACATCGGCGCCGAACAGAACCACTTGTGCCCGGTGAGCAGGTACTCGCCTTCGGCGCCCAGCGGCTCGGCGGCCGTCGTGTTGGCGCGTACGTCGCTGCCGCCCTGCTTCTCCGTCATGCCCATCCCGAAGAGCACGCCGGACTTCTCGGCGGCGGGCCGCAGCCCCGGTTCGTACCGATGGGAGGTCAGTTTTGGCTCCCACTCGGCCGCGAGCGCCGGATCGGCGCGCAGCGCGGGGACCGCCGCGTGCGTCATCGACACCGGACAGCCGTTCCCGGCCTCCGCCTGCGTCCACACCAGGAAGCCGGCCGCCCGGCGCAGATGGCCACCGGGCCTGCCCCAGGCGTCGGTCAGCCCCGCCGACACCGCCTGTCCCAGCAGGTGGTGCCAGTCAGGATGGAAGTCGACCTCGTCGATCCGGTCGCCGTAGCGGTCGTGGGTGCGCAGGACCGGAGGGTTCTCGTTGGCCCGCGCCCCCCACTCCTGGGCCTCGGCCGATCCCGCGGCGCGGCCGAGTGCCGACAGCTCCGCGCGGGTCTCGTCGAGCAGGGCCGGCGCGCTGTGCCGCTCCACGGCTTCCGTGAGTGCCCGGTCCGCGGTGAAGACGTCATACCCCACCAGGGGCGGAACCTGGTTGGTCACTGTGTGAGTGCTGGCTGCCATGCCGATACGGTAAGGAGGTGCAGGCAGCAAAAGAAACACCTGAGCGACCAGCGGGTCGACTCCACCGGGCCCGAGTCCTCTACCGCAACGTCTCCAAGCGGAAGATGACCTGGTTGCTGCTGAAGGACACCGTCAACTCGTGCATGGAGTACCGCATCCTCGGTCTCGCGGCCGAGGCGGCGTTCTTCACCCTGCTCTCGCTGCCACCGCTGCTGCTCGGACTGATCGGCCTGCTCGGTTACGTGGACGACTGGACCAGCACGACCACGGTCGCGTCCCTGGAGAAGAACATCCTCTCGGCGGCGGGCACGGTGCTCTCCGGACGCGGCGTCAACGAGATCGCCAAACCGCTGCTCAACGACATCACCCACGGCGGCCGGCCCGACGTCATCTCCCTCGGCTTCGCGATCGCGCTGTGGTCCGGCTCCCGGGCCGTCAACGTCTTCGTCGACACCATCACGGTGATGTACGGACTCGACGGCCGGCGCGGCATCGTCGCCACCCGGCTGCTCGCCTTCCTGCTCTACGTCGTCGCGCTGCTGATCGGCGCGGTGGTGCTGCCGCTCGCGGTCGTCGGACCCGACCGGGTCGTCGAATTCATCCCCTGGGGCACCGAGGTCGTCGCCGTCCTCTACTGGCCGGTGGTGATCCTGCTCTCCGTCGCGTTCCTCACCACCCTCTACCACGTGTCCGTGCCCGCCCGGTCGCCGTGGCGGGAGGACATCCCCGGCGCGCTGATCGCTCTCGCCATGTGGGTCCTGGGCAGCTTCCTGCTCCGGATCTATCTCACCAGCGCGGTCGAGGGGCCGACGATCTACGGTTCGCTCGCCGCGCCCATCGCCGTTCTGCTCTGGATCGGCATCTCCGCGTTCGCGGTGCTGGTGGGCGCGGCCGTCAACGCTGCCATCGACCGGGTCTGGCCGTCCGTCGCCACCGCCGCCGCCCGTGCGGCCAACGAGCGGCTGCGCGCGGCCCAGGCGGCGCAGCTGATGGTCCTCGCCGCGGCGTCGGCGGAGGCGGTGGACGACGACGTGACCGATCCGGACATGCCCTCGGAATTCCCGGAGAGGTGGTCCAAATTCCTGCCGCCGGACGATGTGAAGTCCCGCTTCAAGGGCCGCGAGTACCGGGAGCACCGTGAGAGCCGGAGCAAGGACAGCAAGCCCGGCAAGGACACTTCGCACGGCGGGCCCGCCGGTGGCGCGGACGGTGCCGAGGACGGCGAGGACCGGGGGGATTAGGCTCACGCGGTCGGTCCGGAGCCCGTGCGCACGTCCCCCCGGCGCCGTGGGCCGCCGCCCACGGAACGGACCGGCGGGCCCCGCACCGTGCGCGGGGCCCGCCGGCCATCAGGGGGCCTGGTCTCAGAAGACCTGGACGCCGTACGCGTTCAGGGCCTCGACGACCGGCTGGAAGAACGTGGTGCCGCCGGAGCTGCAGTTGCCGCTGCCACCCGAGGTCAGGCCGAGCGCCGTGCCGCCGGCGTAGAGCGGGCCGCCGCTGTCGCCCGGCTCGGCGCAGACGTTGGTCTGGATCAGACCGGACACGATGTCACCGTTGCCGTAGTTGACGGTCGCGTTGAGGGCGCTGACCGTACCGGTGTGGACGCCCGTGGTGGAGCCGCTGCGTGAGACGCGCTGGCCGACCGTGGGGTTGGCGGCTGTGGTGATGTCCTGCGTGGAGCCGTTGTAGAGGTCCACGGTGCCCTCGGCGTTGGCCGAGTTGCTGTGCCTGATGATCCCGTAGTCGTTGCCGGGGAAGCTGGATCCGGCGTTGGAGCCGAGCAGCGAGGTGCCGGCGGAGTTGGTGTACCAGGTGCTGCCGGCGCTGGTGCAGTGCCCGGCGGTCAGCGCGTAGTACGTCGAGCCGCTGCGGACGTTGAAGCCGAGGGAGCAGCGGGCGCCGCCGGTGTAGATGGCGTCGCCACCCTTGAGGAGCTTGTTGAACGTGCCCTCGGTGTGCTTGATCGTGACGCCCGCGGTGGTACCGGCCACGGAATTCTTGATCCTGTTGATCTCCGAGGCGGAGACGGTGCTGTCGACGGTGACGACGATCTTGCCGGACGCCTGGTCGGTGTACCAGGCGCTGCCGGCGACGTCCGCGCCGAGCACGGCGGAGCCGGCCGCGGCGAGCTGGGCCGCGCCGGCCACGGGGAGCGGGGCGGGCTGGGCGATGGCGGTCGGGGCCGCGAGCGCGACCGCGGTCACCAGTCCGGAGGCGACGGCGAGGAGCCGGGCGCGTCTGGGTGCGGCGCCGAGGGGGGAGAAGCGCTTGAAGGTCACAAAATCCTCCAGGTGGGGGAGACGCGTCCCGTCGGGTGGGCGGGCCGCCGGTGTGCGATGTTCACGACCCGTGGGTTTTGATCGTGAACCTGTCAATCGCACGATCGCATCGTCGGCTCCGATGGCCGCCCACGACAAGGCCGACTTCCGGACCCACGGCGGAGATTGACCCCTGCCCGCCCCGGTGCCCGTACGGAAGCTGTCGGCGGCCTGTCCGGGAAGCGCTTTCGCCCCAGGTGTCCCGTCGGCCCGCTCGCGGCCCTCGCGTGAACTTCTGCAAAGCCCGCGTCAACGGGAAGGCCACCGGTGCGTGACCTTCGACAGCCCCGCGGAGCACGCGGATTGACGTACGGCGCCCTGCGGCCGCTCGTCCGGACGTCACGAACACACATGATCCGCGGCGGGCGCCGCGTGCGGGGCGCGGTGGATGCGGGCGCCGCCGCGCGGCGGGGGGACGGATGTCCGCGTGCGTCCGGGGTGGCGGCCGCCCCTTTGAGCGGCGTACCGCCGAATTGCCCTCTTGTTGTCCGCGGCCGGATCTGCTCGTTCGGGGCGTCGAACGATGCCGGCGCGCGGGGTGACGCGGGGTGATCGGACCGGCGAGGCGCTCTTGCGGGGCGGGTGGGGCGTGTGCCACGGGAGGTGCCTGCCGTGAGCGATGGTGTTCGGCGCTGAATCGATGCGTGCGGCGTGCCCGTGGAGTGTCAGGACTCCCCGGGCACGCCGCCGCCGGCATCCACCCAGTTGCCGGGCCCGAACGCGGGTAGGAGGGTGGGCCGGAGGGGGCCGATGATCCGTGCGAGGAGTGATCACCATGCCGCGAGGTTCCAGCCCGAAGCGTGAGCGCCAGTACGAGCACATCAAGGAGAGCGCCCGCGATCGCGGCGAGAGCGCCGGCCGCGCCGAGGAGATCGCCGCGCGGACCGTGAACAAGGAACGGGCCCGTTCCGGCGAGTCCCGCACGGCGAGCAAGACCTCCACCCAGGACATGTCGTCCTCCCGGCGCGGCGGGCAGCGCTCGCACAGCGGGGCCGAGGGCCCGACGTACGACCAGCTGTACGCCGAGGCGCAGCGCCGTAACATCCACGGCCGCTCGACCATGAACAAGGACGAGCTGAAGCGCGAACTGGGGCGCTGACCCGGCCGCGAGGGACCCCGGACGCGAGGGACCCCCGGACGCGAGGGACCCCCGGACGCGAGGGACCCCGGACGCGAGGGACCCCGGACGCGAGGAACCCCGAACGCGAGGGACCCCGGACGCGAGGGACGGAGGGCCGGCCGGTACGGAGACGTACGGCCGGCTCACCTGTTCGGCCCCGGGGGAGCCGGCAGGCGGACCGGACGGGCGGACCGGACCGGACCGGCGGACCGGAACGGGCGGTGACCCCGTTGGGGTGGGCCGCCCCGGGGTATCCGTACCCGGGTAGGAGCGGCCGGCCCGAGGGAAGAGACCACCATGAGCAGCGAACTCCAGATCCTCATCGGCCTTGCCGCGATCCTGGTGGTACTCACCCTGGGAGTCGCGATCACCCTCGCCGTCCGGCTGGTACGGGCCAGGCGGGCCCTGCGCAAGGCGGGCGTGCCCGTCAAGAACCGGTGGATGTTCTGGGCGGCCATGGTCTATCTGGTCCTGCCCACCGACCTGGTGCCGGACCCGGTCTACCTCGACGACATCGGCTTCCTGCTGCTGGCGCTGCGCTCCCTGCGCACCTCCGGGACGTCCGGCCTGCCGAGCGGGACGATCCCGTACGCCGCCGGCCGCCTCGGTCCGGCCAAGCGCCCCTCCGGGCCGGTCCGGTGAAGCGGACCGGCACCCCGGCGCGGGGACTCACCCGGACACCGAGGCCCGCCAGGCGGCGGTGAACTGCCGGACCGCCGTCCCCGCGAGGAAGGAACCCGGGCGTCCTCGGGGTGTTCCCATCGTGAGCGCCCGCCCGCCGTCCTGATGGCGCTGACCCCCAGCAGCGAGGAGGCCCCCGCGCGGTGTTGGTGGAGTCGTCGTGTTCGGCGTCGAGTTCCGCCGAGTTCGGGGTCCGTCGTCTCCGGGCTGACTTCCGGTGCGGCCAAGGGATGATCGCACCGTACGACAATCACTCGCACGCCCTGAGTTCCGCGGCGGACCCCGCATTTCAGTACGAGAGGTACCAGTGACACAGCACCCGTTCCCGTACGGCAACGGCGCCGGACACGGCAGCGACCCCGGCAGTGACCGCGACTGGTGGCGGGAGTCCGTCGTCTACCAGATCTACGTCCCGAGCTTCGCCGACGCCGACGGCGACGGCATGGGCGACCTGCGCGGGATCACCGAGCGGCTCGGCCATGTCGCGGACCTCGGCGCGGACGCCGTCTGGCTCACACCGTTCTACCGCTCCCCACTGGCAGACGGGGGCTACGACGTCGCCGACCACCGGGACGTCGACCCGCGCCACGGCACACTCGACGACTTCCGCGCGCTGCTCGACCGGGCCCGGGAGCTGGGCCTGCGCACCATTGTCGACATCGTGCCCAACCACTGCTCCGACCAGCATCCCTGGTTCGCCGAGGCGCTGGTCTCCGCCCCCGGCTCCGAGGCGCGCGACCGGTTCGTCTTCCGGGACGGCCGGGGCCCGGACGGCAGTGAACCGCCCGCCGACTGGCAGTCGAAATTCGGCGGCGCGGCCTGGACCCGGGTCCCCGACGGCCAGTGGTACATGCACATCTTCGCCGCCGAGCAGCCCGACCTGAACTGGGAGAACTCCGAGGTCATCGCTGACTTCGAACGCACCCTGCGCTTCTGGCTCGACCTGGGCGTCGACGGATTCCGGATCGACGTGGCGCACGGACTGCGCAAGGACCTCACCCCGCCGCTGCGCGACACCCGGGGCGGCGACACCGCGCCCCTCAACGCCCCGCCCAGCGGGGAGGACCACCCGTTCTGGGACCGCGACGAGGTCCACGACATCTACCGCACCTGGCGCAAGATCACGGACTCCTACGCCCCGCCCCGGATCATGGTCGCCGAAGCGGGTGTCAGCGCCGCCCGGCTGCCGCTCTACACCCGGCCCGACGAGCTGCACCAGGCGTTCAACTTCTTCCACCTGCGCTGCCCCTGGGACGCGGGATCCTTCCGGAGCGTCATCGACACCTCACTGTCCGGCGCGGCGCCCACCGGGTCCCTGCCGACCTGGGTGCTCTCCAACCACGACGTGGTACGCCACCGCACCCGGTACGGGCTTCCCGAAGGCACCGACCTGCCCGCCTGGCTGCTCACCGACGGCCGCACCCCGGCGGTCGACGACGCGCGCGGACGCCGCCGGGCCCGCGCCGCCGCGCTGCTCACGCTGGCGCTGCCCGGCACCACGTATCTCTACCAGGGTGAGGAACTGGGCCTGCCCGAGGTGGCCGACCTGCCCGCGTCCGCGCTCCTCGACCCGATGTGGGAGCGCGCGGGAGGCGCCCTGAAAGGCCGGGACGGCTGCCGGGTGCCGCTGCCGTGGACGCGGACCGGCTCCTCGTACGGCTTCGGCCCCGGCGGCAGCCGGCTGCCGCAGCCAGACGGCTGGGGTGAGTGGTCGGTCGAGGCCCAGACCGGCCGCCCGGACTCGTTCCTGGAGCTGTACCGTACGGCGCTGACCCTGCGCCGCGCCTTCGTCGGCGACGAGAACTTCGCCTGGCTGCCCTCGGCCGGGGGCGAACTGGCCTTCCGCAAGGGCGCGGGCCTGGTGTGCCGGATCAACTTCTCCGGCGCACCGTTGCCGCTGCCCGCCGGGGCCGAACCGCTGCTCGCCAGCGACGCCTTGGCGGGCGACGGGACGACCGGCCGCCTGCTCCCGCCGGACACGGCCGTCTGGCTGGACGCCCGGGGGACCTGACCGGCGACCGGGTACGGCGGACAGAAACGGCGAGGGCCCGTCAGCGCGGCGCTGACGGGCCCTCGCGACGTGACGTCAGGCCTTCGCGGGAACCAGCTTCGGGTTCTCGCCGTACGCGTTGGCCTCCGGGTTGCCGGCGGTCAGGAACCACACGAGCAGCAGGATCTGGCCGACGAGCGGGATCAGGATGATGAAGTAGAACCAGCCGGACTTGCCGATGTCGTGCAGCCGCCGCACGATCAGCGCGAGGCTGGGAACGAACACGCCGAGAACGTAGACGCCCACCAGGATGCTGTTCAGCCCCACGGCGAAGTCGACGGCCACCACGATGAGCGTGGCGATGATGTGGAACAGAACGAACATCCAGAATTCCTTGCGGCGCGCCCGCCCGCTGAATCCTGCGTAGTTCTTCAGTACGCCGAGGTACCAGTTCACTGCGTTCCCCCCCAAGGGACCGAAAGATGGCCCGCCCGGATGGGTCCGGCCAGGGCGAAACGTATGTGGCTTGAATTGCTCTGGTCAAATCAGTTCATCGGACTTATTCGGGAACCGTGTGGGAGCGGAACGGGATCGGACCGCGACAGGCTCAGCGGGTAGCTGTCTGCAGGAGGAGCATCCCGTGAAACACCCGCCGGACCACTCCCCGGGCCACCCCCCGGACTGTCCGAGTGACGCCGTGGAACTGCGCCGGCCTCTTCAGGAATTGTCCGCCGTCGAACGGTGGGCCCAGCGCGCCGGCGCCGGTGGCCGGCCGGAGCCGTACACCTCGGAGGAGTCCCTGGAAGGACCGGAGTTCAGCGTCGAGACCATGACCAGGAACGGCATGCACCGCGTGGTCGGTATGACGGCGCGGGAGCAGCGCGGCGACCCGGACCCCGGGGGTCCCACGGAGACGGAGGCCGCCGTGCTGCGCTCCGTCGTGCGGGCGCTGCTCGATCTGGCCGGCCATGAGTCGGGGCCCGCGCGTACCGGGGTCGTCCTCACCGCGCGCGGGCCGCGCATCGTGGCCTGCTGCCTCCAGGGCACTGCGGACAGGACTGTTCAGGAGAGCCGTGCGAGCTTCTCGGCAAACCCCTGACCTGGTCGTTCCCTGCCCGGTACGGGGTGTTCCCGCGCGGTGACCCGGGGGCGGTAACGCCCTGGGAACCGTTCGGGAACGCCTCGGCCCAAAGTCAGTGGTGTCGGAAAGCGGGACACCACGAAAAAGGGGCGGGACAATGGGACGCAAGCTTGCTGGACTGGTCGGAATCTTCGCGGCGGCGCTGGCCTTCGGTCTCGGCGCGACGGTCGAAGCGGGGCACACGCAGGGCCCCCAGGCCGGTCACCACGTGCTCGCCGAGGACAAGGGCCCGACCCTCATCGGCAAGTGATCCCGCCTCACCCACGTACGGAACGCGTGCCCCGCACCGGGATCCCGGTGCGGGGCACGCTCCTGTTCCTCGCCCACGGGCCGTCAGGTCCGTGGAACCGACGGGCCGTCAGGCCGACAGCGCGACAGGCCGTCAGCCGCGGCGGCGGTCCTCGGGGACTCCCATGGCCGCGAACAGCTTCTCGGCCTCAGCGAGGTGTTCGGCCGAGACCTCCGGATCGCCGAGGGCGCCGGCGGCCCGGCCCATTCCCGACAGGGCGTACGCCTCCTCGGCGCGGTAGCTGAACGCGGACGCGAGCTCGTACGCGTGCGTGTGCAGCGCCAGCGCCGACGCGTACTCCCCCTGCTGGTGGCGCAGGCGCCCGACCATGTTCTCGACCTTGGCCCGCCGCAGCGGTGACGCGCTCGACCGTACGAGCTCCACCGCGCGGTCCGCGTGCTCCGCCGCCTGCTCCGGCCGCCCCAGCCGGTGAGCGACACCGGCCGACAGCGCCAGCGTCATCGCGACATGTCCCGGTTCCTTGGTCGGGTCGCACAACTCCCGGGCCTGCTGGAGGCAGCGATCCGCCTCCTCGTACGTCCCGAGGCCCGCGAGGGCGAAGGCCAGGTCGGTGAGGGCCACCAACTCGTTCTCATGATGGCCGAGTTCCCTGTCCAGCTCGATCGCGCGGCGGGCCGCGTCCGCGGCCTCCTCGTACCGGCCCCACTGCTCGTACAGCGTGCTGAGCACGGTGAGGCTCTCGGCCTCCGCCCGCGCCGTGCCCAGTTCCCGCTCGTGGGTGATCGCCCGCTCCAGATGGGACAGCGCCTCGGGGAAGCGGCCCAGCAGGCTGTTGAACAGACCGAGCGTGCTCTCGCTGTGGGCCTCGGTGTGCCGGTCGCCGAGCCGCGCCGCGACATCACGGCCCTCCTCCGCCACCTCGATCCCCTCGGCGAACCGGCCGAGCTTCCAGCAGGCCACGCCGAGGTTCGACAGGCTCACCCCGAGCAGCGCCAGATCCCCGAGCCGCCGGGCGGCGGACACCGCGACGCGCCCCAGATCCCCGAACTCGTCCAGGTGTCCACGCGCGTTGAGCTGGAAGACCACGTTCCTGGCCAGGCAGACCGTATGGCGGTCCAGGCGCCGCCGCTCGGCGAGCGTGACGGCCGCCAGCAGCCCGGTGTGCTCGCGCGCGAACCACTCCTGCGCCTGGTCGGCGCTCCCCAGATCCGGCAGCTCCGCCCCGGATTCCTCGATCCCGGTGGGCCGGCGGCGCCGTCCCGGGAAAAGGACCTCGCACGCCGCCTCGGTGGCCGTCAGGTAGTAGCCGAGCAGTCGCTCGACCGCCGCCGCGTCGTTCTCCTCGGTCGGCACGCCGCGCAGGCTCTGCGCGAAGCTGCGCACCAGATCATGGAAGGTGTAGAGGCCGATCTCCGGCTGCTGCACCAGATGGACATCGAGCAGCAGTTCCAGGATGTCCTCGGCGTCCCGGGTGCCGGCGCCCAGCAGCGCGGCCGCCGAATGGACGTCGATGTCCCCGCCGGGATGGAGCGCCAGGATCCGGAAAGCCGTACGGCACTCCTCGTCCAGCGCCTGGTACGACAGGCGCAGGGTCGCCGCCACGCTCCGCTCGCCGGAACTCAGCTCGTCCAGCCTGCGGGTCTCGTCGCGCAGTCGGTCCGCCAGGTACTGCAGGGTCCAGCGCGGCCGGTTGCGCAGCCGCGCGGTCGCGATGCGCAGCGCCAGCGGGAGATGGCCGCACAGCCGGGCCAGCTCCGCCGCCGCCTCGGGCTCCGCCGCGACCCGCCGGGCGCCGAGCGTCTCCGCCATCAGTGTGGCGCTCTCCTCGGGCGGCATCACATCGATGGATATCCACTCCGCGCCGTCGAGATCCACCAGCCGTGCCCGGCTGGTGACCAGCACCAGGCAGCCGGGGGTGGTCGGCAGCAGCGGGCGGATGCCGGCGACATCGGCCGCGTTGTCGAGGAGGATCAGCAGCCGTTTGCCGACGAGGGTCGCCCGCCACAGGGCGGTACGCCCCGCGGCGTCCTCGGGGACCCGGTCGCCCGGGGTGCCGAGCGCCCGGAGCAGACTGTCGAGCGCGGCGGTCGGTGTGACGGGCTGCTCGCCGGGGGTGTAGCCGCGCAGGTCGAGATGGAGCTGACCGTCCGGATAGGCGGCCGACAGCCGGTGCGCGGCCCGCACGGCCAGCGAGGTCTTGCCGCAGCCGCCCATCCCGTCGATCGCCACGACCCGGGTGCCCCGCTCGCCCGCCTGCTCCGCGCAGGCGAGGAGCTCTTTCAGTTCCCGGTCGCGGCCGGTGAAGTCCGACAGGTCGTACGGCAGCGTGCGGGGCACCTCGGCCGGTACGGGGACGGCCGGTGGCGCGGGAACGGACGGGGCGGGTGGTTCGGGGGCGGCGAGCTCGGGATTCTCCCGCAGGATTCCCTCGTACAGCTTGGTGAGCCGGGGGCCCGGGTCGATCCCCAGCTCCTCGACGAGCAGCTCGCGGACCCTGCCGTACTCCTCCAGCGCCTCGGCCTGCCGCCCCGACCGGTACAGCGCCAGCATCAACTGGCCGCGCAAGGTCTCCCGCAGCGGGTTGCGCGTGACGAGATCCCGCAGGTCGACCACGAGTTCCGAGGTCTCGCCCAGGCTCAGCCGGAGCTCGAAGAGCTGCTCGGCCACGGCCAGCCGGCGCTCCTCCAGCGCGGTGGCCGCCGCTTCGATCACCGGGCCGCCGTCACCGGACAGGACGGGGCCGCGCCAGAGCGCGAGGGCGGAGCGCAGCGCCTCCACGGCGTCGGCGGGGCGCCCTCCGGTCGTGGCCGCCTTCGCCTCCCGGACCCGCAGGGAGAACTCCGTCAGGTCCAGCTGCGCGTCGGTCACGGCCGCGCGGTAGCCGGGACCGTCGGTGACGAGCACCTCGGAGCCGTCCGGGATGCGCCGGCGCAGATCGGCGACGGCCTTGCGTACCTGGTGGGCCGCTGTCGCGGGCGGATCCTCGGCCCAGGCCGCCTCGACGAGCCGGGACACGGGCATCACCTTGCCGGGCTCCAGCAACAGGGTGACCAGCACCCGTTCCTGAATCGTTCCCCCCAGCCGGAGCCTGCTCCCGGACGCCCAACCTTCCAGCGGACCAAGGATGTTGAAGCGCGGCTGTCTCTCTCCGCTCGCTGTCACTCAGTCCCCCTGACAGACAAAACCCCTGGCTGGTGACGCCATTTCGGGAATCCTAAGCCGTTCCCGATCGGGACGGTACTGCGCCGGGAGGGGATCGGGAAGGAGGTTCCGGAAGCTTCTCCCGTACCGCACACCACCACAGTGAAGGTGTGCGCAGCGTGGGCAGACCGGAGCAACCCCGTCCCGGAATGCGCGCGACAGGTAATTCCGGAAGAGACCGGAAGAGGTCTTTGCCGGCACATTGCCGTCCCGCCGACGTGGCATCGGAGAACCAGAACACGGCATTCGGGAACCAAGGAGACAGCGATGAACGCTCACGCCCCATCGGCCGGACTCGGCGCCATGCTGCAGCGTGCACGCAGGCGCGCCGGGCTCACCCAAGAACAGCTGGCCGGACTCTCGACAGTCAGTGTGCGGGCCATCCGCGACCTGGAGCAGGGGCGGGTGCAGCACCCCCGCAGGGAGACGCTGCGGCTGCTCGCCGACGCCATGCGTCTCACCGGCGCACGCCGCGCCGAACTCGAACTCGCCGTCGACGGAGCCTCGGCGGGCAACGCGCTCAGAGACGTGTACAGCGCCGAACTCGCCCCGCCGCCGACGCCCCTGCGCCCCCTGACCGGTCGCAGACCCGAACTGCAGGCACTGACCGGCCTGCTCTCCACCGAACACGAGCGCCTGCTGACCATCGTGGGTCTGCCCGGGGTGGGCAAGTCCCGCCTCGCCCAGGAGGCCGCGCTGCTGCTCCACGCCCGCGACCGGATCCCGGTCCTGTGGGTCGCCATGGACGGCGGCGACGACCCGTCCGCCGGTGTCACCCGCAGCCCGCAGTCCGCCATGGTGAGCTGGGTCAGGGCGCTGGTGTCCCACGGCGGGAACCACGACGAACTGACCTCGGTCATCAGGGACAAGGCGACGCTGCTCGTCCTGGACGGCCTGGAGGCGTCACCCACCGTCGGCCCCGCCCTGCTGAACCTGCTGCACTCCTGCGAGCGCCTCAAGGTCCTGATCACCGCGCGTGAGCCGCACCAGACTCCCGGTGGACGGTTGTTCCCGCTCGCCCCGCTGCCCGTACCGGGCCTCTCCCACGCCTCCGCCCCGCTGCCCGGGGACTCCCTCGTGGCGGACCGGCCCGCCGTCGAGCTGATGCTGTCCTACGTCAGCCACATGCGCCCCGACCTGCTGCCCACGGACTCCGTCACCACCACCGTGGCCCACGTCTGCGACGCGCTGGACGGCGTACCGCAGGCGCTGGAGGCCGCCGCCTCCTGGCTGCTGCTGTACTCGCCCGAACAGCTGCTGGAGATAGCGAGGACCACGCCGCTGGCCCTCATCGACGGGGCGACCCCCGATCCCCGGTCCGGTTCCGAGCTGGGCCGGCTGCTCGCCGCCGCCGTCACCGGGCTGCGCCCCCAGCCGGCCGCGCTGCTGAGTGCGATGGCATCCCTGGCCGACCGCGCCGACGCCGCTTCCCACGCCCGCGCCGACCTCTCCTCCGGTTTCTGGACGGTGCAGAGCGCCGCCGACCTGCTCGGAATCTCCCCGGCCGAGGCTGCCCGCGATGTGCATGTTCTGCTCCTGCGCGGTCTCATCCGGCAGCCCCCGGCCGCGCGGGCCGATCTCGGCAGGCCCGCGCGGTTCATGGTGCTCAACCTCGTCCGCCGGCTGCTCCATTCCGAGCCGGCCCCGGAAACGACCGCGCATACCCCGGTTCTGGCGGGCGCGTAGAGCCCTCCGGCCGTCTCAAGGGGACTTCTTCGACCGGTTCATCGCGTCATGACGGGAAAAATCGTCGGACTCACGTGGCAGCAATCGCGGGAATCGCAGCAATCGTGGGAACGGCGGGAAACGGCGGGAATCGCACGGTATTCGGCGGTGGCTCCCGCTCCCGGGCCGACCGCCCTCCCGCCTCCTCGTACGAGACCGCACTGAGCAGGGGAGACGGGTACGTATCGGGGCGGGCGGGCACGCCGTCCTCCCGGCCGTACGGACACCTGGCGCGTGGCTTTCGCCGGTTCTCCGGTGGCCCGGTGACAACTGCCGCCGGGCTGCCGCCCCGGACGCCGGTAACACCACTGCCGCACTTCTACGCTCATGCCGAAGGGAAGTTCCGGGCCTGCCAGGACCTCCTTCTCCCATTGTCATCGAATGATGTGGACGAAGCGAATCATGAAGCCTGCGGAATTGACGACTCGTCATCGATACGGGCCGCTGGATGTCGTTGTCACCGGACTGCCGTCCGACGCGCACACCTGGAATCTCGTATTCATTCAGTTGCTGATCGAGGATCTCGGTCACACGGTCGTCAATTTGGGTCCGTGCATTCCGGAGGACGAGATCGTCGAGTCCTGCTGCAAGCATCAGCCCGACCTGCTGGTCGTCAGCACGGTCAACGGCCACGGCTTCCACGACGCCAGGCCGCTGATCGGCGCGCTGCGCTCGCGCTGGGAGCTGGCGGGACTGCCGGTCGTCATCGGCGGCAAGCTCGGTGTCGCGGGGGGTGAGGGCGGCGAGGAGGGGCAGGCGCGTGATCTGCTCGCGGCCGGCTTCGACGCCGTCTTCGAGGAGAGCGTGGGGCTGGCCTCCTTCGAGGCGTTCGTCGGCTCGCTCTCCAGAGAGGCCGTACGGTGACCGTGCTGTCCGAGCCCCGGGGCCGGGCGGCCGTCCAGGAACGACCCGCCTCCTTCGGCCGGTTCGTCGCCGCCGCCCATGCCAGGGGCGCCCTCGTCGTGCAGCCCCGGATGGGCTTCTCGGTGCCCGCCCGCATGCGGTCCGGACTTCTCGCGACCAAGGACGCGGCGGCCGGCCCGGTCGCCGGGACGATCACCATCGACAGCTATACCCGGGTCGGTGACGAGCCGTCGGCGCTACGGGCCCTCGACGCCGGCGTCCCGCTCAACGGCTACCCGATCACCTCGTACGACCCGGACACCTCGCGCCGGGTGCTGGACGGCGTACGCGACGCGACCTTCCCCGTCCAGATCCGGCACGGCTCCGCCCGCCCCCAGCGGATCGTCGCGGCCCTCGCACTCCTCGGCCTCGACGCGACGGAGGGCGGGCCGGTCTCGTACTGCCTGCCGTACGGGCGGACCCCGCTCGTCGACTCCGTACGCAACTGGCAGGAGACCTGCGAATTCCTGGCCGGACTGCGGGCCACCGGAGCCGAACCGCACCTGGAGACCTTCGGCGGCTGCATGCTCGGCCAGCTCTGCCCGCCGGGACTGCTGGTGGCGATCAGCGCGCTGGAAGCACTCTTCTTCCACCGGGCGGGCCTGCGCAGCATCTCCCTCAGCTACGCCCAGCAGACCAGCCCCGAACAGGACCGGCAGGCCGTGCACGCGCTGCGGCGGCTGGCGGCCGAACTGCTGCCGGACACCGACTGGCACGTCGTCCTCTACACGTACATGGGCCTCTACCCGCGTTCCCGGGCGGGCGCGCTGGATCTGCTGGAGCGCTCGGCGGAACTGGCCGTACGGACCGGAGCCGCCCGGCTGATCGTCAAGACGGCCGCCGAGGCGCACCGCATCCCGACCGTCGAGGAGAACGTGGAGGCACTGCGGACCGCCTCGGCGGCCGCCGCCCGCGCCCGCGCCGCCCTCCCGCCGCGCGGCCGGGACGCCCGGGCCGACGCCGTCGCACCGGCCGACAACCCCGTCTACGCCGAGGCACGGGCGCTCGTCGACGCCGTCCTCCATCTCGACGGCGACCTCGGCCAGGGCCTGCTCAAGGCGTTCGCGCGCGGCTACCTCGACGTGCCGTACTGCCTGCACCCCGACAACGCGGGCAGGACCAGAAGCCATATCGGCCCGGACGGCCGGCTCACCTGGTCCGAGATCGGTTCGATGCCCATCGGGCAGGTCGTCGAGCGCGGCCGGCGGCTGACCGCCGCCGGGCTGTACGACGCGCTCTCGTTCGTCCAGCGACGGCACGACCAGGCGGCCCTGTCCCCGACCGGGCCGCCCCCTGCCGCCGCGTCCCCGGCCGTGCCCCCTGCCGCGTCCCCGGCCACGGTCCCGACCGCCCAGCCTGTCGCCGTCCCAGCCGTCCCAGCCGTCCCAGCCGTCCCAGCCGTCCCAGTGCTCCCAGTTGTCCCGACCGCCTCAGCCGTCCCATCGGCCCCGTCCGCCCCGTCCGCCCTGTCCACCCCGTCCGCCCCGTCCGCCCCGTCCGCCCTGTCCACCCCGTCCGCCCGGCGTCGTAGGCCCCTCACCCGCTTGTCCGGCCCCACCCCCAGGAGGTAGCACCCATGACCGTCACATCCGACCAGCCCACCCGGTCCGCCGATACGGCCTCCCCGCCGTTCCCCTCCTCGCCCGACCAGCACCTCGGCTCCGCCGCCACCCGCACCACGCTGCGCGTCCAGAACCGGATGCTCGCCGCCACCCGCGCCTTCCTGACCGGCCGTGGCTTCACCGAGCTGCTGCCGCCGATCATCGGTCCGGTCACCGACCCCGGCATCCGCGGCTCCAAACAGGTCGACGTGGACTTCTACGGTCACAAGTACAAGCTGATGACGAGCGCCATCCTCTACAAGCAGGCGTCGCTGCTCGCCTTCGCCAAGATCTTCTACATCGCCCCCAACGTGCGTCTCGAACCGATCGAGACGGCCGTCACCCACCGCCACCTCGCCGAGTTCCACCAGATCGACGTGGAGATACGCGACGCCCGCCGTGAGGACGCGATCGCGCTCGCCGAGGAACTCGTCTCGTTCGTCGTCGGCGAGGTCGTCCGCGAGATGCCCGGCGAACTCGACTCGCTCGGCCGCGACCGGGACGCCTTCCGCGAGGCGGTGGCGGGCGCCTTCGGCCGGACCACCCACCGGGAGGCGACGGCCGACCTGGTCGCGCTCGGCCACCCCCAGGACCCGGGTGCCGAGATCGACTGGGAGGGCGAGGAGATCCTGTCCGCCAAGGCGAGCAACCCGTTCTTCGTCGTCGACTACCCCAAGGGCTCACGCGGCTTCTACGACCGCGAGAACACCGACAACCCCGGGGTGCTGCGCAACTTCGACCTGATCGCCCCGGAGGGCTACGGGGAGCTCGCCAGCGGCAGCGAGCGCGAGTACGACTACGCCACCCTCGTCACCCGGATGCGGGAGACCGGCGAGAACCCCGCCAAGTACGGCTGGTACCTCGACCTGGCCCGCCGGGGCATCCCCGCCAGCTCCGGGTTCGGCATCGGCCTGGAGCGCTTCACCCGTTACGTCACCGGCCGCACCGCCGCCTGGGAGGCCAGCGCCTACCCGAAGCTGCCCGGTGTGGTGTCCGCATGACCCCGCCGCTCAGCGCCGCCGGATTTCCCGAGGAGCAGGTGCGCCACCGCGCCCGGCACGGCGCCGCGAGCGTCTTCCCGGCGCTCGGGGGGTACGGCTCCGGCCTGCTCGGTGCCGTCCCCGCGCCGGTCGGCCACGACCCGTACGACCTGCTGGAACGGGCCAGGATCGTCCCCCCGGTGTTCATGCCGGAGCGCTTGAAGAAGCTCATCGACCTGGGCCGCGAACCGCTCTACGGCGATGTCGTGCTCGACACCGTGCTGGGCGGCTTCTCCTCCCGGCTGCCGCTGTACGTCTCGGCGTTCGGCTCGACGCAGGTCGCCAGCCATGACCTCGGCGAGGCGGCGGGACGGCAGGCCGGGCGGCTCGGCATCCCTATGGTGATCGGCGAGAACGTCGTGCCCGTCAACGGCTACCGCGCCTCCTCGGACGCGGCGGCCTCACCGCTGCTCGGCCGGATCGGCGCGTACGCGGACGCCGCCGACGACGAGCACGGCGGGGTGGTGGTGCAGCAGAGCACCGAGGACGCGGACGCCGAGGTGTGGAATCTCGTCTACAGCGACCCGGTCAGCGAACCGCTGCTCGCCACCGGCCGGCTGGCCTTCGAACTGAAGGTCGGCCAGGGAGCCAAGCCCGGCCTCGGCGGCCTCACCGTCCTCGGCCGGGAGGCCGCCGGGCGGATCACCGAGCAGTACGCCACCGACCCCGTCTTCGGCGCGGACAGTGACTCGGTCCTGCGGATCAGCAGCCCGGGCACCTTCACCGAGGAGATCCTGCGTCAGCAGATCCGGCTGATGCGCAACAACTTCCCCCGGGCCAAGGTGTGGGTCAAACTGCACCCCGGCCGGGACGTCGCGCACGCCGCCGCCACCGCCTGGGCGGCGGGCGCCGACTCCGTCACCGTGGACGGCGCCGAGGGTGGTACCGCCTGGGCGCCGACCGCCTTCCTCGGGCACGTCGGGCTGCCGCTCGGCGAGTGCCTGCTCCGTATCGGCCCCACCAGCCACTGCCTGCTCGCCAGCGGCCGGGTCTGGGAGGGCAGCCGCGCGGTCAAGGCGCTCGCGCTGGGAGCGAGGGCCGTGGGGCTCGGCAGGGCGGCCCTGCTCGCCGTCGACGAGGACCGCGAGGCCGGGCTGGTGAGGCTGGCGGAGTCCGTCGCCCTCGAACTGCGGCTGCTGATCAGCGCCCTCGGCAAGTACCACGTCAACGCGCTGGACGCCGGTGACCTGCTGCTGAGCACCGGCACAGGCGCTCCGGCCGCGATCGGGTAGCCCCGGCCCGCCGCGAAAGCCCCGCGCGGATCCCGGGAGCCCCCGGATCCCGAGCTTCCAGGAAGGTGTCGAGATGTCCCAGCCGAGCGGACCTCGGGCCCCGGGCCGCCCTCCGGGGCGGAGCCCGTACCGGCAACGGAAGCGGGTGGGCGCGGCGGCGGTGACGGTGACGGACGAACACCGGCCCGGACTGGACGGGCTGTTCGCCGGACAGGCGGCCCGGACCCCGCACGCGATCGCGCTCGTCCACGAGGACCAGCGGATCACCTACGCGGAGCTCGACGTCTGGTCGAACCGGCTCGCCCGCCATCTGACCGGTCAGGGAGTGATGCCGGGCTGCCTGGTGGCGATCCATCTGGAGCGGTCCCCGCACCTGATCGCCTCCCTCCTCGCGGTCCTGAAGGCGGGCGCCGGCTACACCCTGCTCGATCCGCAGTTCCCGGCCGAGCGGCTCAACACCGTGCTCGTCCAGACACGGTCGGCGGCCCTGGTCACGCAGGCCCATCTCACCCAGCTCCGGACCGAGGCGACGGTCATCGACCTGACCCGGGAGACGCCCGCCATCAGCGGGCTGTCAGGCGCGGCGGGGGACGTCCCGGTCCATCCGGAGGCGGTGGCCTGCGTGATGTACACGTCCGGGTCGACGGGAGCGCCGAAGGGCGTGGCCGCCTCGCACCGCGCGCTGACCTCCACCTTCCTCGGGCCCGACTATCTGCGCTTCGGTCCCGAGCAGACGTATCTGCAGAGTTCGCCGGTGTCCTGGGACGCCTTCGCGCTGGAGGCGTTCGGTCCGCTGCTGCACGGCGGCACCTGTGTCCTGCAGCCTGGCCAGCACACCGACCCGCACCAGATCGCGGAGCTGGTCGCCCGCCACCGGGTCACCACGCTGCAGCTGTCCGCGACGCTCTTCAACCAGATGCTGGACGAGCACCCGCAGGTCTTCGCCCAGCTGCGCGAAGCGATGACGGCCGGCGAGGCGGCCTCGCCCGCGCACACCGCCCGCGCCCTGGCCGACCATCCCGCCCTGCACCTGGTCAACGGGTACGGTCCGGCCGAGAGCATGGGCTTCACCACCACGTACACGCTCACGGCGGAAGCCGGCGCCCACGACGGTGGGAGCGTCCCGATCGGCGGACCCATCCCCGGCAAACACGCCTACATCCTGGACGAGAGGCTCCGGCCGCTGCCGCCGGGCATTCCCGGCGAGCTGTACGTGGCCGGCCGCGGCCTGGCCCACGGTTACATCGGCCGGACCGCCGCCACCGCCGAACAGTTCGTCGCCAATCCGCACGGGCCTCCGGGGAGCCGGATGTACCGGACCGGCGACCTGGCCCGCTGGAATCAGGAGGGGGCCATCGAATACCTCGGCCGGGCCGACCGGCAGCTCAAACTGCGCGGTTTCCGGGTCGAGCCGGGGGAGATCGAATCCACGCTCGTACGGTACGGGTCGGTCGCTCGGGCCGCCGTGGTCGTCCGCGAGGACCGGCCGGGCGACCGGCGCCTCGTCGCCTACGTCGTCCCCGGCGAGGGCGGTGACCCCGACATCGCGGCGCTGCGCCGGTACACGGCGGCCGTCCTGCCCGATTTCATGGTGCCCTCGGCGTTCGTGGCCCTCGACGCGCTGCCGCTGACCGCCAACGGCAAGCTCGACCACGGTGCGCTGCCGGCGCCCCGGCGCGGGACGGGGAGCTGAGCGGCCGGTAGATGCCGGAGGAGCGGTTAGGCGGCGGTGCCATCCGCTTCAGCCCGTCCAGCCCGTCCAGCACCTCGTCCTTCCGCCCTGTCGCGCCCGGCATGCGGACAAAGCTGACGTACCGTCATGTATGTCCTGATGTCATGCCTGGGAGGAATGAGCCATGCCCACGATCACCACCACGGACGGCACCAGCATCTTCTACCGGGAGTGGGGCACCGGGCAGCCGGTCGTGTTCAGTCACGGATGGCCGCTGAACGGGGACGCCTGGGACGGCCAGATGCGGCTGGCCGCCGATCACGGCTTCCGGGCGATCGCCCACGACCGCCGTGGCCACGGCCGCTCCGGCCAGCCGTGGCAGGGCCACGACATGGACACGTACGCCGACGACCTCGCCCAGCTGTTCGAGGCCCTGGACCTGCGTGACGCGATCCTCGTCGGCCACTCGACGGGCGGCGGCGAGGTGACCCGCTACATCGGCCGTCACGGCACCGGCCGGGTCGCCAAGGCCGTCCTGCTGGGCGCCGTCCCGCCGCTGATGCTCAGGACGGACGCCAACCCGGAAGGACTGCCGATCGACGTCTTCGACGGCATCCGCGCCGGTGTCGCGAGCGACCGTTCGCAGTTCTACCAGGACCTGAGCGAGAGCTTCTACGGTGCCAACCGCCCCGGTTCCGCCGTCTCGCAGGGCATTCGCGACTCGTTCTGGATGTGGAGCATGCAGGTCGGCCTCAAGGGCGCGTACGACTGCGTCAAGGCCTTCTCCGAGACCGACTTCACCGAGGACCTGAAGCGCTTCGACATCCCCACCCTCGTCGTCCACGGCGATGACGACCAGATCGTGCCGATCGTCGCCGCCGGCCGGAAGTCCGCCCAGCTCGTCAAGGACGCCACCCTCAAGGTCTACCCCGGCGCCCCGCACGGCCTGGCACAGCTTCCCGCCTACCAGGACACCTTCAACGCGGACCTGCTGGCCTTCCTCCGGAGCTGATCCGGCACGGGACCCCACCCCCGGGACCTTACCTTCGTCACCCCGTTACCCCGGGGCTGGTGATCCGCCCGGCCGGAGCGAGGCGGATCATGATCCCGGTAGGTACCGGTGTCACCGCTTGCCGGACAGGAAGCCCGGATGTCCGGGGGTTACGGGGAACGATGAGACTCTGCTTTCTGGTCGAGGAGCAGTACCGCCACGACGGCATGCCCGTCGAGGTGATCCGCCAACTCGCCTCCTGGGGGCACCGGGTCGACGTGCTGAGGCCCGGCAGCTCGCTGGTCCGGCTGTCCGAGGCCGTACGGGCGGGCAGCCACGACGCCTGGGTGCTCAAGACGGTGTCCGGCGGGCCCGGACTGACGCTGCTGGAGGCAGCGGCGGCGGTCGGGATGACGACGGTCAACGACGCGCGCTCGATCCGCGGGGTACGGGACAAGGTGCTGGCGGCGGTGGTCGGACGCGGTCACGGACTGCCCATGCCACCGACGTACGCGGCGGCCCGGCCGCAGTCGCTGGCGGAGATACCCGAGGCCGAGTTCCCGCTGGTGGTCAAACCCGCCGACGGAAGCTCGGGGCGGGCGGTCCGGCTCGTACCGTCGCCGGACCGGCTGGCCCGGCTGACCCCCGAACTGGCCGGGGAGGGGATGCTGATAGCCCAGCCGTACGTGCCCAACTCCGGGACCGACCTCAAGGTGTACTGCGTCGGCGGCGAGCTGTACGCGACCGAACGGCGCTCACCGCTCCACCCGGACCACCCGGCACGGGAGCGCCACGTCCCGCTGTCCGCCGAGATCGCCGGGATCGTCGCCGGGGTCGGCGAGGTCTACGGGCTGGATCTGTACGGCGTGGACGTGCTGCTCGGCCCCGACGGGCCGGTGATCGTCGATGTGAACGACTTCCCGAGCTTCCGGCGGGTGCCCGACGCGGTGGTACGTGTGGGGCGGGCCGTCCTGGAACTGGCGCGCACGGGCGGGGCCGTACCGCGACCCCTCCGGACCCCGGCGCGGATCCCCGCGCCGGGCGCCCTGCTCGGGCCCCCGCACCTGACCGCGACGGCGGGGGAGAGCAGATGAGGATCGGCCTGATCACCCCCCGGCCCGATCACCCGCTGCTGGCCGCGGCCACCGCGCTGCTGACACCCCGCCACCAGGTGGTGGCGGTCGATCCGGACGGATGGCAGGGCGGCGACGACCCGGCGCAGGAGCCTTCCGTCGTTCCTCTTGCCGTTCCTTCCGCCGACGTCTATTTGCTGAAGGCGCGGACCCCGCGCGCGCTGGCGCTGGGCCGGGCGCTGGAGGCGCGGGGCGCTCCCGTACTGAACTCGCCGACCGCGACCGCACGGTGCCAGGACCGCCTGGAGATGGCCGGCCTGGCCCGGAACGCCGGACTGCCCTTCGCGGAGACCTGGACCCTGGGCGGCCCCGCGACGGCGGCGGAGCTTCCCCGTCCGCTGGTCGTCAAGAGCCGGCACAGCCGGCGACACGACCTCGTCGCCCGGGTCGACGACGCCGCCCGCCTGCGCGAACTGCGCGCGGCCTGGCCCGAGGAGCCCCTGGTGGCACAGGAATTCACTCCGAACAGCGGCTGGGACCACAAGCTGTGGGTCATCGACGGCCGGGTCTTCGCCGCCCTGCGCCGATCGGAACTGGCCCGGGGCGGCCGGGGCCCGACCCTGCCCCTCGCCCCCGGTGACCTCCCCGGCGGCTGGCTCGGCCTGGTGCGTACGGTCGGCTCCGTCTTCGCGCTGGACGTGTACGGAGTCGACGTGATCGACGCGGGCGGCGGCGCCCCCCTGATCGTGGACATCAACGCGTTCCCGGGCATACGCGGCCAGGCGGGCGCCCCGGAAGCCCTGGCGGCGCTGGCGCTGCGGGCGGGCTCCCACAGTCCGTCGGGTGACCTCTGAGCAGGCGGATCGAAGGCCACCCGACGGGCTGTCAGCCGTAGGACAGGTCGGCACACAGGTCCTTGTCGGCCGACCGCGCCTGGTCGGTGACGCTGGAGGGCAGCGGGTCGGGCGCGGCCGGCGTGGCCGGGTCCGTCGGGGTGGCGGCGTAGTCCCGCCCCGCGACGAGGTTGAGGCTGGAGCCGCCGATGGGTTCGAGCACGGCGCCCGGGAAGAGCTTGGCGAGGTTCCTGGCCTGGGCTTCGAGCCCGGCCCCGTACTGGATCTCCGTGGTGGCGTGCGTCTGCGACCGGGCCGTGGCGGTGCCGGTCACGGTGAACCGGTGCGCGCGCAGGAACTCCGCGGCGCGGGAGGCCAGTCCGTTCGTCGTGGTGCCGTTGTAGACCGCCACGGAGACCCCGGCCCCGGTGACCGGGGTGGTGCTGGGGCGCGGGGCCGCGCCGGCCGCCCCGTCCTTGCCGGTGGCCTTGCCGTCCAGCGTGTGGTCGGCCTTGAGGGTGGCCCAGAGTTCATCGGCCTCGGGGTGGACGAGGGCGACGCGCGGTCCGTCGTAACGCCACGGGGCGGTGAGGAACTGGATGTCGGCGAGATCGATGTCCTTCAGCGACATCGCGAAGTCCAGCAGCTTCGCGGCCGTACCCAGGCCCGGGTCGACGGTGAGGGACTTGGTCGCCGCGTTGGCCAGTGGGAGCAGGGTCGTCGGGCTGAATCCCTCGGCCTTGACCTGCTTGATGAGGCTGCCGATGAAGGCCTGCTGGCGTTTGGTGCGCCCGATGTCCGAGCTGTCGCCGATACCGTGCCGCAGGCGTACGTAGTCCAGGGCGGTCTTGCCCGAGACCTCCTGCTTGCCCTGGTGGTAGATGAGTTTGCCGCGCGTGGCGCGGTTCGGGTTGAGGTCCTTCTGGTAGATGTCCTGGGGCAGGCAGATCGGCACACCGCCGACGGCCTCGGTCATGGTGGCGAAGCCCTGGAAGCTCACCACGACGGTGTGGTCGATCCGCAGCCCGGTCAGTGCTTCGACGGTGTTCTGGGTGCAGGCCGGGTTGCCGGCCTCGGTCCCGCCGACGGAGAACGCGGCGTTGAACATGGTGTGCTGGCTGACGGGCGTCCACTTTCCGTCGGGCAGCAGGCAGGGCGGGATGTCGACCAGAGTGTCACGCGGGATGGACACGCCGACCGCGTGCCGGTGGTCGGCGTAGACGTGCAGCAGGATCGTCGTGTCGGAGCGCCCCACCGCGTCCTTTCCGCCGCCGAGCGCGGCGTTGGCGCCGGCCCGGGTGTCCGAGCCGATCAGCAGGATGTTCTGGGCGGCTCCGACGGTGGCCTTCGGCCGCTGCGGGCTCAGTCCCTTGCCGTCGAAGGTATCGATGTTGCCGTTGAGCTTCAGATAGACGGCGCCCGCGGCGGCGATGGCGAGCACGGTCACCGCCGCGGATATGCCCAGGGCGAGCCGCTTGCGGCCGCGTCCCTTCCGCCGCCTCCGGCCGGCGCCGCGCGCGGCGCCGCGCCCGTCGGCCGGGCGGCGCCGGTCCCGCCGGTCGTGGCGGGAGGCGGCGGTGTCACGGGCGTCCGGGGTCTCAGGTGAATCCGAGGGTGCTGTCTGGCGCTGACGGGTCATGGGCACACAATCGTCCGGGCGCCCGCAGGGGCGCGGAGAACACACCCGGCCGGGACCGGGTGGAAGGTGGCGGTGAGGAGCGCTGGCCCCGCGGGGCCCGGAGGGGCGGCAGCCTACAGGGGCTCCGACGCGTCGACGCGGGCGGTTGACGCACAGCCGTACCTCACCGCCTTCGAGTTGCCCTCAACGGCAGCCGCGCGCCGTTCATCGGCGACCACTTCGAGGACGGGAACGGCGGCATCCGCGCGGACGCCGTCGAGGACGTGATGCGCCAGGTCCGCCCTCACGAGGGCGTGCGGTGCGTGTCGTTCCGCGAACTGGCCGACTGGCTTGATGTGCGGGCCCCCGCCACGCCTGCCCGGTCGCGCGATCTGGGCCCCGCCCAGGCTCTCACCTGGGCCCTTGAGCTCCGACCGGGTGTCCGATGCCCTGATGTCACGCTCTGAATTCGGCCAAAGTGGCTGGGAAACGGCGTGTTGCCGTCATGTAAAGGCGCACGTGATCGATGGCGTGCGACCAGAGGCCGACCGTGAACAGTTGACCGACTTTCGGACAACGGTGTCCGCTCTGGTGACAATCACCTCACCTGCTGAAACGATCTGCACACCGCATATGTGTCGCAACTCGCCACGCCGGGGCCACTTTTGGGCCTCCGGCTATCTCGTCGCGCCGGCCGTCCCCACGCGACCGGACAGAAGGAGCCACAGGAATGACGAACGCCTTCCGTCCCACCAGGGCAACGTCGTCTCACGAGTCCCATCGTTCCCGTCGCGCCTCCGTGCGCCGCCGCACCGCGGCCGCCGCGGCGGTCACCATGGCCGCGCTCCTCGTCTCGGCCCTGCCCGCCTCGGCCACCGTCTCCGCCCCGGCCGGCACGGATCGGGTACCGGGACAGCTCACGGCGCAGCCGAGACCCGGCGCCGCGGCCGTCGAACTCTCTCCCGCCCTGCGGGAGAAGATGCTCAGGGCCGCGGCAGACGGGGCGGCCGCCACCGCCCGCTCCCTGAAGCTGGGCGACCAGGAGAAGCTGATACCGAAGGACGTCATCAAGGACGCCGACGGCACCCTGCACACCCGTTACGAGCGCACCTTCGCCGGACTGCCCGTCATGGGCGGGGACCTGATCGTCCACGAGAGCCCCGCCGCCCGTACCGTCACCAAGGCGTCCAAGGCCACGATCTCGGTGCCCACGACCAAGGCCGCTGTCCCGGCCGCCACGGCGAAGAAGTCGGCCGTGTCCGTCGCGCGGACCGAGGGGACGGCGGAGGCCGCCCCGGAGGGAACCCCGAAGCTGGTCGTCTGGGCGAAGGCCGGGAAGCCCACTCTGGCCTGGGAATCCGTCGTCACCGGTGTGCAGGAGGACGGCACCCCCAGCGAGCTGCACGTCGTGACCGACGCGGCCAGTGGCGAGCAGCTCGAAAGCGTCGAGCGGATCCACGCCGGGGTGGGCAACAGCCAGTACAGCGGGCAGGTGCAGATCGGTTCCGTGCGCAACGGCACGGCGTACGAGATGACCGACACCCAGCGCGGCGGTCACAAGACGTACGACCTGACCGGCGGCGGAGCGGGCACGCTGGTGACCGACGACAACGATGTCTGGGGCGACGGAACATCGGCCGACCGCCAGACCGCGGCCGTGGACGCCGCCTACGGCGCGCAGAAGACCTGGGACTTCTACCACGACCAGTTCGGCCGCAACGGCATAGCCAACAACGGCGTCGGCGCGTACTCCCGCGTCCACTACGGCGAGAACTACGCCAACGCCTTCTGGCAGGACGGCTGCTTCTGCATGACCTACGGCGACGGCCTGACCAACGCCAAGCCGCTGACGTCGATCGACATCGCCGCTCACGAGATGACGCACGGCGTCACCTACGCCACCGCGAACCTCGACTACACCGGTGAGTCCGGCGGCCTCAACGAGGCCACCAGCGACATCATGGGCACCGCCGTGGAGTTCTTCGCCAACAGCTCGAAGGACGTCCCCGACTACCAGATTGGCGAGCTGGTCGACGTCCGTGGCACCGGCAAGGCGCTGCGCTACCTGGACCAGCCCTCCAAGGACGCCTCCGAGGAGAAGGGCACCTCCCAGGACTACTGGACCCCCGAGACCGCCACGCTCAACCCGCACTTTGCCTCCGGCCCGGCGAACCACTTCTTCTACCTGCTCGCCGAGGGCAGCGGGAAGAAGACCATCAACGGCGTCGCCTACGACAGCCCCACCTACGACGGCAAGCCGGTCTCCGCTCTCGGTCTGCACAACGCGTTCACCGTCTGGTACCGGGCGCTGACCGTCTACATGACCACCGACACCGACTACGCGGGCGCCCGCGCCGCCACCCTCCAGGCGGCGGCCGACCTGTTCGGTAAGACCAGCGACGCGTACGAGACCGTCGGCAACGCCTGGGCGGCCGTCAACGTCGGTGCCCGCTACGTCAACCACATCGCCGCGAAGGCGCCGTCCACCCGTCCGGTGGCCGTCGGCCAGTCGACCAGCCAGCAGATCGAGGCGACGTCGACCCGCGCGGGCAGCCTGACGTACTCCGTGACCGGCCTGCCCACCGGCCTGTCCCTCAACACCACCACGGGCCTGATCTCGGGCACCCCGACCGTGGCCGGTGACTTCAACACGGTCATCAGCATCAAGAACTCCGCGGCGGAGACCCTCGCGATCCCGTTCGTCTACACCGTGCTCGCCTCCGGCGGCGACTTCTTCGTCAACCCCGCCCGGGTCGACGTCCCCGCCTGGGCCACCGTCGAAGCCCCGCTCGTCGTCGCCGGACGGACCGGCAACGCCTCCAGCGAGCTCAAGGTCACGGTCGATCTCTACCACGGCTTCATCGGTGGCCAGATCATCGAGCTGGTCAGCGAGGACGGCACCGTGATCATGGTGAAGAACTTCGTCTGGGACGAAGGCAAGGAACTGCACGCGACGTACACCGTCGACGCCTCGGCGATTCCCGCCAACGGCACCTGGAAGCTCCGGATCCAGGACGCGACCCCCGGCATCTTCTCCAACGCCGATGGTTATCTGGACCGGTGGAGCCTCGGCTTCTGACCGCCTTCTCTCCTCCGCTCCACCCTTTCACCGCACCCTGAACACCCGTCACGAACACGCGCCGCGCCCGGTCGACCGGGCGCGGCGCGTGTTCGTGGTGCGGGTTCCCGACGCCGGGAAAAAGCTTGGCGCGCGCTTCGGCGGCCGGGCTAGGGTGTGACCGTTCCGCGCGGTGGCCGGTGGCCGCCGCGCTCGGCTGCGTACGACCAGGAGGTGTGACCGATGGCTGTCGTTGAGACGGGCGCTGCCCTCATCCAGAAGTTCATCCATGTCACCTCCGTGGTCTCCGGCTGACCTGCCTCATTTCTCCGCGCCCGTGTGCGCGTGCCGGGGCCGCCCTTGTGAAGGGTTCCCCCCTTGTCCATCATTTTCGCCTCTTCGGGGGCACCGTCGTCATCGCACCCGTCATCGCACCCGTCATCGCGCCCGGCATCGCACCCTCTCGCCCGGTACGGCTGGGACGAGGAGTGGGCCGCCGAGTTCGCTCCGTACGCCGAGCGGGGCCTGGTCCCCGGCCGTGTCGTACGGGTCGACCGTGGTCTCTGCGACGTCGTCACCCCGGCCGGCACCGTGCGGGCCGACACCGAATTCGTCGTGCCCCGCGACCCGATGCGGATCGTGTGCACCGGGGACTGGACCGCCGTCGATCCGTCCGGTGATCCACTGTACGTACGGACGCTTCTGCCGCGCCGGACCGCGTTCGTACGGTCGACATCGTCCAAGCGTTCCGAGGGCCAGGTGCTGGCCACCAACATCGATCACATCGTCATCTGCGTCTCGCTCGCGGTGGAACTCGACCTCGGGCGGATCGAGCGGTTCCTCGCCCTCGCGATGTCCAGCTCGGACGGGGACGCGCTGCGGCGCGGGTCGGCGCCTTCCCGGGAGAGCGTGGCCCTGCCGGTCGTCGCGCTCACCAAGGCCGATCTCGTCGGCGACCCCGCCGTCCTCGGCCACCTCGTCGAGGACGTCCGCGCCGCCGCGCCCGGGGTGCGGGTGGTGGCGGTCAGCTCGGTCGCCGGGGAGGGCGTCGAGGAGCTCTCGGCCGCGCTGTCGGGCGGTACGAGTGTGCTGCTCGGGGTCTCCGGAGCGGGTAAATCCTCCCTCGCCAACGCCCTGCTCGGGGACGAGGTGATGGGAGTCCGGGCCGCCCGTGATGTCGACGGGAAGGGACGGCACACCACCACCACGCGCAACCTCCTCGTCCTGCCCGGCGGGGGCGTGCTCATCGACACCCCCGGACTGCGCGGCGTCGGACTGTGGGACGCGGAGACCGGGGTCGGGCAGGTCTTCTCGGAGATCGAAGGGCTCGCCGAGGGGTGCCGCTTCCACGACTGCGTCCACGCGTCGGAGCCGGGATGCGCCGTGAACGCCGCCGTGGCGGACGGGGCGCTGTCGGTACGCCGGCTGGAGAGTTACCACAAGCTGCTGCGGGAGAACCGGCGTCTCGCCGCCAAGACCGACGCCCGGCTGCGCGACGAGATCCTGCGCGGCTGGAAGCGCAGGGAAGCGGAGGGACGCGCGGGCAGGCCGGCCAAGCGGGGCCGGCTCCGGTAAACCGCACGGACCCGGAACAACGACAGGCCCGGAACAACGACAGGCCCGGAACAACGACAGGCCCGGAACAACGACGGCCCCGGAACAACGACGGGACCGACGACGCCGAGGGAGCGCAGGGGGCCCGGCGAGCCGCACCCGCCAGGTGCGACGCCGGTCCCCGCCGGCCCCCGCCGAGCCCGGCGGGGTCATCAACCGGCGGGGTCACGAACCGGCGGGCGCACCACTCACGCACCCGTCAGTCGAGACCCCAGCTGTGGATCTTGCGGGGGTGAATACGGATCAGCTCCTCGCTGAAATGCGGACCCAGCTCGTGCGGGCCCGTCAGCAGCTCCGCCTCACCCCGGATGTCGACGCCGCGCACGGTCCACGGCGTGACGCTCACGACATCGTCGACGACCAGTGCCACCCGGGGATTGTGCCGCAGGTTGCGCCACTTCTTGGTGGTGCCCAGGGCGTGACCCCCGATCAGGATGGTTCCGTCGTCCTGCGGGAAGAAACCGACCGGATTGGCCTGCGGCTGTCCTTTGGGGTCGACGGTCGCCATCCGGCCCAGCCGCTGGGACCGGAGGTACACGCGCTCGGACTCGCTGAATTCGGTCATGCTCCCAGCCTCACACGCGGGCCGGGTCCGGCGCAGCGCCCGGGCCGGGGCACCGGTGCCCGCCCGCCTTCAGCCCACGATGACGACTCCCAGCCACGCACCCACCACCAGCAGACACGCGAACAGCTCCACCAGAAGGGAGTAGCCGGCCGTGCGCATGACCGTACGGGTCGACGCCCAGCCGGCCCGGTGACCGCCGAGGCGGATCCGCTCGGCGCCGTAGATCCCTCCGACGAACCCCACGACCCCGCCCACCACCGGCAGCACGAAGAACCCCACGATGCCGAGGACCCCGCCCATCAGCAGGGTGCGCCGGGGGGCCCCTGTCCTGCGGGTCCTGCGGGTCGGCAGCAGCGGTCTGAGCGCCTGGTTCAGCAGCAGGAGGACGGTGGCCCCGATCAGGACGGCCCAGGCCGGACGGGACGTGTCCGTCAGCGCCCACCACAGCACCGCCGCCCAGACGATCGCCTGCCCCGGCACACCGGGGACCAGCACGCCGAACAGGCCGAGCAGCATGACCAGGCCCACCAGCACGAGCAGCCACACTTCCATCTGCCCAGCGTGCCGGATAGGGCTCATTCGCGCAGGTCGCGCGCTACCCAGCCTTTCTCGTACGCATGCCAGCCGAGCTGCAGCCGGGTCGTCACCCCGCTCAGTTCCATCAGCCCTTTCACCCGGCGCTGTACGGTCCGCAGCCCCAGGTCCAGCTGTTTGGCGACACTCGCGTCGGTCATCCCCGCGAGCAGTAGCGACAGGACCTCCAGATCGGTGGCGTCCGGACCCGCGGGCCGCTCCTCCGCGACCGTGCCGTCCGCGCCGAGCAGCAGCGGCAGCCCCTCCCGCCACACCGCTTCGAAGAGCCCGAGCAGCGAGTCCAGCAGCCCGCTGGCGTGGACGACGAGAGCGGTGGGTTCGGCCCCGCGCCCCGCCGTCAGCGACACCATCGCCAGCTCGCGGTCGGCCACCAACAGCTCCGTCGGCACCCGCTCGGTCACCCGGAGCCGCTCGTGACGGCCGAGCGCGGCGGACAGCCCGGCGATCCCGGCGGGAAGGGACAGCACCTCGCGTTCGATGACCGTCCGGCACGGGACCTGGCGGTCCGCGGCCCGGTCGGCCGTCCCGGTGACCGGCCCGGGTCTCCCGGCGGCCAGGGCGCAGACCTCCTCGGTGGCACCCAGCCGCAGCTGGAGGAGGCGGTGGGCGACCGCGTCGGCACCCGTCACCACCTCGATCAGATCGTGTACGGCCGGCTCGCCGGCCTCCGCGCGGTACTCCTCGGCGAGCAGCACCGCCGCCAGTTCGGCCTGCTCCAGCCCATGGCGGTGCCGGGTGAGCAGCGCACCCAGCGCGACGGCGGGCGGGGCCGCGACCCACCGTCCGGCCCGGGAGGAGGACCGCGCGGCCAGGCCCTGCCCCTCCAGCCGGCGCAGCGCCCGTTCCGTATCAGGCTCGGGAAGAGCGAGCCGGTGCGCCAGATCCGCGACCTCCGCCGCGCCGATCGCCACCAGTGCCCGGTACGCGGACTCCTGTCTCTCGTCGAGACCTATCGCTCCCAGCACCCCTGAACCCCTCCCTGGACACCCACGGCACCAACCCACCGCCCCCATCATCCCCGCGCGGGCTCCGGGGCCGACACGTGGCGGCGGCGATCGGCAACAGACCCCGGGCGTCTGCCCTTTGGGCGCCACGGCGCGGGCGGCCACATTTTCCCGACAGCCGGTTTCGCGCCCCCGGAGCGGTCGACAATAGGGGCATGAGTCAGCAGGGGGAGAGTCCGGCAGCCGACGACTGGTGGAACCGGCTGTACGAGGAAGCCGCGCCGGACACCGGCCCGGTCACACCGGCGGCGGACGCGTCCGACACGCTCGACGACCGCTTCGACTCGGCGGCGGTCGCGGTCCGTGACACGGACACCGGCAGCGGCAGCGGCAGCGGCACCGGCAGCGGCCCCGACTCCGGCCCCGACTCCGGCACCGGCCCCGACTCCGGCCCCGGCCCCGGCACCGACTCCGAAAAGGAAACGGAAGCGGACGAGGGCTCCGGGGCCGTGCCCGGCCGACCAGGCGCCTGGTGGGAGCGGCCGGTCACCCACGACCCCGGCGGCGCGCGACCGCTGCCCCCGCCCTCGGGCGACGCGCGGGGCGGCCCCGTACGCCTGCCGCAGCGACCGGCCGCGCCCACCGCCGGACAGGCATGGGGGCCGCCGAAGCAGGACACACCCGCCGCCGGCTCCGACGAAGGACCGCCACCGACGGGCTGGTTCGGCCGAACACCGGTGACCGGCCCGAGAGCCCAGCCCCAGCCACCGCCCGCGCCCCACGAGCCCGCGCCGCACGAGCCCGCGCCGCATGAGCCCGCGCCGCACGAGCCCGCGCCGCATGAGCCCGCGCCCCACGAGCCCGCGCCGCACGAGCCCGCGCCCCACGAGGCCTCCCCCCGTGAAGCCGCGCCCCGCCCGCCCGTCATCCGTCTCGGCGACGGGCCGCCCACGTACGATCCCGAGCCCACCGCCCTGGCCCCCGCCCGCGCCGACCGGCTGGACGAGGTCGTCGCCGACACCGTCCTCGACGGGGCGCGTTACGGGACGTACGCCCTGCGGGCCGCGTCCGTACGCGGTGACTCGGCGCGCCACCGGGGCGAACCCCGGCGGGACGCGCTGCTCACCGTGCGCTTCGGCGAGGGGACCGACGCCCTCCTCCTCGTCGCCGTGGCGAGCGGGGTCCGCGCGGCCGAGGGCTCCCACCGGGCCGCGACCGACGCCTGTCACTGGATCGGCGGCGCCGTCGGGCGCCATCACGCCCAGCTCTCCGAGGACATCAGAGCCGGGCGCCGGGGAGACCTCACGTCCGGTCTGCACCGGCTCACCGACCGCGCCTACGGCAAGCTCCGGGCCCGCGCCGCCGAGCTGGGCGCCGAACCCGACGAGTACACCGCGAGCCTGCGCTGTCTGCTGCTCACCACCGACCCGGAGTGCCGGACCCGCGTCTTCTTCGGGGCCGGAGGCGGCGGACTCTTCCGGCTCAGGGACGGCGTCTGGCAGGACCTGGAGCCGGCCCTCCCCTCACCGGTCACCTCACCGGCCACCTCACCGGCCACCTCACCGGCCACCTCACCGGCCACCTCACCGGCCACCTCACCGGTCACCGGCCGGGACGGGCAGGGCGCGGGGACGGGTACGCCGCCCGCCGGGCTCCCGGACGTCGACCGGATCACCATGGATCTGGGGATCACGACGCGTTCGGCCCCGTACGGGGAGGTTTCGCCTCCGCCACCGGCGGACCCGTTCCGGTTCCGGGCCACGGTGGCCCGTCCGGGTGACACGCTCCTGCTCTGCAGCACCGGTCTCGCCGAGCCGCTGCGCGGGGCGACCCTCCTCGCCGACGAGCTGGGCCGGCGCTGGGGTCCCACGGACCCGCCCGGTCTCGCCGCGTTTCTCGTGGACACCCAGCTCAGGGTGGAGGGAATACCCCTCCCGTACGGCGACCGCACGGCGGTCGGCGTCTGGGAGGCGTAACCGCGCCTGGCATGGGTTGATGGGGACAGGGCCAGGACAGCCGAGACCACAGGCCCGTGACCCCAGCTCCAGCCCCGAGACCGCGAAGGGTGCGCTTCCATGGCCAGACAGAACGTGGCGGAGCAGTTCGTCGACATCCTCGTCCGGGCCGGCGTCGAGCGGCTGTACGGAGTCGTCGGCGACAGCCTCAACCCCATCGTCGACGCCATCCGGCGGACCCCGGCCATCGAATGGGTACAGGTCCGCCACGAGGAGACCGCCGCTTTCGCGGCCGGTGCCGAGGCCCAGATCACCGGCAAGCTCGCCGCCTGCGCGGGGTCCTGCGGCCCCGGCAATCTGCATCTCATCAACGGCCTGTACGACGCCCACCGCTCCATGGCGCCGGTGCTCGCCCTCGCTTCCCATATCCCGTCCGGCGAGATCGGCCTCGGCTACTTCCAGGAGACCCACCCGGAGCAGCTGTTCCGTGAGTGCAGCCACTACTGCGAGATGATCTCCAGCCCCAAGCAGATGCCCCGGCTGCTGCAGACCGCGATCCAGCACGCGATCGGCCAGAGCGGCGTCAGCGTGGTCACCCTGCCCGGCGACATCGCCGCCGCGCCCGCCCCGGAGCGGGCGGTGGAGCACGCGATGGTCACCTCGCGCCCGTCCGTGCGCCCCGGCGACGTGGAGATCGAGAAGCTCGCCCGGATGATCGACGCGGCGGAGCGGGTCACCCTGTTCTGCGGCAGCGGCACCGCCGGCGCGCACGCCGAGGTGATGGCGTTCGCCGAGCGGATCAAGTCCCCGGTCGGGCACGCCCTGCGCGGCAAGGAGTGGATCCAGTACGACAATCCATTCGATGTGGGCATGAGCGGGCTGCTCGGCTACGGCGCGGCCTACGAGGCCACCCACGAGTGCGATCTGCTGATCCTGCTGGGCACGGACTTCCCGTACAACGCCTTCCTGCCCGACGACGTCAAGATCGTCCAGGTCGATGTACGCCCCGAACGCCTCGGCCGCCGCTCCAAGCTGGACCTCGCGGTCTGGGGCGACGTCCGCGAGACGCTGACCTGTCTCACACCACGGGTGCGGGCCAAGACGGACCGCAGATTCCTCGACAAGATGCTCAAGAAGCACGCCGACGCGCTGGAGGGCGTGATCAAGGCGTACACCCGCCGGGTCGAGAAACACATCCCGATCCACCCCGAGTACGTCGCCGCCGTCCTGGACGAACTCGCCGACGACGATGCCGTCTTCACCGTCGACACCGGTATGTGCAACGTCTGGGCGGCGCGTTACCTCTCGCCGAACGGGCGCCGCCGGGTCATCGGTTCGTTCAGCCACGGCTCGATGGCGAACGCGCTTCCGCAGGCCATCGGAGCCCAGTTCACCGACCGGAAGCGCCAGGTCATCTCGATGTCGGGCGACGGCGGATTCTCCATGCTGATGGGCGACTTCCTCACCCTGGTCCAGTACGACCTGCCCGTGAAGATCGTTCTCTTCAACAACTCCGCACTGAGCATGGTGGAGCTGGAGATGCTGGTGGCCGGGCTGCCGTCGTACGGCACCACCAACCACAACCCCGACTTCGCCGCCGTCGCCCGCGCGGCCGGCGCCTACGGGGAGCGGGTCGAGAAGCCCAAACAGCTCGCCGGCGCGCTCAAGGACGCGTTCAAGCACAAGGGCCCCGCCCTGGTCGACGTGGTCACCGACCCCAACGCGCTGTCCATCCCGCCGAAGATCCGCGCGGACATGGTGACGGGCTTCGCCCTCTCCGCCAGCAAGATCGTCCTGGACGGCGGGGTGGGGCGCATGGTCCAGCTCGCCCGCTCCAACTTGCGCAACGTGCCCCGCCCCTGACCCCGCGTGCTCCGCCCCTGCTCCCGCGCGCCCCGCCCCTGACCCCACGCGAGAAATCCACATGAGTGGCCGTCGCGTGGCCGGGAATGCATCAGACGCACGCGTAGGAGAACAGGAGCCGGCAGCGGTACGGGCGGGGGGCAGAAGTGATGGCAGGTCTACGGCGCAGAGTAGGAGGCGCCGATCTCGCGGCGGTTCCGGAGGTGCGGCACGCCCTGCGGGAGCTGCTGCGGCACTGGCGGGAGCGGGACTGCGCGGCGGTCGCGGAGCTGCTCATGAGCGAGCTGGTGACCAACGCGCTGGTCCATACGGAGAGCGGCGCCGTGGTCACGGCGACCGTCGCGGAGTCACGGCTGCGGGTGGAGGTGCGGGACTTCGTCGCCGCGCTGCCCGCGCCGCCCCCGCCGCACCGGCCGGTGCCCGACGAGGCCACGCACGGCAGGGGACTGGCGCTGGTGCGGAGCCTCGCGGACGACTGGGGGATACGGGCCAGGCCGCTGGGCAAGTTGGTCTGGTTCGAGCTCGACGGCGAGGCGGCTTAGGAGCGCCTGAGGACGCGTGAGGCGGGCGCGGTGCGTCAGGGCGTCACCGGGGGGCCGGGCCAAACGCCGGACCGGCGTGACGGTTGTCCGTCACGCCGGTCCGGGTGTTCTGTGTGCCGCTCGCTGCTGGGGACTCAGCCGAACTGCTGCTCCATCTCCTTGAGCTTGCGCTCCAGGGAGTCGAGTCGCGGCAGTGCCTGCGTGTCGTCCTCGGCGGTGAGGTCCACGGTGCGGGCCTCAGTGCCCCTCGCGGGTTGAAGTGAGAGCCGAGAGAGGTGGGGCAGCTGTCCCGGCTCTGATAGGGCAGGCTCCGCGGCGGCCTCGACGGCCGGTGCGGAGACCGAGCCGGCGGGCAGGGCGACCTGGCGGCCGCCACGCGCCCGTCCCCAGGCGCGGTGCTGCCGGTTGAGCGCCTTGATCTGCGCTCGGTCCAGCTTCTCCTGCTCGCGCCTGCGGTGCCGGTTGGACTCGTTCTGCCGACGGTCCTCGCGGACCTCCTCGACGGCCTCGTCCAGCGTGCGTACGCCTTCGAGGAGCATCAGCGACCAGGCGCCGAAGGTCTCGCGGGGAGCCCGGAGCCACCGGACGATCCGGATCTGCGGCAGCGGGCGGGGAACCAGACCCTGCTCGCGCAGCGCCGCCCGGCGGGTCTGCTTCAGCGCGCGGTCGAACAGCACCGCGGCCGAGAGGGACATGCCGGAGAAGAACTGCGGAGCACCGTCGTGACCCAGACCCCTGGGCGCGTGCACCCAGTTGAACCAGGCGGCGGCGCCGGCGAACGTCCACACGAGCAGACGCGAACCGAGGGCCGCGTCACCGTGGCTGGCCTCGCGGACGGCGAGGACCGAGCAGAACATGGCCGCGCCGTCGAGGCCGAACGGAACGAGGTACTCCCAGCCGCCGCTGAGGTTGAGGTTCTCCTGGCCGAAGCCGACCAGTCCGTGGAAGGAAAGAGCGGCCGCCACCGCGGCACAGCAGAAGAGCAGTGCGTAGGAGGCGATGCCGTAGATCGCTTCTTTGCGTCTGCGGCGTTCCTCGCTGCGTTCCCAGCTGTCCTCGGCCCCGGTCTTCTCGGTGGGGCGCTTACCGCGCATCAGCACGGCCGCCGCCACCAGGATTCCGACGAGCAGGACGCCGGCGGGGAGCAGCCAGTTCAGCGATATGTCCGTCAGTCGCATGCGGTGATCCTTGCATCGCAGTAGGGCGTTTCGGGCGCCATATTGGCGGAAATGCGGTGCCCCTCAGGGGGTTTTGGGACAAGACAACACCAACGAGGTGGTGTGGCGCACATATAGGCGCGATCGACTGGAACAGCCACGCGAGAGGCGGCTGTCATGTTCGATTAATACCACCCTAGCGGGTGGCTTGGGATGCATGATGACATGGGGTCAGTTGCTCTGACGGGTTGCCCCGGTCAGTTGCCCGGGTCAGGTGTCGGCGCTCAACTTGCGGATCCGGTCCGCGTCGCAGGTGCGCGGACATGTGACGCAGGTGTCCTCGGGGCGCAGGGTGTAGAAGAGGCAGCAGCTGGCCCGGTCGCGGGTCGGCAGCGACTCGCCGCCCGGCCCGGTCAGCTCGCGGAAGCCCGCCGCGCCGACGTACGGCTTGATCGTGCCGGGCAGCAGCAGCTCCAGCTCCGCCATCGCGCGCCGTTCCTCGCCCAGCAGATGGGCGACGTACCAGAGGCCCTCGACGACCTCGTCGGTCGCCATGCCCCACAGAGCCCGCCGGCCTCGCCGCATCCGCGGGGCGAACCCTTCGAGGACCGGGCCGAGGTGCTCGGCGACGGCGGCCCGCACCTCGCCGCGCAGGGCCTCCTCGTCCGGCACGACCAGGGCGCCGGGAAGCGCGGCCGCCGGGTCGTCCGGCAGGCAGGCGAACGTGGCGGTCCGCACACTCATCCGGCCCAGTGCCCGCTGGAAGGAGACGTCCCCGACCGGCAGGCGCGGCACCCGGCGGAGCGTGAACCAGGGCACCGTGATCAGCAGACAGGCCGGCCAGGCGTAGCGGTGCAGGGCGAAGCCGGCGATGACATCGGGGCGGGCCCGCTGTCCGTAGTCCCGCTCCACCTGGGTCTCGTCCCAGGCGAGGAACGTGTCGAGGGCCGCGCCGCCGGCCGCGAGTTCGGCCGCGCTCACCCAGCCGCCTCCGGCCGGGGGCCGCTCCCCGTCGGTCAGCTCGTCGATGCGCAGCGCCGGGAACACCTCGGTCAGACGGGTGTACGCGTCCCGCACCGGCGAGGTGAGGAGGCTGGGCAGCAGGGCGGGCACGGTCATGCAGGGGACCACCGAATCGCGATCGTTTGCAGGTAAGCCTTACCTTACCCGATGTGATCGATGTTTGAACTGCGGCGCCGCCCGCCTATCGTGCACAGCAGTGTCCGGTTCCCGCGAGGCGGCGGACCGACCGGACCGGACGGCGGAGGTGGACCCGAGTGGAGCAGGGCAGAGCGGGCGAGACCGCCGCGCCGTCGCCGTACCCGTCCGGGTTGCCCGCGCAGCGGAGCGTGCGGCGCCATTCCGTGCGGGGCCAGGTCCTCGCCGCCCTGCGCGACGCACTCGTCACCGGCGACCTCGTCCCCGGCGAGGTCTACTCGGCACCCGCACTCGGCGAACGCCTCGGCGTCTCCGCCACCCCCGTACGCGAGGCCATGCAGCAACTCACGCTGGAGGGCGCGGTCGAGGTCGTCCCGAACCGTGGCTTCCGGGTGACCGAGCGCAGCGCGCGGGAACTCGCCGAACTGGCGGAGGTACGGGCGCTGGTGGAGGTGCCGGTGATGCTGCGCCTGGCCCGTTCCGTACCGGCGGAACGCTGGGCGGAACTGCGTCCCCTGGCGGACGCGACGGGCGCGGCCGCGGCCGTCGGGGACCGCCCCGCCTACCTGGAGCGCGACCGGGCCTTCCACCGCGCGCTGCTCTCCCTCGCGGGCAACGAGCAGCTGGTCATGGTCGCGGACGACCTGCACCGCCGCTCCCAGTGGCCGCCGGCCGGTGCCCCGGCCGTGCGCCGCGCCGACCTGGTCGCGGACGCGGCCGAGCACTCGGCGCTGCTGGACGCCCTGATCGCCCAGGACCTGCCGGTGGTGCGGTCGCTGGTACGGGAACACTTCACGGGCGCGGGCGGCTGAGGGCGCGGCCGGCGATGAGCGCGGCCGGTCGCGAGCGAGGCCGGCCGGGTCCCGGTCCGGCCGGGTCCCGGTCCGTCGAGTGCCTTCCTCGCCGAACCGGGAGCCCGTCCTCAGCCGGGCCGGTGACTCATCGGGCGCGTGCCGCCTCGGCCGCCGCCACCGCCGACGTCAGCAGTTCGGCGTCGAAGAGGGTGGCGTCCGCGAGTCGGTTGGCGCCCGAGTACGCGTTCAGCATCGTCTTCGCGGTACGCAGTGCGGCGGGCGATCTGCGGACCAGCGGCTTCGTCCACCGGGTGACCGCGTTGTCCAGTTCTGCCTCCGGGACGACCCTGTGGAGGATGGACAGCTCCGCCGCCGTCGTGGCGTCGAAGTTGTCGGCGGTCAGTATCAGCTCACGGATCCTGGCCGCTCCCGTCTCGTTGAGCAGCCGGGGCAGGATGCCACCCCAGGCGGGAGGCACCCCGAGGCCCAGCTCCGGCAGCCGGAAACGGCAGTTGTCCGCCCCGACCCGCAGATCACAGAACACCGCGAGTCCCACACCGGCCCCGATCACCCCCCCGTGCAGCCGGGCGATGGTGACGGCGTCGGTGGTCGCCAGGGCGTCGCACACCCGTCGTGCCTTGTTGCCGAGCGCGCGAAGGCCGGCTCCGGTGGGATCCGTGGCCAGTAAATCGGGGAATTCTCTTCGGTCCCCGCCCAGACAGAAGTCGTCGCCGGCGCCGGAGAGCACCAGTACCCGGATACCCGGGTCGTCGTCCAGGGCGCCGAGCACGGCGAGGAGTTCGTCGAGCAGCAGCCCGGAGATGGCGTTGCCTGTCTCGGGGCTGTTCAGCAGCACCTTCAGGACGGCCCCTTCCCGGGCGACGTGAAGGGCCTTGAAGTCTTCCATCATGCGGTTCCTTGTTCCTTCTGTGCTGTGCCGTGCTTCCCGGTTCGTTTCTTCTCGCTCCCGCTTCTCGCCGAACCGGTGCGTCAGGGCCTGGCGACCTTGAGCGTCGTGAGGCGCCGGAAGGCCACCCGGGGCGCCCATCCGGGCGCATGAACGAGCCGGAGTCCGGGCAGACGCCTGAGCAGGGCGGTCAGCAGTGACGTGGCTTCCAGACGGGCCAGCGGCGCGCCGAGGCAGTAGTGGATTCCGCCGCCGAAGCTCAGCGGCGCGGCCTTGCGGCGGATGTCGAAGATCTCCGGATCGGCGTGCTGCCGCGGGTCGTGATGGGCGGCGCCGACCATGAGCTGCACCATCTCGTTCTCGCGTATGTGCGTACCGGCGAGAACGGTGTCCTGGCCGGCGATCCGGCTGATCATGTGAATCGGCGGGTCGTAGCGCAGTACCTCCTCGACCGCCCCCGGTATGTGCTCGGGATGGCCACGCAGCCAGTCCAGTTGGCGGGGATGCTCCAGGAGCAGCCACACCATGGTGGCCAGCAGGTGCGCCGTGGTCTCCAGCGCGGCCAGGACCACGAAGAGTGCCAGGGAGTAGACGGCCTCGTCGGCGACGGCCTGATCGGGTTCGAGCCCGTCCCAGGTCCGGATCCAGGTCGAGACCGGATCGTCCCCGGGCGCTCTGCGCCGCTCCCGTACCAGTGCGGTGAAGTACTCCCTCAACTGGTGGGTGGCGCTGTCGGACAGCGCGAGCTGACTCGGGGAGGGAAACAATTCCTGGGTGAATACCTGGTCGTGGGTGAGCGACCGCAGCAGTGGATAATCCTCCGGCGGAAGGCCGAGCCATTCGCCGATGGTAATCACCGGCAATTCTTCGCAGACGAGTGTATTGAAATCGGCCTCGCCGTCCCGCAATTCCTCTGTGAGACGGTCGAGCAGCCTCTCGGATGTACGGTCGACCGAATCCCTCATCAGGGCCAGGGATTTTCGGTCGAACATACTGCCCATGGACCGCCGCATCCGGGTGTGATCCGGCGGATTGAGCATGGGCAAAGTGCCGCCCATTTGACGGGAAGCGGGTGCCCCCCAGCGTGCCGAGTCGTCCTGGCCGGCTCGCCAGTCGCTGCCCGGCACCTGCCAGGACCTGTCCCTCAGGACCTGGTCACACAGGGTGTAGGAGGTCACCAGGTGCCCGCCCCACGGAGCTGGGAAGATGTCTCCCAGCGCTCTCAGCTCCGCGTAGAAAGGCAGCGGATTGGACTGCCCGCCCGCCGTGCGCAGGCGGGAGAATAGTGAAACGACAGAGCGTCGGTCGACGGACAGGGTAGCCAGGGCCGGCTCCACAGCGACTCCTTCTTTCAAGAGATCACATGAGATTCGCGCCCCTTGCCTACCCGTGAAATAGACTATTCATACAATCCGAAAACAAACGCGTTTGTTGCGAAGGTCACACCTTCCACCAGGTCAGGAAGCCACTCCACCAGCTACCCTTCCCCGGCCTGCCCTGATGTTCCTGAACCGGGGGATATCCGGTGGTACGGCCACTCGTCGCATAAGCGGCGCCGGCGGGCCGGCTTTCTTTGCGTACCGGGGTAAAGCGGGCCGGCAGCGCGTTGAGCGCACGGTGGAACGGACCCGGCCGCCAGGTCAGACTGTCGGCGGCCACACCCAGCTCGATGTCCGGCAGGGTGTTGAGGAGCTTCTCGATGGCCAGCACGGAGATCAGCAGAGCGGGATCCTTGGCCGGGCAGGCGTGCGGACCCGCGCCCCAGGCCAGGTGGGCCCGCTTGCTGAGCGTCTGACGGCTCGCCGACAGACTCGGGTCGGTGTTCGCCGCCGCGAAGCTGATGAGCACCGGATCGCCGGCGTCCAGCTTGGCCCCGGAGAGATCGACGTCGTACAGGGGATAGTGCACGGCGTAGTTGGCGATCGGCGGGCTGTTCCACAGCACGTCGTTGATGGCGTCCTCGACCAGCAGACCGGCCGCGTACTGACCGCCCGCGTACTTCTCGTCGGACAGCAGCACCCGCAGCGAGTTCGCGATGACGTTCTGCATCGGCTCCGTGCCCGCCCCGATGAGCAGCACCAGCTGATGGATCATCTCTTCGTCGGACAGCCGGGCCTCGTGCTGCATCAGCCACGACGTGATGTCGTCGCCGGGCTTGGCACGCTTCAGCGCGAGCAGTTCCAGCAGGGCCTCGGTCAGGACCTCGTTGGCCTTCTCCGCGTCGACACCGTCGAACAGGCTGGAGATACCGAAGACCAGCCGGTCCCCGATCTCCGCCGGGCAGCCGAAGAGATCGTTGAAGACCAGCAGCGGCACCAACTGCGCGTAGTCGGTGACCAGGTCGACCTTGCCCCGGTTGCTGAACTGGCTGATCAGGTACGAGGAGACCCGCTCCACGTGCCGGCTGAGCCGGTGGGTGTCGACCCGGGCCAGGCTCTCCGTCACCGCCTGGCGCAGCCTCAGGTGCTCCGCCCCGTCGGAGAACATGGAGTTCGGCCGGTACATCATCATGGGCAGCACGGGGCTGTCCTCGGGCACCCGGCCCTCACTCAGCGCCCGCCAGCGGCGCGAGTCGCGCGCGAAGGCGTCCGGGTTCTGGAGCACATGGAGCGCCGCCGCGTAGTCCGTGACGAGCGCGGCGTCGACGCCGGGCGCCAGCTCGACGGGCGCGGCGGGACCGTACTGCCGAAGGTGCTCGTAGAAGGCGTCGGGGGCGGCGGCGAATTCGGCGCCGTAAAGGGGAACGCCCTTGTCGCTCCGGTGCGCCGGGCTGACCGGCGGCGGAGACTGAAATTCCGGTTGGGATTGCATGCCTGAACTCCTAGTTGAGGCGCGACTGTAGATAACGGACCAGTGCGATGAGTGAGTTCGCCGACGACCGCTGGTCACGCGCGTCGCAGCTGACGACCGGGGTCTCGGGGAGCAGGTCCAGCGCCTCCCGTATCTCGTCGAGCGAGTGGCCCGGTGTCCCGTCGAACTGGTTCACCGCGATGGCGTAGGGGATCCCGTAGTGCTCCACCAGGTCCATCACGGGGAAGGACTCCTCCAGGCGCTGGGGGTCGACCAGCACGAGTGCGCCCAGCGCTCCGCGGGTCATGTCCTCCCACACCGAGACGAACCGCTGCTGGCCGGGTGTCCCGAAGAGGTACAGGACCAGCTGCTCGCTGAGGGTGAGGCGGCCGAAGTCCATGGCCACCGTCGTCGTCTTCTTGCCGGGAGCGCCCTTCAGGTCGTCGATGCCCTCGCCCGCCTGCGTCATCACCTCTTCGGTGCGCAGCGGCGGGATCTCGGACATGGTCCCGATGAACGTCGTCTTGCCCACGGCGAAGTGGCCGACCACGAGGATCTTCGCAGCGGTTCGCACCGAGTCGCGGACATAGACGCCGTTATCCGAAGCGGGCCTGAAGGCCATGCAGCACCTCCTCGAGGATGTTTCTGTCGACGAGCTTCGCGGCGGGTATGGGTGCGCGTGTCACCACGTATCCCTGCTCCGTGAGGTCGGACAGCAGAATCTTGACGATGCCCACGGGCAGCTCGGTGTGACCGGCTATCTCGGCGACCGAGAGGTAGCCGCCCGAACACAGCTCCAGGAGACGGCGCTTCTCGGGATCGAGCTGCCCCGTCCCGGGTGCCTCCGGCGACGCCGTGACCAGCGTGATCAGTGTGAAATCGTTGTCATCCAGCAGGCTGCGCCCGTTGGTGATGACGTACGGACGCACTAAGGGCGCCGTCTCCAGCTCCGGCTCATCCGATGTCGTCATACCGAGGTGTCGGCATTCTCGCGGGGCGGGCTGGTCAAGGCCTTGCCGAGCTGGCCGACGAGCTGCTGCATACGGAAGGTGATCTCCGCCATGTCGACGTCGGGGGAGGCCGAGACGGCGAGGTAGGCACCTTCGCCGGCGGAGATGAGGAAGACCCATCCGTGGTCGAACTCGACCAGGGTCTGACGCCACTGCGGGCGGCTGCCCGGGCTGCCGCAGAAGTCGGCCACCGTACGGCTCAGCGACTGCATTCCGCTCATCGCGGCGGCGACGGTGTCGGCGTGGTCCTTGCCGACATCCTTCGAGCGGGCCATGAGCAGGCCGTCGGCGGAGACGAGGATCGCGTGGCGTGCTTCGGGCACTTCCAGAGCACTGTCAAGCATCCATGACAGATCGTAATTCACTGAGTCTCATGCCCTTCACTGCTGGCGTGGTGGGAACGACGCCCCGATTGAGTACCCCGCTGGAACGCACCCATGACGGAGGCGGCCTGCTCGCTGGAACGAGCCGGGGCCTCCGTGTTCTCGTCGGTCGGCACGATCGACATCGCGCCCCGGCGACGACGCTTCGGCAGACCGCCGAACGTGGTCGAGGGAGCCGCCGCGTTCTCTTCGGGCGGCATCGGGGAGGACGCGGCCACGGCGGTTTTCTCCTCGGGCTCGGGTGCGGGCTCGGGCATGGATGTCAGGAGGTCGTCGGGAAGGAGTACGACCGCACGCACACCGCCGTAGGGTGACGTGGAATCAACCGACACGCTGAATCCGTAGCGGGCGGCGAGCACGCCGATCACGGTGAATCCGAACTGCGGCGGATTGCCGAGACCCGAGACGCCCGGCGAACGCTCACTCGAAAGGAGCTTCGCGGCCCTGTTCTTCTCTTCTTCGTTCATACCGACACCGGCGTCATCGACGATGATGCACACGCCCTTGGGCACGGGCCGGATATTGATCTCGATCATCGTCTCGGGCGCCGAATAACTGGTGGCGTTGTCCAGCAATTCGGCGAGCGTGAGCGCGACCGGTTCGACGGCGCGGCTGACGATGGCGTAATTGCTCTGGGCGCGGATCTCGACGCGCGTGAAGTGGCGGATACGGCCCTTCGCGCTGCGGACCACGTCGTAGAGCGAGGCCGCCGTACGCTGCCGGCCGAGCCATCCGTCGCAGAGTACGGCGATGGACTGGGCGCGACGCGCGAACTGCGAATTCATGTGGTCGATGTCCAGGAGGTCCTGGAGAATCTGGAGTTCTCCGTACTTGTCCTGAATTTTGGAGATGGCCAGCTGCTGTTCGCTGGCGAGGCCCTGAAGCGTCCGCATGGCCGCTTTCAGAGCGTTCTTCGTCGACTCTTCCGCCCGCTCCTTGGCCTCTTCGACGGCCTCGGCGTAGTGGCTCTCCAGGTTGGCGTAGTGAGCCTTGAGTTCCTCCTTCTCCTTCCGTATCTCGGCGATGGATTTTCTACCGCGGACAATCGCGGCTGCGGCGACAGGCGTGCCAGCGATCAAACCCCAAACCGCTGGATCCTGGAAGTATTGCGTCATAAGGCTCTCTTCGGACGGCTGGGCCACCAGGTGCTGAATGTCTGGAGGGTGCGTTCGGTTGCGTTCGCTGTCACAGACATGCGAATCGGCCGCGCGTGCTCGCCTGCCGGAATGCCTGCAAAGGCCCGGCTAAAGGCATAGTTCTCCCCGGGGTGGCGGAATTCTGGGCCGATGCGCTGACTTTCCTTTTTGCCCTAGCGGGTTTCCCGCTGCTTGGCAAGCGTGGCGATCTTATCATCACCCGATGGAGTGAAGTCCGTGCCGTTCTGTTCCGTTTCTGGCTTCTGACGGAAATTCAGCGAGCGTCCCTCTTTGGGGTTGTTGGAGGCCATTGGCGGGTCATCGAAACACCCCCGAGGGGTGGGGGAATGGGAGTATTTAGGGTTTGGTGAACCTTTTATTCCGCCGATGCCGGAGCGTGACGGACCCGTGCGGCCGGGGTCCGGTGGGGGCCGCGTGAGCTGTCCCACCCCGAAGGTGACCGCACCGATACACGTTCTTCACAGAGTTGATCTGAAAGCCGATGCGGGGGCCGTCGCCGCATCGGCCGCGCCGATCCCGGCATTCGATCTTCGGAAAACTCTTTTCATTCTTCAACGCCCCTTCCATGAAGGGAGGTTCAAAGGAGGCGCGGTGAAAGCGGGAAGTCAGGGCGCCGGGAGGGGTGATTCGTACGGCGACGCGCGATCGAAGCCCCCGATCAGCGCGGCGCGGGGAGGTGCTCGCGGTGGCTGGTGACAGGTCGGACCCGCCACCGTCATGGTCGCGCCCGGTCCGAGCCGATCCGAACGGCCCGGATCGGCGACGGCGCCTGCCCGAAGGGCGACGGCCTCATCCACCCACTGTTCGCCGCGGACCTGGCGGACTTCCCGGTACCGGGCGCCAAAGAACGTGTGCGACGAGGTGACCAGGACCTGGTGACCTGACGGCCTCGAAGAAGAGGGGACGTCAGACCGCGCCCTCGGGGGCGAGTTGGGGCGCCAGCCAGGTCGGTACGCCGCCGAGCAGACGGAACAGCCGCCCGGCCTCCTCGCGCAGGCGGGTCGCCTCCGGCTCGGTCTCGGTGTCCGCGAGGGCGGCGAGCGCCGGGGCCGTACCGACCAGGTATCCCAGCTCCTCACGGATCCGCAGGGATTCGCCGAAGCCGTGTTTGGCCTCCGCCAACTCGCCCTCCCGCAGGGCGAGTCCGGCGAGATGGCGCCAGGTGAAGGAGAGCAGCAGACTTTCGCCGTGCGCCGCCGCCGCGGCGTGCGCCCGGCGGTACGCCGCACGGGCGGACTGCGGCGAGCCGGAGAGATGCTCGGCGATCAGCCCGCGCCGGAAGTCGAGCAGCGCGCGGCCGGCGGTGGTGGGGTCGAGGAGGGCGGCCGCCCGGCCGAGGGCGGCGCGCGCCTCGTCCGCCCGGTCGCGTACGCCGAGAACGGTGGAGGCGTAGGCGAGGTGACCGCGTTCGCAGGCGGCGGCGCCGCGTTCGTCGTCCTCGCGGGCCATGGCCTCCGCGACGCGCAGGGCGTCCTCGGCGTCCGGCCAGCCGCCGCCGGTGAACAGGCAGCGCTCCACGAGGAGGGAGGCGCGCTGGAGCGCCGGGGCCGCGGCGCCGGCGTGCGGTGCGAGCAGCGCCGCCGCGTCGGTCCAGCAGCCGCGCGAGCGCAGCCGCCATACCGCGGTCTGGAGAGGGTCGTCACCGGCAGTGGTTCCGGAACCAGACATGGCGGTATACGCCACATTGCCCTCCCCGAGCGCGCCGTTGTGCTGTTGAGTGTGAGACGCATCTCAGCATGGATCGGGATGCCGGGCCAGTAGGCAGGTGAAAGTTTTCACAATCACCTCCGCGTCACGGTCGTTTCACCTGAGGGCCAGGGAACCACTGGGCAGGGCCCTCACCTGGGGTACCGGGGGAGGAGGAGCGCACCCGGGCGGTTCGGGACCCGCCCGGGTGACGGCGGTCAACCGTGGTCCACGGCGGCAGGCTGTCGGGCGGCTGTCGTGCGGCGGACGCCCGGCCCGTGGGCGGTCGGCCGCGCGCCTTCCCGGGACGGCCCCGCACACGTCAGCTCATCCGGAGCGCCAGGAAGAAATCCAGCTTGTCCTCCAGACGCGACAGGTCACGATCCGTCAGCTGCTCGATCCTGCCCACGCGGTAACGCAAGGTGTTCACATGCAGGTGCAGCCGGGCCGCGCACCGCGTCCAGGAGCCGTCGCAGTCCAGAAACGCCTCCAGCGTGGGGATCAGCTCCGCGCGGTGGCGGCGGTCGTACTCCCTCAGCGGGTCCAGCAGCCTGGCCGTGAAGGCGCGGCGTACGTCGTCGGGGACGAACGGCAGCAGCAGCACGTGCGAGGCCAGCTCATGGTGGCCCGCCGCGCTGACGCTGCCCGGACGGGCCGCCGCCACACGCCGGGCATGGCGGGCTTCCTCCAGGGCGCCACGCAGGCCCTCCGCCGAGTGCACCGGCGCGCTGAAGCCCAGCGTCAGCCGTCCGTCGTCCGCGAGACCGGAGGACAGCGGTGCCCGTACGGCGTCCAGCAGCGCGTCCGCCCGCAGGCCGGGGCCGGGGGCCGGTTCCGCGGGCTTCCTCTCCTGGCCGGGAAGGGATTCGGCGACCGCGCCCGGATCGGTCTGGGCAGCCGGCCCGCCCGGCCCCGAACCCGTGCCCCCATCCGGCTCGGCGGCGACCGGCTCGTCAGCCACCGCCGCCACCGCACGCACCGCCGTCAGCGGCACCAGCGCGATCGCCTCATCACCCGTATGGGCTACCGCGATCCGGTCGGTGGAATCCGCCCCCTCCGCCGCCGGGTCCACCAGGATCTCCTCCAGCAGCGACTGCGCCACCGGACCGCCCTCGACGGCCGGGCCCGAGCCGTCCCCCGCCCACTCCACCTGGGCCACCACGACCTGCCAGTACGGCTCCGGCTCCACCCCGGGCAGCAGTATCGGAGCCGCCACCCGCAGGCGCGCCGCGATGTCGGCGGGCACGGCGTCCGTCTGGAGCAGTTCGAGGACCTCCTGGGCTAGCCGGCGCCGTACCGTACGCGCGGTGTCCCGCCGGTCCCGTTCCACCGCGATCAGCTGCGTGACGCCCTGGAGCAGATCGAGCCGGGCCGCCGGCCAGTCGCCCGCGTCCGCCTCGACCGCCAGCAGCCAGTCCGTCAGGACGCCCTCCCGTCCGACGTCGGCGCCGGCGGCGCCGCGCGCGTGGACGGGGAAGAGCGAGTAGGCCGTCCCCTCGACACGCACCCGGTGCGGACCCCGGCGGCCGGTGCGGGTGGCCGCCAGATGCTCGCCCGCGAGCGCGGCGGCCCGCGCCACGGGCAGCGCATCGCCCGCGCCCGCGATCTGCCGGCCGGTTGGGGAGAGGACCCAGGCCCGCAGGTCGAGATCGGAGCCGAGCAGGTCCAGGACCACGTCGGGGCCGCCGCCCGCCGGGCCCGAGGTCATCAGCCTGCGGTGCCGTTCGACGACCGCGGCCAGGTCCCCGGCACGCTCCCCGGACACCTGCCGGACCACATGCTCGGTGATCGTCGCGAACGCCACGTCCTCGTCCACCGCGAACAGCGGCAGCCGGTGCAGCGCGCACGCCGCGACCAGCTCGTCCGGGATGTCGCCCAGCTCCGCCTCGCCCGCCGCGAGCCCCGCGACGCCGGCGATCGCGAGCGTCCGTACGAACGGCTCGGTGTCCTCGGCGGAGCGCCGCCAGGCGAGGCCGGTGAGGACCAGCTCGCCGCCCGAGAGATAGCGGCTCGGGTCGCGCAGATCGGTGGTCATCACCCCGCGGACGCTCCGGTCCAGCTCGTCCTCGCCACCGAGCAGCCGCAGGCCCAGCGCTTGGGTTTCCAGCAGTGCGCGCAGCCGCATCCGGGTCGCCGCCGATCTTTCTCGTCGTGTCGTGGGCCCTGTCCGAGGACCGAGAGTTTCGGCGCTGAGTGTTTCGGGAGGAAAACCCTTCGGTTACCGAGCCTCGTCTTTCGTTCGAATCTACAAGACCGGAAAGGCGCCCGGCGAACTCCTTCATGGTTTGTGTGACTGCGCCTGACCGTCCCGCGCCCTGTGTACTGGTGGCGACAGTGTGTGCGCAGAGCGTCTGTCAGGACGACCGGGAAGAGAGCCGCTCATGGATTTCCTCCGCCCCGCCAGCTGGGAGGAGGCGCTCGCCGCCAAGGCCGAGCACCCCACCGCCGTGCCCATCGCGGGGGGCACGGACGTCATGGTCGAGATCAATTTCGATCACCGGAGACCGGGGTACCTGCTCGACCTGAACCGGATCGGGGAGCTGCGCGCGTGGGCGGTCGGCGACGAGAACGTCGAGCTCGGCGCCTGCGTCCCGTACACCCACATCATGGAGCACCTCAGGACACCGCTGCCCGGCCTCGCGCTCGCCTCCCACACCGTCGCCTCGCCGCAGATCCGCAATCGGGGCGGGGTCGGCGGCAACCTCGGCACCGCGTCCCCGGCCGGGGACGCGCACCCGGCGCTGCTCGCGGCGGGCGCCGAGGTGGAGGCCGAGTCGGTGCGCGGTACGCGGCGCATCCCGATCGACGCGTTCTACACGGGTGTGAAGCGCAACGCGCTCGCCGCCGACGAACTGATCAAGACGGTGCACATCAAGAAGGCGAGCGGCCCGCAGCAGTACTCGAAGGTCGGCACCCGCAACGCGATGGTCATCGCGGTGTGCGCCTTCGGTCTGGCCCTGCACCCGGAGACCCGCACGGTGCGGACCGGCATCGGCTCGGCCGCCCCCACCCCCGTCCGGGCGCGTGACGCGGAGGCGTTCCTGAACGCGGCGCTCGACGAGGGGGGATTCTGGGAGAACGGGAAAAGCATCCCCCCGTCGGTCGTGAAGCAGTTCGCCGATCTCGTCTCGGCCGCCTGCAACCCCATCGACGATGTGCGCGGTACCGCGGCGTACCGCCGCCACGCGGTGGGCATCATGGCCCGCCGCCAGCTCGGCTGGACCTGGGAGCAGTACCGCGGCGACGGCCGCGCCCTGGAAGGAGTGGCGTAACCATGCGGGTGAATTTCACGGTCAACGGACGCGAGTACCGGGCCGACGACGTGTGGGAGGGCGAGAGCCTGCTCTACGTCCTGCGCGAGCGGCTGGGCCTTCCGGGCTCCAAGAACGCCTGTGAGCAGGGCGAATGCGGTTCCTGCACGGTACGGCTCGACGGCGTCCCGGTCTGTTCCTGCCTGGTCGCGGCCGGCCAGGTCGAGGGGCGCGAGGTCGTCACCGTCGAGGGGCTGGCCCAGTACGCCAGGCAGCGCGCCGACGCGCGCGGGATCGAGGCGGACCCGGCGACCGCCACACCCGGCGTCGGTACCGCCACACCCGGCGGCGGTACCGGCGCGCCTGGCGGTACCGGCGAGCCCGCCGACGCCGGCGAACTGTCCCCGATCCAGCAGGCGTTCATCGACGCCGGCGCCGTGCAGTGCGGCTTCTGCACCCCTGGCCTGCTGGTCGCCGCCGACGAGATGCTGGAGCGCCACCCCTCCCCGACCGACGCGGACATCCGCGAGGCGCTCTCCGGCAACCTCTGCCGCTGCACCGGTTACGAGAAGATCCTCGACGCGGTCCGCCTCGCGGCCGCCCGTCAGGAAGAGGCGGTCTGACCCCGTGGCCACCACCGGAACCCCCAGCAGCCTCACCCAGGGCGCCAGGACCAGGGGCGGCGTCGGCGAGTCGACGCTCCGCCCCGACGGCACCCTGAAGGTCACCGGCGAGTTCGCGTACTCCTCGGACATGTGGCACGAGGACATGCTGTGGGGGCACACCCTGCGCTCCACCGCGGCGCACGCCGGGATCCGTTCCATCGACACCGCCGAGGCCCTCGCGACACCCGGCGTGTACGCCGTGCTGACGTACGACGACCTCCCCACCGACGTGACGACGTACGGCCTGGAGATCAAGGACACCCCGGTCCTCGCCCACGGCAAGGTCCGCCACCACGGCGAGCCGGTGGCCCTCGTCGCCGCCGACCACCCGGAGACCGCGCGCCGCGCCGCCGCCAAGATCCGCGTCGACTACGCCGAGCTGCCCGTCGTCACCGACGAGGCGTCGGCGACCGCCCCGGGCGCCCCACTGGTCCACGAGGGCCGCGACGACCACTACATGGGCCATGTCCCGCACCCGAACATCGTGCACCGGCAGCCGATCGTCCGGGGCGACGCCGGCCGGGCCGCGCTGCGCGCCGAGGTGACCGTCTCGGGCGAGTACGTCTTCGGCATGCAGGACCAGGCGTTCCTCGGCCCCGAGTCCGGTCTCGCGGTGCCCGGCGAGGACGGCGGCGTCGATCTGTACATCGCCACCCAGTGGCTCCACTCCGACCTCGGACAGATCGCGCCCGTGCTCGGCCTGCCCGAGGAGAAGGTCCGGATGACGCTCTCCGGCGTCGGCGGGGCCTTCGGCGGTCGCGAGGACCTGTCGATGCAGATCCATGCCTGCCTGCTCGCACTGCGCACCGGCAAGCCGGTCAAGATGGTCTACAACCGGTTCGAATCCTTCTTCGGCCATGTCCACCGGCACCCGGCGAAGCTCTGGTACGAGCACGGTGCGACGCGCGACGGCAAACTCACCCACATGCGCTGCCGGATCGTGCTGGACGGCGGCGCGTACGCCTCCTCCTCCCCGGCCGTCGTCGGGAACGCCGCGTCCCTCTCCGCCGGCCCGTACGTCATCGAGGACGTCGACATCGAGGCGATCGCGCTCTACACCAACAACCCGCCCTGCGGGGCCATGCGCGGCTTCGGCGCGGTCCAGGCGTGTTTCGCGTACGAGGCGCAGATGGACAAGCTGGCGGCGGAACTCGGCCTGGACCCGGTGGAGTTCCGCCGGCTCAACGCCATGGAACAGGGCACGCTCATGCCGACCGGGCAGCGGGTCGACTCCCCGGCCCCGGTCGCCGAACTGCTGCGCCGCGTCAAGGCCAGGCCGCTCCCGCCCGAACGGCATTGGCTCACCGCCGGCGAGGCGGCGGACGTACGGGCGCTGCCCGGCGGCCTGTCCAACACGACGCACGGCGAGGGGGTCGTCCGGGGCGTCGGTTACGCGGTCGGCATCAAGAACGTCGGCTTCTCCGAGGGCTTCGACGACTACTCCACCGCGCGGGTACGCCTCGAAGTGATCGGGGGCGAACCGGTGGCCACCGTGCACACCGCGATGGCCGAGGTCGGCCAGGGCGGGGTCACCGTCCACGCGCAGATCGCCCGTACCGAACTCGGCGTCGCGCAGGTCACCATCCAGCCGGCGAACACCCAGGTCGGCTCGGCGGGTTCCACGTCCGCCTCCCGCCAGACGTACGTCACGGGCGGCGCGGTCAAGCACGCCTGCGAGAACGTCCGGGACAAGGTCCTGGAGATGGGGCGCCGCAAATTCGGCACCTACCACCCGGCCTGGGCCACCGCCGAACTGCTGCTGGAGGACGGCAAGGTCGTCACCGACGGGGGCGAGGTCCTCGCCGGGCTGGCGGACGTGCTGGAAAACGAGGCGGTCGATCTGGAGCTGGAGTGGCGCCACCGCCCGACCCAGGCGTTCGACCTCCGTACGGGACAGGGCAACGGCCATGTCCAGTACTCCTTCGCCGCGCACCGGGCGGTCGTCGAGGTCGATACGGAGCTCGGTCTGGTCAAGGTCATCGAACTGGCCGTCGCCCAGGACGTCGGCAAGGCGCTCAACCCGCTGTCCGTCGTCGGCCAGATCCAGGGCGGCACCACCCAGGGCCTGGGCATGGCGGTCATGGAGGAGATCATCGTGGACCCGAGGACCGCCAAGGTGCGCAACCCGTCCTTCACGGACTATCTGATCCCCACGATCCTCGACACCCCGGCCATCCCCGTCGACATGCTCGAACTGGCCGATCACCACGCGCCGTACGGTCTGCGCGGCGTCGGCGAGGCGCCGACCCTGTCGTCCACCCCCGCCGTCCTCGCGGCCATCAGGAACGCGACGGGCCTCGCTCTGAACCGGACGCCGGTACGCCCCGAACACCTCACCGGCACCTGAGACCGGCACGCGCCCGCACCGGCGCCTGACGCCGGCGCCTGAAGCCCGGACCCGACACCGTCCCCCGCAATCCCCGCTCGGCGAGACCCCGAGGAGACCGAGATGCTGGACATCGCCGAAGAGCTGAACCGGTGGGTCGAGCAGGGACGTGACTTCGCGGTCGCCACGATCGTGGCGGTCAGCGGCAGCGCCCCCCGCCGCCCCGGGGCCGCGCTCGCCGTCGGCGGCGACGGCGCGGCGATCGGCTCGGTCTCCGGCGGCTGCGTGGAGGGGGCCGTCTACGAGCTGTGCCGACAGGCCCTCCAGGACGGCGACACCGTCCTGGAGCGCTTCGGCTACAGCGACGAGGACGCCTTCGCCGTGGGGCTGACCTGCGGCGGGATCATCGACATCCTGGTGACCCCGGTCCACGCGGGCGCACCCGTCCGGCCGGTGTTCGCCGCCGCGCTGGCCGAGGCCGCCCAGGGCGGGACGGCGGCGCTCGTGCGCGTCAGCGAAGGACCGGACGAACTGCGCGGCCGGGCGCTGCTCGTACGCCCTGGCGGATCGTACGAAGGCACCCTCGGCGGACATCCGGAGCTGGACCGTACGGCGGCGGGCGAGGCCCTGGCGATGCTGGACGCCGGACGCACCGGCACGGTCGTCATCGGCGAGCGGGGCTCGCGCTGCGGCCGGCCGCTGACCCTCCTGGTCGAGTCCAGCGTCCCGCCCCCGCGCATGATCGTCTTCGGTGCCGTCGACTTCGCGTCCGCACTGGTCAGGGCCGGTAAGTTCCTCGGCTACCACGTGACGGTGTGCGACGCGCGGCCCGTCTTCGCCACGGCGGCGCGCTTCCCGGACGCCGACGAGATCGTCGTCGACTGGCCGCACCGCTATCTGGGGTCGACGGAGACCGACGGCCGCACCGTGCTCTGCGTGCTCACCCACGACGCCAAGTTCGACGTGCCGCTCCTGCAACTGGCGCTCCGGCTCCCCGTGGCCTTCGTCGGCGCGATGGGATCCCGGCGCACCCACGAGGACCGCGACAGACGGCTGCGGCGGACCGGCGTCACGGAGCTGGAGCTGGCCAGGCTGCACTCGCCGATCGGGCTGGACCTCGGTGCCCGTACGCCCGAGGAGACCGCGCTGTCGATCGCGGCGGAGATCGTCGCGTCCCGGCGGGGCGGCAGCGGCGTACCGCTGAGAGGTGCGCACACCCCCATCCACCACGAGGGGCCCCTGACCCCGGCGGGGACCCCGACGGGCCGGATCGGGTCGGTCGCCTGAGGCTCCGCCGCACGGCGTCACACCCCCCCCCGGCCCGGATCGCCCCGGCCGGACCACCCCGGCCCGGATCAACTCGGCCCGGATCACCCCGGTCTCAACTCGGCCCGGTTCCCCCCGGTCCGGATCACCCCGAGCCGCGCCGCACCAGTTCCGTTCGCAGTACCACCTGCCGCCGCTCCGCCGCCGGGGCGTGGAGCATCTCCCGCAGCGCCCCGGCCATCGTGCGCCCCATCTCCTCCACGGGCTGGCGCACCGAGGTCAGCGGCGGATCGGTGTGCCGGGCGATCGGGGAGTCGTCGAACCCCACCACGGCCACGTCCTCCGGGACCCGGCGCCCGGCCGCGCGCAGCGTGTGCAGGGCGCCCGCCGCCATCACGTCGGAGGCCGCGAAGACCGCGTCGACCCCGGGACACCGCTCCAGCAGCTCCGCCATCGCGCGCCGCCCGCTCTCCTCCGTGAAGTCGCCGTGCGCGATCCGGCCGGTGCCGGGTCCGCCGTCGGCCTCCCGTACCGCCTCCTCGTACCCGCGCAGCCGGCACTGCGCCGCGTACATGTCCAGGGGGCCGGTGATGGTGGCGATACGGCTCCGTCCGGAGGCCGCCAGATGGCGCACCGCCGCCCGGGCGCCGCCGGCGTTGTCGGAGTCGACGTAGGACATGGACTCCTCGCCGGACCTGCGTCCTGAGAGGACCGTCGGCATCCCCATCCCGGCCAGCAGATCGGGCAGTGGATCGCTGCTGTGCAGCGAGACCAGCAGGACGCCGTCGATCCGGCGGGCGCGCGCGTAGTCGAGGAAGCGCTGCCGCTCGTCCTCGGTGCGGACCAGGGTGAGCAGCAGTTGCAGCTCCGTACCGGCGAGGCCGTCGCCCACACCGTGGACGATCTCGGAGAAGTACGGCTCGGCGAAGAACCGTTTCCCGGTCTCGGGTATCACCAGCGCCACGGCGTCCGTACGGCTGCCCGCCAGCGCGCGGGCGGCCCGGTTGGGTACGTAGCCGAGCTCGGCGATCGCCTGCTCGACCAGATGTCTGGTGGTGTCCTTCACCCGCGGCGAGTTGTTGACGACGCGGGACACCGTGCCCCGGCCGACGCCCGCGAGTGCGGCGACCTCCTCCAGGGTGGGCTGGCCCGTGGGTCCCCTCCTCGTCATCGTGCGACCTCCAGCTGGGTGAACCGATACGGGTGGGCCTGATAGGGCCTGTCCCCATTCAATCATTGGGAGCGCTCCCAGACGCGGGGGAGGTCGCTCCGGGGACCGAAGCGCGGGGGAGTGCGCGCCGGGGAAGTGACGGGTGTGCAGATGTCCGCATTTTGTAACCTGTAGCCGGATTTTCGACGATGGGACGTGACGCGGGGCCACAGTGTGAACGTCCGGCGACCGACCGGACACCGGCATCACCGGCACCTCTGATGAGGTGCCGTAGCAGGAGGTTTCTATGTTCCGTTCGGCATCCCGCACCGCTGCCGTCGTCATGGGCTCGGCCGCCCTGGCGGCCACCGCCGTCCTCCCGGCCGCCGCCGCAGGCCACGCGCCGGCCCCGCGCCCGGCCCGCTCGGCCGTCGTCCTCGGCGCCGTCCAGTACGACAGCCCCGGACGGGAGAACCGCTCCAACCGGAGCCTCAACGCGGAGTGGGTGACGGTCAGCAACACCGGCCGGGCGGCGGTGAACCTCAGGGGCTGGACCCTCACCGACGAGGGCCGTCACGTCTACCGCTTCAAGAACCTGCGGCTGGCCGGAAAGCAGTCGGTCCGGGTGCACACCGGCGCCGGCCGCGACACCCTGCACGACGTCTACCAGAGCAGCCTCAGGTACGTGTGGGACAACCGCGACGCCGCGACCCTGCGCGACCAGCGCGGGCACGTGATCGACACCAAGAGCTGGGGCCGCAAGGCCCATGGGCACCAGGGGCGCTGACCTGCTGTCACCTGTGCGCCAGGGGTCCGCGGCCCCTGGCGCACAGCCATGTCTCCCGCCGGGCCGGGCTCACCGGGGGCCGCCGGCGCGTCGGGACCGTACGCCGGATCGAGGGTCCTGGACGGTACGCGCGCGAACCCGGCGACGGCCGGCGCGGCCTCAAGTAGATCGAAGGACCGCCGGAGGTCCGACCTCCGCTCGCTGGCGACCGGATGACGAAGGTTTCGCGTCCCGGTGATACGACGGGTGGTCAGTTGCCCGTGTGCGAGGCCGAGTATCAGGCGGAATGATGGCTGACGAATGGCTGATGAATAACTGACGGATCGTCACATGACGTTTGGTTCCGTCGCTCAATTCTCACTATCATCCGGCAATGATCATAAGTAAACGGTCGGCAGCCGCGCTGTGCGGTCTGGTGGCCACCCTGGCTGTAGGGCTCCTCCCTCCCGTCGCCGTGGCCGATGAACCGACCGGCAGACCGGCCCCGAAGGTCGATCTCGTCATCGATGTCAGCGGTTCGATGCGGACCCGCGACATCGACGGCCAGTCCCGGATGGCGGCGGCGAAACAAGCGTTCAACGAGGTGCTGGACGCGGTGCCGCAGGAGGTCCAGCTCGGCATCCGCACCCTCGGTGCCGACTACCCAGGGAAGGACACCGAGGTCGGCTGCAAGGACACCCGGCAGCTGTACCCGGTCGGTCCGCTGGACCGTACCGAGGCCAAGACCGCGGTCGCCACCCTCGCCCCCACGGGCTGGACCCCGATCGGCCCCGCTCTCCTCGGCGCCGCCGAAGACCTCGAAGGCGGTGACGCCACCCGCCGCATCGTGCTCATCACCGACGGCGAGGACACCTGCGCGCCACTGGACCCCTGCGAGGTCGCGCGCGACATCGCCGCCAAGGGCATCCACCTCGTCATCGACACCCTGGGCCTCGTGCCCGACGCCAAGACCCAGCGGCAGCTGACCTGCATCGCCGAGGCCACCGGCGGCACCTACACCTCCGTACGGCACGCCGACGAACTCTCCGGCCGCGTATCCCAGTTGGTGGAGCGGGCCGCCGACCCCGTCGTCACCCCGGTCGCGACGGAGGGGGCGGCGCGCTGCGCCGACGCGCCCCAGCTGAAGCCGGGCCTCTACAGCGACCGCGAGAAGTTCTCCGAGCACCGCTGGTACCGCGTGGACGTCCTGCCCGGCCAGGAACTGCGCGCCTCGGTCAGCGTCGGCGCGGACCGTGCCGTCGACGACGACTACGGCGTGCTGCTGCGGGCCGTGACCGTCCACGGCAGGGAGATCGTCCGCGGCTCCGAAGCCGGCGACGGACGCACCGATGTGATCTCCACCGGCCTGCGCTACCCCAAGCCGGAGGCCGACAGCGACGAGGAGGCGCGGGCGGCCGTCGAGACGGTCTGCCTCCAGGTCAGCAACGCCTTCTCGGCGCCCGACTCGGTGAAGACCACCCCGGGCCTGCCCATCGAACTGACCGTCGACCTGGTGGACTCGCCCGACGATCCTTCCGACGTCGCCGCGTTCGGCCTGGGCCGCGGCTGGTGGCTGCTCGGCCTGCTGGTCCTCACCGGCCTGCTCGCCGGCCTCGTGTGGGGCTGGGTCTCCCGCTGGCGTGTCGCTGTATGGAGGACCAACTGATGCGTATCACCGGTATGTTCACAGGAACCCTGCTGGCCGGCGCGCTGCTCCTCGGCGCGGCCGGCGGCGCCGAGGCCGACAGCACCCCGAGCCCCTCGGCCACGTCCACCGACACGACCGACAGCGCCGCAGGACCGACCGAGGCCGGCACGTCGTTCCGTACCGCCACCGCGTTCCGGCCCGGCCAGCGGGCCACGGCCGGCGCCTCCACGGGTGACTACCTCTACTGGGTGTTCCCCGTCGACGCGGGGCAGCGGCCCACCGTGACCGCCAAGGTCACGCTGCCCGAGTCAGCCACCAGGAAGGGCGCGGCCACCTGGCAGGTCGACGTCTACGACGGCCTGCGCCGCCGCCAGCCGTGCGTGTACGGCGCGCAGACCCGGGCGGTCGCGGCCGACGCGGCCACGGTGGAGCTGCGCTGCACGCTGCGCGTGGTGAGGTCCTGGGCCGAGCCGTGGGCCGACGATCCGCTGCCGGGCAGCTACTACGTACGCCTGACCGTGGTGAACGCGCAGGAGGAGGACCTCGGACTGCCGGTCCGGACGGAGATCGAGGCCACCACGGCGAACGCGGGCGGCGCCCACGCCGTCGGCGGCACCCTGGCCACCCCGCTGGTCCCCGGCGCCACCGCCGCGTCGGCGGAGGAGGACGCGCCGGGCGACGCGGCGGCGAGCGCGCCGGAGGACGGCTGGTCCTCCGGCTGGTGGACGGACCGCTGGATCTGGACGGCCGCCGGGGGCATCCTCGGGGCCCTCGCGGCCATCGCCGGCTACTCCCTGGCACGGCCTTCCCGCCGCCCGGTGGGACCGCCCCCCGGCTTCTGACGCGGGTGGACCGACACCACGGCGAGCGGCGGCCCGGAGGAATCTCCGGGCCGCCGCTCGTCTGCTCCGGGCCACCGCACCCAGGTGGCCGCCGCACCCGTTCGTCCGGCCTGCCACCGCTCGTCCGTGGTCGCTACGCGTCGAAGACGATCTCGAAGAGCGGGCTTCCTTCCAGCCAGGCCTCGACGCTGGTCGGCCGGCTGATGCGGCCGGGGTTGTGCGGCTGGTTCAGGTCGTCGACGAGGACGGTGAAGATCCGGCGCCGCTCGTCCTCGTCGGTGACAGGCACCGCTCGCGCGGGGAGGTCGGCGACGACCCCGTGCTTGAGGTGGAAGGTGAAGGCCGGACGCGCCTTCAGATTGGCGCTCCAGGAGCGCTTGCCGGGCAGCCCGCTCAGGTAGTTCCTGCCGTCGGCGCGGTAGAACCAGATCTCGATCCTGCGGGGCTGTCCGGAGCGGCGGCCGGTGGTGGTGATGTCGACCGTGCGGTCGGCGGCGGACGACGACCTGGTGATCGCGAGCGCCTGTCGTACGGCGGGCTCCATGGCGGGTCCTCTCAGAGCTGGACCATGACGGTCTTGGTCTCGGTGTACGCGTCGAGCACCTCCGTGCCGTGCTCGCGGCCGATGCCGGACTGCTTGAAGCCTCCGAAGGGGAGGATGCCCGCGGTCATCCGACCGTACGTATTGACCCAGACGGTGCCTGCGCGCAGCGCGGCGCTGACGCGGTGGGCGCGCGAGAGGTCGCGGGTCCAGACGCCCGCGGACAGGCCGTAGACGGTGTCGTTGCCGAGGCGGACGGCTTCGGCCTCGTCGGTGAAGGACATGATCGCGGCGACCGGACCGAAGATCTCCTCCTGCGAGACGCGCATGTCGTTGGTGACGTCGTCGATGAGGGTCGGGGGGACGAACAGCCCGGCGCCCGCGTCGACCTCGCCGCCGATGCGGAGGGTGGCGCCGTCCTCGCGTGCCACGTCGAAGTAGGACGTGACGCGCTCGAAGTGCCCGCGCGAGGCGAGCGGTCCCATGCGGGTGTCCGGGTGGAACGGGTCGCCGAGCGTGTACGCGGCCATCTCCTCGCGGAGCAGTTCGGCGAACTCCTCGCGCACGGACTCCTCGACGAAGATGCGGGTGCCCGCGACGCAGCCCTGGCCGGCCCCGGCGCAGAAGCCGAGGGCTGCGGTGGCCGCGGCGGTCCTGAGGTCGGCGTCGGCGAAGACGATGTTCGGTGACTTGCCGCCCAGCTCCAGCGTGACGCGCTTCAGGTTGCCGGTGGACGCCTCCAGGATGTGCTTGCCCACGGCGGTCGAGCCGGTGAAGGAGATCTTGTCCACGTCGGCGTGGTTGATGAGCGCCTCACCGGCGGTACGGCCCATGCCGGTGACGATGTTGACGACGCCGTGCGGCAGATCGGTCCCCGCCAGCAGTTCCCCGAAGCGCAGCGCGGTCAGCGGGGACTGGTCGGCCGGCTTGATCACCAGAGTGTTGCCGGTGGCCAGTGCGGGGCCGAGCTTCCATGCGACCTGGAGCAGCGGGCCGTTCCAGGCGGTGATCGCGCCGACCACGCCGAGCGGCTGGCGGAGCGTGTAGTGCAACTGCGAGGGGTCCGAGGGCGCGGTCTGGCCGTAGACCTTGGTCGGCCAGCCGGCGTAGTGGCGGATGACCTCGACGGAGTGGTCGACGAACCAGCGGGTGAGACCGATCGGTCCGCCCATGTCGAGCGATTCCAGCGTCGCCAGCTCCTCGGCGTTCGCCTCCAGTACATCGGCGATCTGGAGGAGTACGCGGCTGCGCCGGTACGGGGTGATGGCGGACCAGGACGGGTCCTCGAACGCCCGGCGCGCGGCGGCGACGGCCAGGTCGACGTCGGCGGCGTCACCGGCGGCGAAGGAGGTCAGCGTCTGTTCGGTGGTCGGGTCGATCGTCGGCAGCGTCGCGCCGGACCGGGCGGGCACCCACTCCCCGTCGATGAGGAGCTTCTTGGGGCCGCCGCCCAGGAAGGCGGGGGCCGGGCGGGCGGCGGGGTCGAGCGTCAGGGGTGCGAGCACGGGGGAACCTCCAGAGCAGAAACAAACTAGTTTGTTTGTTCTCGTGGCCCGAACGTAACGCCCGCCGCGACGGCTGTCAAACAAACTAGTTGGTTTACGATGAGGACATGAACGCTGGAGAAGCCACGAAACGCCGACTGCTGGACGCGGCCACCGCCGAATTCGCCACCTACGGCATCGCCGGGGCCCGGGTGGACCGGATCTCGGCCCAGGCCAGGGCGAACAAGGCGCAGCTGTACGCCTACTTCGGGAACAAGGAAGGGCTCTTCGACGCCGTCTTCGGCGAGCACCTCGACATGATCGTCAATACGGTGCCGCTGAACGCCGAAGACCTGCCCGGCTACGCGACCGGCCTGTACGACGCCTACCTCGTCCACCCCGAGCTGGTGCGGCTGGCGACCTGGTCCCGGCTGGAGCGCGTCCCGGCGGGCGAGCTGATCACCAACCTTCCGGGGCACGACACGCTGAAACTGGAGTCCATCTCCGCCGCGCAGCGCGCCGGCCTCGTCCATCCCGCCCTCGCTCCCACCGATGTCCTGACCCTGGTCACCGCCATGTCCCTCGCCTGGTCGCCCGCGAGCGTCACCATTGCCGCCACCAAGGACGACGCCGAGGACGAGCACGAACGGCGCCGGAAGGCGCTGCACGAGACCGTGCGCCGCGCGTTCGCGCCCTGACCCTGACCCTGACCCTGACCCTGACCCCGGGCCCGGCCCCGCGCGCGCTGAGCCGGCCCCGCGCGCGCTGACCCTGACTCCTCTGACCCTGACTCCCGCCCGGCCCCGGCGGCGGCCCCTGCGCCGAGGACCGCCGCCGCCCCCGAGGACCGGTGAGGGTCGGTAGCGTGCCCGGCATGGCCCCGAAGTCGACGAACCCCGTGCTCGGCACCCGCGCCCTCAACCGCGCCACCCTGGAGCGTCAGCTCCTGCTGCGCCGCGACGGCCGGTCCGCGAAGGACGCCGTGGCGCATCTGCTCGGACTGCAGGCCCAGAACGTCAAACCGCCGTACTTCCAGCTCGCCGCCCGGCTGGACGGCTTCGTCCCCGGGGACCTGTCCGCGCTGATGGCCGGCCGGGAGACCGGCCGGCTGGTCACGATGCGCTCCACCCTCCACACGCACACCGCCGACGACTGCTTCACCCTCCGCCCGCTGGTGCAGGCCGCGCGCGAGAGGGAGCTGAAGCTGTTCCGCGAGGGACTGACCGGGGTGGACCTGGACCGGCTCACCGCGTACAGCCGTGAACTGGTCGAAGAGCGGCCCAGACCGGTCAAGGAGCTGAGGGAGGCGCTGCTGACGTGCTGGCCCGACGCCGATCCACTGGCGCTCACCGTCGCCGCCCGCTGTCTCCTGCCGCTCGTCCAGACCACCCCGCGCGGGCTGTGGGGCCGCAGCGGGCAAGTCACGCTGACCACCGCCGAGCACTGGTTCGGCCGTCCTGCGCTGCAGGTGCCCGCGCCGGACGCGACCGTCCTGCGCTATCTCGGCGCCTTCGGCCCGGCCTCCGTCAAGGACATGCAGACCTGGTCGGGACTCACCCGGCTGCGGGACGCCTTCGAGCGGCTGCGACCCCGGCTCAGCGTCTTCCAGGACGAGAACGGCGTGGAACTCTTCGATCTCCCGGACGCCCCCAGGCCCGACGAGAACACCCCGGCGCCGCCGCGCTTCCTGCCCGAGTTCGACAATCTGCTCCTCTCGCACGCCGACCGCGCCCGGATCGTCCCGCCCGCGTACCGGGGGCGCGCCTCCCACGGCAACGTCGCCCATCGGGTGCTTCTCGTCGACGGCTTCCTGGCCGGGATCTGGCGGCTGACGGAGACCGGCGACCGCGCGGTCCTGACCGTCGAGTCCTTCGGCAAGCTCAGCCGCCGGCAGGGCACGGAGGTGTCGGAGGAGGGGGAACGGCTGCTCGCCACGATGACCTCGGCCACCTCGTACGACATCCGGTACGGAAGCCTTACGCGTGGCTAGGTCCGGTCCGGGGGTGGTGGGACCGGCACCAGCAATTGCAGGATGCTCAGGATGCTGGTGAACGGTCGGCGATGAGGAGAGCACATGACGGCGAGCAGTGCGACGGACGAGTTCCGGGCGGCCCGGGATTTCCTGCTGGCCCACCGGGAGGATTACGCGACGGCGTACGAGGGCTTCGCCTGGCCGCGCCCCGAACGCTTCAACTGGGCGCTGGACTGGTTCGACCGGATCGCGGAGGACAACGACCGCGTCGCCCTGCACATCGCGGAGGAGGACGGGACCCGTACCCGCGTCACCTTCGCCGAGATGTCCGCCCGCTCCAACCGGGCCGCGAACTGGCTGCGTGAGCAGGGTGTACGGGCGGAGGACCGGATCGTCGTCATGCTCGGCAACCAGGTCGAGCTGTGGGAGACCGCCCTCGCCGCGATGAAGCTGCGCGCCGTCGTCATCCCCGCCACCCCGCTCCTCGGCCCCACCGACCTGCGCGACCGCGTCGAGCGCGGCCGGGCCCGCCATGTGATCGTCCGCTCCGGGGACACCGCGAAGTTCGCGGACATTCCGGGCCGCTTCACCAGGACCGCCGTAGGGGAAGCCGTCCCCGGCTGGCTCCGGTACGAGGACGCGTACGGGCGGCCGGAGACCTTCGAGCCGGACGGCGTCACCCGTGCGGATGATCCGCTGATGCTGTACTTCACCTCCGGCACGACCGCCCGCCCCAAGCTCGTCGAGCACACCCACACCTCGTACCCGATCGGGCACCTGGCCACGATGTACTGGATCGGGCTCAAGCCGGGCGACGTCCATCTGAACATCGCCTCACCCGGCTGGGCCAAGCACGCGTGGTCCAACCTCTTCGCCCCCTGGAACGCCGAAGCGACCGTCTTCATCCACAACTACACCCGCTTCGACCCGGCCAGGCTGATGGCGGAGATGGACCGCGCGGGTGTCACCAGCTTCTGCGCCCCGCCCACCGTGTGGCGCATGCTGATCCAGGCCGATCTCTCCCAGCTGCGCACCCGCCCGCGCGAGGTCGTCGCGGCGGGGGAGCCGCTGAACCCCGAGGTGATCGAGACCGTACGGCGCGCGTGGGGCCTGACGATCCGGGACGGCTTCGGGCAGACCGAGACGGCGGTGCAGGTCGCCAACTCGCCGGGCCAGAAGGTCAAGACGGGTTCCATGGGACGGCCCACCCCGGGCTTCACGGTCGAACTGCTCGACCCGGTCACCGGCGCGCCCGGCGCGCGGGAGGGCGAGATCTCGCTCGACCTCTCCGCCCACCCGGTCGGCCTGATGACCGGGTACCACGGCGACCCCGGGCGGACCGCCGCGTCGATGGCCGGCGGCTACTACCGGACGGGCGACATCGGCGCCCGCGACGACGACGGCTACATCACGTACATCGGCCGCTCCGACGACGTGTTCAAGGCATCCGACTACAAGATTTCGCCCTTCGAGCTGGAGAGCGCGCTGCTGGAGCACGAGGCGGTGGCGGAGGCGGCGGTCGTCCCCGCGCCCGATCCGCTCCGGCTGGCCGTCCCCAAGGCGTACGTCGTCCTCGCCGAGGGCTGGGAGCCGGGCCCGGACACGGCGAAGCTGCTCTTCGCACACTCGCGCGCGGTCCTCGCCCCGTACAAGCGCGTCCGCCGGATCGAATTCGCCGAGCTGCCCAAGACCGTGTCAGGGAAGATCCGCCGGATCGAACTGCGCGAGCGGACCGCCCAGGGCTCGGCCGCCGAATACGACGAGGGCGAGCTGCGATGACGGATCGGGCCGAGGGCCGGGGCCGGATCCAGAACCGTGGCCGGGCTCAGCACCTGGCCGGGTCGCCCTGGTGAAGGCTCGATCTCACGGGGTACCGGCGTAACCCCCGTCGTGCGAAGGGCCGGTGGGACACGTACCTGTCCGCCGCCTGCGTCCCGTCACTTGCGTCCCGTCACCTGCCAGGCGTCACGCTCCGGCCGCGACCAGTTCGTCCGCCGGGCCGTTGACCGGTCGCGGGGCGCCCGTGAGGTCCATGACGAAGAGCGGGACACCGAGGGCGTCCGCGCGGGCGCGCGCGTCGTCCGCGTACCCCGCCAGGGCGAAGAAGACGCTGACCGCCGACGCGTTCAGTCCGTTGAGCCAGAGGCACTCGACGGAACGCATCGAGGCCGGGCTGGTGGTCGGGTCGACCTGGGCGATCACGTCAGGGCCGCGCAGATCGATGCCGGAGGCCGGCTGCGCGTCGGCCTGGACGACGCTCCGGAAGCCCAGCCAGCCCAGATAGAGCGCCGCGGCCGTCACCGCGTCACGGGCCGTACGGATCGTCGGCGGCCGGAACGCGGGACGCGCCGCGGGGGTGGTGCGCGGCAGTGGGATGTGCGCGGGCCGCCGGTCGGTGGCCGCCCCGGCGGCCCCGGCCGCTTCATCCACCGCGCGCACCGGGATGCGCAGGGTCGTGCCGCACGCGCACCCCAACTCCGGCTGTGGCCAGTGGCCTTGATGTCCGCACGCACCACAGCGGACCGCCACCCACTGCTGCGCCCATGTGCGGTGGGTGACCGGCTCCACGGGTACGCCACGGGCCACCGGCGGCGCGACCGTCGCGCCGCACGCGCAGGGATGGACCGTCGCCATGAAGGTGTGGTGGCGACCGCAGGACGGACAGCGCACCGAAACGCCCTCTGCCATCAGGCCCCCCTTCGACCGTGCTCCGTACGTCCATCGTCCACCACGGGCGAGGCGCGGGGGAGGGAGTTCGCCGATCCGGTGCGCGGCAGGCGCCGGGCCCGTCCCATACCACCTGATCGTGTGGATTCGCCGGGTCTTCGCCCGCCCTCAACACCCGTTGCCCGAAGGCTGGATACAGTCGTGATCCCGTCCGGCACGGCGCGCCCGGATCGTCCCGCCGTCCCGCCTGGAGGCCCCGCATGACACACAGCCTGAGTGAATCCGCCGCGCGCGCCGCGTCCCTCCCGGCCGGACAGCGCGAGCCCGTGGGGGTGATGGACCCGGCGGAGTACGCGCGCTCCCGGGCCGGTTTCTGGGGCGGCTCCGCCGTCCTGTTCACCGATACCCGTGGCAGGGTCCTCCTCGTGGACCCCGTCTACCGCCCCGGCACCCTGCTGCTGCCGGGCGGCGGGATGGACCAGCACGAGCACCCGTCGGCCGCGGCGGCCCGCGAGAGCACCGAGGAGCTCGGCCTGACGCCGGCGCTCACCCGGCTGCTGGCGGTCGACTGGGTCAGCCGCGACCATCCCGAACTGGCGGAGGTGTACGGATTCCCCGGCGAGGCCCAGTTCGTCTGGGACGGCGGGGAGTTGGCGGACCACGAGATCGAACGCATCCGGCTGCCGGCGGACGAACTCGCCGGGTATCTGTTCCTGCCTCCCGCCGAGGCCGCCGCCAGGATGTTCCCGCTCGACGCCCGGCGCATGATCGCAGCCCTGCGCGCCCGCATCGACGGCGCGGGCCCCGAGGTCCTCCAGGACGGTGAACCGGTCGGCGCGCCCTCCGTACTCCACCGCGCGCGGGTGGTGCCGCGGCCTTCCGCCACGTACCGCGACGTGCCCTGGTACCCGGACACCCCGGTGCCCTCCGGTCTGCCCGCGAAGCAGGCCTGGCTGTGGGCCTTCACCCCTGACGGGCGTGTCGTGGTCCTGGTGGATCCGCGCGACGGCCATGTGGTCCTGCCCGGCGGCACGGTCGAGCCCACGGACCGGGATCCGGCCGCGACGGCGGTGCGCGAGTGCGCCGAGGAGGCCGCCCTGCGGGTGCGGGACGTGACGTACATCGGTTATCTGCTCGACGGGGACGGCTCGGTCTACGGTCCCGGCACCGGACCCAACGCCAGGACCCGTTTCATCGCCCGGGCGGAATCCCTCGGGCCCGCCGCCAAGGACACCGCCACCGGCGCCACGTACGGACGGCTCCTCGTGAGCCCCCGCCAGGCGGCCGATCTGCTCGGACTCGGCCGGGCCGGCCGCGAACAGGCCCAGCACGCGGCCCGCGCGGCCGACGCCCGCTGGGGCATCGGCCTGTCAGGGGCCCGCCAGGCCGAGGAGATCTCCCCCGGGGGTGCCGTGCTGGCGCGGGAGGTACCGGTGGCGCGGAAGGCCGGGTGAGCGTCCTCGCCTCCCGGACGGTGCGCGACGCGGGTTAGGGTCGTCCCCGAGCCGCCCGGGGCCACGGACGCCGCCCTGCCCCTGAAGGCCGGCCCAGGGCGGTGGAGGCGCAGTGCGATTGAGTGTGGAGTTCACGACCGAACCCTTCGACCTCGACGAGACACCCGCGCACGCGGTGGTGGCCCGTGAGGCCGTCCAGGGTGCCGGGCTGGACGCCGTCGATGTCGGACCGTTCGGCACCACGGCCGAAGGGGGTGCCGACGCCGTGCTGGCAGCGGTGTACACCCTGCTGCGCGCGTCGCTCGCCGCCGGCGCGACCCGGGTCTCGCTCCAGGTCAATGTGCTGGCGGAAGGCGCGGAAGGCGCCGTCGGCGTCGGCGCGGCCACGGAGGCCGGCCGGTGACCGACTCCCCCGACCACCCCTTCATCGCGGCGGTGAAACCGCTGGTCGACGCCGTGGGCGGTGAGCTGATGGCCCCCCACGAGGCCCAGCCCGACGATGTCGTGCTCACCTGGGAGGGCGAGGAGCTGCTGGCCGTGCGGCTGCCGCAGCTGTCGGATTCCCTGGACCACGTCCTGGCCGCCCTGGAGCGCCGGCACGGCATGCCGCTCGCCGAGCTGGACCGTAAGTCCAAGCAGTCCGTCGTACGGATACTGGAGGCGCGCGGCGCCTTCTCCGTACGGCACGGTGTGGAGACGGTGGCGGGCGCCCTCGGAGTCAGCCGCTTCACCGTCTACAACTACCTGAACAGGGAGCACGGCGCCCCGGGCGCGTGACCGGTATACGAAATTCAACAAAGTGTTGACGTGATCCCGCGCAGGGCGTTAGCTGTGCAGCCCGCCCAGCACCGCCACGGAGGTGCCCGTGACTTCGACCTCGACACCGGGCCTCGCCCGCTTCAACACCTCTCCCGGCAGCGTCGCCCTCGCCGCCCTGCACGAGGTGTGCGCCAGTCCGGCGTGGGGGAGCGAGCTGCTCGCCCGTCGTCCGTACGCCACCGTGGACTCCCTCCTCGCCGCCAGTGACACCGCGACCGGTGCGCTGGCCGACGCCGATCTGGCCGAAGCGATGGCGGGGCATCCGCCGATCGGCCGGCCGGCCCCCGGCGACCCGGCCTCCTCCCGCGAGCAGCGGGGCATGAGCGACGCGTCCGACGAGGTGCGCGCGGAGACGCTCGAACTGAACCTGGCCTACCAGGACACCTTCGGGCACGTCTTCCTGATCTGCGCCACCGGCCTGAGCGGCGAGCGGATGCGGGACGCGCTGAAGGCCCGGCTCCGCAACACGCCGGAGCGGGAGCGCGCGATCGCGCGCACCGAGCTGGGCAAGATCAACCGCATCCGGCTGGCCCGCCTCATGGAAGCCGGCCATCCCGTGGCAGAGGGGAAGTGAGGAGCTTGCGTACGGCCTCCGTGTCCACCCACATCCTGGACACCAGCACCGGACGTCCCGCCGGGGGCGTCCCCGTGGCGCTCGCGGTCCGCGCCGGTCCCGACGCCGCGTGGGTGGCGCTCGGGGATTCGGCGACCGACGCGGACGGGCGCTGCAAGGACCTCCCGGCGCTGCCGGAGTCCACGACCCACGCACGTCTCGACTTCGAGACCGGGACATACCTGTCGAAGGTCTCCCACGACGGCGGTCCGCCGTTCTTCCCGGAGGTGGCCGTCACGTTCACCGTCAGCCCCGGCGAGCACTTCCACGTACCGCTGCTGCTCAGTCCGTTCGGCTACTCCGTATACCGAGGGAGCTAGCGGCCATGCCCACGACGCTCGGCCAGAACCAGTACGGCAAGGCGGAGACCCGCGTCGTCAGGATCACGCGCGACGGCGCCACCCACCACATCAAGGACCTGAACGTCTCGGTCTCCCTCTCCGGAGACCTGGCGGACGTCCACCACTTCGGCGACAACGCCCATGTCCTGCCGACCGACACCATGAAGAACACGGTGTACGCGTTCGCCAGGGAGCGCGGCATCGAATCCGCCGAGGCGTTCGGCATCGAGCTCGCCCGGCACTTCGTGGCCGGCCAGGAGCCGATCCACCAGGCGCGCGTACGGATCGAGGAGTACGGCTGGGAGCGCATCGGCACGGGGGACGGCGAGGCGCGGGAGACCGGGCATTCCTTCGTCCGCACCGGCCAGGAGACCCGCGTCACCCAGGTCACGTACGACGGGGAGAGATGGCAGGTCATCTCGGGACTCACGGACCTGACCGTGCTGAACTCGACGAACTCCGAATTCTCCGGGTTCGCCAGGGACCGGTACACCACACTCCAGGAGGCGCACGACCGTATCCTCGCGACCGACGTCTCCGCCCGCTGGCGCTACGGCTGGACCGGTGGCGACGAGCCGGCGCCGGACTGGGACGAGTCCTACCGGCAGGCGAAGAAGCACCTGCTCCAGGCCTTCGCCGAGACGTACTCCCTCTCGCTCCAGCAGACCCTCCACCAGATGGGGGCGCGGGTCATCGACAGCCGTGACGAGATCGACGAGATCCGGTTCGCGCTGCCGAACAAGCACCACTTCCCGGTGGACCTGGAACCCTTCGGGATCGAGAACGTCACCGCCGACGGGGCCGTCTACCTCGCCGCCGACCGGCCGTACGGCCTGATCGAGGCCACCGTCCTGCGCGACGGAACCGAGCCGCGGATCCCGCTGGACCTGACCCATCTCTGACCCGGAAGAGGAACGCCATGGCGGCTTCGCGCATCGTCATCGAGAACTGCGCCATCGCGACCGTGGACGCGGACGACACCGAGTACGCCTCGGGCCACATCGTCGTCGCGGACAACCGCGTCGAATCGGTCGGTACGGGCAAGGCGCCCGCGCGCCTGGAGAACGTGGTCCGCCGGATCGACGGCGCCGGCCACCTCGCCACCCCCGGCCTGGTCAACACGCACCACCACTTCTACCAGTGGCTCACCCGGGGACTCGCCACCGACAAGAACCTCTTCGACTGGCTGGTCGCGCTCTACCCGACCTGGGCGCGCATCGACGAACCGATGGCGCACACCGCCGCACTCGGCTCCCTCGCGATGATGGCCCGGGGCGGTGTCACCACCGCGACGGACCACCACTACGTCTACCCGCGCGGCGCCGGCGACCTGTCCGGCGCGATCATCGGGGCCGCCGCCGAGACGGGCGTACGGTTCACCCTCGCCCGGGGCTCCATGGACCGGGGGGAGTCGGACGGCGGGCTGCCCCCCGACTTCGCGGTCGAGTCCCTCGACAGCGCCCTCGCCGCGACCGAGGAGACCATCGACAGGCACCACGACGCCTCCTTCGACGCGATGACCCGGATCGCGGTCGCCCCGTGCTCACCGTTCTCCGTGTCCACCGAACTGATGCGGCAGGCAGCGGAGCTGGCGCGGCACAAGGGCGTCCGACTGCACACCCACGGCAGCGAGACCGTGGAGGAGGAACAGTTCTGCAAGGAACTGTTCGGCAGGGGACCCACCGACTACTTCGAGTCGACCGGCTGGCTCGGCTCCGACGTATGGATGGCGCACTGCGTCCATATGAACGACTCCGACATCGCCGCCTTCGCCCGCACGGGCACGGGCGTCGCGCACTGCCCGTCCTCCAACGCCCGGCTGGCCGCCGGGATCGCCCGGGTCCCCGACATGCTCCGGGCCGGCATCCCGGTCGGCCTCGGTGTCGACGGCACCGCCTCCAACGAGTCGGGCGAACTCCACACCGAGCTGCGCAACGCCCTGCTGATCAACCGCCTCGGCGCTCATCGCGAGGCGGCCCTGAACGCCCGGCAGGCGCTGCGCCTCGGCACGTACGGCGGCGCCCAGGTCCTCGGCCGGGCCGACGAGATCGGTTCGATCGAAGCCGGCAAACTGGCCGACCTGGTGCTCTGGAAGATGGACACGCTCGCCCACGCCTCCATCGCCGACCCGGTCGCCGCGCTGGTCCTCGGCGCCGCCGCGCCGGTCACGCTCTCCCTCGTCAACGGCAGGACCGTCGTCGAGGACGGTCGCCTGACCAGGGTGGACGAGGACACCATCGCCCGCTCCACGCGGAGCGAGGCACGGCGCCTCGCGCGAATCGCGGCCGGGGACTGAGCCCGGCGGGCGATGGGCGGCGATCAGGGACAGGGGTTCAGCGGAGAGGGGATCAGCGGACAGCGGGTGAGCGGGCTTCCCTGACGTGATTCACGTCCAGGCGGGCGACGGTGAGGATCGGCCGTACCTCGACCCGGGCGACGCGCTGGGACGGATTCACCGCGAGGCGGCCCACGCCCCGCTCCCACGCGTACTCGGCGAGCTGCACCACCTGGGACCGGGCCCAGCAGCGGTCGGTCCCGGAGCCGAACGGGACGAAGTCCGTCAGCGACTCCGGATCGGTGACGGCGGACCACCGCGCGGGGGCGTAGACGGAAGGCTCGTCCCAGGTCAGCGGATTTCTGTGGGCGAGCAGCGGGCAGAGGAGGAGACCGTCCCCCGGCCCTATCAGCGGGTGGAGGTCCGCGTATTCCCGGCCCGCCTGCCGGGAGAGGAGCCAGGAGGGAGGCAGCAGGCGCAGTGTCTCCAGGAAGATGTCCCTCGTGCGGGCGCCCGAAGGCCGCTCCGACTCCAGGTACACCGCGTTGGTGAGCAGCGCGGCGACCGCCGAGCACAGGGCGTTGGCGGTGCGCCGGTACAGCCGCAGGGCGATGGAGCGGTGCGGTGCCTCCGGGTCCATGAGCAGCCGCGAGAGCGCTGACTCCGCCATGTCGCCGCCGGCGCGGGACGGCACGGATCCCGTCGGTACGGCTTTCGTCAGAGCGGCTTTCGCCAGGCCCATGGCCGTTCTGCTGTTGGGCGTACGCACGAGCATCCGCAGGAACCAGGGGTCGTGCCGGAAAAGCAGCCGCGCGAGGTGCCGGGAGCCCGCTCGGGGCCATATGCCCAGCAGGTGCTCGGGGTCGGAGGTCCAGGCGGCGGAGTCGGCGGCTGTGGCGGCTCGTATGTCCTGCGCCAGGGCCCGCATGACCTGTTTGCGCGTTTCCGGGTCGACCCGTGTTCGTTCGACGGGACGGAACACGGAGCTCTCGAAGTCATGGATGGTGCGGCGGGACATCGCCTCACGCAGCAGGGCGCCGTCCGCTATGCCGACCGTTCTCGGGTCGACCCGGAAAGCCTCGGTGCCCACGTGCTCGCGGAGAAGCTGCTCGATCTTCGGATCGAACGTCAGGTGCGGCATGCTGAGCCTCCTCGGAAAATGCGGAGCCGGGTCGGGCCCGTAACGGCCCGACCCGGCTCCGCCGGTGTTCACCTGACGGCTGTGATCAGCGGCCGGGGTAGGCCGGCCACGTGGCGGCGTGCAGGTTGCCGCTGATGCCGAGAGTGCGCTTGGCGATACGAATGATCTTGGACATTCCAACTCCTTCGGGTGGGGCGGGCGATGGAGTCACTGTGGCTCCGGGGCGCCGCTGTCCGCAAGATCGACAAGGAGTCCGGCCGGGCCGCTCCGTATGTTTCAGGCCAGCGAAGCCTGCCCGTCGGCCGCGTCCGCTCGGTCGGCTTCTGTGGGGAATCGTCCCGCGCGGCGGGAGCCGGCGCGGCGCCGCGCTCATCGGGACGTAAGACGATGTCCGACCAGCGGATTCCCCGGCCGCTGTCGCCATGATCGAAGTTGACCGATTGCCTTGTCACGGGAAGCCGCGACAAGGGGGCCGGATGAGCCGTTGCCGTTGCCGTTGCCGTTGCCGTTGCCGTTGCCGTTGCCTTGGTCGGGGTCGGGGTCGGGGTCGGGGTCGGGGTCGGGGTCGGCGGGCATCCGGCGGACACGGACGAGGGGGTGCCCGGCAGCCTCGTCGGCTGCCGGGCACCCCCTCATGTCCCGTGCGCCCTCGACCGGGCGCGGGCCGGGCGGGCGTCAGGCGGTCGCCACCGCGAACACGTGGATCGTGCCGCCGTCGGCCGTGACCGGCAGCGTCACACTCGCGAGCCGCTTGCCGGAGGTCAGCGCGATCGGCGCGAGGGCGAAGACGTCCGTGCCCACCTGGTCCACGCCACCGCCCGACACATCGCGGTACGCCGTGTGCACGGCCACCGTATTGCCGAACGACGGCTGCTCGGTGCCGCCCCCGAGCGTCCAGTCGCTGAAGCCGATCTCCGCCTGCCGCGTCGTGCCGTCCGTGTACGTGAGCGTCACGGTCCCGGTCGTCGACCCGTTGATGGCACTGCCCAGCAGGCTCAGCTTCGTGGCCCCCTCGGACGACGCCGACACGTCGAGCACCTGGCCGCCGCCGCCCACCTCGATGTTGTCCGGCTCACCGGCCTCCGCATCCGGCCAGGTGAAGTCGAAGCCGCCGGCCGAGACGGTGCCGCCGGGCCGAGCGCCCGCCACCGCGAGGGCCTTCGCCGAGTAACTCCAGCCCTGGCCGTCGAAGTTGGCCGCCGGATTCGTGTCGTCGGCCGAGATGCCCGCGTTGTTGAGGTTCCACAGCACACTGTCGCGCGCGGCGACCGTCACGGCCAGGGACGTCTTCGGCAGCGCCGTACCGCCGGACGAGGCGAAGGTCACCGGCACGGAGAAGAAGCCCGGCCGGCCGCCGGCCGCCGCCGAGACCGCGATCTTCGCGTCGGCCGAGCCGCCGCCGGGCACCGTGAAGTCACCTTCGGACGGCGTCACCGTGAGACCGGCGGGCGGTGCCGCCGTCCAGTGCACCGTGGTGGCCGCGTCCTGGAGCGTCTGCACCTTGACCGTCGACTCCGCCGCCGCGCCGCCCGGTTCGATCTTCACCTGTCCCGGATTCGTCCCGGTGAAGAACGGCACACCGCCCTCACGGAAGGACGGCGGGGCGTCGGCCGGAGCGCTGCCCCACGAGGTGTTCGGCTCGCTGCCCAGCGTGAAGTCCAGGGTGCCGCCGTTCGTGACGAACGAGGCGGGGACCCACGGCTTGGTCGACTTCCTGCCGTTGGTCTTCAGCGACTGGATGTACGGGTGGTCGGCCCCGGCCTTCGGGGCGTTGACCGTGATGGTCCTGCCGTGTCCGGTGCGGATCACGGCGTGCGGGAAGAGCGGCGCCGAGAGCACCAGGTCCGCGCGGCTGGGAACCTGCGGATACATGCCCAGCGCGGAGAAGACGTACCACGACGACATCGTCCCGGCGTCGTCGTTGCCCGGGATGCCGCCGGGGGTGTCCGTCCACAGTGTGTCGAGTTCCGCGCGGACCGTCTCCTGCGTCTTCCAGGGGGCGCCCAGGTAGTTGTAGAGGTACGGCGTGTTGATGTCCGGCTCGTTGGTCGGGTCGTAACGCGTCGGGTCCTCGGCCGAGAAGTCGAACGTGCCGTCCGGGGCGCGGAAGAACGCGTCGAGCCGCGCCGTCGCCGCCTCGTTGCCGCCCATGGCGCGGGCCAGACCTGCCACGTCCGAGTAGACCATCCAGGTGTAGCGGGCGCTGGTCCCCTCGACGAAGCCGCTCTCGGTGCTCGGGCTGAACGATCCGCCGGACCAGGTCCCGTCGGACGTGCGGTCCCGCATGTAGCCCGCGCCCGGGGTGGCGTTGGGGTCGAAGACGTTCATCCAGTTCCCGGAGCGCTCCAGGAACTTCTTCTCGTTCGCGCGGTCGCCGGTCGCAGCGGCGAGCCGCGACAGGCCGTAGTCGGCCGCCGCGTCCTCCAGCGTCTCGGCCGCCCCGCCCCAGCAGTGGCAGCTGTCGGCCGGTACGTAACCGAGCGTCAGGTACTTGTCGAGAGCGGGCCGCTGCCCGACGCACTCGACGTTGCAGCCCGCGCTGTCGGAGTCGTTCGCCGTCGGCACGGTCGCGGCCGTGATGAGCGAGCGCAGCGCGCCCTTGACGTCGAAGTCATCGCCGCCGAAGGCGTGGATGCCGGCCAGCGCGGCGGCCGACGGGTCGCCGGACATCACGCTCGTCTTGCCGTTCTCCAGCAGCCAGCGGTCCCATTCGCCGTCGCGCTGCTTGGCGAAGTTGAAGAGGGACTGGGCGTAGTCGCTCGCGGCCTTCGGGTTGAGCAGGGCCATCAACTGCACCTGCGCGCGGTACTGGTCCCAGCCGGAGAAGGTGCCGTACTGCGCCTTCTGCCCCTTGGCCAGCTGGTGCGGCGTGCGGTCGGCGCCCAGGTACCGGCCGTCGACATCGCTGGTCAGGGTGGGTTCGAGCATCGAGTGGTAGAGCGCGGTGTAGAACGTGCCGCGCTGGTCGTCGGTGCCGCCGCTCACCTTGATCTTGTCCAGTTCACGCTTCCAGGCGGTGGCCGCCGCCGACTTCACGGCGTCGAAGCTCTTGCCGGGCGGGTTCTCGGTGCGCAGATTGGCCTCCGCGTTCCGCGCGCTGACGTACGAGATCGCCACCTTCGCCTGGACCTGCCGGGTGCCGTCGGCGAACGTGACATAGGCGCCGGAGCCCTTGCCCGCCGCCGGGACACCGGTCGTGCCGTAACCGGTTCCGCCGGTGGCCGAGGTGGACCCGGGGCTGAGGGTCTTGTCCGTCCAGGTCCCGACCTTGGCGAACGGCTGGTCGAAGTGGGCGGTGAAGTACAGCGTGTACAGGTCGTGGCGGTTGTTCGGGCTCTGCGGGCCGCAGAAGTTGCCCGCGCTGACCGAACCGGTCACCGTCCTGGCGGCGGCGTCCACCGTGACGGTCGCGTCGCCGCTGCCGCTCTCCGAGTTGGAGGTGCGGAAGAGCATGCTGGCCGGCCGGTCGGCGGGGAATCCGAACCGGCCGGAGCCGGTGCGGGCGGTGGCGGTGAGCTCCGCGCTCGCGCCGCTGTCCAGGCCGACCCGGTAGTAGCCGGCCTTCGCGGTCTCGTTGGCGTGGGAGAAGGTGGCCGCGTACGTCGCGTCCGTGCTGTCGGCGGTCGGTGAGGAGTCGACGTCGCCCACGTACGGCATGACCGGGATGTCGCCGTTGGCTCCGTAACACCCGACGCCGTTGAGGTGGGTGAGGCTGAAGCCGCGGATCTTCGTCGCGCCGTACTCGTAACCGCCCGGGGCGGGGGTCGAGACCTGGCTGCCCCGGGAGTTCTGCGGGCTCCACGCCAGCATGCCGAAGGGCTGTACGGCGCCGGGATAGGTGTTGCCCGCGTTGGTCGTGCCGATCAGCGGATCGACATAGGAGACCGGGTCCTTGACCTCGCCCCGGCCGGCCGGGGCCGCCGAGGCGGGCGGGACGGTCAGGGTCATCGCCAGGGCCGCCATGGCGGCCACCGCGACGCCGCCGAGGGTCCGGCGTCCGAGAAGCCGTCGTTCGGGGGTCCGGCGTTTTGGATGAGTCCGAGGCACCAGTGTGTCCGACACCGTTCCTGCCCTTCGCGTGACTGTTCCGACAACGTTGTCATGAATCGGTCAGGATGGTCCTCTGGTTGATCGGGACGTGTCAAGGGTTGCGGGAACGCGGCGTTCTACGTGACCGGCGCGCGGCCACGCGGCGAGGGCGGCGAGGGCGGCGACCCGGCGGTCGCCGTGGACGCGACCGGCGGGTGCGACGGGGCCACGCGCCGGACATGGCCCCGTCGCGGCGCCTCACCCGATGTGGAACCTGTCGCCGTAGACCTTCCAGTCGAGCGGCGGTTCCAGGTTCAGATTGCCCGCGTCGAGGAAGACCCGCTGTTCCGTGTCCACCCGGGTGGTGTCGGAGTGCGCCTCCTCCTGGTTCATGGCCCAGACCCGGGCATCGAGGTACGCGTTCAGATACTCCGTCTCGTCGCCACCCTGGGCCGGGGTCCGCGCCACGTCGAGCGCCCGCTGCCGGATGCTGCCGAAGCTGGTGTCGTCGTCGCCGTCGCCGTGCATCACGATGGCGTCGTAGTAGATGAACTGCCCGAGCGTGCCCAGGCCGTCCTGCTTGGCGCGCGCCACGGCCGGGTCGAAGTAGACCCGGTCGCGTTCGTCGTTCTGCGCGGTTCGGAAGGCGGGGTCCCCGGCGGCCTCTTCCCAGGCGCCGGTGAAGCCCGGGTCGAGCCCCTGGTGCGAATCCGTGCCGTCGACCTGGCGCAGCGCCGGCAGGTACGGGGCGAGGGGGTTGCCGGGCTCGCGATCGGTGTAGAGCTCGACGAGGTCCAGCATGTCGCCCGTGCCGGAGCAGAATCCGATGATGCCCGCCGTGTAGCCGCGGCCGTCGTCGATGTCCTCGATGTAGCCGTACTGCGCCTGCCAGTCCAGCGAGGAGTTCTCCGCGCTGGAGACGAGCCGCATGGCGATGTCCTTCTTCGCCGGGTCGTCGAGCCCGTCGGCTGTCACGCGTGCCTCCTGGTGGGCGGCGGTCGGGCCGGAGCCGGCCGGCCCCGGAGCCGCCGTGTTCGCCAGCGCCGTGGTGGGAACGGCGACCAGTGCCAGGCCGAGCAGAATGTGCGGAAGGAGCCTGAGTCGACGTGTGGTGCGTATGTGAGGGGTGGGCACCTGACCTCCTGTGGGGGGAGTACGTGCTTCGCTCTTCTGTTAGGAAGCTTTCCTACCAACAGTTCGAGGCGGCGTACACCTGTTCCATGTAAAGAAGAGGTGAGGGCCTGTCAGGCGGTGCTGCGACCGCCGGCTCCGGGCCGCTCTACCCGGCGGCGATGTGGTAACTGTCGCCGTACACCTTCCAGTCGAGCGGTGTATCGAGGTTCAGATTGCCCGCGCGCAGGAACACCCGCTGGGCCGTGTCGACGCGGCTGGTGTCGGAGTGGGACGGTTCGCTGCGCATGGCGGCGGCCCGCGCGTCCAGAAACGCGTTGAGATACGCCTTCTCGCCGCCCCCCTGCGCGGGGGACGCGGCCTTGCGCAGGGCGTTCTCACGGATCGTACGGAAACCGACCGTGCCCCTGCTGTCCCCGTAGCCGTGCATCACATACGCGTCGTAGTAGATGAACTGCCCGAGTGTGCCCAGCCGGTCGGCCTTCGCGCGCGCGACGGCGGGGTTGAAGTACAGCCGGTCCCGCTCCGCGTCCTGGGCCGCGCGCATGGCGGAGTCGTCGGAGGCCTTCTTCCAGGCGTCGGTGAAGGGTTGGCCGAGCCCCGCGTGCGAGTCGGTGCCGTCGACCGCGCGCAGGGCGGGCAGGAAACGCCCGAGCGCGCTGCCCGGCCGGGCCTTCTCGTACCGCTGGACGACCTGCAGGAGATCGCCGCAGCCGGAGCAGAAGCCCACGAGGCCGGCGGTATAGCCGCGTCCGTCTCCGATGTCCTCGATGTAGCGGTACTGCCGCTGCCAGTCCAGCGAGGAGTTCTCCGCGCTGGAGACCAGCCGCATCGCGATCTCCTTCTTCGCCGGATCCGCCAGCCCGGCGGACGCACCGGAGGCGGCGGCGCACGCGGCGCAGATGACGAGGACGACCGGCACCAGGACGAGCAGCAGCCGGCGGAGCGTGTGGATCACGTATCGGACCTTTTCCCCATGGTGCGGATCGGACAGGTCCTGAGATTACGTGAGCCGACCGGGATCATCCCGTATGCGCGGTGGACGGAGGGTGAACCATGCCGGAGGCCGCCACGCCCGCGGCCCTCACTCACCAGGGCTTCCCGATCACCGGGCAGGTATGCCACAGATCGGCCCCGGCGGTGAGCAACTCCAGCACGGCGTGCCGCTCACCGGGATCCCACGTGGCGGACTCGTTGCCGAACAGCTTCTCGTAGGCGCTGTTGTGCACCGCGCCCTGCTCGGGAAGCCGGTGTGCCGCGTCGAGGCCGCGCGCCAGATCCTCGAAGAAGTTCCAGGCATTCAGCACCGCGCCCGGCGGTACCTTCCGGCCGACCGGATCGTCCAGCCAGTGCCACAGCCGGGCCAGCTCCAGCGTGTCGACCGCTGTGTCGGCCAACCGCAGCCCCCGCCGTCGCGCGTACCCGCGCGCCTGCCGTCCGGTCACGAACACCGGCACCGCCCGATGTCCCTGCCCTGGCACGGTGAACACCTGGTCCGGGTCGTCGCCCCGGCCGCCGGTCCACAGCACGACCCCGGCACGTCCCCGTCCGCGCACCCGGTACGCGTAAAGCCGTCCCCTCGCACGGACGGTGGCGAACCCGTCCGCCTCCTCGATCATGGCCACACCCTCACCCTGACAGGTCCCCACCGGAGCCGGCACCGTGTTTTCCCCGGTCGTCTTTTCACCGGTCGTTCCCGGGGCTCACGCGACATGACCCCGCCCGCCGCCCTTCTCGGCTTCCGGTCAGGCGGCTTCCGGTCAGGCGGCCTCCGATCGGGCGGCCTCCCGGTGCGCGCCCCGGGTCAGCTGTCCGGTCGCCGGTCCGGGCGACCGGGTCAGTTGTCCGGGCGCCAGTCCGGGCGGCGCCCCGTCAGGCCGAGCACGCGGTCCAGGAGCGGGGCGTCCCCGGGGACCCCGACCGGGGGGCCGAACGGGCTGTCCGCATTCCCCGCCGCCCCGGCCGCCAGCATCCCGCGCAGCGCCCGCAGGCTCCTCTCGTCTGGGGCGTACGCCTGGCCCGTGCTCCGCGCCAGGTCCCAGCCGTGGACCAGCACCTCGTTCAGGCCGAAGAGCCCGATCGCCGCGCCCGGCAGGTCGACGCCGCCGACCCGGGTGTCGCCCTCCCAGGCCGTGGGGGAGCGCCAGGCGGCGGCGAGCCCGTCGAGCTGCCGGGGCAGTACCTCCCGCCAGTCGGCGGCCAGTGGGGGCAGGGCCGCCGGGCTCGGCGGCGTATCGGTCGTCGGGCCCAGGTCCTTCCTGGCGGCGTCCCGGAAGGCGACCGTCAGCCCGGTGAGATGCGCGAGCAGGTCGGCCACCGTGTACGCGGGACATGGCGTCGGCTCCGTGAGCTGATCGTCGGTGATGGTGTCCAGCAGCCCGGCCACCTCGCGGCACGCCGGGCCGAAGTCGAGCGGGTCCGTCCTCGGTTTCGTGTCCATGCAAAGGCAGACCTGTCCGGTACGCGGAACTCATCGCACCGGCGTCCGCCCCCCGGCGCCTGTACGGCTGCCAGGGGGCGGGGGCGGGGGCGGGGGCGGGGTGCAGGGGTGAAGAGGCGGGTGGGGCGGCGGGGCGGTGGGGCAGTGGGGTGCAGGGGGCGGGCCGGGTCAGCCGCGCAGCTGCTCGTACGCCGGGAGGGTCAGGAAGTCCGCGTAGTCGTCGTCCAGCGCGACCGTCAGCAGCAGGTCGTGGGCCTGCTGCCAGCTGCCGGCGGCGAAGGCCTCCTCGCCGATCTCCTCGCGGATCGCGCTGAGATCGTCGGCGGCGAGCCGGCGGGCCAGCTCCGGGGTGGCCCGTACGGTCTGCCCGTCGTGCTCGAACTCGACGTCCGCGTTGATCCACTGCCAGATCTGCGAGCGGGAGATCTCCGCGGTGGCCGCGTCCTCCATCAGGTTGAAGATGGCGACCGCGCCCGATCCCCGCAGCCAGGCCTCGATGTAGCGAATGCCGACCTGGACGGCGTTGAGCAGGCCCTCGTACGTGGGCCTGGCGTCCAGGGAGTCGATGGCGATCAGGTCGCCCGCGGCGACGGAGACGTCCTCGCGGAGCCGGTCCTTCTGGTTGGGCCTGTCACCGAGGACCGCGTCGAAGGAGGCCATGGCGATCGGCACCAGGTCGGGGTGGGCGACCCAGGAGCCGTCGAAGCCGTCGCCCGCCTCGCGGTCCTTGTCGGCCTTGACCTTCTCGAAGGCGACCTTGTTGACCTCGGCGTCGCGCCGGGACGGGATGAAGGCGGCCATGCCCCCGATGGCGTGCGCGCCGCGCTTGTGGCAGGTGCGGACGAGCAGTTCGGTGTACGCGCGCATGAACGGCGCCGTCATCGTGACGGCGTTGCGGTCCGGCAGGACGAACTTGGCTCCGCCGTCACGGAAGTTCTTGACGATCGAGAAGAGGTAGTCCCAGCGGCCCGCGTTGAGCCCGGAGGCGTGGTCGCGCAGCTCGTAGAGGATCTCCTCCATCTCGTACGCCGCGGTGATCGTCTCGATCAGCACGGTCGCGCGGACGGTGCCCTGCTCCACGCCCAGGTACTCCTGGGCGAAGACGAAGATGTCGTTCCAGAGGCGGGCCTCCAGGTACGACTCCGTCTTCGGGAGGTAGAAGTACGGGCCCTTGCCCAGCTCGATGAGGCGCTTGGCGTTGTGGAAGAAGTAGAGGCCGAAGTCGACCAGTGCGCCCGGCACCGGCTCGCCGTTCAGCTGGAGGTGACGCTCCGCCAGGTGCCAGCCGCGCGGGCGCATCACGACGGTCGCGAGCTGGTCCGCCGCCTTGAGGGCGTACGACTTGCCGGAGGCCGGGTCGGTGAAGTCGATACGGCGGGCGTAGGCGTCCATCAGACTGAGCTGGCCACCGACCACGTTCTCCCAGGTGGGCGCGGAGGCGTCCTCGAAGTCCGCGAGCCAGATCCGCGCCCCCGAATTCAGGGCGTTGACGGTCATCTTGCGGTCCGTCGGCCCGGTGATCTCCACGCGCCGGTCGTTCAGCGCCGCCGGTGCCGGGGCGACGCGCCAGCTCTCGTCCGCGCGGACGGAGGCGGTCTGCGGCAGGAAGTCCAGGCTGGAGGTACGGGCGATCTCGGCGCGGCGCTCGGCGCGGCGGGCGAGCAGCTCGTCACGGCGGGGGGTGAACCGGCGGTGCAGCTCGGCCACGAACGTGAGGGCTGCCTCGGTGAGTACCTCGTCCTGCCGGGGCAGGGGCTCGGCGTCGACGATGGCCAGCGGGGACGGCGCTGGTGCGGACATGAGAGGTCACTCCTTCGCGGGCGCCGGCCGGGGTGTCCGGCGCTTCTGGTTAGTGGATGTTAGTTTCCTCATGGTGGAAGTTCAATGAATCCAGCGTCGATGCCGGTGTTGATGCCCGGCGTCGATGCCGGTCTCGATGCCGGTCTCGTTGTCAGCACCGATGCCGGAGCCGATGTCAGGGTCCGGCCGGGAAAGCCGGCGGTCTGTCACACCTCACTCAAGGTGGGACAGATCCTCCTCCGTGTCGATGTCGTACGGCCGCGCGACATCCCCGCACTCGACGAGAACGATGGCGCTCTCCCGGGCCCTCAGATACGCCCGCGCCCCACGGTCGCCGCGCGCGTCCGCCGCGATCTCCGCCCACCGCCGGGCGCCGAACAGCACGGGATGGCCGCGCCCGCCGTCGTACGAGGCCGAGGCGAGCGAGTCCGGCGAACGGTAAGCGGCCACCACCCGGGCCACCGCCTCCGCGCCGATCCCCGGCTGGTCCACCAGGAGGACCAGGGCGGCCCGCGCGCCCGTGCCGGCCAGCGAGGCGAGCCCCGCGCGCAGTGAGGAGCCCATGCCGGCCTGCCAGTCGGGGTTGTCGACCAGGACACTGCCCGGCAGGTCGGCCCGGTCGCGTACCTCCTCGGCGGCCGCCCCCAGCACCACGTGCACCGGAGCGCAGCCGCCCTCACGCAGGGCGCGCGCGGCGTGCTCGACCAGCGGCCGGCCCCGGTGCGTCAGGAGCGCCTTCGGGCGCCCGCCCAGCCTGCGGCCGCCGCCGGCGGCGAGCAGCAGTCCCGCGACGGGAGGGGTCGGGAGGTGTTCCGTGCCTGCCATGCGCCCTGCATACCGCATCCCTGGACGGCGCGTGGGGCGCACCGCGCGGCGGTCCCGTTCATGATCACGGGGAGATCCCTCCGTAGGGGCGCCCCATTCTGTCGGCGGAGTGGCGCATACCGCCAGAGATGGCGTTAACTTGCCCATGGACCTTGGCGCTTGACCACCGCCCCAGAGGTCGAATTCACCGGCACGGACGAAGACGTGCCCAGGGCAAGGGGGAGTGCTGTGCTGCGAAGTGTTGGGCAGCCGAGGGTGCCGGAGCAGGCCGGGAAAGCGGAGCGGGGCGAGGACCCGAGGGTGCTGGAGCTGTGCGCCGCCGTCTCCCGGCTCCGGCGTGAACTGGCCGGTCATCCGGCCGAATTCCGGGACCGGGCCATCGCCGAGGACGAGCTGGCCGCTCTGGCCGCGATGGCGGTGAGCGGTGACCCGGAGATCCCCAGAATGCGCCGCTCGCTGCTGCTGATCGTGGGCTCGACCGGATCGGTGAGCGCGCTCGCGTCGGCGCTGATGGGCGTACGGAACGCGGTCGACCTCTTCGGAGAAGCGCCGCGTACCTAGGTCCTGTCCGGACCTGGTGCCGGGAGAGGCACCGGCGCGGGGAAGGGAGCGGCGCGCCCCCGGTCCCCGCGTCGGTGCACCGGGCGCCGCGCCGGGCCCGGCGGTGACGGGTGCTCAGCCCTGCGCCGCCGCCGTGTTAGCCAGTGCTTCGGAGAGATCGCGCGCGACCTCCTGGAGCACCGGCACGATCCTCTCCGTGGCCTCGTCCGTCACCCGGCCCGCCGGACCGGAGATGGAGATGGCGGCGGCCGTGGGAGCGCCCAGCACCGGGACGGCCAGGCAGCGGACCCCCATCTCCTGCTCGTTGTCGTCGACCGCGTAACCCGCGCTCCGCATCCGCTCCAGGGCGGCCAGGAATCCGTCGGGCGTCGTGATCGTCTTCTCGGTGGCGGCCGGCATGCCCGTACGGGCCAGGAGGGCCCGTACCTCCTCCGGCGGGGTGTGCGCGAGCAGCGCCTTGCCCACGCCCGTGGAGTGCGGGAGCACCCGGCGACCCACCTCGGTGAACATCCGCATCGAGTGTTTGGACGGGACCTGTGCGACGTACACGACGTCGTCGCCGTCGAGCAGCGCCATGTTGGCGGTCTCGCCGGTCTCCTCGACCAGCCGGGCCAGATACGGCCGTGCCCAGGTGCCGAGCAGCCGGGAGGCCGACTCACCGAGGCGGATCAGACGCGGGCCGAGCGCGTACCGCCGGTTGGTCTGCTGGCGCACATAGCCGCAGGCGACCAGCGTGCGCATCAGCCGGTGGATGGTGGGCAGCGGCAGCCCGCTGCTGACCGAGAGCTCACTCAGCCCGACCTCGCCGCCCGCGTCCGCCATCCGTTCGAGCAGGTCGAACGCCCGCTCCAGGGACTGGACGCCGCCGCCGGCGGAGGCGGATCTGGAGGCGTCGGTGGTGCTGGCGCTGGACGGCGGCACGTCATCGGTCCTTTCGGCGGGCGGGCAAGGCTGCAGCGTACCGGGCCCCACCCGTGGGCATCCGGGACGCGGCGGGGCGTCCGCGCCGGTCAGGGCGGGCCCGCCCGGCGCGGGCGGCGACCCCGGGGGCGCGCGGGGCCCGGGGGAGCGCGGTCTTGACGGGCCCGGATCCGGAGTGAAGACTTCTTCAACACTTCGTTGAATTTCCTTCCCGTATGTCATTCGTGGACTCTGTTCGGTGGAAGTGAGGGGCTCCGGTGTCCGAGGTGAGCCTGGTGCTGCGGTCGACGCACGTCATCACTCCGGAGGGAGCGCGGCCCGCGGCGATAGCCGTCGCCGGCGGGCGGATCGCCGCCGTCCTGCCGTACGACTCCGAGGTGCCGGCCGGCGCCCGGCTGGAGGACGTGGGGGACGACGCCGTACTGCCCGGTCTCGTCGATACCCATGTCCATGTGAACGACCCGGGCCGCACCGCGTGGGAGGGTTTCCGGACCGCCACCCGCGCGGCGGCGGCCGGCGGGATCACCACGCTGCTGGATATGCCGCTCAACTCCCTGCCGCCCACCACGACGGCCGCGCATCTGCGCACCAAGCGGGAGGTGGCCCGTACGAAGGCCCATGTCGACGTCGGCTTCTGGGGCGGTGCCGTCCCGGACAACGTCAAGGATCTGCGGCCGTTGCACGACGCCGGGGTCTTCGGCTTCAAGTGTTTCCTGTCGCCCTCCGGGGTCGACGAGTTCCCCGCGCTGGACCAGGAGGGGCTGGCCCGCTCGCTCGCCGAGATCACCGGCTTCGGCGGGCTGCTGATCGTGCACGCCGAGGACCCGCACGAGCTGGACACCGCGCCCCGGCGCGGCGGCCCGGCCTACGCCGACTTCCTGGCCTCCCGCCCGAGGAACGCCGAGAACGCGGCGATCGCGGGCCTGATCGAGCACGCGAAGCGGCTCGACGCCCGGGTCCATGTGCTGCATCTGTCGTCGTCGGACGCGCTGCCGCTGATCGCGGCGGCCAGGCGCGCGGGGGTCCGGATCACCGTCGAGTCCTGCCCGCACTTCCTCACCCTCACCGCCGAGGAAGTCCCCGACGGGGCGACGGAGTTCAAGTGCTGCCCGCCGATCCGCGAAGCGGCCAACCAGGACGCGCTCTGGCAGGGGCTCATCGACGGCACCATCGACTGCGTCGTCTCCGACCACTCGCCCTGTACGACGGAGCTCAAGACCCCGGACTTCGCCTCCGCCTGGGGCGGTATCTCCTCGCTCCAGCTGGGGCTGCCGGTGATCTGGACCGAGGCGCGCAGACGGGGCCGCTCGCTGGAGGAGGTCGCCCGGTGGATGTCGACGGCCCCGGCCGCGCTGGCCGGACTCGCCCGTAAAGGCGCCATCGAGGCGGGCCGGGACGCCGACTTCGCGGTCCTGGCGCCCGAGGAGACCTTCACCGTCGACCCCGCGGAGCTGCACCACCGCAACCAGGTGACGGCGTACGCGGGCAAGACCCTGCACGGCGTCGTCAGGTCGACCTGGCTGCGCGGCACCCGGATCGCGTCCGCCGGCGTCCTCGCCGAACCCGCCGGCCGACTGCTCGAAAGGAACAACTGACCTTGTCCACAGCCTGGTTGCCCGTCCCCTCGTTCACCGGGGACGCCGGTCCGTACGGCGGCGGCGACCCGTACGCCGACTACCGCACCGCCGACTTCCCCTTCAGCCACCTCCCCGACCTCGCCGACCGGCGGCTCGGGGCCGGGGTCATCGCCGCCAACGACGAGTTCTTCGCCGAGCGCGAGAACATGCTGCGGCCCGGGCCCGCGACCTTCGAGCCGGAGCGCTTCGGTCACAAGGGCAAGATCATGGACGGCTGGGAGACGCGCCGCAGGCGCGGCATCAGCGCCGACCGGCCGCATCCCGGCGACGAGGAGCACGACTGGGCGCTGGTCAGGCTCGGCGCGCCCGGGGTGGTCCGGGGGATCGTCGTCGACACCGCCCACTTCCGGGGAAATTACCCGAGGGCGGTTTCGGTCGAGGGCACCTCGCTGCCGGGCTCCCCGTCCCCCAAGGACCTGCTCGGCGACGAGGCGAAGTGGACCCCGCTCGTCCCCCGTACGGTCATCGGCGGCCACGCGGCCAACGGCTTCGTGATCGACACCGAACAGCGCTTCACCCACCTGCGGGTCAACCAGCATCCCGATGGCGGTATCGCGCGGCTGCGGGTGTACGGCGAGGTCGCGCCCGACCCGGCCTGGCTCGGCGTCCTCGGTACGTTCGACCTCGTCGCCCTGGAGAACGGCGGCCGGGTCGAGGACGCCTCCGACCGCTTCTACTCGCCCGCCACGAACACGATCCAGCCGGGCCGCTCCGGCCGGATGGACGACGGCTGGGAGACCCGCCGGCGCCGTGACCGGGGCCACGACTGGATCCGCTACCGGCTGGTGGACCAGGCGGAGATCCGCGCGGCCGAGATCGACACGGCGTACCTGAAGGGCAACGCCGCCGGATGGGCCGCGCTGTCCGTCCGTGACAACGCCTCCAGGGACAGCACCTCCAGGGACAGCACCTCCAGGGACAGCACCTCCAGGGGCGGCGGCTCCCGCGACGGCGGCTCCCGCGACACCGGCTCGCGGGACGGCGTGTCCGGCGAGTGGACCGAGATCCTGCCCCGGACCCGGCTCCAGCCCGACACGAACCACCGCTTCGTGCTGCCGGCGGGCGTGATCGCGACGGACGTACGGATCGACATCTTCCCCGACGGCGGGATCTCACGGCTGCGGCTCTTCGGCTCCCTCACCGAACAGGGCGCGCGCCGGCTGGCCGCCCGCCACCAGGAGCTGGGAGCCTGACCGCACCGCACCGCACCGGCCCGACAGCATTCAACCCCGTTCCTGTAAAGCCCTGTTGGCGTATGACGCGAACAGGACCATGGGGCGCGACGGGGCGCTGGGTGCCGACGTACGCTGATCCGATGGCGGTCATCGAACTCGAAGAACTCGGTCCGGACTTCAACGCCGATCCCTATCCCTCCTACGCCAGGATGCGCGAAGCGGGACCCGTCCACGAGGTCCGTCACCCGCGCGGCGGGCGCTTCTGGCTGGTCGTCGGGTACGAGGAGGGGCGCGCGGCACTCGCCGATCCGCGGCTGTCCAAGTCGCCCGCCGTCGGCGGCCTGCCGGGCGACCTGGTCATGGGCCCGCATGTGCTGATCGTCGACCCGCCGGACCACACCCGGCTGCGGAAGCTGATCTCCCGCGAGTTCACCGCCCGGCGCGTGGAGAGCCTGCGCCCGCGCGTCCAGCGGATCACCGATGACCTGCTCGACGCGATGGTGCCGGCCGGGCGGGGAGACCTGGTCGACGCGCTGGCGTTCCCGCTGCCCATCACCGTCATCTGCGAACTGCTCGGCGTCCCCCAGGCGGACCGTGACACCTTCCGTGCCTGGACCAACGAGATCGTCGCGCCGTCCCGGCAGGAGAGCGCGATCGCGGCCGTCGAGGACCTCAGCGGCTACCTCGACGAACTCGTCGAGGACAAGCGCCGCACCCGGCCCGGTGACGATCTGCTGTCCGCCCTGCTGCGTACCAACGCCGAGGACGACGACCGGCTCTCCCGGGCAGAACTGCGTGCCATGGCCTTCATCCTGCTGATCGCCGGACATGAGACAACCGTCAATCTGCTCTCCAACGGGGTGCGGGCCCTGCTCGACCACCCTGATCAACTGGCCGCTTTGCGCGCGGACGGCGCCCTGCTCGACGGCGCGATCGAGGAGATGCTGCGCTACGACGGCCCGGTGGAGACCAGCACCTCGCGCTTCACCCGCGAGCCGGTCCGGTACGGCGACACGGTGATCCCGGCCGCCGAGACGGTGCTGATCGCGCTGGCGTCCGCCGACCGCGACCCCGAGCGCTTCCCCGACCCGGACACCTTCGACATCCGCCGGTCCACGACGCCCGGCCGGGGTCCCGGGCATCTCGCCTTCGGCCACGGCATCCACTTCTGTCTGGGCGCCCCGCTCGCCCGGCTGGAGGGCCGGATCGCCATCCGGACCCTGCTGGAGCGCTGCCCCGACCTGGCGCTCGACCCGGCGGCCGGCCCGTACGACTGGCTGCCGGGCCTGCTGATCCGTGGCACGCGCCGGCTGCCGGTGCGCTGGTAGCGGCCCGCCCGCGTCACCCCCGGCACCTTCCGCCGGACAGGACCCGGGTCAGCCGCCCGGGATCTCCGCCACCGCCACCGGGCGGTGCTCGCGCCGGGACAGCTCGCACGCCTCGGCGATCCGCAGCGCGTGCAGCGCTTCCCGGCCGTCGCACGGATTCTCCAGCTCGCCGCCCACGACCCGCAGGAAGGCGTCCAGCTCCGCCTCGTACGCCGGGGCGAACCGTTCCAGGAAGCCCGGCCACGGGTTGTCGCAGGGCGGCGGGCCCTTCGGTTCGGTGGAGGTGATCGGCGTACGGTCGTCGAGGCCGACCGCGAACTGGTCCAGTTCGCCCGCCAGTTCCATCCGTACGTCGTAGCCCGCGCCGTTGCAGCGGGTGGCCGTGGCGGTCGCGAGCGTCCCGTCGTCGAGGGTCAGCACGGCGGCCGCGGTGTCGATGTCGCGGGCCTCACGGAACATCCCGGGCCCGGCGTCCGAGCCTGTCGCGTACACCTCCACCACCTCGCGCCCGGTGACCCAGCGCATCATGTCGAAGTCATGGACCAGACAGTCGCGGTACAGACCGCCGGAGAGCGGGAGATACGCGGCGGGGGGCGGCGCCGGGTCCGAGGTGATGGCCCGTACGGTGTGCAGCCTGCCGAGCGCGCCCGACCGTACGAGCTCGCGCGCCGCGACATACCCCGCGTCGAAGCGGCGCATGAAGCCCAGCTGAAGGACCGTGCCCGCCGCCTCGACCTCGCGCAGCGCGCCCAGCGTGCCCGGCAGATCCAGCGCTATCGGCTTCTCGCAGAAGGCGGGCAGTCCGGCCCGCGCGGCGCGGCTGATCAGATCGGCGTGGGCCGAGGTGGCGGAGGCGATCACCACGGCGTCCACGCCCCACGCGAAGACCTCGTCGGCGGAGGGGGCGGCGGTCGAGCCCGTCCGGTCCGCGACCCGTGCCGCCCGCGCCGCGTCGGTGTCCGAGACCACCAGGGAACCGACCTCGCGATGACGGCTGAGCACGTCCGCGTGGAAGGTGCCGATCCGTCCCGTACCGATGAGTCCGATGCGCATGGCCCCAAGGTGGCGGCCCCCACGCACCGTGTCAAGCATTTGTCCGGACAATCGAACTTCACGACTTCCGGTCGCCATTCCCGGGGGCTACGCTCGGCGCCGTGCCCCATCACCCGAGACCCGCGCGGCCCGGACAGGAGGCGGAGCCCACCCTTCCGCTCCAGCTCGGCGTGGACCGCACCAGCCCCGTCCCGCTCTACTTCCAGCTCGCCCAGCAGCTGGAGGCGGGCATCGAGCGAGGCCTGCTCGCGCCGGGCAGCCTGCTCGGCAACGAGATCCAGCTGGCCGGGCGCCTCGGGCTGTCCCGCCCCACCGTCCGGCAGGCCATCCAGTCGCTGGTCGACAAGGGCCTGCTGGTGCGCCGCCGGGGCGTCGGCACCCAGGTCGTGCACAGCCAGGTCAGGCGCCCGCTGGAGCTGAGCAGCCTCTACGACGACCTCGAAGCGGCCGGTCAGCGCCCGGCCACCCGGGTGCTGCGCAACACGGCCGAGCCCGCGACGGCGGAGATCGCCGCCGCGCTCGGAGTGGCGGAAGGCACGGAGGTCCGGCTGATCGAGCGGCTGCGGTACGCGCACGACGAGCCGATCGCGTATCTCCGCAACCACCTGCCGGCCGGGCTGCTCGACTGCGACACCGCCCGGCTGCAGGCCACCGGCCTCTACCGGATGATGCGCTCCGCCGGGATCACCCTGCACAGCGCCCGGCAGAGCGTCGGGGCGCGGGCCGCCACGGCCGGGGAGGCCGAGCGGCTGGCCGAACCGGCCGGGGCCCCACTGCTCACGATGGAGCGGATCACCTTCGACGACACCGGCCGCGCCGTCGAATTCGGCTCGCACCTCTACCGCGCCTCGCGGTACGCCTTCGAGTTCCAGCTGCTCGTCCGCCCGTAGCGGGGGTCCGGCGGCCGGTTCGACCCCACCCGGTCACGGGCCCGCCCGTGACCGGTCCGTAGCCCCTCCGCAACCCTCTCGTTGCCCCCTGTACCGGTGAACGCGTACCCGATGGGTACGCGCCGTGCGGTCATACCGGATACTTGGGCGGCCGGGCCGGGGCTCACCGCGCACCGGCGGCACCGACGAGACAGCGAGAAGGGCACGGCGGCGTGGCAACGGTTCGGACAGGGGTACGCGCGATCGGCGCCGTGCTGGCGGCGGTGCTCGGGGCCACGGCCCTCGCGGGATGCAGCAGCACCGGCGGCAAGCGCGCCGAGGAACGGGCCGAGCGGGCCGCCGCCCAGGGACGGGCCGTGGTGAACACACCCGAGTGGACCGTGGCCATGGTCACGCACTCGGGCGACGGTGACAGCTTCTGGGACATCGTCCAGAAGGGCGCCAAGCAGGCGGCCGTCAAGGACAACATCAAGTTCCTCTACGCGAACAGCGACGAGGGGCAGCAGCAGGCGCAGCTCGTCCAGTCCTACATCGACAAGAAGGTCGACGGACTGATCGTGACGCTCGCCAAGCCCGACGCCATGAAGGACGTCGTCGCCAAGGCCGTCGCGGCCGGCATACCGGTGATCACCGTGAATTCCGGCACCGAGCAGTCCCAGGCGTTCGGCGCGCTCAGCCATATCGGCCAGGACGAGACCGTCGCCGGTGAGGCAGTCGGCGACGAGCTGGACAAGCGGGGCAAGAAGAAGGCGCTCTGCGTCATCCACGAACAGGGCAACGTCGGCCACGAGCAGCGCTGTGCCGGAGCCAAGAAGACCTTCGGCGGGCAGCTCCAGAACCTGTACGTCGACGGTACGAACATGCCCGACGTCCAGGCGTCGATCGAGGCGAAGCTCCAGACCGACCATGCCATCGACGCCGTCGTCACCCTCGGCGCCCCCTTCGCGGACGCCGCCGTCAAGGCGAAGGGATCGGCGGGCAGCAAGGCCGAGGTCGACACCTTCGACCTCAACGGCAAGGTCGCCGGCCTGCTGCAGGCCGGCACGCTCGGCTTCGCCGTCGACCAGCAGCCCTACCTCCAGGGGTACGAGGCCGTGGACCTGCTCTGGCTCTACCGCTACAACGCCGATGTGCTCGGCGGCGGACGCCCGGTCCTGACCGGACCGCAGATCATCACCCGCAAGGACGCCGGCGCGCTGGCGTCCTACACGGAGCGGGGGACCCGGTGACCGCGACCGCGCCACCGGTGGACGACCGGCCGGACAGACCCGTGGACGGCGACGAACGCCTGCTGCGCACCTCGCCGCTGCGGAAGCTGCTCGGCCGCCCCGAACTGGGCGCGGTCGTCGGCGCCCTGGCGGTCTTCGTCTTCTTCTCGGTCATGGCGGACTCGTTCCTGCGGATGTCCAGCTTCGGGACCGTCCTGTACGCGGCCTCCACGATCGGGATCATGGCGGTGCCGGTGGCGCTGCTGATGATCGGCGGCGAGTTCGACCTCTCCGCCGGTGTGATGGTGACCAGCTCCGCGCTGGTCTCCTCGATGTTCAGCTATCAGATGACCGCGAACGTGTGGGTCGGCGTCCTGGTCTCGCTGCTGGTCACGCTGGCGTTCGGGCTCTTCAACGGCGTCATGCTGACCCGTACGAAGCTGCCGAGCTTCATCATCACGCTGGGCACCTTCCTGATGCTCACCGGCCTCAACCTCGGTCTCACGAAGCTGATCAGCGGCACGGTGTCGACCAGGACCATCGGCGACATGGAGGGCTTCTCCTCCGCCAGGAAGCTCTTCGCCTCCCAGCTGACCCTGGGTGGTGTCGAACTGAAGGTCACCATTCTCTGGTGGGCGGTGCTGGTCGCCCTGGCCACCTGGATCCTGCTGCGGACCCGCTTCGGCAACTGGATCTTCGCGGCCGGCGGCAACGCCGAAGCCGCCCGCGCGGTCGGCGTCCCGGTGGCGAAGACCAAGATCGTCCTCTACATGGGCGTGGCGTTCTCCGCCTGGGTCGCCGGGCAGCACCTGCTGTTCTCGTTCGACGTCGTCCAGTCGGGCGAGGGCGTCGGCAACGAGCTGATCTACATCATCGCGGCCGTCATCGGCGGCTGTCTGATCACCGGCGGCTACGGCTCCGCGATCGGCTCCGCGGTCGGCGCGTTCATCTTCGGCATGACCAGCAAGGGCATCGTGTACGCGGAGTGGAACCCGGACTGGTTCAAGTTCTTCCTCGGAGCGATGCTCCTTCTGGCCACCCTGCTGAACGCATGGGTGCGAAAGCGCGCGGAGGCGAAGTGACGGCCCTGGTCGAGCTGAAGGACGTCCGTAAGTACTACGGCAATGTCCGCGCCCTGGAGGGCGTCTCACTGGAGGTCCGGGCGGGCGGGATCAGCTGCGTCCTGGGCGACAACGGCGCCGGGAAGTCCACCCTCATCAAGATCATCGCGGGGCTGCACCGGCACGACGCCGGAGACTTCCTGATCGAGGGCGAGCCCACCACCCTCGCCTCCCCGCGCGAGGCCCTGGACCGGGGCATCGCCACCGTCTACCAGGACCTCGCCGTCGTACCGCTGATGCCGGTCTGGCGGAACTTCTTCCTCGGCTCCGAACCGACGAAGGGCTCCGGGCCCCTCAAGCGGCTCGACGTCGGGCTGATGCGCGAGACCACCCGCTCCGCGCTGCTGCGCATGGGCATCGACCTGCGCGACGTCGACCAGCCCATCGGCACGCTCTCCGGCGGCGAGCGCCAGTGCGTGGCCATCGCCCGCGCCGTCCACTTCGGTGCGAAGGTCCTCGTCCTGGACGAGCCGACGGCGGCCCTCGGAGTGAAGCAGTCCGGGGTGGTGCTCAAGTACGTCGCCGCCGCCCGTGACGCGGGTCTCGGCGTGGTACTCATCACCCACAACCCGCACCACGCCTTCCTCGTCGGCGACCGGTTCGTCCTCCTCAAGCGCGGCGTGATGTCCGGCAGCCACACCAAGGACTCGATCACGCTGGACGAGCTGACCCGTCAGATGGCGGGCGGTTCCGAGCTGGAGGAGCTGAGCCACGAACTGGAGCGGGCCACCGCCCCCACCTCCCCCGGCGCGCCTCCGGCGGACCAGGACTGACCCGGGGCGGTGAGCGGCACGGCAGGGCACGGTGCGCGGCACGGCAGGGCACGGCATACGGGTCGCTGTGCGGCTCGGTACGGCGCGATGCACCGGCCCCGGGGCCGCGCGGCGCCGCCCCCCGCCCCGGATGGCAGAATCGACCGTGGTGGGCGCCGCCCTCCGCCGCCGCCCGCCCGGGCCGGCCGGCCCCGACCCCACAGGGACGACACGACTCGTGCGAGCATCCAGCCGCCCCACTCGGTACGGCACGAACGGCAGGCCTGAGCCGACGGACACGAGGGGACCGGGCCGATGAGTACGTACCGCGATTTCCCGCACCGCGGCAGCGCCCGCGCCACCGTCCTGCGGACCGTCGGCACCCGCGAACGCCGCTCGCTGCTCACCGCGCCCCGCGTGCCGACCGTCGGCATCGACATCGGCGGGACGAAGGTGATGGCCGGGGTCGTCGACCCGGACGGCAACATCCTGGAGAAGATCCGTACCGAGACCCCCGACAAGTCCAAGAGCCCCCGGGTCGTCGAGGACACCATCGTGGAACTGGTCCTGGACCTCTCCGACCGCCACGACGTGCACGCCGTCGGCATCGGCGCGGCCGGCTGGGTGGACGCCGACCGCTCCAGGGTGCTGTTCGCGCCGCACCTCGCCTGGCGCGACGAACCCCTCAGGGACGCGATCTCGTCCCGGCTCGCCGTCCCCGTGATGGTCGACAACGACGCCAACACCGCGGCCTGGGCCGAATGGCGCTTCGGTGCCGGACACGGCGAGGAACACCTCGTCATGATCACGCTCGGCACCGGCATCGGCGGCGCGATCCTGGAGGACGGCCAGGTCAAGCGCGGCAAGTACGGGGTGGCCGGCGAATTCGGCCATATGCAGGTCGTGCCCGGCGGACACCGCTGCCCCTGCGGCAACCGCGGCTGCTGGGAGCAGTACAGCTCCGGCAACGCGCTCGTACGCGAGGCCAGGGAGCTGGCCGTCGCCGATTCCCCGGTCGCGTACAACATCATCGAACGCGTCAAGGGCAACGTCCACGACATCACCGGGCCGCTGATCACCGAGCTGGCCCGTGAGGGCGACGCCATGTGTATCGAGCTGTTCCAGGACATCGGGCAGTGGCTCGGCGTCGGCATCGCCAATCTGGCCGCCGCCCTGGACCCGTCCTGCTTCGTCATCGGGGGCGGCGTCAGCGCCGCGGACGACCTGCTCATCGGCCCGGCCAGGGACGCCTTCCGCCGCCATCTCACCGGGCGCGGCTACCGCCCCGAGGCCCGGATCGTCAAGGCGCAGCTCGGCCCCGAGGCGGGCATGGTCGGCGCCGCGGACCTCGCCCGGCTGGTGGCCCGCCGCTTCCGCCGCGCCAACCGCCGCCGCGTGGAACGCCACGAGCGCTACGAGCGGTACGCCCAGGCCATCCGTACCACCCGTACGACGCAGGAACCGCCGTCATGACCGCGACCGGGCTGTCGCCGGCGCCGTCCTCCGAGGGCGGCAGGCCACCCGAGGACCGCCGTCACCGCATCCGCCGCCGCTGGCTGACGGCCATCGTCATCGTGCTGCTCATCGGCGTCCCGGCCGGCTACCTGGTGATCTCCGCCGAGCAGAGCCGCGACAGCGGCCGGGACAAGGAGGCCGAGTCCTCGGCCACCCACCTCCAGCCGCTGCGTCCCTCCGGCATGAAGCGCCGCATCTTCGAGGTGCCGGTCCCCGCCGGGGCCACCCGCGTGAGCTACTACGAGACGAGCAACTGGAAGTCCAGCCGGCTGTACGTCCAGTTCAACGTGACCTCCGGGCGGCTCGACACCTTTCTGACCGAGATGGGCAGCAGCCGGTCCGCGCTCAAGGACGGCGAGATCACCATCACGCCCCGGGACCGCAGGACGGTCGGCTGGGACTTCGACCTCCCCGGGCACGTCTGGGCGGGCATCAGCCACCGGCAGGAGGACCCCCGACCGAGCCAGGACGTCGTCGTGGACCTGACCGACCCCGGTTTCCCCCGCGTCTACGTCGTCTCCACCGCCACCCCGTGATCTCCGCATCCGTGGTAACGGCCACCCCCGGTGACCACCGCCGCGCCCGCCGCTCACCAACCCGGCGCGGGTGAGCGGGACGACGACCCTCACGGCCTTCGCGGGCGATGCGGCCCCCGATGTGTTTGCCCCGGAGCCATTTCCGCGGGTGGGGCCCTTCGTAGGCTCTGTCGGCGTGGAGGCGCCGGGGTTGGAAGTGGCGGCCGCGGTGGGGATGCTGTCTCGTCCGGCCCGCCGACCGGGATACCGCAGGGCGAGAGGGAGTCGTGGACGACGCTCAACACCAACTGACCCGGGCCGTGACGCCCTTGTACCCGGCGGGGGACACGGTGGACCGGTCTGCGGCCGCCCTCGGTGTGACCGGTTTTCCCGCCGACCACCGGGAGTTCGTGACCCGGTTCGGGGCCGGATCGCTGGAGGACAGCCTCTTCGTGTGGATCCCGCGACAGGGCCGGCCGGCGGAACCCCTGACCGTGGGGCGGCTGGTCGCTCCATGACTGCGGTACGGCGGAGTTCCTGACGCGGCTCCTGCGGGCGGACTTCCCGGCCTGCCCCCTCAGCGACGCCACCCTTTGGGGCGAGAAGACCGCCCGCTTCCTCGACTTCAGGGACGAGGAACGGCTCCGGGACGAGGGCATGGATCCATGGACGGGGGAGCCGGACCCGTTCGCGGGGATGGAGTTCGACTGAGCCGAACCCCCTCCGCGAACCGGTCGACCGCGAGCCGTTGTCAGTGGTCTGCGGCAGAGTGCCGTACATGATCAACGATGTGGACAGCGTCAACTGGTCGTCGATGAGCCACGCTTACGGCCCAGCCGTTCACTTCCGGTGTGGCTCCGGGCGATGGCCTCACCCGACCCCGGGGTCCGGGAGAGGGCACTGGGCGATTTCTACGGTGCGGCCCATCACCAGGGTGACGTGTACGCGTGCACGGCGGCGAGTCTGCCGTTCCTGTTCGCGCTGGCCGACGACCCTACGGCCCCTGACCGTGCCTCGATCGTGGCGTTGCTGCTCAGCATCGGACGCGAATCCGTCGAACGTGACGACGGTGGCATCCGATTCGCACCGGACGGGACCGTCTCGACGGCCTGCACGGACAGTGCGGCGATGATGCGCGAGCGCGCCGACGCGTTCGTTGCCTATGCGGCTGACGCGGATCCGGTCGTGCGGCGCGCGGCGATCAAGGGCCTGGGCCTCTTCCTCGACGACGCCGGCCGCGCGGTCGAGATTCTCGGCGGCCGGCTGCCGGCCGAGTCCGGGATCGTGGAACGGCTGCTCGTCGTCGAGACGATGGCCGACCTGGCGCTACGCCTGCCCGCAGCGCGGACCGCCGCAACGGTCTGGCTCGATGCCCTGGCCGATGACACCGAGGCAGAGCCCGATATCAGGCTTGCCGCCCTCGTCCACCGCGCTCGTTGCGTCCCGGAAGCCATCGGCGTCCGCACGGTACCGACGGCGATCGACCTGCTGCGCCGGCTCACCCCGGCGCCGCGGACGAAGACCGATGAGAAGGTCCGCGGGGCCGGTTCCGGCACGTGCGCGTGTACGTCCGCCGCCGAAACGGCATCCGAGGGCGCTCCGCCGCCGATCGTCGCCGCGTTCGCCGACATGGAACGGCACAACCGCGTTCTCGCACCCACCACCGCCCTGCTGCGCACCTTCCACAGAGTGCTGGACCACCGCCTGCCCGAGCGCACGATCCTTCTCACCGAACAGCTCCGCAGTCCGGATCCCGCCACCCGCTACGACGCGATCCGCATGGCCCAGGACCTGATCGGCACCTGGCGGGGCAACCACGCACGCCTCGTCATGCTCATCGCGGACTGCCTGCTTCCCGAGGACCCTTCCACCGCCGCCGCGGCGGCGGAGACCCTCGGATCCCTCGTGCCCGTCACCGACGTCGCCCGCGAGGCCCTCGCCACCTTCGCCGCCCCACATCGCACCGCGCACGGACCGGATATGTGGGCGGCGTCGGACCCGCTGCTGCGCCGCGCCCACCAGGAAGCCGTGATGGCACTGGCACGCCTCGACGACGCACGCGCCCTTCCCGGGCTGCTGACGGCACTGGACAGGGACGTCGACGCCTGGCGCGCCGTTCAGGTCGCCGGCCATCTGCGCTCGGGCGCCGACGAACTGGTGCCGCGGCTGTGCCGGCGTCTTGCCGCCGTCGACCACTCGCAGCAGGAGTTCGGCTTCAGCGCCAAGGCCCTGACCTCGGCGCTGGCCGCACTCGGCGACCCCGTTGCCGTCCCCGCACTCACGCAGGCGGTCACCACCGCGCTCCGTCACGAGCAGTGGCATAGCGCCGCCTCCGCGCTGGAGGCGCTCGCGTCGTTCGGCGCCGACGCCGTACCGGCCCTGGACGTGGTCCGCCCGCCGGCCGACGCGCAGGACGTGGATCTGCGGGCAGCCGCCACGGCCGCCCTGTGGGCGCTCGAACGCGACCCGGCGGACATCGTGCCCCGACTGTACGACCTGCTCGGCAGCCACCGGAAAAGCGATGCCGCCGACGTGCTGGGCCGGATCGGCCCGCCCGCCGCGACCGCACTGCCGCGGCTGGAGGAGATGCTGACCGCCGGCTACGAGTGGACCCGCCTCCACGCCGCCATCGCCGTGTGGGACATCGCCGGTGAGGCGGAGGCCGACACCGTCATCCGCACGCTGCTGGAGGTCTGGGAGAAAAACGAGGCGACCGCGCACCACGTCGTGACGTTCCTGGACCGCATGGGCCCGGCCGCGGCACCGGCCCTGCCCCGACTTCAAGCGGAACTCACACGTGCCCGCCGCAACCGGGGCGTCGCCCACGACGAAGAACTGCAACGCACCTGCCGCACCCTCCAGTTGCGCCTCGCCGTGCCGCAGGACAGCGAGCGGAAGCACTGGGAACTGATTCCGGGCACCGGTGTGGGCCCGCTGCGCCTCGGGATGTCCCCGGCCGAGGTCGCCCACGCGCTCCAGGAACCCGTGACACCGGTGGGCGGTCCCTACGCGCAGGAGGACTTCGCCACTGCCGGGGTGAGCGTCTTCTACGACGACGCGGGGCACCTCGCGTGCGTCGCGCTCGCGGCGGCCACCGGACCCCAGACCACCCTCGCCGGTGTCCCCCTGGCCGGGCGGGATCCCGAGCAGATGGAGCAGTGGCTCCTGGAGGACTACGCGGCCGAGCACGGGGGAACGATCCTCTTCACTCTCGACGGATCGTTCGCCCTGACCGACCTCGGCCTTCTCATACGGTCGCAGCGGATCGGAGACATCCGCTTGACGCGCCCGCTCATCGTGATCGAGGACTGGTTCGAGTCGACGTACCACCGCGATCACCTGCCGCTGGAAGGACCCCAACCGTAGGACGAGCACCACCGCGAGCACACCGCGCTCGGAGGCCAGCCACCCGCCGGCCACGTCCCCAACCCGACAAGGGCAATACACCTAGAGCGGACCCCACGTCCTGGCCCGTTCCTTGAGGCGGTTGTGAACCAGGGCGAGGGACGGGTTGGCGAGGGCGCCCGGGCGGGTGGCCAGGTAGAGGGTGTTCAGTGGGGGCGCCTCCGGCTCGTGGAGTACCTCGACCGAGCCCGCGGTGACGGCCGGTTCCGTGAGGTAGCGGGGAAGTACGGACACACCCGCGCCGGCGATCACCGAGGCGAGCACGGCGCGCAGGTCGGGCACCACCACGGATACGCGGTTGGGCGGGCGGCGGCCGAACTCGCTGCGCCAGTAGCGCCGGATGATCGGCAGCTCCTCGCCGTAGGCAACCAGCGACAGGTGTGCCAGCGCCTTCACCGGCTCCTCGGCCAGCCGCGCGGCATCGACGGTACGGGCCAGAGCCGGCGGCCCGACCAGCAGGAACTCCTCGTCCACGAACGGCGTCACCACGAGCGTCTTGAGATCCGGGCGGATCGCGGAGACCACCAGGTCGAGGCGTGCGTTCGCCAGGGCCGACAGCAGATCCTCGGCGAGGCCGAGCGTGACGCGCAGCCGCAGGCCCCGGTCGGCCAGTGGGGCCAGGGCGGGCAGGACGCGGGCGGCCATCAGTTCACCGGCGCCGCCGATGTCCAGGGTGCCCAGGTCGGCAGAGCGACCCTCCTCGGCGGCGAACGCGTACCGCAGCTGGTCGATGGGCGGGCCGACGCGCCGGGCCAGTTCGTCGCCCCTGGGGGTGGGGCTCACGCCTTGCCGGGACCGCACGAACAGGGGCCCGCCGAGTTGCTCCTCCAGCCGCGCGAGCCGTCCACTCACGGCGGGCTGCGTCAGTCCCAGCCTGGACGCGGCGGCGGTGATCGAGCCGCCCCGGTAGATCTCCAGGAAGGCCGACAGCAGATCAAGATCGCGCACGCAACTCTCTTCCCATAAGGAAAGTTATGACGGGGCCGAGCTTAATGGATGAATTTTGATGGAGGCTGCCGTTGTCCCCACTGTGGCGGGTAAGTGCCGCACAGGGGCGGTCGTCATCGCGGCCGCCCGGGATCGACAAGTGATCGACAAGGAAACCGAGGAAAACGCGCCATGGCAAAGATCCTGATGATCGTCTCCGCAGCGGACACGCTGACGCTCGCCGACGGCACGGCGCACCCCACCGGCTACTGGGCCGAGGAGGTCGCCGCCTCCCACAAGGTGCTGCGTGACGCCGGCGTACAGGTGGACATCGCCACGCCGGGCGGCGCACGCCCCACCGTCGACCCCATCAGCCTCAACGAGAGCGGCTCAGTGGCGGAGGCCGACGCGAAGCGCTTCCGGTCGTACCTGGACTCCATGGCGGACGAACTGGCCAAGCCGCTCGTACTCGCCGAGGTCTCGGCGGCCGACTACGACGCCGTCTACATCCCCGGCGGCCACGGCCCGATGGCCGACCTCGCGCACGACGCCGGCCTCGGCCGGCTCCTGGACGAGGTCAACGGCGCCGGCCGGATCGTCGCCGCCCTCTGCCACGGACCGGCGGCCCTGCTCAGCGCGGTCCGTGAGGACGGCGGCTTCGTCTTCGCCGGCCGCAAGCTCACCACCTTCACCGACGAGGAGGAACACCAGGGCGGGCTGGGCGACGGGTCCCCGTACTTCGTCGAGGCGAAGCTGCGCGAGTTGGGCGCGGTCATCGAAGCGGGCCCGGCCTGGACGAGCAAGGTCGTCGTCGACGGCAACCTCGTCACCGGCCAGAACCCGCAGTCGAGTGTCGACACGGCGAAGCAGGTCCTCGTGGCCCTGAAGTCCTGAAGTCCTGAAGTCCTGACCGGGTCGAGGCCGAGGCCGAAGGAGAGCGACTTCTTGCCCGGTGGGCGGGGCACACCCACGTCAAGACGACGAAGCGCGGGTAGGTGAAGCCGGATGTGGAGGGCCTTCGTCCGGCGGCGGATACAGGGGGCGCTCCGGCGAGTGTCCCGACCCTCTCCCGTGAGAAATTGTGAGGTGTGGGAGCGTGAGCGGGTGAGTGAGACGACGACGACCCTCAAGACCCTGCAATACCGCATGGACGGTCCCGAGGACGCCCCGGTCCTGATCCTCGGCCCCTCCCTCGGGACGACCTGGCATATGTGGGACCGGCAGGTACCCGAACTCACCCGCCAGTGGCGGGTGCTCCGCTTCGACCTGCCGGGCCACGGGGGCGCCCCCGCGCACCCCGCCACCAGCGTCCCCGAACTCGCGGAACGGCTGCTGGCCACGCTCGACGGGCTCGGAGTGCAGCGCTTCGGTTACGCGGGCTGTTCCATCGGGGCCGCCATCGGTGCCGAACTGGCGCTGCGCCGCCCCGACCGGATCGCGTCGCTCGCCGTGGTGGCCGCCTCGCCCCGGTTCGGCACCGCCGACGAGTTCCGCCAGCGCGGCGTGATCGTCCGCGCCAACGGCCTGGACCCGGTGGCCCGTACCGCCCCCGAGCGCTGGTTCACGCCGGTCTTCGCCGCCGCCCAGCCCGCCATCGTCGAATGGGCCGTCCAGATGGTCCGCACCACCGACCCCGGCTGCTACATCGCCTCCTGCGAGGCGCTCGCCGCCTTCGACATCCGGGCCGAGCTGGCCCGTATCGCCGTGCCGACCCTTGTCCTGGTCGGGGCGGAGGACCAGGTCACCGGCCCCGCCGAGGCACGCACCCTGGTCGCCGGAATCCCGGACGCCCGGCTCGCGCTGGTCCCCGGCGCCTCCCATCTGGCGCCCGTCGAACAGCCGGCCGCCGTCACGGACCTGCTGGCCCACCACTTCTCCACCGCCTGGTACAACCCGTCCGACACCGCCACCGGCCTGACCGTGATGCCCGAGCGGATGCCCGCGCCGTCGCTCTCCGCGATGGTCGGTCCGGTCGCCGAGATCGCTCCCGCCGAACAGCCCGAGGCGGTGACCAGCGGGCGTCCCGACCCGTACGAGGCGGGGCTGCGGATACGGCGGCAGGTCCTGGGAGACGCCCATGTGGACCGCGCCTTGGACACCGACGCCTTCGACGGCGACTTCCAGGAGCTGATCACCCGCTACGCCTGGGGCGAGGTGTGGAGCAGGGAGGGCCTGGACCGGCGCACCCGCAGCGCCGTGACGCTGACCGCGATGGTCGCGGGCGGGCACCTGGAGGAGCTGGCCTTCCATACCAGGGCCGCGCTGCGCAACGGCCTCACCCCCGCCGAGATCAAGGAAGTGCTGATCCAGACCGCCGTCTACTGCGGGGTGCCGGCCGCGAACGCCGCGTTCCGGGTGGCGCGGGCCGTGATCCAGGAGGAGACGACCCCCGGCGCGTAGCAGGATGGTCAGGGAGGAAGAGGCGCCCGGCGCGAGCTACGCGAGCCACGCGAGCCACGCGAGCCACGCGAGCCACGCGAGCCACGCGAGCCACGCGAGCCACGCGAGCCACGCGAGCCACGCGAGCCACGCGAGCTACGAGACCGACGAGAGAGGTGGTCAGCCGTGAAACTCACCAAGAAGACGCACGCCTGCGTCCGGCTGGAGAAGGACGGGCGCACGCTCGTCATCGACCCCGGCGGCTTCTCCGAGGAGGACGCCGCGACCGGCGCGGACGTCATCCTCGTGACGCACGAGCACCCCGACCACTTCGACGAGGCGCGGCTGCGGGCCGGTCTCGAAGCCAATCCGGCGGCGGAGCTGTGGACGCTGCGCAGTGTCGCCGAGCAGGTCTCCGCCGCCTTCCCCGGCCGCGTCCACACGGTCGGCCACGGCGATACGTTCGCCGCGGCCGGGTTCGATGTCCAGGTGCACGGCGAACTCCACGCCGTCATCCACCCGGACATCCCCCGCATCACCAATGTGGGCTATCTCGTGGACGGCTCGGTCTTCCACCCGGGCGACGCGCTGACCGTCCCCGGCCACCCGGTCGACACCCTGCTGCTGCCCGTGCAGGCACCGTGGAGCAAGATCTCCGAGGTGATCGAGTACGTACGGGAGGTCAGGCCACGGCGCGCGTTCGACGTCCACGACGCGCTGCTCACGGACCTGGCCCGGCCGATCTACGACACGCAGATCGGCTCCCTGGGCGGCGCCGACCACGGCCGTCTCGCGCCGGGGGAGTCCACCGAACTGTGACTGTCGGACCCCGCCGATAGGCTGTCTCCCATGCGCATCGCGACCTGGAACGTCAATTCGATCACCGCCCGGCTGCCCCGGCTGCTGCCCTGGCTGGAGAGCAGCGGCACGGACGTGCTGTGCGTCCAGGAGACCAAGTGCACCGAGGAGCAGTTCCCCGCGGACCAGCTGCGTGAGCTGGGGTACGAGTCGGCGGTCCACGCCACCGGCCGGTGGAACGGGGTGGCGCTGATCTCCCGGGTCGGCCTGACGGACATCGTCAAGGGCCTGCCGGAAGGCCCGGAGTACGAAGGGGTACGGGAGCCGCGCGCGGTCGCGGCGACCTGCGGCCCGGTCCGCCTCTGGTCGGTCTACGTGCCCAACGGCCGCGAGGTCGGCCACGACCACTACGCGTACAAGCTGCGCTGGTTCGAGGCGCTGGGCAAGGCGGTGGCGGACGACGCGGTGGGCACCCGCCCGTTCGCCGTCCTCGGCGACTTCAACGTCGCCCCGACCGACGAGGACGTCTGGGACCCGTCCCTCTTCGAGGGGGCCACCCATGTCACCCCGGCCGAGCGGGCCGCCCTCGCCGCGCTGCGCGAGGAGGGGCTGACCGATGTGGTGCCCCGCCCCCTCAAGTACGACCATCCCTACACCTACTGGGACTACCGCGAGCTGCGCTTCCCGAAGAACAGGGGCATGCGCATCGACCTGGTGTACGGGAACGCCCCGTTCGCCGGGGCCGTCAAGGACAGCTATGTCGACCGCGAGGAGCGCAAGGGCAAGGGCGCCTCGGACCACGCCCCGGTCGTGGTCGACCTCAACCTCTGAGCCTCGACGTCTGAGCCGCGATCTCTGAGCCTCGATCTCTTGGCCTCGGCCTCCGAACCACAGCCCCCGTCCGGGCCGCGCGCCTCCGCGCGCCCTGTGGTGTGCCGGACGGGGAGCGGGCAAGCTGAGCGGTATGAACATCTTGGACAACTGGCGCAAGCGGCGTGACGGCTATCGCGGGACGTCGCTCGCCACCGCCGTCGGGGGCGCTCCCGACGGTGTGGCCGAGCTGCTCTCCGAGTGCGAGCTGCTGCGTGTCCGGGCAGGGCGCGGCGGCCTCGAACTGGACGACTCACCGGCCTCCTTGGGGGCGCTCGACCAGCTGACGCCGCGCTGGCGCGACGACCCGGAGGAGTTGCCCTGGCTGGGCAACGACGCCGGACTCTACCTGGGTACCGTGATCGTCCGTACGGTCCCCGGCGCGGCCTGGCACGTCTGGCCCGGCGGCCGTCCTGTGGTGCGGCTGGCGTCCGGACGGGAGCTCCAGGTGGTCGAGGCGGGCCTCAGCTGGGCAGCCACCGGTTCGCCCGAGCTGGCCCAGGTGTACGCGGAGGCCGCCGAGTCCTGAGGCCCGCGAGAAGCCGGGTACTCAGGCCCGCGAGAAGCCGAGCCCTCAGGCCCGCGACAGGCGGCCGCCACGCACCCGCCCGCCCGCCCGAAGCGAAGTCCCTTGCCCGGAAGCCCCGTTCGAACCGGCCTCGGCACGGCCCGCGCTGGGTCCCGGAGCGGCCCGGAGTGTTCCCCCCACCGGCAGACCGGCCGCCCCGGATCTCGACTACGATTTGACCTTCATCCCTGTGGTGACGGTGATCTCGCCGCTCTCCATCGGAACGCGCGTGCCGATCTCCGGGAACAGAGGCCGTGGGCGCTCCCGGCCGAACCAGGGACGCTGCTGCCAGGCAGGCGGCAGCTCAGGGGCGATGGTCCGTCCGGCAGCAGCCGGAGATCACTTCTCGTGCGGCGGTACCGGCGGATACGACGGTCCGCCGCCGGACGGGGAGAAGGTCAGCTGCGTGCCGGTCGGGCCGTGTCCCGCTCCGGGGCAGCCTGGGCCGCCCGGGTCACGTCGGCGACCAGCTCCACCACATCGGGGCCGTACGCCGCCGAATTCACCACCTTCAGCAGCAGACAGAACGAGTCGCCGCCGTGCTTGCGGGCCAGCTTCTCGTGGTGACGGGCCAGATAGCGGGAGGCCGCCTGGTTGGTGATGGCCCGCTGGCCGCAGAAGAGGAAGACCGGCCGCGACTCCTCCCCGGCGGTCAGCCGCGCCAGCAGGACGTACTCGGCGACACCCGGCTCGGCGCGGTACATCTCCGTGCCGATCCGGAACGCGCCCCGGTCCGGGCCCGGCTCGACGTCCGTATTGACCCTCACCCCCGGCAGCAGGGAGCTGAGATGAGCGGTCATCCGGCGGTTCGAGGCCGGTCCGCCGAGGCAGAACTCCGTACGCTCCCCGAAGCCCTGCCGCGCGATGTCGTGCTGGACTATCTGGGCGTGCGCGCCGCAGTCCTTGATCAGGGCGGAGAGTTCCAGCAGCGCGAACACGTCATGGCGGTGGACCGCCCCGTCGCCGCCCGCCTCGCGGTTGACGACGAGCAGGCACTCGCTGTGCCCGGGAAGTCCGAAGAAGGCCTGCTTCCTGCGGAGTCTGCGGTGCCAGAGGTGGGTACGGGCGAGCCAGCCCAGCGCGGCGCTGACGCCGGCGGCGACCACGCCGAGCACGATGTTGCGTACGTCGTCATTCATGGCCGCGCATCGTATCGGGACGGCGCACCATTGTTCGAGACGGTCCTGACGGGGCAGGGGTGCTGAAGTTACTCTGCCCGCACGGTTTTTGACTGGAGGTACGAATGCGTCGTTCCACTGCTCGGAAGGTGTCGGCCGTGGCCGTCACCGCGGCCATGCTGTCGGTCGGTGCGGCCGCGCCGCCGCTGGCGCGGCACCCTGCGCCCCCCGCGCCGCCGGTGAAGACGCCGGTGGCGGCCGGATACGGGGGAGCCGTGGCGAGCGTGGACGCGGACGCCACGGCCGCCGGCATCGAGGTCCTGAAGAAGGGCGGCAACGCGGTGGACGCGGCCGTGGCCACCGCCGCGGCCCTCGGCGTCACCGAGCCGTACTCCGCGGGCATCGGCGGGGGCGGCTACTTCGTCTACTACGACGCCAAGTCCCGTACGGTCCACACGGTCGACGGCCGCGAGACCGCGCCGAAGTCCGCCGACAGCTCGCTCTTCCTGGAGAACGGCAAGCCGCTCGCCTTCGACGACGCCGTCACCAGCGGGCGCAGCGTCGGCACCCCCGGCACCGCGGCCACCTGGGACACCGCGCTCGACGCGTGGGGCAGCCGGTCGCTGGGGCAGCTGCTGAAGCCCGCCGAGCGGCTGGCGAAGGACGGCTTCACCGTCGACGACACCTTCCGCTCCCAGACGGCGTCCAACCAGGCCCGGTTCGCCGACTTCCCGGCCTCCGCGAAGCTCTTCCTGCCGGGCGGAGCGCTGCCCGTCGTCGGGTCCACCTTCAAGAACGCCGATCTCGCTCGTACGTACGAGGAGCTGGGTCGCAAGGGCATAGACACGCTCTACCGGGGCGAGCTGGGCGGCGACATCGTCCGTACGGTGCGCAAGCCTCCCGTGGACCCCGCCGCGACCCGGGTCGTCCGCTCCGGGGACCTGACCGCGAAGGACCTCTCCGCCTACCGTACGAAGCGTCAGGCGCCGACGAAGGTCTCCTACCGGGGCCTCGGCGTCTACGGCATGGCGCCGTCGTCGTCCGGCGGGACGAGCGTCGGTGAGGCGCTCAACATCCTGGAGCGTACGGACCTCTCGCGGGCCACCCGGACGCAGTACCTGCACCACTTCATCGAGGCGAGCCGGGTCGCCTTCGCGGACCGGGGCCGCTGGGTCGGCGACCCGGCCTTCGAGGACGTGCCGACGAAGGGACTGCTCGCGCAGCGCTTCGCCGATTCGCGCGCCTGCCTGATCAAGGACGACGCGGTACTGAAGAGCCCGCTGGCGCCGGGTGACCCGAGCGACCCGACGCCGTGCGCGCCGGGCGGGACCGCCGCGCCGACCACCTTCGAGGGCGAGAACACCACGCACCTCACGGCGGCCGACAAGTGGGGCAACGTCGTCGCGTACACGCTGACCATCGAGTCGACCGGCGGCAGCGCGATCACCGTGCCGGGGCGGGGTTTCCTGCTGAACAACGAGCTGACGGACTTCTCCTTCGCCCCGGCGAACCCGGCGGTCCACGACCCGAATCTGCCGGGCCCCGGCAAGCGGCCCCGGTCGTCCATCTCCCCGACGATCGTGCTCGACGCGCACGACCGGCCGGTCCTGGCCGTCGGCTCGCCGGGCGGCGCGACCATCATCACGACGGTGCTCCAGACGCTGACGGGCAAGCTCGACCGCGGCCTGCCGCTGGTCGACGCGATCGCGGCGCCCCGGGCCAGCCAGCGCAACGCGGCGGCGACGGAGCTGGAACCGGGCCTGTGGAACAGCCCGGTGCGCCAGGAGCTGGAGGCGCTGGGACACACCTTCACCCAGAACCCGGAGATCGGTGCGGCGACCGGCGTGCAGCGGCTGCCGGACGGCCGCTGGGTGGCCGCCGCGGAGACCGTCCGCAGGGGCGGCGGCTCGGCGATGGTGGTGAGCCCGGCGGGCAAGCCGTAACGCCTGACAGGATGTCAACCGGGCCCCGTCCGGCCGAACTTACGGCCAGGACGGGGCCCGGTCCTGTCTGCGGATCTGTCCGCGGTCGCGTTGCCACTCCCGTCGCCGCTCCCTGTCAGAGACGCGTCAGAGCCACGTCAGAGCCGCGTCAGGATGCGCGGACCGGCGTCCGTGATCGCGACCGTGTGCTCCGCGTGGGACGCGCGGCTGGAGTCGAATGTGCGGACCGTCCAGCCGTCGGGGCCCGTGAAGTGCCGGTCGGTACCGCTCGCGATCAGCATCGGTTCGATCGCGAGCACCATGCCGTGCCGCAGGACCATGCCACGGCCGGGGCGCCCCTCGTTCGGGACGCCCGGGTCCTCGTGCATGGTGCGGCCCACGCCATGGCCGCCGAAGCCGTCCGGGATGCCGTAGCCGGCGCCACGGCAGACGCGGCCGACGGCATGCGCGATGTCGCCGATGCGGTTGCCGACGACGGCCGCCGCGATTCCCGCCTCCAGAGCCTCGTCGGCGGTGTCGATCAGCCGGAGGTCCTCCGGGCGGGCGCGGCCGACCGTGAAACTGATCGCCGAGTCGCCGGCCCAGCCGTCGAGGACCGCGCCGCAGTCGATGGACACCAGGTCGCCGTCGTGCAGCCGGTAGTTGTCGGGGATGCCGTGCACGATCGCGGAGTTGACGGAGGCGCAGATGACGGCGGGGAAGGGCGTCGGCGCCCAGTCGGGGTGATAGTCGAGGAAAGGCGAGCCGGCTCCGGCCTCGCTCAGGACGGCGCGGGCTGTCTCGTCGAGCGCGCGCAGCGTGACTCCCACGGCCGCCGCCTCACGTACCGCCGCCAGCGCCTGGGCGACGACGCGTCCTGCGGCGCGCATGGAATCGAGGGACTCATCGGTTTTGATCTCCACCATTCCAATAACTATACCGGTTGGTGGGAAGGTGGATCTTCCCCCGGGCGGTATTAGAATGACGGAATGGTACGCAACCCTCTCACTCCGGAAGAGCGCGAGCGCGGCGAGCGGCTCGGTCGCCTGCTCCGTGAGGCGCGCGGCCCCCGCAGCATGGTCGAGGTCGCGGCGGTCGCCGGACTGTCCGCCGAAACCCTCCGCAAGATCGAGACCGGCCGCGCCCCGACGCCCGCCTTCTTCACGGTGGCGGCGCTGGCCGGGGCGCTGGGCCTGTCGATGGACGACCTTGTGACGAGCTGCTCCCCGGCGCCCGTCTGACCTCCCGGGTGGCCTCCGCAGTCACCTGGCGGAGTGTCAGGTAACTGAGGGAAAGCGGGACGGTGGCGCGCGGGATTGCCCGGATACCGGCTCCGGTCGACTGTTCGACCGCGTAGTCTCCCGTTCGTGACCACCCTGGACGAGCTCGCTCGCAGCCACTACGTCAGCCTCACCACCTACCGCAAGGACGGAACGGGTGTCGCCACCCCCGTCTGGCACGCGGTGGAAGGGGGCGAACTGTTCATCTGGACCAAGTCCAGCACCGGCAAGGTCAAACGGATCCGCAACAGCGGCCGCGTCACCGTGGCGCCCTGCGATGTGCGCGGGCGGATCCCCGAGGGGGCGTCGGCGGTCGACGGGACGGCGCGGCTGCTCGACGTGCCGGAGACGGACGCCGTTCGCAAGCTGCTCTCCCGCAAGTACACCTGGCAGTTCTGGGCGATCGACTGGCCGGCCAGGATCGCGCGGCGCGGCAAGCGTCCGCAGGTCGGTATCGCCGTCTCGTTCTGAGCCCCTTCCGGGCGCCCTCCCAGCCCCTTTCCGGGCCCTGTTCCGATGCCGCGACCGGGCGGGCACGCCGCCGCACACGGCGCGGCGCCCGCCCACACCGCACCCTCCCGGAAAACCGCGCGTAGTCGTCCCGTAACACGACTGAGGTCGAATGCCTGCGGACCGGAGAGTTCCCCCCTCCGGCGCGGCAGGGACGGGGCAGCGATGACGGTGCATCAACTCCCATGGGAGATAAGGGAGTTCGCGCGGTACTTACGGGAGCTGACGGCGCTGCTCGATCCGGAGGCCGGCTGGTACGGCGTCTTCGGGCACCGCGACCCCGACGGCCTGCGCGCCTGCCGCGACGGAGCGGAGATCCCGCCCTGGGACGTCGTCGAATCGCTGATCCAGGACTTGACTGCAGGGCGCGACCCGCACACCGTCGCGACGGAGACGGAGCGGGCGCGCCGGCTGCACGCCGCGTCCGTCGCCGCGCACGACCGGCGCCCCGGCGGGCGTGAGGCACTCGCGGAGCGGCTGCGGCTGATGCTGCGGGAGCAGGCGTTCGCGGCGGGGCGGGCCGACGAGCTGGTCCGTCTGGTACGGACGGCTCCCGCCGGTACGCCCGACGCGGAGCGGCACGAACACGACCTCGCCTGGATCCGCGACGACCATGCTCGCGCGTCCGCCCGCTGCGCCGAACTCCGTTCGAGAATCGACGCCTTGACGACTCCCGGCCGGGGCGCCGCCACACCGCGCCCGGCGGCCCCGGACGGCTGGTTCCGGATCGAGGACCCGGCGCCGGACGAGGACGCGGCCTTCGGTGAGTCGGGGCCGCCCGCCGCCCGCTCAGGACCGGGCCGGCGAGCCGCCGGGGCGGACGCCCGGGACCCGGCCGAACGGCCGGGCGCTTCCGGCACGCGTGGTGTCCCGCACTGGGCGGGAACGGCGGAGGAGAGCGGCCGTGAGCTCACGGAGCCGGCCGTCTCCGAGGACTCCGCCCGGTCCCGGGCGCAGGCCCCGGCGAAGCCCAAGGAGACGCCCAAGGGACCCAAGGAGTCCAAGGGGAAGAAGCGCGTGCCCGCGCCCCGGCGGGCGCCGCGCGGCGCCCGGTTCGCCGGGCTGGAGATCGATGAGGCCGACGGGACGGGCGAGTCCGGCACCCCCGGTGAGGAGGCCGCCGTTCCGGAGCCCGCGCCGGGGGCGCCCCCGTACGCGCCCGCCGCCCCGCGCGGAGCCCGCTTCGGCGGGGTGCCCGCCGCGCCCACCGGTGAGGCCGCGCCCGCGTACGCGCCGGAGGACCGGCAGGCCGCCGCCCGGACCGTCGCCGCGCTGATCCGGCTGCGGGCCGAAGGACGTACCGGCGAGGCGCATGTGGTGCTCTGCGAAGCCGCCGGGCGGCCCCCGGCACAGCTGCCCCTGCTCGCCGCCGAACTGCACCGCGCCGGGCTCGGCGCCGACTGGGCCGAGCTGCTCTGGGAAGCGGCGTGGCTGCCGCCCGCGCAGCTCGCCGCCGCGGCCGGGGCGCTCGCCGCGGCCGGCCGGGACGGCGACTGCGGTCATCTGCTGCGCCAGGGGGCGGCTCGTCCCGCCGACGAGATCACCGACGCGGTTCTCGCGCTGGGCGAGGCGGGGCGCGCGCCCGAGGCGAAGGCGTTGCTCAGCGCCTTCGTGCAGACCCGTACGCCGGCGGACGCGGTGCGCGTGGCCGCACCCGATCCGGTCCGCCTGGTCCCGCAGCTGCTCGACGCCGCACGCGCGGTCTCGATGTCCCGCGTGCACGACCTCGTCCACGCGCTGCGCGCGGCGGGCATCGCGAACGTCTGACCTCCCACGCCCACGCCGGCGGCAGCACGCGAAGACCGGTCCCTTGCCGCTGGTCCGCTCCGTCTGGTCCGCTCTGCCCGGACCGCTTCATCTGGCCCGATTTGATTCACAACGTCCGACGTCGACCGCTCGGGTGTGAAACTTGATCGACTCTGCGGGTTAACGACGATGGTCTTGCCCCCGTGTGTGACGGGGCTTAGGTTCTCCTCCTACGCACCGCGTCTACGTGCGTAGAAGCTCATCGACGCCCCCGCCGAAGGAGCAGCCCGTGGCCGCAGTCGTACGCGCCGCACTCGTCCAGGCGACCTGGACCGGCGACACCGAATCCATGATCGCCAAGCATGAGGAGCACGCCCGCGAGGCGGCCCGGCAGGGCGCTCAGGTGATCGGCTTCCAGGAAGTGTTCAACGCCCCGTACTTCTGCCAGGTGCAGGAGCCGGAGCACTACCGCTGGGCCGAGCCCGTCCCGGACGGGCCGACCGTCACCAGGATGCGCGAGCTGGCCCGGGAGACCGGGATGGTCATCGTCGTACCGGTCTTCGAGGTCGAGCAGTCCGGCTTCTACTACAACACCGCCGCCGTGATCGATGCCGACGGCTCGTACCTCGGCAAGTACCGCAAGCATCACATTCCGCAGGTCAAGGGGTTCTGGGAGAAGTACTACTTCAAGCCCGGCAACGCGGGCTGGCCCGTCTTCGACACCGCCGTGGGCCGGGTGGGCGTCTACATCTGCTACGACCGCCACTTCCCGGAGGGCTGGCGCCAGCTCGGACTGAACGGCGCCCAGCTCGTCTACAACCCCTCCGCCACCTCCCGGGGCCTGTCCGGCTACCTCTGGCAGCTGGAACAGCCGGCCGCCGCCGTCGCCAACGAGTACTTCATCGCCGCGATCAACCGCGTCGGTCAGGAGGAGTACGGCGACAACGACTTCTACGGCACCAGCTACTTCGTCGACCCCCGTGGCCAGTTCGTCGGCGAGGTCGCCAGTGACAAGGCGGAGGAACTGCTCGTACGCGACCTGGACTTCGGTGTGATCGACGAGGTCCGGCAGCAGTGGGCGTTCTACCGGGACCGCCGCCCCGACGCGTACGAAGGACTGGTTCAGCCGTGACGCACCTCCACGACCGCCACCGCGGCGTCCTCCCCGACTGGCTCGCGCTCTACTACCAGGAGCCGATCGAGCTCACCCACGGCGAGGGCCGGCATGTCTGGGACGCGGACGGCAACCGCTATCTCGACTTCTTCGGCGGCATCCTCACCACCATGACCGCCCACGCCCTCCCCGAGGTCACCAAGGCGGTGAGCGAGCAGGCCGGGCGGATCATCCACTCGTCCACGCTCTACCTGAACCGCCCCATGGTCGACCTCGCCGAGCGGATCGCGACCCTGTCCGGCATCCCGGACGCCCGGGTCTTCTTCACCACCTCGGGCACCGAGGCCAACGACACCGCACTGCTGCTGGCGACCACGTACCGCGCGTCGAACCAGATCCTGGCCATGCGCAACAGCTACCACGGCCGCTCCTTCTCCACGGTCTCCATCACCGGCAACCGCGGCTGGTCGCCGACCGGCCTCTCCCCGCTCCAGACGCTGTACGTGCACGGTGGCGTCCGCACCCGCGGCCCGTACGCCGGTCTCACCGACGAGCGGTTCATCGAGGCGTGCGTCGCCGATCTGGAGGACCTGCTCGGGCACACCCGCGCGCCCGCCGCGCTGATCGCCGAACCGGTGCAGGGCGTCGGCGGCTTCACCCTCCCGCCGGACGGGCTGTACGCCGCGTTCCGCGAAGTCCTCGCCCGGCACGGCATCCTGTGGATCAGTGACGAGGTGCAGACCGGCTGGGGCCGTACCGGCGACCACTTCTGGGGCTGGCAGGCCCACGCGCAGAACGGCCCGCCGGACATCCTCACCTTCGCCAAGGGGATCGGGAACGGCATGTCCATCGGCGGGGTCGTCGCCCGCGCCGAGATCATGAACTGCCTGGACGCCAACTCCATCTCGACCTTCGGCGGCAGCCCCGTCACCATGGCGGCCGGCCTCGCCAACCTCGGGTATCTGCTGGAGCACGACCTCCAGGGCAACGCCCGCCGGGTCGGCGGACTGCTGATCGAGCGGCTGCGGGCGATCGGCTCCGGTGTCGAATCCGTCCGCGAGGTGCGCGGCAGGGGGCTGATGATCGGCATCGAGCTGGTCGAGCCCGGCACGGGCGAGGCATCCCCCGAACGGGCGGCCGCCGTACTCGAAGCGGCGCGCGAGGGCGGGCTGCTGATCGGCAAGGGCGGCGGCCACAACACCAGCGTGCTGCGGATCGCGCCACCGCTCTCCCTGACCGTCGCCGAGGCGGAAGAGGGCGCCGCGATCCTCGAACGGGCCCTGCACACCGCCTAGAACCAGGTCCCGTCCCCGCCGACGGATCAGCCACCGGACCGGCCATCGAAGGGAGCCACCCATCCCATGAGCACCCACACCCGCACGCTGATCCGTGGCGGGCTCGTCATCACCGCCGCTGACGAGACCCATGCCGATGTCCTGATCGAGGACAGCCGGATCGTCGCCCTGGCCGCCCACGGCTCCGACGTCGCCGAGGGCTGGACCGCCGACCGTACGATCGACGCCACCGGCAAGTACGTCATCCCGGGCGGTGTCGACGCCCACACCCACATGGAGCTGCCGTTCGGCGGCACCTTCGCCTCCGACACCTTCGAGACCGGCACCCGGGCGGCCGCCTGGGGCGGCACCACCACCATCGTGGACTTCGCCGTCCAGTCGCCCGGCCAGGCACTGCGCCAGGGACTCGACGCCTGGTACGCGAAGGCCGACGGCGTCTGCGCCATCGACTACGCCTTCCACATGATCGTGGCCGACGTCAACGAGCACACGCTCAAGGAGATGGACCTCCTCGTCCAGGAGGGCATCACCTCGTTCAAGCTCTTCATGGCGTACCCCGGGGTCTTCTACAGCGACGACGGCAAGATCCTCCGTGCCATGCAACGCGCCTCCCACAACGGCGGGTTGATCATGATGCACGCCGAGAACGGCATCGCCATCGACGTACTCGTCGAACAGGCCCTGGCCGCCGGCCGCACCGATCCGCGCTACCACGGAGAGGTACGCAAGGTCCTGCTGGAGGCCGAGGCCACGCACCGGGCGATCCAGCTCGCGCGGGTCGCGGACGCCCCGCTGTACGTCGTGCACGTCTCGGCCGAGGAAGCCGTCGCCGAGCTGGCGGCCGCCCGCGACAAGGGTCTGCCCGTCTTCGGCGAGACCTGCCCGCAGTACCTCTTCCTCTCCACCGACAACCTCGCGGAACCGGACTTCGAGGGCTCCAAGTACGTCTGCTCCACGCCGCTGCGCCCCAGGGAGCACCAGGAAGCGCTCTGGCGCGGACTGCGCACCAACGACCTCCAGGTGGTCTCCACGGACCACTGCCCGTTCTGCTTCAGCGGCCAGAAGGAGCTGGGGCGCGGCGACTTCTCCAAGATCCCCAACGGGCTGCCGGGGGTGGAGAACCGGATGGACCTGCTCCATCAGGCCGTCGTCGAGGGGCGGCTCACCCGCCGCCGCTGGATCGAGATCGCCTGCGCGAGCCCGGCCCGGATGTTCGGCCTCTACCCGCGCAAGGGCACCATCGCACCGGGCGCCGACGCCGATGTCGTCATCTACGACCCGGCCGCCGAGCAGACCGTCTCCGCCGAGACGCACCACATGAACGTCGACTACTCCGCGTACGAGGGCAAGCGGATCACCGGGCAGGTGGAGACCGTCCTGTCCCGGGGCGAACTCGTCATCGACCGGCGGAAGTTCACCGGTCGGGCGGGACACGGCCAGTACACCCCCCGCTCGACCTGCCAGTACCTCACGTGATCAGCGGCTCCCCTTGATCACGCCTCACGAAAGCTAGGAGTGGCCAGGCCATGGACTTCGGACTCGTCCTCCAGACCGACCCGCCGGCCTCGGCGGTCGTCGGACTCATGCGGCGCGCCGAGCGCAACGGCTTCCGCTACGGCTGGACCTTCGACTCGGCCGTGCTCTGGCAGGAGCCGTTCGTCATCTACAGTCGCATCCTGGAGCACACCACCCGGCTGACCGTGGGTCCCATGGTCACCAACCCGTCCACCAGGACCTGGGAGGTGACCGCCTCCACCTTCGCCACCCTGAACGAGATGTACGGCAACCGCACGGTGTGCGGCATCGGGCGCGGCGACTCGGCGATGCGCGTCGCCGGCCGCAAGCCCAACTCCCTGGCCCGGCTGGGCGAGGCGATCGACGCCATCCGCGATCTGGCGGAGGGGCGGGCGGCCCTGGTCGACGGACAGGAGATCCGGCTGCCCTGGATCCGGGAGGGGAAGCTGCCGGTGTGGATGGCCGCGTACGGCCCCAGGGCGCTGGCCCTGGCAGGGCAGAAGGCCGACGGCTTCATCCTCCAGCTCGCGGACCCCTTCCTCACCGAGTGGATGGTCCAGGCGGTCCGTACGGCGGCCTCGGACGCCGGGCGCGACCCGGACTCCGTCACCATCTGCGTGGCCGCGCCCGCCTATGTCGGCGACGACCTGGCGCACGCGCGGGAGCAGTGCCGGTGGTTCGGCGGAATGGTCGGGAACCATGTCGCCGATCTGGTCTCCCGGTACGGCGAGCACTCCGGGCTCGTACCCGACGCGCTGACCTCGTACGTCAAACAGCGTGAGGGGTACGACTACAGCCACCACGGCCGGGCGGGAAACCCGTCGGCGGATTTCGTCCCCGATGAGATCGTCGACCGGTTCTGCCTGCTCGGGCCGGCCGAGGCGCACATCGAGAAGCTGAAGGCGCTGCGCGCGCTGGGCGTCGACCAGTTCGCGGTCTACGCCATGCACGACGCGAAGGAAGAGACGATCGAGGTGTACGGCGAGGAGGTCATCCCCGCGCTCCAGGACTGAGCCCGCGCCTGGCCGTATCCGGCTGTGGCTGTGGCCGGCTGAACCCGTATCCGTACCCGTACCCGTACCCGTACCCGTACCCGTACCCGTACCCGTACCCGTACCCGTACCCGTACCCGTACCCGTACCCGTACCCGGACGAAGGGTCCGCGCGATGACCGCGACCGTACCGCCCGCTCCCTCCGAAGGGCCGATAACCGGTCCGCCCGCCGATCCCCAGGGCCGCGTCGGACTACCGCCAGGCGCGGTGCCGGACGACCCCCGTTTCGTCAACGACGACCTGCTGCCCGTCCCGGTCGCGCGCCGCCGCTGGACCACGTACAACTTCGCCGCGCTCTGGGTCGGCATGGCGCACAACATCCCCTCCTGGATGCTCGCCTCCGGCCTGGTCGCCCTGGGCATGGACTGGAAACAGGCGGTCCTCACGATCGCGCTGGCCAATCTGATCGTGCTGTTCCCGATGCTGCTGACCGGGCACGCGGGACCCAAATACGGCATCCCGTTCCCCGTGCTCGCCCGCGCCTCCTTCGGGCTGCGCGGCGCCAACCTGCCCGCGCTGATCAGGGCGGCCGTCGCCTGCGCGTGGTTCGGGATCCAGACCTGGATCGGCGGACAGGGCATCTTCGTCCTGCTCGGCAAGATCTTCGGCGGCTGGGCGGAGGCGTCGGAGGTCGGCGGCCAACCGTGGACCCTCTGGGTGTGCTTCGTCCTCTTCTGGGCACTCGAACTCGCCATCATCTACCGGGGGATGGACACCCTGCGGCGCTTCGAGAACTGGGCCGCGCCCTTCGTGCTCGTCGGTGCGCTGGTGCTGCTCGTCTGGATCACCGTCAAGGCGGGCGGCGTCGGCCCGCTGCTCGACCAGCCGTCCGAGCTGGGCTGGGGCGCGGACTTCTGGCCCGTCTTCTTCCCGTCGCTCATGGGAATGATCGCCTTCTGGGCCACCCTGTCGCTGAACATCCCCGACTTCACCCGCTTCGGTGCGGGGCAGCGCGCCCAGATCTGGGGACAGACGCTCGGCCTGCCGACGACCATGACGGCGTTCGCCCTGCTGTCGGTCTTCGTCACCTCCGGCTCGCAGGCGGTGTACGGCGCCGCCGTCTGGGACCCGGTCGCGCTCGCCGCCAAGACCGACAACGTCTTCGGGCTGCTCTTCGCGCTGGTGACCGTACTGATCGCCACGATCTCGGTGAACATCGCGGCCAACGTCGTCTCGCCCGCGTACGACCTCGCCAACCTGGCGCCGAAGGTCATCAACTTCCGTACGGGCGCGCTCATCACGGGTGTGGTCGGGGTCCTCGTCATGCCGTGGAAGCTCACCGCCACCCCGGAGCTGTACATCTTCACCTGGCTCGGGCTGGTGGGCGGCCTGCTCGGTACGGTCGCGGGCATTCTGATCGCCGACTACTGGATCGTCCGCCGCACCGTCCTCGACCTCGCGGACCTCTACCGGGCCGGCGGACGCTACTGGTACACCAACGGCTGGAACATCCGGGCGGTGCTGGCCTTCGCCGTCGGCGGTGTCCTGGCCGTCGGCGGCTCCCACTCGGCCCCGGGCCAGGGCCCGTTCCCCGAGGACGGCCTGATCCCCTTCCTCGAACCGCTCGCGGACTACGGCTGGGCGGTCGGCCTCGCGGCCTCCATGCTGCTGTACGTCGCCCTGACACTGCCGGCCCGGCGGACCGGGACCGCCTGAGTGGCGGTCCCGCAGAGCGCCCGGGTGCCGTACGGCTACGGCACCCGGGCCGTCCACTCGGCGGTGCTGAACTTCGTCGCGGCCAGTTCGCGGGCCTGGGTCATCTCCTCGGACGTGACCTGGCCGGCCGTGAGGCCGTAACGGCCTCGGAAGGAGTCGATCATCCGGTCGATGACGGCCTCACGTGGCAGGCCGGTCTGGCGGCGCAGCGGGTCCACACGCTTCTTGGCGCTCTTGGTGCCCTTGTCGGACAGCTTCTCCCGGCCGATACGGAGGACATCGAGCATTTTGTCCGCGTCGATGTCGTACGCCATCGTCACGTGGTGCAGCACAGCGCCCGTGCCGCTCACGATGCGCTTCTGGGCGGCGCCCGCGACCTTCCCGGCGTCCGTGGTGATGTCGTTGAGCGGCTGGTACCAGGCGTTGACGCCCATGTCGCCGAGCGCGCCCAGGACCCAGTCGTCGAGGTAGGCGTAACTGTCGGCGAAGGTGAGCCCCTTGACCAGGGAGTCGGGGACGGAGAGGGAGTAGGTGATCGTGTTGCCAGGCTCGATGAACATGGCTCCGCCTCCGGAGATGCGCCGGACGACCGTGACGTCGTGCCGGGCGGCGCCCTCCGGGTCCACCTCGTTGCGCAGGGACTGGAAGCTGCCGATCACCACGGCGGGGGCGGCCCATTCCCAGATCCGGAGGGTGGGTGGGCGGCGACCGGCCGCGACCTCGGTGGTGATGACCTCGTCCAGCGCCATGTGGAGGGCGGGGGACTCGGGGGCCTCGTGGATGAGCTGCCAGTCGTAGTCCGTCCAGTCGGTGGCGCGCGCCACCGCGCGGCGTACGGCGACGGCGACGCCCTCGGCGGTCAGGCCGTACATCACGGTGCCTGCGGGGAGCGCGGCCTCGATACGGGCGGCGAGGCCGGCGGCGTCGGTGTCGGCCGGTGCGCCCTCCAGCGCCGCGTCGATGGCGAGGATCGCCTCGTCCGGTTCGAGGAAGAAGTCGCCGGCCACGCGGACGTTCCGCAGCGCGCCGCCGTCCGTGTCCAGGTCGACGACCACGAGCTTGCCGCCGGGGACCTTGTACTCACCGTGCACGGTCATGCCTCCATCCGCCCGACCCACTTCTGCGAGTCGGCTCCGACCCGGCATAACCCCGCCGCCTTATCGTTTAATCCGCACATTTCACCGGGCCGGGCGGCAGGCGTTCTTCCGGCTCATGGGTCCGGAGCGGGCGTGGCCGGGCAGCCTCGTCGGGTCAGCCGGCCCCGTGGGGGGCCACGGACGGGGCCGGGTCGGCCGGCGACGCGGCGCCGCAGAGGGCGGAGGCACCGCCCAGCGCGGATTCGGGGCGGATCGGGACGCCGTTGTCGCGCAGTACCTCGCGGACCTTGAGGATCAGCGGGAAGACTTCCTGGTTCCAGTCCTCGCCCTGCTCGTCCCAGGCCCGCTGCTCGGCCTCGACCGCCATCCGGTCCTCGGCGAACACCCGTTCCGTGAAACGCCGGATCAACGGCCAGGCGAGGCGGAGGGCTCCCGGGACCGGTGGCTTCGCGATCATGAGCAGACCGTACGTGTGACAGACGCGCTGCTCGGCGTCCACCGGCACGTAGGCCGCCCAGAGCGAGAAGGCCGGGAGTTCGGCCTTCTGGGGCACGGCCAGGAGCGTTTGGTAGGGGTACGCGGTGCGGACGGTGATGACGTCGGGCGAGTTGCCGCCACCGATCCCTTCGGCGGACAGCAGGCCGGCGCCACGGTCCTTCTTCCCGCCGGCGGGAACGAAGAGGTACCGCGCCTCCACCGATCGCGCGTCGCTGTCGGAACCGAGGAATTCGGGCTGAATCCTGCCGAGGATCCCCCGGTGCAGGAATTGATGATTCATGTCGAGGAGATTCTCGTGCATGAACGAGTAATGGCAGCGCACCGTGCGCGAGAACACCATGGTCCTGTGCCGGGCCGAATGGAACTCCGGCAGCTCGGGCAGCGGTGTCGTGGCGGCCTTCTCCGGGTCGCCGGGAAAGACGAACACCAGACCGTAGGCTTCCCTGACCGGATAGGAGCGCACACCACGCGGCGGCCGCTCGGCACCCTTGGGCAAATACGGGATCTGTGAGATACGGCCGTTTCCCCGATAGGTCCAGGCGTGGTAGCAGCAGCGCAGTGTCTCGCCCTCCACGACACCCATGCTCAGAGGCACCTGACGGTGAGCGCATCGGTCCTCCAGCGCGTAGACCGCGCCACTCCCGCCCCGGTACAGCGCGATCCGCTGACCCGCGAATCGGGCGGCGAACGCTTTGCTCCGCGCCACGCTGCCCGATACGGCGACCGGGTACCAGAAATCCGGATGGATTCCGGTACGCCGAAGGTCGGTCGCGCCGCCGTCACGATCGTCGGGCGCCTGCGGCTTTCCCGCTGACCCGGATGTCATCGACCGGCCACTTGCGGACTGTGCCTCGCTCATGGTTCTCCCTCGCACGCGGGTCACGGATATGGAACGGGGAAAGAAGGCGTCCGGCGTGCGGACAGGGCGTCGCACACCCGCTCCGCCGTCTCCGGGGCGTCCGCCGACGCGGCCTTTCACGTCCCGGTCGTTCATCCCGCAGGGCTCTGGTGGCCAGGGGCGCACTGTCGCCGTTCTCCTCGATCACTCTGTGTACTTGCCACGGAATCGCCCTGATCAGGCTCGCCCCGGAGGGTGACGGAGGCGTGAGACGCCCCGTGACCGGGGATGCCCGGCGGCCCGCGCCGGCTGATGCCGTCGAAGTGCGCCGAGCTCATCCGCCTCCGCGGCCGGAAACCCTTGTGCACTCATTCGGGTGAAGCGCCGCATGGTCTTCTGTCATATGCGGAATATCACCCTGTGTAAGATTGTCGTTGCTTTGGGTGAGGTTCCATGTCTCAAGGCGAACTACCGTCACGTGCCGATCCCGCCGTGGACGCCGTGGACGCCGTGGACGCCGTGCCGCTCGGAGCACGGAGCGACGTCATCCTCCAGCAGGGGGATCACGCGCTCTTCGGAGTGAGCACGGGCAACAGTTACTTCAGCCGCCGGCGCCTGGCCCACGCGATTTCCTGGGCGGCGGCACACTTCGACGTGGTCGACGTGATCTACGCCGACCTCTATCTCGACGCGATGTGTGAAGCCTTCGGCTACGAGCTCGCGGACGCGCGCAGAAGCGCGGCCAAGCAACTGCGGGGTGTCCGGCGGCGGATTCAGGGCGCTCTGGAGGATGCGGGCAAGCCGGCGGACCGGGTGCGGGCCCGGCCGTTGTCCGACTTCCTGGAAGAGCCCGCGTATCAGGAGGTCCGGGCGCGAGCGCTGACCGCGCTGCTCACCGATACCGAGCTGCGGGCCGTGCGGGACGAGATGGCGTACCAGTTCCTCGCCAAGAGGCTGGACCCCGGAGCCTTCCCCACCACCAGGCAGGTGCAGGTGGTGCAGAGCTACGTCGATGCCGAGCTGCCGTTCTTCGTGGACAGCCCGAGCATCCTGGGCGTGGCTTCCTCCGTCCACTGCTACCACACGGTCATGGCGCTGGGGCGCCTGCTGTTCAGCGACCGTGTGGTCGGTCTGAGACCGGCCGACAACCAGGGCTACGCCATCGTCGCCTGCCAGGACTGACACCCCGGCCGCCCGTTCACCGCGAGCCGCCCGTCCAGCGCGAGCCGCCCGTTCACCGCGAGAAGACGACCCGGACAGAAAGCAGCCCACCATGTCATCACCCACCACCTCCCCCCAGACCGACCGGGCGTACGCGCCGGTGGAATGGCCGCTCTCCCGGCGGGGCGACGTCGTGCCGGCCGAGTGCGCGCGGCTACGGCAGGAAAGCCCGATCGCCCGGGTGCGGACGCTCACCGGCGACGACGCGTGGCTCGTCAGCAATTACGCCCTCGCCCGGCAGGTCCTTGAGGACGGCGAACACTTCAGCCTGCGCGCGACGGCCGCTCCGGGCATGCCGCGCCAGTACGCCTTGACGATCCCCCCGGAGGTCGTCAACACCATGGGGAACGTCAACAGCGCGGGCCTCCACCAGGAGGTGCTCAGGGCATTCGGTCCCCGGTCCGGCCCGGCGTCGGCCGAGTGGATGCGCGAGCGGGCGCACGAGCTGATCGACAGCATGGTCGAGGAAGGCCCACCGGTCGATCTGCGGGAGCGCTTCGCCGAGCCCTACGCCGCGGCCATGGTCTGCGAAGTGCTCGGCCTGCCGCGTGAGGACGGGCGCCGGCTCATGGCCGGCCTGGACCTCGGCTTTGTCACCAGCCCCGCCGTGTTCGAAGGGTGCACCGCCAACTGGGACAAGGACTACGCCTACGTGCTGCGGCACGTCCGCGCCGACCGCGAATCCCAGCGGGGCCTCATCCGGAGGCTGTGCGAGCTGCGGGACGACCCGACCCGCGATGGCGGGACCTTGACCGACGAGATGCTGGCGGCCGTCGTCACCTCCCTGTTCGGGGCCGGCGCGATGAGCACGTATGTGTTCCTGCTGCACGCCGTGCTCACCCTGGTACGACACCCGGAGATGATGCGACGTCTCCGGGACGAGCCCGAGCTGATGCCGAGCGCGGTGGAAGAACTGCTGCGCTGCACGCTGTCCATCGGGGACGGGCTGCCCCGGATCGCGCTCGGCGACGTACAGGTGGGGGACGTCCTGATCCGGGCCGGGGAACTGGTCCTCGTCTGTGTGGAAGGAGCCAATTTCGATCCCGAGCGGTTCGACGGACCCGAGCGGTTCGACATCGACCGCTCGCCCAATCCGCACCTGGCCTTCGGGGCCGGCCCCCACTTCTGCCCTGCCTCGCTTATCTCCCGCGTGCACGCCGCGGAAGCACTCACCGCGCTCCTGGAAAGCCTCCCGGCCCTGCGACTGGCCCTGCCCGCGGACCAGTTGGTCTGGCGTACGGGCAACATCAAACGCGTACCCGAACGACTCCACGTCCTGTGGTGAAGCCGCGCGGAGGATCGAGAGCCACGACGGACGGCCTCCGTCGCGGCCGCGACGGGAGCGGAGGCAGGAGACGGCCTGGTCGCGGCCGCACTCTCCGGCGCGGGCGACGCGGTGAGGGCCGGGGCGGGTGGTGACCGGCCGGGAGGGCGCGTGACGCGTTCCTCCCGGCCGTCGAAGGATCAGGAGACGGGCAGTTCCGCGCGGACGATGCGGGCCGCGGTGACCAGGTTCTCCAGGGACGCCCTGGTCTCGGGCCAGCCGCGGGTCTTCAGGCCGCAGTCGGGGTTGACCCACAGCCGTTCGGCGGGAATGGCCTCCAGTCCCTTGCGGAGAAGCGCCGCTGCCTCGTCCGCGTCGGGCACGCGCGGGGAGTGGATGTCGTACACGCCGGGGCCGGCCTCGCGCGGGTAGCCGTGCGCGGCCAGTTCGCGCGCGACCTGCATGTGGGAGCGGGCGGCCTCCAGGCTGATGACGTCGGCGTCGAGGTCATCGATGGCCTGGACGATGTCGCCGAATTCGGCATAGCACATGTGGGTGTGGATCTGGGTGTCCGGGCGTACGGCGCCGGTGGTCAGGCGGAACGACTCGGTGGCCCAGTCCAGGTAGGCGGGCCGGTCCGCCGCGCGCAGTGGCAGGGTCTCGCGCAGGGCGGGTTCGTCGACCTGGATGACCGATGTGCCCGCGGTTTCCAGGTCGGCCACCTCGTCGCGCAGGGCGAGGGCGACCTGGCGGGCGGTGTCGCCCAACGGCTGGTCGTCGCGAACGAAGGACCAGGCGAGCATGGTGACGGGGCCTGTCAGCATGCCCTTGACCGGGCGGTCGGTGAGCGACTGGGCGTACGAGGTCCAGCGCACCGTCATCGGTGCGGGCCGGGAGATGTCGCCGGCCAGGATCGGCGGGCGGACGTAGCGGGTGCCGTACGACTGGACCCAGCCGTGCTGGGTGGCGAGGTAGCCGGTGAGCTGCTCGGCGAAGTACTGGACCATGTCGTTGCGTTCGGCCTCGCCGTGCACCAGGACGTCGATGCCCGTCTTCTCCTGGAAGGAGATGACCTCGCCGATTTCGGTGGTGATCCGCTCTTCGTAACCGGCCGTGTCGATCCGGCCCGCGCGCAGGTCGGCGCGGGCCGTGCGCAGGTCGGCGGTCTGCGGGAACGAGCCGATGGTGGTCGTCGGCAGCAACGGCAGTTTGAGGTGGGCGCGCTGGGCGGAAGCACGCTCGTCGTAAGGCTGTGAGCGACGGCCGTCGGCGTCGGTGATGGTCGCGGTCCTGGCCCGTACAGCGGAGTCGCGGGTGATCGGGGAATTCTTGCGGGAGGCGAGGTCGGCGCGGTTCGCGGCGATCTCCGCGGCGACGGCGTCGGTGCCCTGGGCGAGCCCCTTGGCGAGGGTGACGATCTCGGCGGTCTTCTGGCGGGCGAAGGCGAGCCAGCGAAGGATCTGCGGGTCGATGTCCCGTTCGGCCGCCGCGTCGAGCGGGACGTGCAGCAGGGAGCAGGAGGCGGCCACGTCGACCTGGTCGGCGAGGCCGAGGAGGGTGGCGAGGGTGGCCAGCGATTTCTCGTAGTCGTTGATCCAGATGTTGCGGCCGTTGACGACGCCCGCGACGAGCCGCTTGCCGGGCAGCCCTCCGGCGGCCGCGAGGTCTTCGAGGTTGGCCGCGGCGGCGTCCGTGAAGTCGAGCGCCAGGCCGTCGATCGGGGCCTTCGCCAGGACGGGCAGAGCTTCACCGAGCCGGTCGAAGTAGGAGGCGACGAGCAGCTTCGGCCGGTCGCTCAGGCAGCCGAGGTCGCGATAGGCGCGGGCGGCGGCGTCCAGCTCGGCCGACGTGCGGTCCTGGACCAGTGCGGGCTCGTCGAGCTGGACCCACTCGGCCCCGGCGGCACGCAGGTCGGCGAGCACCTCGGCGTAGACGGGCAGCAGCCGGTCCAGCAGGGTCAGCGGTGCGAAATCCGCCGCCACGCCGGGGGCGGGCTTGGCCAGCAGAAGATACGTGACGGGGCCGACGAGCACCGGCCGGGCGGTGTGCCCGAGTGTGAGGGCTTCCGTCAGCTCGCCCACCTGCTTGGCGGAATCGGCGGTGAAGACGGTGTCCGGGCCGAGTTCGGGAACGAGGTAGTGGTAGTTGGTGTCGAACCACTTGGTCATCTCCAGCGGCGCCACGTCCTGGGTGCCGCGGGCCATCGCGAAGTAACCGTCCAGGGCATCGGCCTCGACGGCCGCACGGTGCCGCTGGGGCACGGCGCCTACCATGACACTGGTGTCCAGGATGTGGTCGTCATACGAGAAGTCACCGGTGGGCACCTCGTGGACGCCGGTGTCCGCCAGTTCCCGCCAGTTGGACCGGCGCAGGTCGGCTGCCGTTTCCCGGAGGGCGCCGACGGTGACGCGGCCCCTCCAGTAACCCTCGATGGCCTTCTTCAGTTCGCGGTTCGCACCCTGGCGGGGGTAGCCGTACACGGTGGCCCGTGCTGCCGGGGCTGTCGGCTTCGCTGTCACGGAAATCTCCTTCGCGAGATGACTCCTGAAGCTCCCGGAGACGGGACGCGGACGCGAAGGGATGACGAACCGGACCGACTGGTCGCGCCCTCGGCGCGCTCATCCGTCTGGTATGTACGCCGACCCGCCCACGAGGTCACCGGGATATCCGCACCCGATCGGTCACGTACGGGCAACGGGCAGGTCTTCGGACTCGCGGGCACACCTGCCGAGGCAGATTCCCACTGGCCGTCGCTTCCCGGATCCGCTCGGATCCAGTGCGTATGACGGCGGTCGTTCCCACTCGCCGCTGCGGGGCAGTCCCGGATTTCCACCGGGTTCCCTCTTACGACACCCTGCCTGGCGGACAGGGCGAACCAGCTGCACCCTCCAGCCTAGAGCGCGGGCAACTCCGCGTCACCTCTGCTCATATTCCGGATGCGCGCGGGCTCACCACGGGCGTCCGCGATGCGGGCCGGGCACCGTACCGGCTCGGCCCGCATCGGGACTCGTCCCGCGCTGATCACGGGCGGCTTCGGGCCCTGGATGCCGTACCAGATGTTCGGCTGCGCCTTCGGCGGCATGCCCGCCGGCTTCCTGCCCCGCGCCAGCGGCCGCCGCGAGGTCCTCCTGCTCAACCTCTCCTTGTGGCCCTTCTCCCTCGACCCGCACAGCTCCATCGCCTACCTCCCCGGGCTGCCGTTCACCGAGCAGTGGCACCGCTACCTCGCCTTCGACCTCGCCACCTCCCTCGGCTGGGACACCGGTAGCGCCGTCACCAACTTCGTGTGCGTCACCCCGGCGGGCCCGGCGGTGCTCACCACGTTCCGCAGAGCCGCCCGACGCGCCCGCTTCCGCGCACCCGTCCGGTTCCGAGAGCCCCTCGGGAGCGACCAGGCACCGTCCCGAGGGACCCGCGCGGGCTCCGCCCGGTGACGACGGATGGAACGTCGACCGGAAGAAACCGGATCCCCCACTGCCGCCGCGACCCTTGCCGCGTGGCCGGTGCGGCAGCTGTTCCGTCCGGGTGGCGGGCCGACCGGGGCGACTCAGGCGTGGAATCCGTTGCACGCGACGGGTGTGTACTTCGCCGGCCCGCCCTCGACGTGATAGAGGATCACCGTCCAGTCGCCCAGGTCGTCGCCCACCGGGAGAGCGTCGACGGTCCGTTCGCCGAAGTGGGCCCGGAAGTCGTCGGGATACCTGAGCTTGATGGTCCCGCCCGAGGACCAGGCGGAGTAGAGATCGACGGGCCTGCTGGTGAACCCGGTGCCCGTACCGGTGGACGGAAGGGGCTTGCCGGTGGAGCGGTCCGTCTCGTGCGGGGGCCGGACCCCCACGGAGACGTAGTACGGCGCGGGCCGCTTTCCCTGTCCCGCGCCCTGGGGGCGCAGCGCCACCGAGGCGGTGTCCGAGCCGGTGGTGTGCGCGACGGAGGACCGCAGGCCGGTCGGCGGTGTGGCCTCGGTGAGGCCGGCCAGGTCACAGAAGCCGATGCCCTGCGCCGCCTCCGCCGGATCCTCCGACAGGCTCCAGCGGTCCTGCGAGACACGGTCGTTCACGATATGGTCCGGCGGTCCTGCCGCCGGAGCGGTGGTGGCCGGCCGGGACGCGGTGCCGGGCGCGGAGGCGGTGCCCCCGGTCGTGGGCGCCTTTCCGGAGTCCCCGCTGTCCGCTCCTGGGAGCAGCCAGACCGTCAACGGCGCGGCGAGTGCCACCGCACCCAGCGCGAGCCAGGCCCGGCCCCGGCCGCCGCCTCGCCGACTGTCCGGCCCGCCGTACGGGGTGCTGCCGGACGGCCCCGCGGATACGGTCGCCACCGCCGGCTCCGCCTCGCGGTCCTCCGGCCGTGTCCGTGCCCCGGTCTCCGGCTCCGGCAGCGCGGGAGTGTGCGCACCGTACGGCACGGGTGGTGCGTTCACGTGCCCCGGTACGGCCGCGGGTTCGGCGTCGCGGAACAGCGAGCGGTAATGGGGGTCCGTCGCCAGCGCCGAGTCCACCGCGCAGGCGGCGATCACGGCGGCCGGCGCGGGCCGCTCCGCCGGGTCCTTGGCGACACACCGCCGGATCAGCGCCGCCAGGTCGGGCCGTACCCCCGCCACGTCGATGTCCTCGTGCACGGCCCGATAGCTCACCACCGCCGCGTTGCCCGCGCCGAACGGGGGCCGGCCCGTCGCCGTGTAGGCGAGCGTCGCCCCCAGCGCGAAAACGTCCGCCGCCGGGCCGACCTCGTTGCGCAGGACGACCTCGGGCGCCGCGTAACCGGGTGTCCCCGGCGCCATTCCGTCCCGGGTGAGAATCGTCTGCTCAAGCCCCCGGGCGATGCCGAAGTCGATCAGTTGGGGTCCCTGCGACGCGAGGATGACGTTCTGCGGTTTCAGGTCCCGGTGCGTGACGCCGTGGACATGGACCGCGGCCAGCCCCTCGGCGAGCGCCGCGACCAGCCGCAGCGCGCTGTCCGGCGGGAACGGGCCGCTCGCGGCGACCGCGCCGCGCAGGGTGGGACCCGCCACGTACTCGGTGGCCAGCCAGTACGGGGAGGTGTCGAGCGATGCCTCGATCAACTGGGCGGTGTGGACGCTGCGTACGGTCTCCACGGTCGCGGCCTCCCGCCGGAACCGGGCCAGCGACTCGGGGTGATCGCTGATCTCGTCGCGGATCACCTTCACGGCCACCAGCCGTCCGCCGGGCGACCGGCCGAGATACACCTGGCCCATGCCGCCCGCGCCGAGACGGGCGAGGAGCTGATAAGCGCCCATGCGCGCGGGGTCCTGAGGTCGCAGCTCGTCCACCGGATCGACTGTGCCACATACCTCCGCCCTCCGGACCGGTCGAGCGCGACCCGGGACGTGAGGACACCACCGCGACCTCGGCAGCGCCCCACACCCGCACACCCACGACACCGGGCGCCGCCCCACCAGGAGGGCGTCGGTGTAGCCGGCGTGAACGCGTTCACCGGCACACATCATGCGAGTGTCTGGCGATCCTGGAGTTGGTGAACCATGATGACGGGCAGAGGAGTTCACCTTGTTCCCGCACTGATGTGAGAGGTTTTCGGACGGCATGCCGGACACCAAGAAGTCGATCAAGGTGGTCAACGCTGACTCCGGCGAGGCCTACGCGGTGATCGTCCAGCACGATCCGATCACCGACAGGCGCCTGTCACTGGCCGACCTGGGCCTTTACGTCCGTTGCCTGTGGCTGCACCACCTCACCGGAGCGCAGGGCGACGTGGACTGGATGATCCGCGAACTGGGCATGCACGAAAACGAGACCCGCGCCGGACTGACCCGTCTCGCGGAGGCCGGATACATACACCTGCCCAGCGAGGACGAGACCGAGGCGTTCCGCGCGGCCCGCAACGCGTCCGGCATCCGGGCCGCACTCCAGCAGACCGGAGGCCGGCTCAGTGAGGGGGAACGCGCGACGGTGGAACGGTTCGCCGCGCTCACCGAGGACCACGCCCGCGTCGCCGCGGCGAGCGTCTTCGACGCCCTCTGTTCCGAATCCGACACCTGACAGCGCCGTTCCCGGGCCACCGCCGGTGCTCGCCACCGCGCCTCCGTCGCGCGGCCGGGCCGCCCACCCCGTCATCCGTGGCGTACTTCTCCGCGCGGGTTACGACTCCGTGGGTACGACAACCAGTTTGCGGTGGGTGGTTCCTGTTGTGAGCAGGTTCCAGCCGTGCTCGAAGTCGTCCAGGGGAATGCGCTCGATGTCGATGGTGAGCTTCCGGGCCCGTGCGAGTGTGGTGAGTTGTTCGTATGCCGCCCGGCGGACGTCCAGGGGGGTGAGAAAGATGGTGTGGCCGAGCAGGGACATCACGCGGTTGCGGAACGCGGGGGCCAGGACCGGGACCGTGGCGGACGCCGCGTTGCCCACCTGGACCAAGCGGGCCCCGGGGTTGGCCGCGTTGATGACCGGGGGAATCGCTTCGCCCCAGATCATGTCGATGATGACGTCGTAGCCGCCGGGTGCGGCGGCGCGTAGCGCTTCCTCCAGCGTCTGCGGCCGGTCGAGTCGTACCACCGCGTCAGCGCCTCGGGCGTGCCGGGTGTCCAGGGTGAGTTCGCCGCGGGCGGCGGCCACCACCCGGCCGGCGCCCAGGAGCCGGGCGGCCTGTGTCGCGATCTGCCCGACGACTCCGCCGGCGCCGAGAATCAGGACCGTCTCGCCCGCCGCCAGGTGGGCCCGGTATTCCAGGGCCGTCCACGCGGCTGTGCCGGACACGCCCAGGGCTGTCGCCGTCGCGGGATCGAGCCCGTCGGGGACCGGCATCAGCGACGCCTCGTCCACCGGCGCCCGCTCGGCGAACGAGCCGTACGGGGCCGGGGCTTCCGTGAAGTACACCCGGCGCCCGTCGTCGAGTTCGCCGACGCCCTCGAATCCCAGTACCGCGGGCGGTTCCGGTACCCGGCGGGGGAAACCACCACCCGCGATCACCACGTCGAGCGGATTCATCCCGGCGGCCAGTACGGACACCACCGGGGTGCCGTGCGACGGCCGGGGAGCGGAGAAGTCGGCGACGACGGGCTCGCCGCCACGCTCCGCGAGCACCACGGCTTTCATGACGGGTCCTTCCTCTCTGCGCGCGCCGATGTCCAGGACGTGTCTCGTGATGCCCGGCGGGGACGGACCTCCGCGAGCGGACGGGCGTCCCGGGCGGATTTTTCGACGGCATCGGCCCGCCTGAGGTTCTCGGGGGAGGCGCTGTCGCGGAGGGGTGACCCATGCCGGTCCGGCGATGCCGAGGACGGCGAGCACCTTCCGGGCCGGCACATGGCCCAAGATATTGCCGTCGCAGTGGTTCCGCCCCTTGTGGGGGAGTCCGGCCGGACGCCGTTGACCTCCAGGGTGGCGGCCGTGGCGAAGGTCTCGCGGCGGTCCGGCCCGTAGCTGTGAGGTGTGTGAGGAGGGGCACGTTAGCTGTCAGGTGTGTGAAGAGGGGCACGTCCGGTGTCCCCTGGCGGGGGCCCGGCGCCCGGCCCCGTCGTCCACCGGGGCTCGGCGCCGGGTGCTCGCCGTGGTGTCACATGGTCTCGCCGGACCGGTTCCCGCCGCCGGCGGGCTCGGAGGCCAGTTCCGCGGTGGGCCCGGAGCCGGCCGGACTCTCGTCGAGAGCGGCGGATCCGGTGGACGAAGGCCCGCCGCTCATGATCACGGGGCTCGCCACCTTCTTGGGACGGAGCGCGCGCCACACGAGCGGTGCGGTGATGAGGGCGAGGGCGACGCTGATCCAGATCACCACATGGAGGGCGCTGGTGAAGGCGTCCGCGGCGACGACCGAGGTGGTGTGGATGCCGCCGTTCAGATCCTCGGTGACCTTGTCCGGGTCGGCGACCTTGCCGGCGAGGTGGGAGGACGTGATGGTGAGGAGGAGGGATCCGCCGACAGCCGCGGCGGCCGTGTCACCGGTGAGACGCATGGCGTTGAACATGCCCGACGCCATGCCGGCGCGTTTGAGGTCGACGCTGGAGATGGCCGCGCCATCCACGATGGCGAGCGTCATGCCGTAGCCGGCGCCCGTGAGCAGCAACGGTCCGACCAAGGCGCTGATGCTGGTGTGCGGCTGAATGGTGCTGAGCCAGACCATACCGCCGGCGGCTGTCACCATCGCCGCCGTGAGCTGGACGCGCACCGAGAGGAACTTGGCGATGACGGGGGCCAGAAGCGGGATGATCAGCGTCGGGATGGTGACGATGATCAGCACGGATCCGGCGCCCAGGGCGCTGTATCCCTTGACGGCGCTGAAGTAGGTCGGCAGCAGGACCAGCAGGGGAAGCAGCGTGAAGGCCATCGCGACAGCGGCGGCGTTGACCCCCATGAAGCCCGTGTTGCGCAGCAGGCTCAGCTCGAACATCGGGTGTCGCTGCCGCTTTTCGGCGACGGCGAATCCGGCGAACAGGAGGACGGTGGCGACGAGGGAGCCGATCACCAGGCCGGACGTCCAGCCGTAGGTCGGCGCCTCCACCAGGGCGAAGATCAGGAGGACGAGGCCGAGGGTGAAGGTGACGGTTCCTGTCCAGTCGACGGGCTTGCTGTCCGTGTTGCGCGATTCCTTCAGCATCGGCGTGAAGACCGCGACGAGCAGGCCGAGAACGGTCGGGACGAGCAGGATGCCGCGCCAGCCCATGAACTCCATCGTCAGGGCGGAGACGAGCGGGCCGAAGGCGAGGCCGGCGCCGAGCGCGGTGCCGAAGATGCCGAAGGCGCGTACACGCTGCGTTCCCTCGAAACGGGACGCGACGAGAGTGGAGCCGGCTGTCAGCGTGGCGGCCGCACCGATACCGCCGGTCACCCGGGTGATGTCGAGCAGGATCACCGAGTTGGCGAGCATCCCGACGAGAGCGCTGGCGCCGAAGAGCGTGATGCCGATCTGGAAGATGCGCCGGCGGCCGACCCGGTCGGCGATGGTGCCGAAGGCGAGCATGAGCGCGGCGAAGGTGACGTTGTAACCGCTGACCACCCACTTCAGCGACTGTGAGCTGGGGTGGAAGTCCTGGGCGATCTCGGGGAGCGCCACGCCCGCACCGGTCATGGCGACCGGGAGGAGGAAGACCGCCACGCTGACGAGGAGCAGGGTTGCCCAGGCGGGCTTCCGCCTATATGATGAAGCTTCCTTCATCGATGTTGCTTGCTTCATGACTCAAGGACCTAACTCTCCGCTGCGATGGCGCACAAAGGATCTTCGATGGAACTCTTCGTGGGGCCGCTGGCTCACCTGACCGGAGAACCGGGAGGTGTGAAGTGGTTGTCTGTGAACGGCTTCCGGCCGGTGCTCGGCCGAGTTCCGCTGCGTGCTCACCGTCGCTGGTGGCCCCGCCGGGGTCAGCGGGGGACGGTCACGACGACCTTGCCGACCTGTCCGCCGGCTTCGAGGTGGCGGTGGGCGTCGGCGACGGCGTCGAGGGGGAAGGTCTTGTCGATGACCGGAGTCAGATCCCCGCTGGTCAGGCCGCGGCGGACGAAGTCGACGGCCTGGTGGCGGCGCGACTCGTCCAGGGTGATCTCGAACAGTTCGTAGCCGCGGATCGTCAGACGCTTGAAGAGGACGGCGCCGACGTCGAGGGGAGCGGGCTCGGCGTCCAGGCGCCCGTACAGCACGATCGTGGCGTCCGGGGCGGCGGCCTCGACCAGTCGCGCCAGAGCCGGCCCGCCGACGGGGTCGAAGATCACCCGGACCCCCTTGCCGTCCGTGAGTTCCCGCACGCGGGCGACGACGTCCTCCTCGGCGGTCGCGATGACCGCGTCCGCGCCGGCGTCCAGGAGCTGCCGGCGCTTGGCGCCGGTGCGGGTCAGCGCCACCGGACGGGCGCCGATCATGCGGGCGATCTGGATCGCGGCGAGACCCACGCTGCTGGACGCGGCGGGGATCAGGATGGTCTCTCCGGCGCTCAGGCCCGCCAGGTCGACGACGCCGCCGTAGGCGGTGATGAACATCATCCAGACCGAGGCCGCCTCTTCCCAGGAGAGGTTTTCGGGGTGCGTGACGACCGCGTGCGCCGGTGCGATGACGAGCTCACCGTGCACGACGTAGTCGGTCATCATGAAGGCGGGCACGACGCTGACCGCGTCCCCCGTGGCGAAGCCGGTGACGCCGGGCCCGACGGCCTCGATCTCGCCCGACGCCTCGTAGCCGATCCCTGACGGGAAGACGGGATCGACGCCGTACTCCCCACCGCGGAACATGGACTCGGCCCGGTTCAGCCCCAGGGCCCTGGTCCTGATGAGGACCTCTCCCTCGGCCGGCACGGGAACGGGCACGTCTTCGACGCGAAGGACTTCGGGGCCACCGGTCTCGTGGAAGCGGACAGCGCGGTTCATGGTGTGTCTCCAGGTCGTTGCAGGGGGATGCGGGGCGATATGCCGTGCTTGCGGCTGATTCGCCCGCGCTCCACCAGTAGAACTCTTATGACGACGACCGTCAAACTTCGATGAATATCAACCTATGAGGGTCGTCGACCTTTGAAGACTGTCGACGTATGCTGGCCGGGAGACAGGCCCGTCATCCCGGAGCCATGGACGAGGAGGAACCGGTGGCACGTAACAGCACGCGGGTGCCCGAACATCCCGCCAGCCACGAGATCGCCCTCCAGGCGGTACTGGAGGCCCTGGTCGATCCGGTACGCCGCAGCATCGTGAGCCAGCTGAATGAGGCTCCGGCGGACATCAGCTGCGGAAACTTCGACCTCCCGGTGGCGCGGTCCACGGCGACCCACCACTTCAACGTCCTGCGTGAAGCCGGGATCATCCGCCAGCACTACGTCGGCACCTCACGCATGAACACCCTGCGCCGCGACGACCTCGACGACCGCTTCCCCGGCCTCCTCGACGCCTGCGTCTCCGAGGTCGGCAGCGAGAGCGCCCGCACCGCGGCTTGAGTCGACGGCGGCGGGCCGGCACGCCGGCGGCCCGGTGATCGATGCCGGTCCGGGGGCGATGCCGGTCCGGGGCGACGCCCGTCCGGGCTGAGGAAGACCCGGTACGACCTCGGTGTGAAGCTCAGCGGCGCCCCCGCTCACCATGTGAGGGCGGACCCCGGCCAGGGGGCCGATCAAGAGCGCGCTCCGGCGAACCTTCCACGAGCAGGGATACGTGTCATGAGCCTCCCCCGATCCCTGTACGACGACGTGGTGCCGGCCCTGGCGCGGACCGCCGCCATCGAGGTGATCCCGCTGCGCGGCGCCGAGGAGAAGCTGCGCGGTGTCCCCCTCGGCTCGACCGTCACGATCACGTGTTCTCCGAAGTCCGGGATCACGCGGACGCTGGAGCTGAGCGAGGTCGCGGTGCGGGCGGGGCACCGCGTCGTCCCGCACGTCGCCGCGCGGCAGGTCGCCGACAGGGCGCAACTGCGCGGAATCGTCGCCCGCCTGAGTGATCTCGGCATCTCGGAGCTGTTCGTGATCGGCGGTGACGCCACGGACGACTCCGGAGCGTTTCCGGACGCCACCTCACTTCTCGACGCCCTGGCGGATCTCGATCATGGCCTGACGCGCATCGGTGTCGGCTGCTACCCGGAGGGGCACCCCTCGATCGGTGACGAGGCCCTGGTGGAGTCGCTGCGTCACAAACAGGTCCACGCCGACTACATGGTCAGCCAGCTGTGCTTCGACGCCGGGACGGTGGTGACGTGGCTGCGAACGGTACGCGAGGCGGGCATCGAGCTGTCCCTGCGCATCGGCCTGGCGGCTCCCCTGAACCCCCGTAAGCTCCTCGAACTCTCCCTGAGGATCGGGGTCGGATCCTCGGTCCGCTTCCTTTCCCGGCAGCACGGCATGGTGGGCCATCTCCTCCTGGGCGGGGTGTACCGGCCCGAAGAACTGCTCGCCGGGTTCGGCGGGGACCTCGTGGCCGAGGACCTGCGGATCGAGGGGCTGCACCTGTTCTCGTTCAACCAGGTCCAGGCGGCGGTCGACTGGCAGAAGCGGATCTCCCAGGGCGGGTGAGGCGTCGGCACGCGGTTCGGCGGTGTGGTCCGGCGCCGTCATGATCACACGGGGTGCCCCGGCGATTCCCGCGCGGCGCTCCTCCGTGCGCACCGGAAGGGCCGGCCATGTTCGTCACGCGGTCGGCCGCCCTGCGGGGCAAGACCTTCCGCGTGGGCAGCAGCTCATCCCGGTCGTGCGGGCCAGCTGTCCGTCACGCACCCCGGGGACGGCGGCTTCCGAGCGGTAATGGCTTCCGGGCGGCGCCGGCTTGCGGCGGCGTTGCCACGGGGGCCGGTCGCCCGGCGGTGGCGACCGGCCCGGCGGGCTCCAGGCCCGGGTGAGTCGGCGGGCCGGCGGTCAGCGGGTCAGCGGGTGCGCGTGACCGGGTGCGGCTTCCGGTCGCCCAGTGCCAGCAGGACCTCGCGCAGATCGTCCGCCGCCTTGCCGGCGGCACCGGTACCGGCCGGGCTCAGTACGGTCAGCTGGGCGCCGACGGCGGCCTCGACGGCGGCCTGCGCCGTCTCGATGCCCAGAGGCGTCAGCCGTACCCAGGACGAACGCGCGTCCTCGGGATCGGGTTCGCGCTCGATCAGCTCCGCGGCCGCCAGCTTCCGCAGCGCGTTGCTCGTACCGCCGGATGTGAGAAGCAGACGCTCGGACAGGTCGGTGGGCCGGAGGCGGTAGGGCTTCCCCACCGAGCGCAGTGCGCTCAGGATGTCGTACTCGGCCTTGGTCACCCTGTACGGGGCCAACTGCTTGACGAGTACGTCCTCCAACAGATGATGCAACCGCGCCACGCGCTTGATCAGCTCGAATTCGGGTCCGACGATCGCCGGCATCTCGGCACGCCAGGCGGCCGTGATCGCGTCGACCAGGTCCTCAGTCATCCTCAGTCCTCTCGTACCCGCCCCTGCGTGGCGCCAACTGGCCATCCTACAGGGGTGAAAAATAACAAAGCTTTCTGGACAGCTTTTGCGGCGGGCCGGGTCGTGACCCTGGTGTTCACGACCCGGCCCGCTGTTCCGCATGCCCGCTGTTCCTCACATCGGCCGCGTCAGGAGGCGGCCTCTCCGGCCAGGCGCGGGAAGACGTTCCGCGCCGTGTGCCGCAGCATGTCCTCCCGGTCCGCCGGTTCCAGTACGGCCGTCCCGGCCAACTGCCCGGCCAGCGACCGTACGACGCCCGCCGGCGTGAACGGATAGTCGCTTCCGTAGAGCAGCCGCGACGGGTCCACCAGGCCGAGGAGGGCGGGAAGCGCCCGGGGGAGTGCCGCCCCGGCGGTGTCGTAGTACAGCCGCCTGAGCAGGCTCACGACATCGGCGGGCGTCCCTTCCACGTCGAAGGCGTTGCCCAGTGACTGGATGCGATCGGCCAGCATCGGCAGCACGCCGCCGGTGTGCGGGACGATGAACCGGATGCCGGGGTAGCGCTCCAGACTCCCGGAGAGCACGAGGTCCAGGACGGCCCGGGTCGTGTCGAACGGGAACTCGATCAGCGGGCGGGGCCGGTCCGGCGAGACGTGCTCCCAGCCGCAGGCCGATGTCGGGTGCAGCAGCACCGCGGCCTCGCGCCGGTCGAGTTCGGCGAGTACGGGAGCGAATGCGGGGTCGCCGGGGTAGCGGCCGCGGAAGTTGGTCAGCAGGACCACCCCGTCCGCGCCCAGGTCGTCGAAGGCGTGCCCCAGCTCGGCGAGCGAGCCGGCCACGTCGGGCAGCGGCAGACTCGCCAGCAGCCCGAACCGGTCCGGATGGCCGGCCACGATCTCCGCACCCTCGTCGTTGACCTGCCTGGCGAGGGCGCGTGCCTTCGCGTCGTCGCCGAAGTGGACGCCCGGCGAGGAGACCGACAGGACCATCGCGCCGATCCCCAGCTCGTCCATGAGCCGCAGCGCACCGGAGGCGGACCACGACGGGACGGCGGGGATTCCGTCGGCCTGGCCGAGACCCGCTTCCCGCAGCGCCTCCTGGTAGGAGGGCGTCAGGAAGTGGCTGTGTACGTCGATCGCCCGGGACAGTGAGATATCGGTCATCGCGCGCTCTCCCGGATCTCGTCCCGGAAGACGGTGAGCAGTTCCCGCAGCAGCGCGAGGGTGGTCTCGTCGGTGAACTCGCCGTTCTCGTCGCATCGATGATGCGCGCCGAAGACCAGCAGCTCCGGCTGGACGAGCACCTGGCAGCGGGTGGCCATGAGCACCTGGCGGAGTGCCATCTGGCCGCGGGCCGTGCCGAAGTTGCCGGGCGAGGCTCCCATGACGGCGGCGGGCTTACCGCCGAGGCTGGACGCGCCGCCGGGGCGGGACGCCCAGTCGAGGGCGTTCTTGAGGACTCCCGACACCGAGTAGTTGTACTCGGGCGAGGAGATCAGGAGCCCGTCGGCGCGGGTTATCGCGCCGCGCAGGTCCGCGACGGGCTCGGGGGGCTCCGCGCTGTCCAGGTCCTGGTTGTAGGGCGGGATGTCGCCGAGGCGCTCGTAGAGCTGGATGGTGAGTCCCGGCGGCGCGTGCTTGCGGGCGGCGCGCAACAGTGCCGTGTTGAGCGACTGCTCGCGCAGGCTGCCCGAAATGGCGAGCAGGGTGACGTCGTTCATGAAGGTGGCTCTCCGTGTTTCCGTTCGTGCCGTCAGAGCGGGAGCTGGCGCTCGCCACTCTGGACGTTCACCCAGACCAGGTCGGTGAAGTCGTCACGGGAGTGCGGTCCGCTGCGACCCCATCCGCTGTCCTTGACGCCACCGATGGGAGCTGTGACGTCGTCGTCGATGGTGGGGATGTTGATGTGCACGGCGCCCGAGTTGATCTGCTGGGCGAGCTCCAGGCCGCGGAACCGGTCACCGGTCAGGATCGAGGAGGTCAGTCCGTACGCCGACTTGTTGATCACTTCGAGCGCCTCCTCGGCGCTGTCGACGGGCTGCACGATCAGCAGGGGACCGAAGGTCTCCTCGTAGGAGGCCTCCGCCTCGTCGGGGACGTCCACGAGGATGGTCGGCTCGTGCACGAGGCCGTTGTAGGAGCCGCCGGTGACGACGCGGGCGCCCTTCGAGACCGCGTCCTGGATACGGCTCTGGACGAGCTGCACGGCGCGCTCGTTGATCAGCGGGCCGACGACGGTGGCGGGGTCGCGCGGGTCACCCTGCGGCAGGGCCTCGGCGCGCTCGGTGAGCCGGGACAGGAACTCGTCGTAGAGGGGGCGCTCGACGAGGATCTTCCGGGCGCAGAGACACACCTGGCCCTGGTGGAAGAAGGCGCTGAACGTGGCGGTGCGGACGGCGTAGTCGAGGTCGGCGTCGGCGAGCACGAGGATGGGGTTGTACCCGCCGAGCTCCATCACGGTCCGCTTGAGGGTCTTGCCGGCGCGGTCGGCCAGGAAGCGGGCCGTGCGCGAGCTTCCCACGAAGTTGATGATGCGTACGTCACGGCTCTCGTAGAACACGTCGGCGATCGGGCCGGCGGCTCCGGGAGCGTGCGAGATCACGTTGATGACACCGGCCGGGAAGCCGGCCTCCTCGGCCACCTCGGCGACGATCAGCCCGGCGGAGATCGGTGCTTCCTCGGACGGCTTCACGACGACGGTGTTGCCGGCGGCGATGGGCTGGACCACGGAGCGCCAGGCGAGGACGTTCGCGCCGTTCCACGGGGTGAAGCTGGCCACGACGCCGAGGGGGCGGCGGACGGCCATGGAGAAGTCACCGGCCACGTCCGTCGAAAGGATCTCGCCCTTCGGCTCCAGAACCCAGCCGGCGGCCTGCCGCAGGACCTTCTGCACCACGTTCTGCTGGAACTTGGCGAAGAAGATGGAGCAGCCGGTCTCCTCGGCGAGGATGGCGGCGAGCTCGTCGTGGCGGCGCTCGACGATGTCGGCGGCGCGGAGGAAGAGCCGCTGCTTCTCGGTCGGGGCCAGGGCGGCCCAGGCGGGGAAGGCACGGTCGGCGGCGGTGACCGCCTGCTCGGCGTCCTGCGCGGTTCCCGCGGCGGCCCTGGCGTAGACGGATCCGTCGTACGGGTTGAACACGTCGAAGTGCTCACCGCTGGACGAATCGACCCACTGGCCGTCGATGTAGTGCTGGTAGAGGCGAGGCTTCTGCGACTCGGTCATGATCGACTCCTCACGAAAACTGTGGCGTGGGGCCGCCCGTCCTGCGGCCGGATGTGAACCGCAGGAGGAAAGCTTGTTATAAAGCTATCTCGAAACCTTTGCTATGGCAATAGTTCGGCCCGATCGCGTGGTCGTGGTGGTGGTCGCGGCCGGGTTCGCGCTCCGGGAACCGCCATCTCGTGGTCATGAAGCCCAGGTGGCCGCGGTGCGAGGACCTCCGGCTGCCTTGTGGCCACACACACGGAACGCCGCCCTTCGCAGGACGGCGTTCCGTGCGTGTCAGCGCCTGGAAGGACGGCGTTCGGTACGTAGCAGCACTGTCCGAAGGTGAAGGAGTACACCTGGATTCCCGCGGCCGGACGGATGTCGAGACGGGCGTCTTCGGGCACAGGCAGGGCTCGTACGTGCTCGGCGAGGCGTTGTCGTACCCCCGGTGTAGCGTCCAGGCCGGAGTCGGGCTTCATGCTCTGCGGTTGACGGAGGCGCGCGGATGGCGAGTACGACAGGCGAGCCCGTGGTGGTGTCCCGCCGCATCGGGGCCCGGGCGGGGGACATCTTCCGGATCCTGGCCGACCCTGGACGGCATCCGGACCTCGACGGCTCGGGGATGCTGCGGGGTGGCGTCTCCGACGCCGTGATCTCGGGCGTCGGGCCCGAACAGGAGTCGGCCGCCTGGCCCGTGGGGATCTGGCCGGCCTGGCGACTGCCTGACGTGCGGCACATCCTGCTCCACGTGATCACCGAAGTCGCCTGCCACGGAGGCCACGTGGACGCGGATCGCGAATTGATCGATGGCACCGTCTGGCTGGGCGGCAACCCCTACGCCGGACAGGACCCAGTTCTGCGACCGGACTAGTTTCGCCGGGCTCTTCAGGTCACGGCGGCGAGGCGGTGTCCGCCCCGGCGAATGCCCTTCTCGCTGCGGATGCGGGCGCGTTCCTTGTGTTCCGCGGCCACAACGTCGCGGTGACGGGCGTTGGCGTTGCGCCGGCGCGGATAGGTGTGCGGGACCCGGTCAGGTCGGAGCACCAGGTCCTGTCCCGTGAAGATCCGCCGGACAGGGCCGGCGGTGCCGATCGGGCAGCGCCGGATCGGCACCGCTCGTGTCAGGGCTTCACGCCGGCGGCGAACGGGATCCCGGTGCCGTGCTGTGCGGCGGACGCCGGGGCGTCCGGGTGGGTCCACAGGCCGGACCTGGCGAGCAGCGGCAGGACGCCCTCGCCGAACCAGTACGCCTCCTCGATGTGCGGGTGGCCCGACATGATGAACTCGTCGATGCCGAGGCGGTGATATTCGGTGATGCGTTCCGCGATCTCGGCGTGGCTGCCGACCAGCGCCGTACCCGCGCCGCCGCGGACCAGGCCGACGCCCGCCCACAGATTGGGCGAGACCTCCAAGCCGTCCCGGTCGCCTCCGTGCAGGGCCAGCATGCGCCGCTGGCCCTCCGACTCACTGCGGGCCAGGCCGGTCTGGACGGCCTTCACCGCCTCCTCGGAGAAGCCGTCGAGCAGCCGGCGGGCCTCCGCCCACGCCTGCTCCGCCGTGTCGCGCGTGATCACGTGGAGGCGGATGCCGAACCGTACGGTACGGCCCTGCTCGGCCGCCAGGGAGCGGATCCAGGCGATCTTCTCCGCGACCTGCGCCGGGGGCTCGCCCCAGGTCAGATACACATCGCTGTGACGGGCGGCGACCTCGCCCGCCGCCGGTGAGGAGCCGCCGAAGTAGATGGGCGGCACGGGATCCGGGACGCGGGCCAGCTGCGCGTTCTCCGTCCGGAGGTGTTCACCGGTGAACGACACGGACTTGCCGCGCCACAACTCACCGACGATCTCCAGGAATTCACCGGTGCGCGCGTACCGGCTCTCCTTGTCGAGGAAGTCGCCGTAAGCGCGCTGTTCGTGGCTCTCGCCGCCCGTGACGACATTGAGCAACAGCCGTCCCGGCGCGTGGCGTTGGAAGGTGGCCGCCATCTGGGCGGCGAGCATCGGGGCGACGAAGCCGGGGCGGAAGGCGACCAGGAACTTCAGCCGTTCGGTCTCCCGGGCCAGCATCGCCGTGGTCAGCCACGCGTCCTCGCACCAGGCCCCTGTCGGTGTCAACGCCCCCACGAAGCCCAGCTGTTCGGCCGCCCGGCCGATCTGGCTCAGGTATCCGAGGTCGGCGGGGCGCTGCCCGCCCGCCGCGCCCGCCGGCAGCCCGTGACCGCCGCCGACGATGTGGCGGCTGTCTCCGTACGTGGGCAGGAACCAATGGAAGGTGAGGCTCACTGAATTCTCCGGACTCTTCTGACAGGACACACCTCCGGCGGGAGGCGTCGGGCGGGCGCGTTGCGAGGGACGGAGTCCCGCTCAGATCAGACCGTGGCGGGGCGGCCGGGTGCCGTTGAGCACGTAGCGGCCGATGTGCTGGATCTTCCACCGGGCGGGGTCGTGCAGCGTATGGGTACGGGCGTCGCGCCAGTGGCGGTGCAGGTTGAGGCTGTCCAGCGCCGAGCGGGTCCCCGACACCTCGAACAGTGAGCTGCTCGTGTCGACGGCCGTCGAGGCCGCGTGCACCTTGACCGCCGACACCGCGATCGAGGCCTCGGCCGCTGTGTCGTCCGTCAGGTCGGCGGACGCCGCGTCCACGGCGGACGCCGCGGCGACCAGAAGCGCTTCCGAAGCCCTCACCTGCAGTGCCAGTTCACCGAAGCGCTGGATCAGCAGCGGATCCTCGGCGGCGGTTTCGTAGCCGCTCTCGAACCAGGGCCGGCTCTTCGTCCGGACGAATTCGGCGGCTTCGGCGAGGGCGCCGGAGGCGATGCCCACATCGATGGCGGCATGCAGCAGCTGGGCCACCGCACCGTGCAACTGGGGTCCCTGGAAGGTGAGGTGGTGGGGTACGACCCGGTCGGCGGCGACGCCGACGTCCGCGAGGCGCACGGTGCCGCTCGCCGTGGTGCGCTGGCCCATGCCGTTCCAGTCGTCGACGACGGTGACACCGGGTGCGTCGCGTGCCACATACGCGACGTGCAGCGCGTCCTCCTCGGCCCGGGCGAGGACCGGGATCCAGTCCGCGAACAGCGCTCCCGTCGAGTAGTGCTTCTCACCGCTCAGCAGATAGGAGCCGTCGCCCGCGGGTGACAGCCGGGTCCTGATGTCCTGGACATGCTTGGTGCCGGCCTCCGACTGCGCGTTGCCGAAGCTGCGCCCGGCGAGCACCTCGGCGAAGAAGAACTTCCGCTGCTCCGCGCTGCCCTGTCTGCGCAGCACATTGACATAGACGAAGTGGTTCTGCGGTATCTGGGCCAGGCTGGCGTCGCCGGTCGCCAGCAGCCGGAAGACCTCCGCGAGCGTGCCCGCCGACACATCGGCGCCGCCGTGCGAGCGGGGCACGGTGATCCCGAGCAGACCACTGGCGGACAGGCGTGCCAGCTCCTCGCGCGGCAGGACGCGCCCCGCGTCCCGCCGCGCCGCACCGGCCCGGAACTCGTCGGCCAACTCCGCGGCCACAGAGCGCGCTTCGGTGTCGTCGGCGATCACATGGGCGTTCGCCGGCGCCGCTTCGTCGGGCGGTACGGGTGCGGTCACGGTGGGCCTCCGTGCGGTGTGCGGTGGATGGTCGGGAGAAACGGCGGTGAGCGGGCGGTTCAGGCGGCGGCCGGCACCGGGTGGGCGCTGCCCGGCCGCAGTGCCCGCACGAACTGGTCCATCACCTGGTGGAGTCCCCTCTCGGCCTCGGCGTCGAGGGAGACTCCACCGCCTTCGAGGGCCGTGATGTGCCGGTCGAGGACGAACCAGCCCTGGACGATGTGCTGGGCGCCCATGGAGGACAGCACCGGCCGGAGCGCGTAGTCGATGGCGAGGACGTGGGCGGTACTGCCGCCGGTGGCCAGTGGCAGTACGGTCTTGCCGGCCAGCGCGTACTGCGGCAACAGGTCGAGCAGGGACTTCAGGAGCCCGGAGTAGGCCGCCTTGTAGACGGGTGTGCCGATCATCACCGCGTCGGCCTCCTCGAACAACTCCTTCGCGCGGACGATCGCCGGGTGGGCGAAGTCCGCGCGGAGCAGCGCCTCGGGAGGAAGGGTGCGGGCGTCGAGGGGGACGACGTGATGGCCCCTGGCGGTGAGCCCGGCGTCCAGGTGCCTGAGCAGCCGGGCTGTTCGGGAGCCGGCCGACGGACTGCCGGAGACGGAGAGGACGGTGGCCATGCGGAATCACCTCGTGAAATCTGCGGGTGCGGTGGTGAGCGCGGGCAGCGGTGAACATCCGTATGTCCGACGGAGTGCCCCGCCGGACATACGGAGAGCAACAGGAGGACCGGGAAAGCCACTGCCGGTGTGCTGTGAACGGCGGGCTCGTGCCGCGTCGGTGTGACACGCGGTGTGCTGCTCGGGGCCCGGTTCTATCGCGCCTGACGACACAGGGCGCTGGAGACGCGCACCAGGTCCACGTGACGGCGGCAGGTCAGCTCCCACAGATCCCGCATCGCCCGTCACCACCTCTCGAACCTGTTTCACCGAAGCATGTGCTCACGAGATTAGCCGTCGTCGTCGCCCGCGTACATTCGGGATCTGCGAAGTGGTGATAGGGATTCCCTTCAACACCGATCGGAGAACACCAGGTCATGCGGATAGAACAGCTCGAATACATCGAGGCCGTGACCCGACTCGGCTCTCTTCGCCGGGCGGCCGAGGCCCTGCATCTGTCCCAGCCGGCGCTGAGTGAGACCGTCCGCAACCTGGAGCGTGAGCTGGGCGTGGACATCCTGGACCGGAGGCGGTCGGGGGCCAAGATCAGCGCGGCGGGACGTGAACTTCTGCCGCACATCACCGGTGTGCTCGACGCGGTCGAGGGGCTGCGCAGAGCAGCCGACGAGCAGCACCACACCAGCCGGATGATCCGGCTCGGCACGGTCCACGCCGCCACCGTGCCGCTGCTCGTGCCCACCATCCGGGCCTTCCGGGCCGCGCATCCGGAGACGCAGGTCGAGGTGGTCAGCTCCCAGCAGACCGCGCTGCACAGCGCGCTGCTGGAGGGCGGTCTCGATCTCGGTCTCGTCAACTACCTCCAGGGCGACGACACCCCGCCCGGATTCCACACCACGGAGCTGCTGCGCGGCCGGCCGGTGGCCTGTGTGCGCTCCGACAGTCCGCTCGCCGCGAAGGAGCGGATCTCGGTGGACGACCTGCTCAGCCAGCCGCTCGTCGTGATGCGGTCGGGTTACCTCATGCACCGCTACGTCCACCGGCTCCTGGACGGGCGCAGTCCCAGCTTCTCGTACTCGACGGACGGCGCGGAGATGGGGAAGCTGATGGTCGCCGAGGGTCTCGGTACCACCGTGCTGCCCGACTTCAGCGTGCGCGGGGATCCGCTGGAGCGCGCGGGGATGATCACCTTCCGGCCTCTCGACGTCGTGTCCACCGCCGTGCGGTTGGTGATCCAGCGGCCTCTCGCCGGCTCGGTCCCCGCCGCGTCCGGGGCGCTGCACGCGATGTTCGTCGACCTCGCCGCCGACTACACCGCGGAGGTCGCGGCCGGCGGCTCCGGTACAGCGGCGGGGTGACCCACCGCCGCCCCGGGAGGGGCGGCGCCGGTCGTTCCGTTTATTGCCGCGACATTGCCGCTTCATGGCGGCTCGACCGTGCCACTTCCGGCCACCGCACACCGGCGTCTAGCGTCATGAGCCGGACGTATGCGCCAAGATTCCGGGTCTCCGGACAGCTCCAGCCCTTCGTCCTCGTTCCGTCCGCGCGGTGTCGCGCGCCGGTCCGGCCCTTCCTCCGTGCCGGCTCCATTCTTCCCGCGCCCCCCGTCTTCCGTCTTTCCGAGGCCGTGCAGATCCCCCAACAACGACCAAACTCACCAAGGGACGCGTCGCCTGGAACGCGGTGACCTCCTACCTGCCCAACGCCGCACGCAACTTCGGCCTGCCCGACGAGGTCGACCACGATCACCGCTACGAGATCGCCGACGAGTACCTGGAAGTCCTCCACTTCCGCGACCTCGCGGGCGCGGGCCGGGTGGCGGTGGCGCCCGCTCACCGACCCGCTGCCGCGGTCGGCGTCCGCCGGTTCCGGGGGTCGCCCGATCCGGCGGCGAGGCACCACCCGGTCATCGATGAACACGTACAGTGCCATCAGAAGATCGTCCGCTCGATCGCTACGCCCCTGTCCTGCCGGAGGCGGGGCGGAGGGGACGACGGGCGATCGACGGTCTGCCCGCCGCTCAGGCGATCGGGCGAGCGAGCACCCCGGCCCACCCCCCAGGTGGCATCGTGAGCGGCGCCGACCGGTCCGCTGGACTTCGACATAAGCGCAGGTGAGACACGGTATGTTCACAACCCGGCCGACTCTCCAGGGCACCTTCGGCATGGTGTCCTCGACCCACTGGCTCGCCTCGCAGTCCGCGATGGCCGTCCTGGAGGACGGCGGCAACGCGTTCGACGCCGCCGTCGCGGCCGGTTTCGTCCTCCATGTCGTCGAACCGCACCTCAACGGCCCCGGCGGCGAGGCCCCCATGATCCTCGCCCCCGCCGGCGGCGAGGTACGGGTGCTCTCCGGACAGGGGCCCGCGCCGGCCGGCGCGACCATCGGCCACTACCGCTCGCTCGGCCTCGAACTCGTCCCCGGCACCGGACCGCTGGCCGCCGCCGTGCCCGCCGCCTTCGACGCCTGGATGCTGCTTCTGCGCGACCACGGCACCAAGTCCCTCGCCACGGTGCTGCGTTACGCCATCGGTTACGCCGAGGACGGCCACGCTCCCGTCGAACGGATCGGCCAGACCGTCGAGGCCGTCCGCGAACTCTTCGAGACGGAGTGGACCTCGTCCGCCGACGTCTACCTCCCCGGAGGCAGGCCCCCGGCTCCCGGACAGCTGTTCCGGAACCCGGTGCTCGCCGCGACCTGGCGCCGCCTGGTCGCCGAGGCCGAGGCGGCCGGGGACGACCGGGTGGCCCAGATCGAGGCCGCGCGCGCGGTGTGGCGCGAGGGATTCATCGCCGAGGCGCTGCTGCGGCAGGCCGCCCGCCCCACCATGGACACCAGCGGATCCCGCCACACCGGCACCCTGACCGCCGCCGACCTGGCCGGCTGGTCCGCGACGTACGAGGCGCCCGCGACGTACGACTGGGACGGCTGGACCCTCTGCAAGGCGGGTGCCTGGAGCCAGGGGCCCGTCTTCCTCCAGCAGTTGGCCCTGCTGCCGTCCCGCGCCGCCGACCTGCCCCGGTACGCCTCCGCCGACTACGTGCACCTGCTCGTCGAGGGCTGCAAGCTCGCCATGGCCGACCGGGAGGCTTGGTACGGCGACGCCGACGACGTGCCGCTGGCCGCGCTGCTCTCGGAGTCGTACAACACCGGGCGCCGCGCCCTGATCGGCGAGCGGGCCTCGTCCGAGCTGCGCCCCGGCAGTCCCCAGGGCCGTACGCCCCTGCTCAGCGCCCACGCCCACGCCGTCGCCTCCGGCAAGCCGGCCTTCGACCCGATGGGCATCCCGGCGGCGGGCGTCGGCGAGCCGACCGTGGCCAAGGACGGCGGGACGCGCGGCGACACCTGCCATCTCGACGTCGTGGACCGCTGGGGCAACATGATCGCCGTCACCCCGAGCGGCGGCTGGCTCCAGTCCAACCCGGTCGTGCCCGAGCTCGGCTTCCCGCTGGGCACCCGGCTCCAGATGGCCTGGCTCGACGAGGGCCTGCCGAACTCCCTCACCCCGGGCCGCCGCCCGCGCACCACCCTCACCCCCTCGCTCGCACTGCGCGACGGTGTGCCGGTGCTCGCCTTCGGCACCCCGGGAGGGGATCAGCAGGACCAGTGGCAGCTGCACTTCTTCCTGGCGCTGGCCCTGCGCGCGCCGGTACGCGGCGGACCCGACCTCCAGGGCGCCATCGACGCGCCCAACTGGCACAACGACAGTTTCCCCGGCTCCTTCTTCCCGCGCACGATGCGGCCCGGCAGCGTGACGGTGGAGGCGGGGATGGACCCGGAGGTCATCGGGGAACTGCGCCGCCGCGGCCACGACGTCACCGTGGGTGACGCCTGGACCGAGGGGCGGCTGTGCGCGGTCGCCAGGGACCCGGAGACCGGCATCCTGTCGGCCGCCGCGAACCCCCGTGGCATGCAGGGTTACGCCGTCGGCCGCTGAATCGTCATCCGATCCGGCGCCCGCCGTGTCAGTGGGGCGTGATGGGATGGACACATGACCGATGACTCTGTGTACGCGACCGGCTCTGCGAACGGGACGGCGCCTCGGCGCACGGGGCCCGCGCACACGGTGCCCGTCCGAACGGCTCCTCCGCTGCCGCTGCCTCTGCCGGGTACGGACGGCGGACTCCGGATGTCCGCCGTCGAGGAAGCGGTCCGTGCGGCGGCCGCCGCCGAGATCATGCCCCGCTTCCGCCGTCTCGCCGCGCACGAGGTCACCGAGAAGAGCGGCCCGCACGATCTCGTGACCATCGCGGACCGGCGCGCCGAGGAGCACCTCACCGCCGCCCTCACCCAGCTCCTCCCCGGCTCGTTGGTCGTCGGCGAGGAGGCGGTCCACGCCGACCCGGCGGTGTACGACGCGCTGCGCGGCGACGCGCCGGTATGGATCGTCGATCCGGTCGACGGCACCCGCCAGTTCGTCCGGGGCGAAGCGGGCTTCTGCACCCTCGTCGCCCTCGCCGTGGGCGGCGAGGTGCTGGCGTCCTGGACGTACGCCCCGGTGCTCGACGAGATGGCGACGGCGGTACGCGGCCGGGGCGCCACCCTCAACGGAGTCCCGCTGCGCTCCGGGTCACCCGCGCCCGGGGCGGTGCTGGACGTCGCCATGTCCCACCCGGACTACACCACGGACGAACAGAAGCGCGCCCTGCTGGGCCTGCGGACCGAGAACATCGACGCCCGCCCCTGCGGCTCGGCCGGCCTGGAGTACCTGGCCGTCGCGCGCGGCGCGCTCGACGCGGTCGCGTTCAACTGGGAACTGGCCTGGGACCACGCCGCCGGCCTGCTCCTGGTCGCCGAGGCGGGCGGCGCGCAGAGCACCCTCACGGGCGAGCCGTTCCGTATCACGGGCGACAACGCGCTGCCGTTCACGGCGGCCCGTGACGAGGCGACGGCGCGGCGGATACGGGAACGGCTGCTGGCCGGCGCCTGACCCGACCCGCCCCGGCGACGCCCGCACGACGCCCGCACGCGACGCCCGCACGCGATGCCCGCGCGGCGCTGCGTCGTGGTCGCGGACAGTACCCGCGCTCGGGCTGTCGGTGCCGGTGAATATCCTGGGGTTCCTGACCGTCGGCTGACAGAGGAGTCCGAAGGTGACGTCGATGCTCGATGCCGTGGTCGTGGGTGCCGGACCCAACGGACTCACCGCCGCGGTCGAACTGGCCAGGCGCGGGTTCTCCGTGGCGGTGTTCGAGGCCCGGGACACCGTGGGTGGAGGCGCCAGGACGGAGGAGCTGACGCTCCCCGGCTTCCGGCACGACCCCTGCTCCGCCGTGCATCCCCTGGGAGTCGGCTCGCCCGTCTTCAAGACGATGCCCCTGGAGCGGTACGGGCTCGACTGGCTGCACGCCGAACTGCCCATGGCGCACCCCTTCGACGACGGCACGGCGGCCGTGCTGTCCCGCTCCGTCGCCGAGACCGCCGCGTCCTTCGGGCCGCGCGACGCCGGCGCGTACCGCCGGCTCGTCGCACCGTTCCTCGGCCGATGGGACAGCCTCGCCCGTGACTTCATGTCCCTGCCGCTGACCGCGCTGCCCCGCGACCCCGTCACCCTCGCCCGCTTCGGCCTGGCCGGACTGCCGCCCTCCACGTGGCTGACGCGCCGCTTCCACGACGAGAAGGCCAAAGCGCTGTTCGCCGGGCTCGTCGCCCATGTCATCGCCCCGCTGGGCGGGATCGCGACCGGCGCCGTCGGCCTGATCTTCGCGCTCGCGGCACACGCGGGCGGCTGGCCCATGCCGCGCGGCGGCTCCCAGTCGATCTCCGACGCCCTCACCGCGTACCTCCGCGACCTCGGCGGCACGGTCCACACCGGGTACGAGGTCAAGCGTCTCGACGACCTGCCCCCGGCGCGCGCGTACGTCTTCGACACCTCACCGACCGCTCTCGCCCGGATCGCCGGCCTCGGCAGGGCGTACGACGGCTACCGCTACGGTGCGAGCGTCTTCAAGATCGACTACGCGCTGGACGGTCCTGTGCCCTGGACGGCCGAGGAGCCCCGCAGGGCCGGCACCGTGCAGATCGGCCCCACCAGCCGGGAGATCGGCACCGCGCTGCGCCAGGCGGCGGGCGGGCAGGCGCCCGGGACCCCGTTCCTGATCACCGCCCAGCCGAGCCTGGTCGACCCCTCCCGCGCGCCCGAGGGCAAGCACGTCTTCTGGGCGTACGGCCATGTCCCGCACGCCTGGGACGGCGACCTCACGGACGCGGTGGAACGGCAGATCGAACGCTTCGCGCCCGGCTTCCGGGACCTCGTCCTCGCCCGTGCCACGGCGGGGCCGCCCGAGCTCGCCGCCCGTAACGCCAACTATGTCGGCGGGGACATCGCCTGCGGCGCCGCCTCAGGACTCCAGCTGCTCCTGCGACCGAAGATCTCCGCCTTCCCCTACACCACCTCGCACCCGGCTGTCTTCCTCTGCTCCTCCGCGACCCCGCCGGGCCCCGGCGTGCACGGTATGTCCGGGCACAACGCGGCGAAGGCCGTCTGGCGGCGGCTGCGCGACAGCTGAGGCCGGGGGAGGGAAACGGGACCGACGGACAAGCGGACAAGCGGACAAGCGGACAAGCGGACAAGCGGAGGAGGCCCACAATCATGACGGAACTGACCCTCGTCCACGGAGACATCACCGAACAGCGCGCCGACGCGATCGTCAACGCCGCGAATTCCTCACTGCTCGGCGGCGGTGGCGTCGACGGCGCGATCCACCGGCGCGGCGGCCCGGAGATCCTGGCCGACTGCCGTGCGCTGCGCGCCTCGCGGTACGGGCGCGGGCTGGCCACCGGCCGGGCCGTCGCCACCACGGCCGGGCGGCTCGACGCCCGGTGGGTGATCCACACCGTCGGTCCCGTCTGGAGCCGCGACGAGGACCGCTCGGACCTGCTCGCCTCCTGCTACCGCACCTCGCTGCGGGTCGCGGCGGAGCTGGGCGCGCGCACCGTCGCCTTCCCCGCCGTGTCGACGGGCATCTACGGCTGGCCGATGGACGACGGTGCCCGGATCGCGGTCCGTACGGTCAGGGAGTCCGCCGCGCCGGAGGTCGAGGAGGTGCGGTTCGTGCTCTACGACGAACGGGCGTACGAGGCGTTCGAAACGGCCCTGGCCATCGAAGCCTGATGTCGTTTTTCCGCCAGCCCACATGCTCCGCGTGCCCGATGCTTGAGACATGTACACCGACACCGAACGCTGCGTACGGGCCGTCCGGTCCAAGGACGCACGGTTCGACGGCTGGTTCTTCACCGCGGTCCTGACCACCGGGATCTACTGCCGGCCGAGCTGTCCCGTCGTGCCGCCCAAGGCCGAGAACATGACGTTCTACCCGAGCGCCGCCGCCTGCCAGCAGGCCGGGTTCCGCGCCTGCAAGCGGTGCCGCCCGGACACCAGCCCCGGCTCCCCGGAGTGGAACGCCCGCGCCGACACCGTCGCCCGGGCCATGCGGCTCATCCAGGACGGGGTCGTCGACCGCGAAGGCGTCCCCGGCCTCGCGGGCCGGCTCGGCTACTCCGCGCGCCAGATCGAACGCCAGCTCCTCGCCGAGCTGGGCGCCGGCCCCCTCGCCCTGGCCCGCGCCCAGCGCGCGCAGACCGCCCGGGTCCTCATCGAGACGACCACGCTCCCGATGGCCGAGGTCGCCTTCGCGGCCGGCTTCGCCTCGATCCGCGCCTTCAACGACACGGTCCGCGAGGTCTTCGCGCTGGCCCCGAGCGAGCTGCGCGCCCGCTCCGCCCGAGCCGGACGCGCGGCCGACCAGGCCCGCACCCCGGGTGTGATCACCCTGCGCCTTCCGTTCCGCGCGCCCCTCAACCCGGACAACCTCTTCGGACATCTCGCCGCGACCGCCGTACCCGGGGTGGAGGAGTGGCGGGACGGCGCGTACCGGCGCACGCTCGCCCTGCCGTACGGGCACGGGACAGTCGCGCTCAGCCCACGGCCCGACCACATCGCCTGCCGGCTCTCCCTCACCGACCCGCGCGACCTCACCCTCGCCATCAGCAGCTGCCGCCGGCTGCTCGACCTGGACGCCGATCCCGTGGCCGTCGACGAGCAGCTGCGCGCCGACCCGTCGCTGACCCCGCTGGTCGACAAGGCCCCGGGGCGGCGAGTACCCCGTACCGTCGACGCCGCGGAGTTCGCCGTGCGCGCGGTACTCGGCCAGCAGGTCTCCACGGCCGCCGCGCGGACGCACGCGGCCCGGCTGGTCAGGGCCCACGGTGTGCCGGTCGACGATCCCGAGGGCGGGCTCACCCACCTCTTCCCGACGCCCGAGGCGCTGGCCGGCCTCGATCCGGAGGCCCTGGCCCTGCCGCGCGGCCGCCGCACCACCCTCACCACACTCGTCGGCGCGCTCGCCGACGGTTCACTCGGACTCGGCCCCGACAGCGACTGGGACCGGGCGCGGGAGCAGCTGAGCGCCCTGCCCGGATTCGGCCCGTGGACGGTCGAGGTGATCGCGATGCGCGCGCTCGGCGACCCCGACGCGTTCCCGCCGACCGATCTGGGGGTCCGCAGGTCGGCGCGGGGGCTCGGGATGCCGTCCACCCCCGCCGCGCTCACCGCGCGCGCCGCCGCCTGGCGGCCCTGGCGCGCGTACGCCGTGCAGTACCTGTGGGCCGCCGAGGACCACGCCATCAACCACCTTCCCGTGTAAGGACGTTCACCATGCCCGGCCCCGTCGCGTACAAACAGCACACCGTGATCGACAGCCCGTACGGACCGCTGACCCTCGTCGCCACCGAGGGGGTACTGAGCGGCCTGTACATGGTCGACCACCGCCACCGCCCACCGGAGGAGACCTTCGGCGACCCGGACTTCCGGCCGTTCGGAGAGGTACGGCGTCAGCTCGGCGCGTACTTCGACGGCGAGCTGACCGAATTCGACCTCCCACTGCGGCCGGCGGGCACGCCGTTCCAGCTCGGCGTCTGGGAGGAGCTACGGAAGATCCCGTACGGCGAGACACGCTCGTACGGCGAGCTGGCCGGGATTATCGGCAAACCGGGGGCCTCACGCGCGGTCGGACTCGCCAACGGCAGGAATCCGATCAGCATCATCGTGCCCTGCCACCGGGTGATCGGTTCGACCGGCGGTCTCACCGGCTACGGCGGCGGCCTCGACCGCAAGCAGCGGCTCCTGGTCTTCGAGGGCGCGGCCCCCGCCGTCCCGGCCACCGCCACGCTCTTCTGAGTACCGGCCGCGCCCGTGACGCGGGCGGGGGACGGGAGGCGGGCCGGGGGCGGGAGGCGGGAGGGGGTCAGCCGGCCCGCAGTGTTTCGGGCGGCGCGGGCGGCGCGCTTCCGATCGGCTCCCGGATGATCTCGTCGGCCCGGTCGTCGTACGGCGTCGGCTCCGCGTTCACCACGACGAGCCGTGCGCCGTGGTCGGCGGCGATCCCCGCCGGCGCGGCGGCGGGCCGCACCTGGAGGGTCGTACCGACCGCGACGAACACCTCGCACGCCTTGGCGATCGCCATCGCCTGGGCCGGCACCTCCGGGTCGGGCCGCTCTCCGGACATCACCGTCGCCGATGTGAGGATCCCGCCGCACACCCGGCAGCGCGGGTCCTCGTCGCCCGCCGCGACCCGGTCCAGCGCCTCCTTCATCGGGGAGCGCGCCCCGAGCCTACGCAGGGGCGCCGGGAGCGGCGAACGGCGGTCAGGACCTGAAGGGCCGTCGGATCGGGTCGGTTGCCCGGCCGGTCAGGGCGCCTTGACCGGCGTGAACGGGTTCGGCGTCGCGCCCGTCCAGTCCTGCAGGACCGAGCGGCCCGTCTGCTGGGTGACCCCGCCGACCTTGACCGCGCTCTGCGTGGCCACGTAGAAACGGCCGTCGTCGAGCGAGATCAGCCCGAACTGCCCGCCCCCCTGCCAGCCGTACACCCCGGACGGCGCGTCGTGCAGTCCCTCGGGGAGGAGTGAGAGCATCCGGCCGCGCTCGGGCCGCTCCTGGCCGGGGACGAGACCCCAGGTGGGGCGCCGCGAGCCGTCGACCACGAACAGCGAGTAGTTCGGGAACCGCGGCTTGGCGCCCTTGTACACGGCGAGCAGCCAGTTGCCGGTGTGACCGTCGTACTCCAGGTTCTGCACGCCGAAGTCGGTGTTGCCGGTGTACACGAAGTACTTGCCGTCCGGGGTGTCCGGGCCGCTGGTGTGCGGGGCGTCCTCGGTCAGCGGGCGCTCGTACTTCTTCCATCCGCTGACGTCGTACTGGAGCAGGACCTGGTTGTCGTTGTCCTCGCGGGTGGTGTTGGCGTAGATCCCGTACGCGACGGTGAGCTCGGAGCCCCCGCCGTGCTCGAAGTCGGGGCCGAAGGCCACGCCGTCGATGCCGCTGGAGCCGTACCGGTGGTCGGGTGTGTCGGCGGTGGCGCCGTCGAAGACCCCGTTGCCGTCCATGTCGGCCGCGTAATCGTCGACGGCCTCCTTGAGATAGACGGTGGAGACGACGCCGGTGGACTGGGCGTCCATGTTCATGCGGGTGATGCGGTCCGCGTCGAAGAGAGCGATGTAGAACTCCGCGCCCTTCGGCGTGTTGTATTCGAGGGAGCCGTAGACCCTGCCGTCCCGCTCGTTGAAGTCCAGGTCACCGAGGTGACCGGTGAATCCGGAGACGGAGCCGAGCGGCTTGCCGGTCAGATCCGTCTTCACGAGGAGGTCGGTGAAGGAGAAGTACATCAGCCCCTTGCGGAGATCGAGAGCTGTTCCCTGGAGGTGGCCGGACCGCCACGTGCCGCCGTCCACGCTCGTGGGCAGCTCAGGAAGCCGCTGTACGGTCCGGTCGCCGCCGGTCCCTGTTCCGCTCCCGGCTCCTGTCCCGCTCCCGGCCCCTTTTCCGCTCTCGGTCCTCGCCGTCGCGGCCCCGGCGCCGGCCGCGACGGCCGACGCCGCCGAAGCGGCCACCACGATGAGGGACGTGAGCAGGGCCGCCAGTCGGCCGTGCGTCTGCCTTCGCATGATCTCTCCGGGGGTCGGTCGGTCCTGGGCCTCCGATGATGCCGGGCAGCCGTGCGCGGGCCGGGAAGCGCCGGGGGCGCGCGGGGGGAGATATTCGTTCGACGGACAATAAGCCCGTGCGAGAGGTCAGTTGATCGGGTGATCCGGCGAAACACCGACGGACCGGGGCGCCTTGGGGCCCCGGCTCTCCGGCCCTGGAGGCACAGCCGGACGACGGGTTCCGGGGTCCCTGTTCACTCCCGGAACGGTCGGCTGCCCGGGCAGGTCAGGCGGTGGGGGTGAGGCCGACCGGCATGACGAGGGTGGTGAAACTCCCTTGGTCCGCGGAGCGCACCACGACCGGCTCGGTGACGGCGGACACCTCCAGCAGGACATCGGGGCCGATACCCGCTTCCAGGGCCGGGGCCAGGACGGCCGGGTCGAAGCCGATCCGCAGGGGCAGATCACCCAGGCCGACGGCGCGCAGCGTGGTGGCGCGGGAACGGTCGGGCCGTGAGACGACGGCTTGGTCCGGGCCGAGCAGCAGCGAGATCGCGGGCGCTTCGCCGCACCGGCCGACGGCGTCGAGGAGGGCCGGCCAGTCCACGATCAGCCGATGCCGGGGCGGGCCGAGGGCCGTGAGCATCTCGCGGTAGGAGGGGAACTCACCCTCGGACAGGGTGAGTTCCCGGGTCCCGGACCCCGCCGCGTCGCGCGCCACGGCACCCCCGGAGCCGACTTCGACGATCACCTGAAGGTCAAACCCGGCCCTGGTGTCGCGACGGGGCGAAGATCGGCCGGACCGGACCTAGGACGGACGGTGGCCGTTCTCCAGCTCCACCGTGCCCGCGCCGGACTCCAGGACATCGAGCGCCGCGAGCACCCGCCTTCCGAGCGAGTCCAGCAGATACGCCGGGATCTCGGCGCGGTCCAGCAGCCGCCAGGACAGCAGCTCCTCCTCCTGGAGCCGGATCCCCGCGAGCTGGGCCTCGGTCAGCACCCCGCCGTCGTACAGATATACGGCGATCGGCGGCCGGATCCTGCTCGAAGGCTGCACCCAGTCGACCGCCAGCAGCCGCCCCGGCGCGATGTCCAGGCCGATCTCCTCCAGGGTCTCCCGCCGGGCACCCTCGCGCGGGGTCTCCCCGTCGTCGGACTCGATGGTCCCGCCGGGCAGCGCCCAGCCCTTCCGGTAGTTGGGCTCGACACCCAGGACGCGCCCCTCACCATCCCTGAACAGCACGGCGGCCCCGGCGAGAACACGGGGCAGGCCCGCGATGTAGGCGGCGTATTCGGCATCGGTATCGGTAGGGATATCGGTCACGCCGAAAGCCTAGTGCCGTTCCCGGCGAGCTTCGCCCCGTCGCGACGACCGGCACGCGCGCTCGCCGCGTCGGCCACAGACCCAGGTAGGAGAGGCCCTGGCGGCGGCCTGCGGCAGGCAGCCACTCCTGTGGATAAGGTCAGGGCGGCGCGACACCTGTTCGAGGGCAGAGGGATGCAAGTGACGGACGGAGCAGTATCCGAGGCCGCGCGCGTGCTGATCGCGGCGGACAAGTTCAAGGGGTCGCTCACGGCCGCTCAGGTGGCCGAACGGGTGACGGCCGGGCTGCGCCGGGCCGCTCCCGGGGTACGGGTCGAGGCGCTGCCCGTCGCCGATGGCGGTGACGGCACGGTCGCCGCCGCGGTGGCGACCGGTTTCGAGCGGCGAGAGGTACGGGTCACCGGGCCGCTCGGGGACGCGGTGACCGCGTCCTACGCCCTGCGGGACGGCACGGCCGTCGTCGAGATGGCCGAGGCCTCGGGCCTCCGGCGTCTCCCGGCGGGAACCCTCGCGCCCCTCACCGCGACCACCTACGGTTCCGGAGAGCTGCTGCGCGCCGCCCTCGACGCCGGTGCCCGCTCCATCGTCCTCGGGGTCGGCGGCAGTGCCACCACCGACGGCGGCGCGGGCATGCTCGCCGCGCTCGGCGCGCGCTTCCTGGACGCGGACGGGCGGCCCGTCGGTCCCGGCGGCGGTGGTCTGCGGGATCTCGCGACCGCCGATCTCTCCGCTCTGGACTCCCGGCTCGCCGGGACGGACATCGTCCTCGCCGGCGACGTCGACAACCCGCTGACCGGTCCCACCGGCGCCGCGGCCGTCTACGGGCCGCAGAAGGGCGCGACCCCGGAGGAGGTCGCCACGCTCGACGCGGCCCTCGCCCACTACGCCACGGTGCTGGCGAAGACCGACGAATCCCCTCGCGCCACCGACCTCGCGCTGTCACCCGGCGCGGGCGCGGCGGGCGGCATCGGCTACGGCGCGCTGATCGGTCTCGGCGCCCGCTTCCGCCCCGGTATCGAGGTCATGCTCGATGTGCTGGGCTTCGCCCCGGCGCTGGCCCGCGCGACCCTCGTCATCACCGGCGAGGGGTCACTCGACGAGCAGACCCTCCACGGCAAGGCCCCGGCGGGCGTCGCGGCGGCGGCCCGCGCCAGGGGCGTCGGGACCATCGCGGTCTGCGGCCGGCTGGCCCTCTCCCCGGAGGCTCTGGCCACGGCAGGCATCGCCCGCGCCTACGCCCTCACCGACCTGGAGCCGGACCCGGTCGTCTGTATGGCACAAGCAGGCCCGCTCCTGGAACGGCTGGCATCGGACATCGCCCGGGACCTCCTGGTCTGAGCGCCGGACGGGGCGAGCGCGGTACGCGCGGCGAGCGCGGTGAGCGGCGCTCCAGCGCCTCGCGACGCACCGCACCGGACGTCCCGGGGCGATCCGACGAGATCGCCCGAACAGGACCTAGGGTGGTGCCCGCCGAGCGAGAAGGAGCACTCTCCATGGGCTACCGCCTGAAGACGATCACCCGTGAGGAACACCTGGCCTTCGTCAGAGCCAGGCCTTCGGCGAGCCATATGCAGGTTCCCTCGTGGGGCGACGTCAAGCCGGACTGGCGGGCGGAGAGTCTGGGGTGGTTCGACGAGCAGGGCCGGATCACCGGAGCCGGGCTCGTCCTCCACCGGCCGGTGCCGAAGATCAAACGGTATCTGGCCTACCTGCCCGAGGGGCCCGTCATCGACTGGTACGCCGCCGACCTGGAGCGGTGGCTCGAACCGATGCTGGACCATCTGAAATCCCAGGGCGTCTTCTCGGTGAAAATGGGGCCGCCCGTCGTCGCCCGCCGCTGGGAGGCGGAAGCGGTCAAGGCCGCCATCGCCGATCCGGAGGCCCGCAGGCTGCGGGACGTCGAGCCCACCAGCGTCGAGCCGCGGGCCCTGGAGGTGGCCGACCGGCTGCGCCGGATGGGCTGGCAGCGCGGTGAGGATGACGCCGAGGACGGCTTCACCGCGGGCCAGCCGCGATACGTCTTCCAAGTCCCCTTCGCGGGAAGGTCGTTGGAAGAGATCCAGCAGGGCTTCAATCAGCAGTGGCGCCGCAACATCAAGAAGGCCGAGAAAGCCGGGGTGAAGGTGGTCAGGGGCGAGTACGAAGACCTGCCGGCCTTCTACGAGCTCTACCTGGAGACCGCGCAGCGGGACAGGTTCATCCCGCGCCCCCTGGCGTACTTCCAGCGCATGTGGACCGCGCTCGCCGCCGAGGATCCCGACCGGATGCGGCTCTATCTCGCCCACCACGACGGCGAGGTGCTGTCCGCGGCCACGATGCTCACCGTCGGCGAGCACATCTGGTACTCGTACGGCGCCTCCACCAGCCGCAAGCGCGAGGTGCAGCCCAACAACGCGGTCCAGTGGCGGATGATGAGCGACGCTCACGAACTGGGCGCGAGTGTGTACGACTTGCGCGGCATCACGGACACGCTGTCCGAGAGCAATCACCTGCTCGGGCTGCTCCGCTTCAAGGCGGGCACCGGCGGCCAGGCCGCCGAATACCTGGGGGAGTGGGACTTCCCGCTCAACAAGCTGCTGCACAAGGCCTTCGACTTCTACATGTCCCGCCGCTGAGAGCCTGTCGGCGGCCACGGTACGAGGCCACCGTACGAGAAGGGCCCGGGTGCGCGTCGCACCCGGGCCCTTCTTGATCTCGCCGACTGTACCGCTAGGGCAGCTGTGCCGCCCGCGCCTCGCGGCGGTTGTCGCGGAAGTTGTTCACCCGCCGTGCCGTGGCGAAGAGCGGAATCACCGCACCCGTCACCACCTGGAGCGCGCAGCCGGTCTGCAGCAGCAGCTGGCCGCCGGGGGCGTCGAAGGCCCAGGCCGCCAGCAGCCCCATCGCGGCCACGATCCAGCTGAGCATCGCCACCGCGAGCACGCCCCGCGGCTTCGGGTACTCGACCCGGCTCACCATCAGCCACGCCACGCCGATGATCGCGAGGAGCGTCGGTACGAAGGGAAGCTCCAGCAGCACGATCGAGATGACCGTGAGCGCGCCGAAGGGGCTCGGCATGCCCTGGAACATGCCGTCCTTCAGCGTCACGCAGGAGAATCTGGCCAGCCGGAGCACGACGGCCAGCAGCACGACGATCGCCGCCAGCGCCGAGACCCGCTGATGCGCGTCGTCCGCGACCATGCCGTAGACCAGGACGAAGTACGCCGGGGCGAGGCCGAAGCTGATCAGGTCGGAGAGGTTGTCCAGCTCCGCGCCCATCGGGGAGCTGCGCAGCTTGCGCGCCACGAGCCCGTCGAACAGGTCGAAGATCGCCGCGCACAGCATGAGGATCACGGCCGTCGCGGCGGAGTGCCGCGCCATGCCGCTCTCGTCGCTGCCCGTGAGATGGGGGATGAGGATGCCGGTGGTGGTGAAATACACGGCCATGAAGCCGCAGGTGGCGTTACCGAGCGTGAGGGTGTCCGCTATCGACAGCCGCAGTGAGAGCGGCATGTCTTCCGCGTCGTCCTCCGCTTCGGCCTCGGCCTCCGCGACCCAGCCGGCTTGCGTGTCAGGATCAATCACGGTCAATTCGAGTCACCCCTGCGGTCGTGGTCTGACCGACCTCGACAGCGACATCGACACCTTCCGGAAGGTAGATGTCGACGCGCGAGCCGAATCGGATCAGGCCGATGCGCTCGCCCTGTTCCACCTTGGTCCCCTGGGGCAGGTACGGGACGATGCGCCGGGCTACCGCGCCGGCGATCTGCACCATCTCGATGTCGCCCAGCTCGGTGTCGAAGTGCCAGACAACGCGCTCGTTGTTCTCGCTCTCCTTGTTGAACGCCGGGACGAAGCCGCCGGGGATGTGCTCGACGGACGTCACGGTTCCCGCGAGGGGAGCGCGGTTGACGTGAACATTCAGCGGGCTCATGAAGATGGCGACCCGGGTGCGCCCGTCCTTCCACGGCATGATGCTCTGCACCACACCGTCGGCCGGGGAGATGACCCGGCCCTGAGTGATCTCGCGCTCGGGGTCGCGGAAGAACCACAGCATGCCCGCGGCGAGCGCGGTGGCGGGCACGGCGACGACGGCGGCGCGCTTGGAGCGGCGCGCGCGCACCAGGCTGATCGCTGCGGTGGCGACGGTCGGCAGGAGCCACGGCGATGCTCCGCGCGCGAGGCGGACCTGGCCGCGTGGTGCAGAGGTTTGGCTGTGGGGCATGGATGACCTTCGTAGCGGATGATGCCGCACTGGCAACGGGGGACGGCGGCGGCTTTACAGCGATGGTACTGGTTACAAGCCGCAACTGAGCAAGCCAGGACCCGAGTCGGGCGGCTTGAAGAGGGCGGAAGAGGACAACAGAGTGTGATCTTCTTCGCGGTAAAATCGGGCCAAAAGCCTTAATTAGCCCTCGAATCGGTACTCCTCCAGCAGGCGGCGGCCGATGATCATTTTCTGAATCTCGGCGGTGCCTTCACCGATCAGCAACATGGGGGCCTCGCGGTACAGGCGCTCGATCTCGTACTCCTTGGAGAAGCCGTACCCCCCGTGGATCCGGAAGGCGTCCTCGACGACTTCCTTGCAGAACTCCGAGGCGAGGTACTTCGCCATCCCCGCCTCCAGGTCGTTTCGTTCGCCGGAGTCCTTTTTGCGTGCCGCGTTGACCATCATCGCGTGCGCCGCCTCGACCTTGGTGGCCATCTCGGCCAGTTTGAACTGGATGGCCTGATGCTGGGCGATCGGCTTACCGAAAGTATGACGTTGCTGAGCATATGAGACACCCAGCTCGAAGGCGCGCTGCGCGACGCCGCAACCACGAGCCGCGACATTCACCCGGCCGACCTCGACACCGTCCATCATTTGGTAAAACCCACGACCGGTGGTGCCGCCAAGGACCCGATTGGCCGGAATGCGCAGTCCGTCCATGATGAGTTCGGTGGTGTCGACGCCCTTGTACCCCATCTTGTCGATCTTCCCGGGGATGGTGAGGCCGGGCCGTACGACACCGAATCCCGGCTCCTTCTCGACCAGGAACGTGGTCATCGACCGGTGCGGCGGCGTGCCCTCGGGATGGCCTTCGTCACTGCGGCACAACACGGCCACCAGCGTCGACGTCCCACCGTTGGTCAGCCACATCTTCTGGCCGGTCAGGACGTACGCGTCGCCGTCCCTGACGCCCTTCGACGTGATGGCCGACACGTCGGAGCCGAGGCCGGGTTCGGACATCGAGAAGGCGCCGCGCACCTCGCCGGCCGCCATGCGCGGCAGGAAGGTCTCCCGCTGCTCCTGGGTGCCGTGCTGCTTCAGCATGTACGCCACGATGAAGTGGGTGTTGATGATGCCCGAGACGGACATCCAGCCCCGGGCGATCTCTTCCACGCAGAGCGCGTAGGTGAGCAGGGACTCGCCCAGTCCGCCGTACTCCTCGGGAATCATCAGCCCGAACAGACCGAGTTCCTTGAGGCCCTCGACGATCTGCGTCGGATATTCGTCGCGGTGTTCCAGCTCGGTGGCGACCGGAAGGATCTCCTTGTCGACGAAGTCCCGGACGGTCGCCAGGATCTCCTGCTGGACGTCGGTCAGCCCGGGTGTCCGGGCGAGTCGGCTCATCTCACTTCTCCCGTGGATTCTTCGAAGACCCTGACGTTTCCGACAACTCCGGGCGGCCGGGCTGCTCGCCGCCGCGCGCCGCGATGTACGCCTCGGTGGGGACCATCACCTTGCGGCGGAACACGCAGACGAGTGTTCCGTCCTGCTTGTAGCCCTTCGTCTCCACGGACACGACGCCGCGGTCGTTCTTGGACTTCGACGGCGTCTTGTCCAGGACGGTCGTCTCGCCGTACACCGTGTCGCCGTGGAAGGTCGGCGCGACGTGCCGGAGCGACTCCACCTCCAGATTGGCGATGGCCTTGCCCGAGACGTCCGGGACGGACATGCCCAGCAGCAGCGAGTAGATGTAGTTGCCCACCACGACGTTCTTCCCGAAGTCCGTCGTGCGCTCCGCGTAGTTGCTGTCCAGATGCAGCGGATGGTGGTTCATGGTGAGCAGACAGAAGAGATGATCGTCGTACTCCGTGACCGTCTTGCCCGGCCAGTGCTTGTAGACCGCACCGACCTCGAACTCCTCAAACGTGCGTCCGAACCGCATCGTTCACGCCTCCGGTACGTCGAACGACGTGGTGCGCCGCATCCCGGCGGCCCGCCCCTTGCCCGCGATGACCAGCGCCATCTTCCGGCTGGCCTCATCGATCATCTCGTCGCCGAGCATCGCGGAGCCCTTCCTGCCGCCGGCCTCCGACGTGGAGTACTCGTACGCGTCCAGGATCAGTTCGGCGTGGTCGTAGTCCTCCTGCGACGGCGAGAAGATCTCGTTCGACGCCTCGATCTGGCCCGGATGCAGCACCCACTTGCCGTCGAAGCCCAGCGCGGCGGCCCGGCCCGCCACCTCGCGGTAGCCCTCCACATCGCGGATCTGCAGGTACGGGCCGTCGATCGCCTGGAGATCGTGCGTACGGGCCGCCATCAGAATGCGCATCAGGATGTAGTGGTAGGCGTCCGCGCCGTAACCGGGCGGCTGCTGCCCGACGACCAGGGACTTCATGTTGATCGACGCCATGAAGTCGGCGGGCCCGAAGACGATCGTCTCCAGCCGGGGCGAGGCGGCCGCGATCTCGTCGACGTTCACCAGGCCCCTGGCGTTCTCGATCTGCGCCTCGATCCCGATCTTCCCGACCTCGAAGCCCATCGTCTTCTCGATCTGGGTGAGCAGCAGATCGAGGGCGACGATCTGCTGGGCGTCCTGGACCTTCGGCAGCATGACGCAGTCCAGGTTCTGCCCCGCGCCCTCCACGACCGTGATGACATCGCGGTACGTCCAGTGCGTCGTCCAGTCGTTGACGCGTACGACGCGCGTCTTGCCCGTCCAGTCGCCCTTGTTCAGCGCGTCGACGATCGAGTGCCGGGCGCCCTCCTTGGCGAGCGGCGCGCACGCGTCCTCCAGATCCAGGAACACCTGGTCGGCCGGCAGCCCCTGGGCCTTCTCCAGGAAGCGCGGGTTCGACCCCGGGACGGCCAGGCAGGAGCGGCGCGGACGCAGCCGGTTCACCGCCGGAACAGCCGCGGGGGCGGGGACGGCGGGGGTGACGGGGATTGTCGTCATGCGGAGACCTCCAGGGGTTCGAGCTTGTTCGCTGTGCGGATCGCGTCGACGATACGGCCGATGATCTCCGTGATGCCGAAGTCCTTCGGGGTGAAGACAGCGGCCACGCCTGCCGCCCGAAGCTCCTCGGCGTCGGCCTTCGGGATGATCCCGCCGACGATCACCGGAAGATCGCCCGCACCCGCCTCGCGCAACCGCCCGAGCACGTCGGGGACCAGCGCCGCGTGCGATCCGGACAGGATCGACAGGCCCACACAGTGCACGTCCTCGGCGAGCGCGGCGGCGACGATCTGCTCGGGCGTGAGCCTGATGCCCTGATAGACCACCTCGAAGCCGGCGTCACGGGCTCGTACGGCGATCTGCTCGGCCCCGTTGGAGTGCCCGTCCAGGCCGGGTTTGCCCACCAGCAGCCGCAGCCGTCCCGAGTGCAGCTCTTCCGCCGTACGGGTCACCTTGTCCCGTACGGCGGCGAGCGGGGTGCCCGCCCCGGCGCTCACCGCGACCCGCGCGGCGCTCACCCCCGTCGGCGCGCGGAACTCGCCGAAGACGTCGCGCAGCGCCCAGGACCACTCGCCGGTCGTCACCCCGGCCCGCGCGCACTCCACGGTCGCCGCCACCAGATTGGCGGTGCCGGCGGCGGCCTTCTTCAGGGCGGCCAGCGCCTCGGTGGCGCGGGTCTCGTCGCGGTTGTCGCGCCAGCTGTCCAGGGCGGCCACCACCCGGGCCTCGTTCGCCGGATCCACCGTCATGATCGCCGTGTCGAGATCGGCGGTGAGCGGACTGGGCTCCGTCGACTCGTAGCAGTTGACACCGACGACCTTCTCCTCGCCGGACTCGATGCGGGCCCGGCGCTCGGCGTGCGAGGACACCAGCCGCGACTTGAGATAGCCGGACTCGACGGCGGCCAGCACACCGCCCATGTCCTCGATCCGGCCGATCTCGGTGAGGCTCCCGTCCACCAGAGCCGCCACCTCGGCCTCGATGACATGCGAGCCCTCGAAGATGTCCGGGTACTCCAGCAGATCACTCTCGTGTGCCAGGACCTGCTGGATGCGCAGCGACCACTGCTGGTCCCACGGCCGGGGCAGGCCCAGCGCCTCGTTCCACGCCGGCAGCTGTACGGCGCGGGCGCGGGCGTCCTTGGAGAGGGTCACGGCCAGCATCTCCAGGACGATCCGCTGGACGTTGTTCTCCGGCTGGGCCTCTGTCAGTCCCAGCGAGTTGACCTGGACGCCGTACCGGAAGCGGCGCTGCGCGGCGTCCTCGATGCCGTACCGCTCGTGGGTGATCCGGTCCCAGATACGGGTGAAGGCCCGCATCTTGCACATCTCCTCGACGAAGCGCACCCCCGCGTTGACGAAGAAGGACATCCGGGCGACGACCTCGCCCCTGCGCTCCTCGGGGATCCGTCCGGACGCGAACACCGCGTCGAGCACGGCGATCGCGGTGGACATCGCGTACGCGATCTCCTGGACCGGAGTCGCCCCCGCCTCCTGGAGGTGGTAGCTGCAGATGTTGATCGGGTTCCACCGGGGGAGGTGGTTCACCGTGTACGTGATCATGTCCGTCGTCAGCCGCAGGCTCGGCACCGGTGGGAAGACATGCGTCCCGCGTGACAGGTACTCCTTGACGATGTCGTTCTGTGTCGTCCCCTGGAGCAGGGCGAGGTCCGCGCCCTGCTCCTCCGCGACCACCTGATAGAGCGCCAGCAGCCACATCGCGGTGGCGTTGATGGTCATCGAGGTGTTCGTACGCTCCAGCGGGATGTCCTGGAACAGCCGCCGCATGTCACCGAGGTGTGAGACGGGGACCCCGACGCGGCCGACCTCGCCCCGGGCGAGGACATGATCGGGGTCGTACCCGGTCTGCGTCGGAAGATCGAAGGCGACGGAGAGGCCGGTCTGCCCCTTGGCGAGATTGCGGCGGTACAGCTCGTTGGACGCCTCGGCGGTCGAGTGACCGGCGTACGTCCGCATGAGCCAGGGCCGGTCCTTCCGGCGGTCGGTCATGAAGAGCCCCCGGACGTTCCGGCCGCACCGGACGTCCCGGACGCACCGGCCGTCCGCCGCCCTGCGACGTCGCGGCCGTGCTCGCCGGTCCGTTCCGCCGGCGCGTCCCGGAACAGATTGATGGCGTCGAGGTGCCGTGCCCGCAGCTCCTCGTCGCGTACGCCGAGACCTTCGCGGGGTGCCAGGGCCAGCACGCCGACCTTGCCCTGGTGCAGGTTGCGGTGCACGTCGTACGCGGCCTGGCCGGTGTCCTCCAGCGCGTACACCTTCGACAGCGTGGGATGGATCCTGCCCTTGGCGACCAGCCGGTTCGCCTCCCAGGCCTCGCGGTAGTTGGCGAAGTGCGAGCCGACGATCCGTTTCAGCGACATCCACAGATAGCGGTTGTCGTACTCGTGCGTGTAGCCGGAGGTCGACGCGCACGTCACGATCGTGCCGCCCTTGCGGGTGACGTACACGCTGGCGCCGAACGTCTCGCGGCCCGGGTGCTCGAAGACGATGTCCACGTCCTCGCCGCCGGTCAGCTCGCGGATGCGCTTGCCGAAGCGTTTCCATTCGCGCGGGTCCTGGTGGTGCTCGTCCCGCCAGAAGGTGAAGCCCTCGGCGGCCCGGTCGATGATCGCCTCGGCGCCCATCCGCCGGCAGAGCTCCGCCTTCCGGTCGCTGGACACCACACAGACCGGGTTCGCCCCGCCGGCCAGGGCGAACTGCGTGGCGTACGAACCGAGTCCGCCGCTCGCGCCCCAGATCAGCACGTTGTCGCCCTGTTTCATCCCGGCGCCGTTGCGGGACACCAGCTGGCGGTACGCGGTCGAGTTGACCAGGCCGGGCGCCGCCGCCTCCTCCCAGCTGAGGTGGAGGGGCTTGGGCATCAGCTGGTTCGACTTCACCAGAGCGAGCTCCGCCAGGCCGCCGAAGTTGGTCTCGAAGCCCCAGATCCGCTGTTCGGGGTCGAGCATCGTGTCGTTGTGGCCGTCGGAGGACTCCAGCTCGACGGAGAGGCAGTGCGCGACGACCTCGTCGCCCGGGTGCCAGGCGTTGACGCCGGGCCCGGTGCGCAGCACGACGCCCGACAGGTCGGAGCCGATGACGTGGTACGGCAGGTCGTGGCGCTTGGCGAGGTCGCTGAGCTTGCCGTACCGCTCCAGGAAACCGAAGGTCGGCAGGGGCTCGAAGATCGAGGTCCAGACGGAGTTGTAATTCACCGAGCTGGCCATGACGGCCACCAGGGCCTCACCCGGGCCGAGTTCGGGCACGGGGACATCGTCGAGGTGGAGCGACTTGCGGGGGTCCTTGTCCGGGGTGGCGAGACCGGCGAACATCTCGGTCTCGTCCTTGTGCACCGTCACCGCGCGGTACGAACCGGGGATGGTCAGTGCGGCGAAGTCGGCGGATGTCGCGTCCGGCGACTGGATCGCGTCCAGGATTTCCTTCACGGTGTTGCCTCCGGCGAAGCTGAGGGTGCGTGATGCGTGAGGGCTGCTTGCTGGTGCGGTGGAGGAGTGCCGTCGGTTCGGCGGATGTGCGGGGGGGAGTGCCTGTGACGCAGGCGTCCGGGGGCACAGGCGAGAGGGCCCCGGGAACTGCCGGACATCATCAACGTATGGCACGCCGTGACACCTGACAAGGCACTGGGTGCCAAAAATCTCTCTCACTTGTCACCCACATGCCACGCATGAGCAATCTCCGCCGCCCGGAATGCGGGCGAATATCACTTTAGGTGGCTGGATGGGCGCAGGGCGTATCGCCGTGCGGGAGGGGGCCGTAAGAGCTGGCGTGTGGGTGCGGCCGCCGTCGGCCAGGCGTCGGCGAGTCGTGCGCGAGTCGTTCGCGAGGGGCGCGTGGGTGGTGTCCGCGAGGCACGCGTGGGTGGGGTCGCGGGGCGTGAAAGGGCGCGGTGCCAGCGCGGGGGGAGGTGCGGGGAGGCGCCTACGCGCCCTTGAGCGCCTGCTTGATGGTCCGCATGACCTCGTCCAGCGGGGCGTCCGTGTGGGCCACCGCCACCAGTACGTCCCCGCTGGTACGCACGGTCGCCGCCACCTGCTGCGGCTTGCCCCCGACGGTCCGGCCGGCGCCGATGCCCGAACCGAACGTGTCACGGACGATCGCGAAGGCGTGGTCCAGCTGCGCCTCGACGTCGCCCTCGCCGCCCGCGCGCAGCCAGCGCCGCAGGACGTGGTTGTGCGCGGTGACGACCGCCGACGCGGCCACCTCGGCCAGCAGCGGGTCGTCATTGCCGTCGGCGTGGTCGCGCTCGTCGAAGTGGCCCAGCAGATAGCGCGTGAAGAGCCGCTCGTAGCGGGCCACCGAGGCGATCTCGCGCTCGCGCAGCGTGGGCACCTCGCGGGTCAGGCGGTAGCGCTCCACGGAGACCGCGGGCGAGGCCGCGTACATCCGCATGACTTCCTTGATGCCCCGGCAGACCGTGTCGAGCGGGTGCTCGTGGGCCGGGGCGGCGTTGAGCACCGACTCCGCCCGTACGAGCGTGTCGTCGTGGTCCGGGAAGATCGCCTCTTCCTTCGAGCGGAAATGCCGGAAGAAGGTACGGCGCGCGACCCCGGCCGCGGCGGCGATCTCGTCGACGGTCGTCGCCTCGTACCCCTTGGTCGCGAAGAGCTCCATGGCGGCGGTCGCCAGTTCGCGGCGCATCTTCAGCCGCTGGGCGGCCGCACGGGTGCCGGCGGCACTCTCCGGGGCACCGGACCTGGTGCTCGTACGGGACGGCTTGGCGGGCTGGGACATGAGGTGAACGTACTGCATCGGCGCAGGAGAGCGCGCCTGAGGGGCGAGCCGCCGGACGGATCGGGCGGCCCGCGCCCGCCCCGTCCCGCCTCCTGGCCGGGGCTGTGCGGGGGCGGCGTCGGGGGCGGCGTCAGGTGAGGGACCGGCACCGCGGTCGGTGCCGGGTCGGTGCCGGGGTCAGCGCCGGGCGTACGCGCGGAAACCGCGCCCCGTCTTGCGGCCGAGGCACCCCGCGGCCACCAGGTGCTCCAGCAGCGGGGCGGGGGCCAGGCCCGGGTCGCGGAACTCACGGTGCAGGGCCCGTTCGATGGCGAGTGAGACATCGAGGCCGACGATGTCGAGCAGCTCGAAGGGGCCCATCGGATAGCCGCCGCCCAGCTTCATCGCGGCGTCGATGTCGTCCAGCGTCGCGTAGTGCTCCTGGACCATCTTGATCGCGTTGTTGAGGTACGGGAAGAGCAGCGCGTTCACGATGAAACCGGCCCGGTCCCCGCAGTCCACCGGGTGCTTGCCGACGGCCGCGCTCACCGCGTGGGCGGTGGCCCGTACCTCGTCGGAGGTGAGGACCGTACGGACCACCTCGACCAGCTTCATCGCGGGGGCCGGGTTGAAGAAGTGCATCCCGACGACGTCCTGCGGCCGCGAGGTGGCGCTGGCGCACGCGATGACCGGGAGCGAGGACGTCGTGGTGGCCAGTACCGCGCCCGGCCGGCAGACCTTGTCGAGCGTCGCGAAGAGCTGCCGCTTGATCTCCAGGTCCTCCGCCACCGCTTCGATGGCGAGATCCACCCCGGCGAACGCGTCGAGCGTGCCCGCCGGGGTGATTCTCGCCAGGGTCTCCTCCCGCGCCCCGGCGGTCAGCCTCCCCTTGTCCACGGAGCGGCCGAGGGACTTCGCGATACGGGACGTGGCGGCGGCCGCCTTCTCCGGGCTCCGGGCCGCGAGCACCACGTCGTACCCGGCCCTGGCGAAGACCTCGGCGATGCCGCTCGCCATCGTGCCGGAGCCCGCGACCCCCACGGACCGGACGGGACGTCCGGGCGCCCCGGTCGGGGCCGGGGAGGGCGGCAGGGCCGGGGCCGGGTTCGGTGACAGTGACGTTGACGTTGAAGGGGTGAGCGCGTCCGGCAGGACCACCCCGCTGCCGGGCGCCTCGTACGTGTAGAAACCGCGCCCCGACTTGCGGCCGGTCAGTCCGGCGTCGCTGAGCCGGCCGAGGACCGGCGCGGGCGCGTGCAGCCGGTCCTGCGACGCCGCGTACATCGCCTCCAGCACGGTACGGGCGGTGTCGAGCCCGATCAGATCGAGCAGCGCGAGCGGCCCCATCGGCAGACCGCAGCCGAGCCGCATCGCCGCGTCGATGTCCTCACGGGAGGCGTACCTGGCCTCGTACATCGCGGCGGCCTGGTTGAGGTAGCCGAAGAGCAGCCCGTCCGCGACGAAACCGGGCCGGTCGCCCACCGCGACCGGTTCCTTGCCCAGTGCCCGGGCGAGCGCGGTGACGGCCGCCACCGCCGCGGGCGAGGTGAGGACGGAGGAGACCACCTCGACGAGCTTCATCGCCGGGGCGGGATTGAAGAAGTGCAGGCCGAGGACGCGCTCGGGGTGCGCCGAATCGGCGGCGAGCCGGGTCACCGACAGCGCGTTGGTGCCGGTCGCCAGGATGGTGCCCGGGCCGACGATCCCGTCCAGCGCCCGGAAGACCTCCCGCTTCGTCTCGTACGACTCCGGAACGACCTCGATCACCAGCTCGGCATCGGCGGCGGCGCGCAGGTCGGAGTACGTACGGAACCGCGCGAGCGCCGTGCGCCGCTCCTCCTCGCTCATCCGCCCGCGCCGGGCGCCCCGCGCGGTGGCCGCTTCGAGGGATGCGGCGGCCTGGCCGGCGGCCGCGTCACTGATGTCGATGCCGATGACCTCATGGCCGGCGCGGGCGAGGACCTCGGCGATGCCGGTCCCCATCGTGCCGAGACCGACGACGGCGATGGTGGAGAGAGGGATGTCCATCACGGGACTCCAGGGGGATGAGTGACGACTGAGGGGGCCCGCGCACACCCGTGGGACACGGCGTGCGGGGCGCGGCAGACCGCTGATCGCGGCGGAGAGACGACGGACCCTGTTCCGGAAGTCGCGTCGTACGGTGCTGAGTCGTACGGTGCTGAGTCGTACGGTGCTGAGTCGTACGGTGCTGAGTCGTACGGTGCTGAGTCGTACGGGCCGAGCCGGACGGGCTGTGCTGTACGGGCGGAGCCCTACGGTGCTGAACCGACAGCACTCGCGGTGGCTGCGTCACCAGGCCACCGGGAGCCACGGGAATTCCCCGCTCATCTGAGATTAACCGACGAGTAACGAGCGCGCCAGGGCGGGATTCCTGTGCGGTACGTCACTCGCGTGCGGTGGCGCCGATATCCTCGCGGGCATGGACGAGGACTTCCGCTCGCTCGCGGACCGGGTGCGCGCTGAATCCGGCGGGGTGCCCCGCTGCGAGCGGCTGCTCGCCACCGACGACCCGGAAGAGCTGGCCGTGGTCCTCGTCGAGCGCGAACACGCCCTGTGGGAGCGGGAGATCGCCGCCTTCCGGCTCGGCTGCGCCGGGGACCGCCGGGCGTTCGAGACGCTGGTGCTGCTCCTCAACCACCGCGACCCGGAACGCTGTGTGTCCGCCGCGTACGCGCTGGCCCGGCTCGGCGATCCGCGTACTCCGAGGGCGGCGGCCGCGCTCGCGACCAACCGGCTGCGCACGGCGTACGCGCTGCATCCCGTACGGCTGCTCACCGAACTGCGCGCCCCCGAGTCCGTACCGGCGCTGATCACCGCGCTGGAGCGGCTGCTGGCTCCGGACGGCCCCCACTGGCGGGTGGCGCTCGCCTGTGTCGAAGGTCTGGGCCGTCTCGGGGAGGCGCGGGCACGCGCCGTCCTCGAAGCCGCCCGCGATCACCCCCGGCTGGGCCCGGCCGCCGAAGAGGCGCTCAGCGCTCTCGCGTAACGCACCTCCGGGACCGCGACACCGCCGACGTCGTACGGCTCCGCCGCCCCGTCCGGCGTGAAGCCGGCCTTCTCGTAGAAGCGGCGGGCCCGGTCGTTCTCCGCGAGCACCCAGAGCAGCAGTGCCGGGTAACCCTCCGACGCGGTCCGGGACAGCAGCGCGTCCATCAGCGCCCGGCCGACCCCGGTGGAGAGCCGCTCCGGCAGCACGTAGAGCGCGTACACCTCCGCCGCCCCGGCGGGCGCGTCCTCGTCCCGGCTCGGCCCGTAGCAGCCCCAGCCGGCGATCCGGCCGTCGCGTTCGGCCACGAGATCGACCACCCGCCGGTCGCCCCGGGTCAGATACTCCCGGCGACGGGCGGTGTCCTCCTCGACGCTCATCGCGTCCAGATACGGCTGCGGCATCAGCCCGGCGTACGCGAACCGCCAGCCGCGCACCCGGACCGTGGCGACGGCCGCGCAGTCGTCCAGGGTCATCACGCGGACCCGCGCGGTCATCGGACCGCAGCCGCTTCGCCGATGACCGGGAACGCCTCGATCTCCACGACCGGTTCCGGCCGGAAGAGCGCGGTGAGGTGGTTCGTCATGGGCGCATCCTCGCCGACGGCATCGACAGCCGTCCACGGCTTTCCCACCGGCTCCGGCGGCCGCTTCCGCGGCTCGGAGACGAATCCTGTGGTGACCGCCGACCGGGTGCGCCGCGAAGGTCCGCGTAGCACCGGCTGCGTCTATGATCAGGTCGCTCAGGGAGAAGCTGGCCCCGGCCGGAGACCCGGATCCGGACCTGCACGACGGGGCGGTGGTGTCCAGTTGGGGGGAGCGCTGTGCCGAAAGGCCAAGCGGCGTCGCGACGGCTTCGAGGATGCTCTGACGCGTGGGCGCCGAGCGATCGCGGAGGAAGGGCCGCCCGCCCCGGGCGACAGAGCGCGCGGGCGACCGACCGGAGTCCTGTGGCTGGTGGCGGCGTTCATCAGGCACACGCTGCGCGGCGAGTGGTACGGGATCTTTGTCGACCCGGTGCGACACCTCCGGCGCCGCGGGCTGCCTGGTCTGTCGTTGGCGTTCGTGGCCGCCTTCGGGGTCATCTTCTTCCATGATCTCGCGCAGCGACCCACTGGAGCGAGGGCGGTGTGGCTCCTCGGCGGCGTCACGGCCGACCTGCCGCTGTGGCTGGCTCTGCTGCGCACTCCGGTGTCGCTGTACGTCCCGGCTCTCGATCTGCCGGTGTGGGCGGGCATCGCCCAGTTGTTCCTCGCGTTCGCGCTGGCTGAACTCACGCTCGGCCGGACGCGGACACTCGCTGTCTCCTATGTGACCACGCTGGCGGGCACCTTGACGGTGAGGGTCATGATCGCCGTCGGTCCGGGCAGGTGGGGGTTCGGTCTGCCACCCGAGATCGGACGGGTCCTGGATACCGGGCCGTCCGCCGCCGTTGTGGGCTTGTTCACCTACATCGCCGTCATCCGGCGCGCCCCGATCGTGTTCGTACTCACCGGCGGTTCGATGGTGTGGGAGTCGATCGCCAAGCCCAATCTGGCGGGACGGGAACATCTGATCGCCGTGGTCGCCTCGATCCTCCTCGGTCTGTCGCACGGAAGAGGCCGCGGTCGATCGGCCGCCTGGGCTCTCCAGTCGTCCTTCGTCAGGGAGCGCCGTCGGCACCGCGGTCTACGACCGCCGGGAGACGCGCGGCCCCCATCCCCGCGTGTCGTGCCGCCCGTACGGCTGCCGGCGCACCGATCTCCGTCCGGGCCGGCGCGCGACGCGGCGGGGCGGCCCGAGGGCGTTCCCGAGAGGAAAGCCCCGAATCAGATCACCGCCATGGCGACCGAGGCCGGGCTTCGCGGACCGGGCACGACTCCGGCAGGAGAGGCGCGCTCCCTCCCTCGGCCCGAATCCGCTACGGCCCCGAGACCCCCGCGGGACCGAGGACGGATGACCGACGCCACGGCGAACGGCCTCACGACACCGAGGCCCCCGTCAGGGTTGTGAGACGCTGCCCATTTCGGCGATGAAGCCTGCGGGGTCATTGTCGAATCCCTGGAGGGCCTCGTGGAACTCCCATGTCCCCGAGGCGTTCCTGACGAAGTCGGCGACCGTCGCGGCGGTCGCCCCGGCGACCTGGGCGAAGGCGTCCTTCAGCAGTTCCCGGTATCCCTCGACGACGAGCACCCCGGCGTTCGATATGTCGCCGAATGTGCGGGGGCAGTCGTCCTGGTGGATGGCCACGCCGACCACCACCCGCCCGTAAGCGGAAGACATCCGGTCGAACTCCAGGGTCATCGCCTCGACGAACCCGAAGCCCATGCCGGTCTTACTGTGCCGGCTCATGTTGATCGTGCCGTCCGGTGAGCGGCTCTCGTAGTGGACGACGTAGGCAGGCCGGCCGCGGGGATCATCCGCGAAGTAAGTCGCGGCGATGATGTCGAGATGCCGAGGTGGCTCGTTGTGAGGACTCGGGTCCCACTTGAGCCTCACCTCGGCCTTGGCCAGTTCCTTGCCGACACTGCTCACCTTGCCGCCCCCCATCAGGCCACTGCGGGATGCCCCCGCATCGTCACGTATCCGCATCGAGCAGTGTATTGATATCTCGTCGGTCTCGCCGTTCCGGTTGGGGTGCTGAGATGTCGATGGCCGTCAACTGTGGTCAGGAAAGAGGTGTTGCTTGGTTCGGGCACGCTGAGGTCCCGGCACGACGGTCTGGCTGTCCGGGCTTTCGGGTCGTTGGCGGCCAGGGGGTTCGCGAGTCGGCCGACTGGCCCCGCATACCCGGGGGCCCGCCCACCCCACCATCGATACCGCCCCCGCGCGATCCGCCTCGCGGCGGTCGCATGATTGCGCAACTTCTCAGAGGGCGTTGTGGAAAACGCTGGCGCGACAAGCTGGGACACCGCGGTACGGCTTCGACATCGCGAGCCCCTGACCAGATCCTTTGCGATTCACCCGCTGCCCCAGGCGCCGCAGTTCGGCGTGGATGCGCAGTTCGGCGTGGATGCGCGGAACGTCGTGGATGCGGCGGGAAGCGAGGTGCGGCACCGTGATCTCGTGCGCGAGCGCGTCGTCGCGGACTCCCGGGCGCGACGGGCGGCCTTGTCCTCGGCCACATGCGGCGCCGCCGTACCGAAGAGCGCGATGTCCCCGGCCGGTCTTTTGTCGGTTCCTTTGTCGGAGGGCTTTGGGCCGGATTGTCCCAGCGCATGGGTGCCGTCGCGGTAGCACTTCTTTCGGATTGAAACACTTGTTCCCTTGATCGCCGGGACCCGGATTTGGGGCGCCGGACCGGAGGGTGGTTGGGTGGCCGCACCCCACCGAAGAACGAGTGCTGGAGGAAGAGCCATGGCGCAGGTCGAGGCCACGACGGAGCGGACCATCGCGGCGGACGCGGAGACGGTGTTCGACGCTCTGGCCGACTACGAGCACACCCGCGCGAAGCTTCTGCCCGAGCAGTTCAGCGAGTACGAGATTCGCGAGGGCGGGGACGGCGAGGGCACGCTCGTCCACTGGAAGCTCCAGGCGACCAGCAAGCGCGTGCGCGACTGCCTGCTGGAGGTGACCGAGCCCAGCGACGGCCGGCTCGTCGAGAAGGACCGCAATTCCTCGATGGTCACGACCTGGACCGTCACTCCGGCCGGTGAGGGCCGTTCGAAGGCCGTCGTCACGACCGTCTGGGACGGCGCCGGCGGCATCGGCGGCTTCTTCGAGCGGACGTTCGCCCCGAAGGGCCTCGGACGCATCTACGACCTGGTGCTCGACAAGCTCGCCGCGGAGACCGAGTCCAGGGCCGTGCCCGAGGCCCAGTCCGACGCCGACGCGAAGCCCGCGACGGACGAGTAGGAGCGGTTCCGGCGGGCTCCCGCCGGAGTCACCGTTTCGAGTGGTTTTCCCCGCGGCGCCGTTGCGCGTCCGCCGCACGACTCGTCGCGGGAAAGGCCCTGATGAGCGCGGTCGTTACGTGCTCGATCGCTCAACCCGCCCCCGTCTCAACCCTGTTCAGCGGAGACCATTCCGCTTGCTCCTGCTTGGCGTGCAATGCGAAGAATGACGCCGCGCAGGTCCGACGAGGGGAGCAGTACGTGGGCGGGACCATTGTGGTGCAGGACATCGAGCGGACGGCAGCGCTGCCCGCTCCCGCCGCGGGAGGACCGCCGCCACCACCCTCGCCACCCCCGGCCGCCGGGGACGCGCTCCGCGCCGAACCGCTCAGCCCCCGCCAGGTGCGCCTGGTCTTCGTCGGGCTGATGCTCGCGCTGCTGCTGGCCGCGCTCGACCAGATGATCGTCGCCACCGCCCTGCCGAAGATCGTCGGTGAGCTCCAGGGCCTGGACCGGATGTCCTGGGCGATCACCGCGTACCTGCTCACCTCCACCATCGGCCTGCCGGTCTACGGCAAGCTCGGCGATCTCATCGGCCGCAAGGGCGTCTTCCAGTTCGCGATCCTGGTCTTCGTGCTCGGCTCCGCGCTGGCGGGCTGGTCGCGCACCATGGATCAGTTGATCGCCTTCCGCGCCCTCCAGGGCGTCGGGGCCGGCGGCCTCATGATCGGGGTCCAGGCGATCATCGCGGACATCGTGCCGCCCCGGCAGCGCGGCCGCTTCATGGGACTCATCGGCGCGGCCTTCGGTCTCGCCTCCGTCGCCGGACCGCTGCTCGGCGGGTTCTTCACCGACCATGTCTCCTGGCGCTGGTGCTTCTACTTCAACGTGCCTCTCGGGCTGGTCACCCTCGCCGTCGTCACCGTCGTACTCAAACTGCCCAAGCGCACCGGCCGCGCGCGCTTCGACGTCCTGGGCGCGCTGCTGCTCGCCGCCGCCTCCACCTGCCTGGTGCTGCTCACCAGTTGGGGCGGTACGGAGTACGCCTGGGGCTCACGCGTCATCCTCGGGCTGGCGGCGGGAGCGGTCGGCACGGCCGTGCTCTTCCTGGTCGTCGAGCGTTTCGCCGCAGAACCGATCATTCCGTTGCGGCTGTTCCGTGATCCGGTCTTCAACGTGACCAGCCTGGTGGGCGCCGTCGTCGGCGTGGCGCTGTTCGGCGCCGCCAGCTATCTGCCGACCTACCTCCAGATGGTGGACGGAGCCAGCGCCACCGGGTCCGGGCTGCTGATGCTCCCCATGATGGGCGGCGTCGTCCTCGCCTCGATCGTCTCCGGGCAGCTCATCAGCCGGACCGGGCGGTACCGGATCTACCCGGTGCTCGGCAGCGCTCTCGCGGTGGTGGGGATGTGGCTGCTGTCCCGGCTGGACACGGACACGTCCCACGTCGAGGTCGGCATCGCCCAGGCCGTTCTCGGCCTGGGGATCGGGCTGGTCATGCCGGTGCTCGTCCTCGCCGTGCAGAATTCCGCGCCGCCGTCCGACATCGGCACCGCCACCAGCGCCAACAACTACTTCCGTCAGATCGGCGGCAGCGTGGGGGCCGCGGTCTTCGGCACGCTCTTCGCCGACCGGCTCGACCACGCGCTCGCCGACCGCGTCCCCGCCGGGGCCGGCCTGCCCAGTGCCGGATCCATCACCCCTCAACTCGTCCACGCCCTGCCGCCCGCGCTGCGCGACGCGTACATCCAGGCGTACGCGGACGCCATGCCGCGGATCTTCCTCTACCTCGTGCCGGTGCTCGTCCTCGGCCTGTTGATCACCTTCTTCCTCAAGGAGAAACCGCTGGTGTCCCAGAACGCCTCCGCCGCCGAATCCGCCGCGTCCGCGGCAGTGCCCGCCCCGCGCGCCGCCGCATCCGACACGGGCTCCGGCGGGCCCGGCCCGTACACCTCGGGCGTCGCCGTCTGCGGCACCGTGCAGCACCACGACGGCACCATCGTGCCGCGCGCCGCCCTGACGCTCATCGACGTCCACGGACAGCAGATCGGGCGCGGGGCGAGCGGCGGGGACGGGCGGTACGCGCTGACCGTGCCCGGATCCGGTTCGTACGTGATGATCGCGGCGGCGGGCGGGCACCAGCCGCAGGCCGTCACGGTGACCGTCGGCGAACGGCCCGTCGAGCTCGACGTGGTGCTCGGCGGCGCCGGCCGGCTCGCGGGATCCGTGGTCACCGCCGACGGCACCCCGGTGCGCGACGCCGCCGTGACCCTGACGGACGTCCGCGGGGAGGTCGTGGCGTCCACCCGCAGCGGGCGCGAGGGAAGTTACGTGATGACGGAGCTGGTGGCGGGGGAGTACACCCTCGCCGCGAGTGCCCCCGCCTTCCGGCCCGCGGCCCTCCCGGTCAGCGTGCCGGCGTCACGGGAGACCCGGCAGGACATCGAGCTGGCGGGCGGGGCGGTGCTGCGCGGTACCGTACGGGCGGGCGGTGGCCGGCCCGTCGAGGACGCGCGGGTCACCCTGCTCGACGCGGCGGGCAATGTGGTGGACACCCTCACCACCGGACCCGACGGCATCTTCCGGTTCGTCGACCTCTCGTCGGGCGAGTACACGGTGATCGCGGCGGGCTATCCGCCGGTCGCCACGGTGCTCCGGATGGCGGGCGGCGGACGCACCGAACGCGATCTCCAGCTGGGTCACGAAGACTGACTGAATTTCAGTCAATTAATAGGTGTGCGCGGGCGCACCACCTATTAGTTGATTGCCCGGCGCATTGAGCGCGAAGGGCCTTACCGTGGAGGGCGGAGCCGCGAATTCTGGCGGCAGGGAAGGAGCCTTCCACCCATGGACAGTGGTATTCCGCAGGGTCTGCCGCGGCAGCTCGCCGCGGCCGGCCGGATTCCGCTCGCCGTGGTCGTCGTGGACGGTGACGGCCTGGTGTCGCACTGGTCGACCGGCGCACGGCGGCTTTTCGGCCATTCCCGGGAAGACGCGGTCGGTCAGTCCGCCTGCGACCTGATGCCGGTCGCCGGGGCGCTCGCCGAGGAAGACGACGCGCGCGCCGAAGGCGGCGGGGGTACGGCAGAACGCGGATCGGCCCACGGCACGTGGGAGTCGTACGACGATCTGGGACCGGAGCTGCACACCCGCGGCTCCTACCCGACCGCCGGACGCGCGACGGTCTCCGGGGACGCGACGGCCTCCGGGGAGGAGGGACGTGACCGGCTCGATGTGCTCTGGTGGGCCTATCCGCTGGTCGGCCCGGGCGCGGGCCGCCATCTCGTCCTCGCCGCCGACGTCGCGCAGCTCGGACCGGAGGGTGAGGCGGACGACGCCGGCACCCTCCGGATCGCCCCCGGCTTCGGCCTGCACACGGAGTTCCCGGAGTACGAGGCACTCGCCCGGCGGCTGCCGGACATCCTGCCGAACATGAGCCCCGCCGAGTCCAATCGGATCGTCGCCCAGGTACTCGAACTCGGCTATCCGGTGCTGGAGTTCAGCCACCACGAGCGGGTGCCCGTCACGCCCGACTGGGGCGTGCCGCGGCGGGCGGCCCGACGGCACGACGGATCCGGGGCCGCGTCGGGGGCCACGCCCCAGCGGCGCGCGGTGCTCCGGCCGCAACTCGACCTCGAATACGCCGCGGTGCGTGAGCGCCTCGAATTCCTGAACGAGGCCAGCGGCCGGATCGGCACCTCACTCGATCTGGAACGCACCATCCGCGAGGTCACCAGCGCCGCCGTGCCCCGTTTCACGGACTTCGCGGGCACGCACCTGCGGGCCGCGGTGCTCGCCGGTGAGGGGTTCCCGGACGGGCCGCCCGATGTGATGACCGTCTGGCACCGGGTCTGGGTCGAGCACAACGACGAGCCGGGCCGCTGGGACGACACGGTGCCGGTCGGCGAGGCCATCTCGTTCCCCGAACACACCCCGTTCTTCCAGTGCATGGTCACGGGCGAGCCGGTGCTCATCCCGCGGCTCAGCGAGGAGGCGGGCGACCGGATCTCGGGAGAGTTCGAGAAGCGGGACCTGCGCCCGCTCATCAACAACCGCTCCCTGCTGCTCGTGCCGCTCAAGGCGCGCGGCGTGGTGCTCGGCTTCATGGTGCTGATGCGGCGTCCCGAGCGTGAGCCGTTCGACGACATGGACCGGACGACCGGCGCCGAACTCGCCGCCAGGGCCGGTCTCGTGCTCGACAACGCCCGCATGTACACCTACCAGGAGAACGTCGCGGAGACCCTGCAGGACAGCATGCTGCCGCAGGTGGCGCCGCGCATGGCGGGCTGTGACATCGCCACCCGCTATCTGCCCGGTGCCCGGCTCGGCAGGATCGGTGGCGACTGGTTCGACGCCGTCAAACTGCCCGGCTCCCGTACCGCCTTCGTCGTCGGCGACGTCATGGGACACGGACTCAACTCGGCCGCGATGATGGGTCAGTTGCGCACCGCCGTCCAGACGATGGCGACCATGGAGATGCCACCCTCCCAACTGCTCCGCAATCTCGACGACCTGGCGCAGCGGCTCGGCGAGCTCTATCTGGCGACCTGTCTGTACGCGGTGTACGACCCGATCCGCTCCGAGCTCCAGATCGCCAACGCCGGGCACATCCCGCCGGTGCTCGTCCGCGCCGAGGACGGCAGCAGCGCCGTACTCGACCTGCCGACCGGGGCGCCCATAGGGGTGGGCGGGGTCGCCTTCGAGACGGCCACCGTGCGCGTGAAGCCGGGTGACCGGCTGGTGCTGTGCACGGACGGGCTGGTGGAGGTGCGGGGTGAGGACATCGGTGACGGCCTGGCGGCGCTCTGCGCGTCCGCCGCGCACCCCGCCGCCTCGATGGACGACGCCTGCGACACCATCATCCGCGCGCTCAACACCCGTGACGGGCGCAAGGACGACGTGGCCCTGCTGATGGCCAGGCTGAACGGCATCCCGGACGACCACGTGGCCGAGTTCCCGCTGGCCCTGCACCCGCGCGAGGTGGCCAGGGCCCGGCGGGTGGTGCGCGGAAAGCTGCTCGACTGGGGGCTGGCGGAGGCGGTGGAGACGGCCGAGCTGATGGTCAGCGAGCTGGTCACCAACGCCCTGCGCCACGCGCGGACCCGTCATGTCGTCCTGCGCCTGGTCCGTACGGACGCGCTGCTGTGCGAGGTCCTCGACGACGAGCCGGCTCCGGCGGCCCTGCTGAACGCGGGCCGGGAGGATGAGTACGGGCGGGGTCTGCGGGTGGTGAGCAGCCTGGCCCGCGAGTGGGGGAGCAGCAGTTCGGCGCAGGGCAAGACGGTCTGGTTCGAACAGTCGTTGGCTCGAAATGTACGTCCGGGGCCGAGCCGTGGATGACAGGCGCACGCCCCCCTTGCCCGATACCCCGGGAGAACGGTAGTCCGGTCCCCGACAGCCTGCCTTCGGCGGGCCGGACCTGGGGAGAACATATGGACGTGTCGCAGCGCTACCGAAACGCCTGGGAAGGTTTCTGGCGGGAAACCTCCGACATACCGGGCGAGGCGATGTGGGACTCCGCCCCTTCGCTCACCTCGGTCCCGCACAGCGAGCTGCTGCTGCCGCACGTGGATGTCTCGCTGCCCGTGGTGGACCTGGGCTGCGGCAACGGCACCCAGACCCGCTATCTGTCCACGGTCTTCGCCCGGGCGATCGGCGTGGACCTCTCGCACGCGGCGATCGAGCACGCGCGCATCGCGGACACCGCGAAGGTGGCCGAATTCGAACAGCTGAATCTGGTCGACCATGACGCCGTCGACGCGCTGCGGCAGCGGATCGGTGACACCAACGTCTACATGCGGGCGGTGATGCACCAGAGCGAGCCGCAGGACCGCCCCGCTGTCGCGGCGGCCGTCGCCGGGCTGCTCGGAGTACGGGGCAGGGCCTTCGTCGTCGAGCTGACGCCCGCCGCGCAGGCGGTGCTCCGGCAGGCGGCGGAAGGTCCTGAGGGGCCGCCCGAGAAGCTGCGGAGGGTCTTCGAGCACGGGCTCAAGCCGGCCGGTGCCACCGACGAGGAGGTGCCCGACCTGCTGCGCGCGGCGGGCCTGACCATCCTGGAGACCGGAGACACCACGCTCGCCATGACGGAGAATCTCCCCGACGGCACCCGCATCGATCTGCCGGCCAGGTGGTTCGTCCTCGCGCGGGAGCAGTCGGCGGCGTAGCGGGTGGCGTAACCGGTGGTGGATACCCGGACGGCCTGGTGGCCGGCCTCGAAAGGGCTGGTCATAGGCCGTTCGGGCCCTCATAAAGGTCTAGACCACCGATAGTTTTCCACAGGGCTGGCCTGTTCCGGGCGGGACGCGTACGGTTTCCAGCCATGAAGATCCTTATCAGCGCCGACATGGAGGGCGCCACGGGGGTGACCTGGCCGGCCGACGTCCTGCCGGGCACACCGCAGTGGGAGCGCTGCCGCTCCCTGTTCACCTCCGACGTGAACGCCGCCGTCCTCGGCTTCTTCGACGGCGGCGCCGATGAGGTGCTCATCAACGAGGCGCACTGGTCCATGCGCAATCTGCTGCTGGAACAGCTCGACGAGCGCGCCGAGATGCTCACAGGCCGTCACAAGCCGCTGTCGATGGTCGAGGGTGTGCAGCACGGCGATGTCGACGGCATCGCCTTCGTCGGCTACCACACCGGCGCCGGTACGGAAGGCGTGCTCGCGCACACCTACCTCGCCAACTCCATCACCGGGGTCTGGCTGAACGGGGCGCGGGCGAGCGAAGGACTGCTGAACGCCCACGTCGTAGCGGAGTACGGCGTCCCCGTGGTGCTGGTCACCGGCGACGACCTGACCTGCCTGGACGCGGAGGGATACGCACCCGGCGCCCGCAAGGTCGCGGTGAAGGACCACGTCTCGCGGTACGCGGCGGTGTGCCGCACCCCGGCCCGTACCGCCGCCGACATCCGCGCCGCCGCCAAGGAGGCCACGGCGCTCGCGGTCCGTCACGACCCTGCCGGTGGCGGGCCGTTCACCGTGGAGCTGGAGTTCGACGCCGAGCACCTCTCCCAGGCCGCGACCGTCGTCCCCGGAGTCGCCGTCACCGGTGAACGGCGGGTGGCGTACACCGGCGGGACGATGTATGAGGCCATTCGTACCTTTAAGGCGGTCACCACGATCGTCTCGTCCGCCGTGGAGGAGCAGTATGGCTGACATGACGCCCACCGACATGAGTGCCTCTCTCGATCCGGCGGCGCTGGACGAGGTGGTCACCTTCACCTCCGAGCTGATCCGTATCGACACCACCAACCGGGGTGACGGCGCCTGCCGGGAGCGGCCGGCGGCCGAATACGTGGCGGAGCGGCTCGCCGAGGCCGGTCTTGAGCCCACCCTCCTGGAGCGGACCCCCGGGCGCACCAACGTGGTGGCCAGGATCGAGGGAACGGACCCGTCGGCCGACGCGCTGCTCGTCCACGGCCATCTCGACGTGGTCCCCGCCGAGCCCGCCGACTGGACCGTGCACCCCTTCTCCGGCGAGGTCAGGGACGGCGTGGTGTGGGGCCGCGGCGCGGTCGACATGAAGAACATGGACGCGATGGTGCTCTCCGTCGTGCGCGCCTGGGCCAGGACCGGCGTCAGGCCGCGCCGCGACATCGTGATCGCCTACACCGCCGACGAGGAAGCCAGCGCCGAGGACGGCTCGGGCTTCCTCGCCGACCAGCACCCCGGGCTGTTCGAGGGCTGCACGGAAGGCATCAGCGAATCCGGCGCCTTCACCTTCCACGCCGGCCCGGGCATGGCGATCTACCCGGTCGGCGCCGGGGAACGCGGCACGGCGTGGCTGAAGCTCACCGCCCACGGCAGGGCGGGCCACGGCTCCAAGGTGAACCGCGCCAACGCGGTCAGCCGGCTCGCCGCCGCCATCACCAGGATCGGCGAGCACCAGTGGCCGGTCAGGCTCACCCCGACCGTACGCGCCGCCCTGCGGGAACTCGCCGCGCTGTACGGCATCCACGTCGACACCGACGCCGAGGACTTCGACCCGGACGGTCTGCTGGGCAAGCTGGGCCCGGCCGCCGCGCTCGTCGAGTCCACCATCCGCAACAGCGCCAACCCGACCGTCCTGGAGGCCGGGTACAAGGTCAATGTGATCCCCGGGCAGGCCACCGCCTATGTCGACGGGCGGACGGTGCCCGGCGGCGACGACGAGTTCCGCGCCACCCTGGACGAGCTGACCGGACCCTACGTGGAGTGGGAGTTCCACCACCGGGAGACCGCGCTGCAGGCCCCCGTCGACACCCCGACGTTCGCCAAGCTGCGCGCCGCCGTCGAGCGCTTCGACCCGGGTGCGCACACCGTCCCGTACTGCATGTCGGGCGGCACGGACGCCAAGCAGTTCTCCCGGCTCGGCATCACCGGTTACGGCTTCTCGCCGCTCAAGCTGCCGCCCGGCTTCGACTACCAGGCACTGTTCCACGGCGTCGACGAACGCGTGCCCGTGGAGGCGCTGCACTTCGGCGCCCGTGTCCTCGACCACTATCTGAAGTCCGCTTAGGAGAGTTGGGTATGCAGCCTATGGGGGCCTACGGAACGTGGCCGTCGCCGATCGACGCCACCCTGGCCGCCTCGCACGACGGGCGCCCCGAGTACGTCGGGGCGGTCGGCGACGAGGTGTGGTGGACCGAGCCGCGCCCGGCCGAGGAAGGCCGCCGCGCGCTCGTACGACGGCGGGCGGACGGCCGTGAGGAGTCGGTCCTGCCGGCCCCGTGGAACGTCCGCAGCCGGGTGATCGAGTACGGCGGGGTGCCCTGGGCGGGCACCGGGCGGCCCGACGGCGGCCCGCTCGTCGTCTTCGTCCACTTCCCCGACCAGCGGCTGTACGTGTACGAGCCGGACGGCCCGGACGCGCCCCGCCCGCTCACACCCGTCTCCACGACCGGCGGCGGGCTGCGCTGGGCCGACCCCCGGATCCATCTGGACCGGGGCGAGATCTGGTGCGTGCTGGAGGAATTCACCGGCGAGAAGCCCACCGACGTACGGCGGGTCGTGGCCGCCGTCCCGCTGGACGGCTCGGCCGCCGAGGACCGTGCGGCCGTACGCGAACTCTCCGACGACCGGCACCGCTTCGTCACCGGCCCCCGGCTCTCCCCGGACGGCCGACACGCCGCCTGGATCGCCTGGGACCACCCGGACATGCCCTGGGACGGCACGGTGCTGATGCTCGGCGAGGTCACGGAGAGCGGCCCGTTCGCGGGGATCCGGCCCGTCGTGGGAGGCACCGACGAATCGGTCGCCCAGGTGGAGTGGGCCCCCGACGGCTCCCTGCTCTTCGTCTCCGACCCGGGCAACTGGTGGGAGCTGCAGCGCATCCGCCTCGACGACCTCGCCCCGGGCGTTACGCCGAGCACCAGCCTCTGCCCCGGCCGCCAGGAGGATTTCGGCGGCCCGCTCTGGAAGATCGGCTACCAGTGGTTCCGCCCCCTGGAGAACGGGCTGATCGCCGTCATCCACGGCGCCGGCACCACCGCGCTGGGCATCCTCGACCCGTCCACCGGTGACGTGGTGGACGCGGCGGGGCCCTGGACCGAATGGTCCGCCACCCTCGCCGTGCTCGGCACCCGGGTGGTCGGCGTCGGCGCCGGTCCGCGCAGCGGATACGAGATCGTGGAGCTGGACACCGTCACGGGACACGCCCGGGTGATCGGCGCGGAGCACCACGACCCCGTCGACCCCGCGTACTACCCCGAGCCCCGGAGCCGTACCTTCACCGGTCCCGGCGGCCGCGAGATCCACGCCCACGTCTATCCGCCGCACACCCCCGAAGGCAGCGCGCCCGACGGTGAGCTGCCTCCCTACGTGGTGTGGGTCCACGGCGGGCCCACCAGCCGGGTCCCGCTCGTTCTCGATCTGGAGATCGCCTACTTCACCTCGCGGGGCATCGGGGTCGCCGAGGTCAACTACGGGGGCTCCACCGGCTACGGCCGCGAGTACCGCAACCGGCTGCGCGGGCAGTGGGGCATCGTCGACGTCGAGGACTGCGCGGCCGTCGCCCAGGCCCTCGCCACGGAGGGCAGCGCCGACCCGGCCCGGCTCGCCGTGCGCGGCGGCAGCGCGGGCGGCTGGACCACCGCAGCCTCCCTCGCCACCACCGACGTCTACGCCTGCGGCACCATCAGCTATCCGATCCTCGATCTGCTGGGCTGGGCCACCGACGAGACGCACGACTTCGAATCCCAGTACCTGGAATCGCTGATCGGCCCGCTCGCCGAGGTCCCCGAGCGCTACCACGACCGTTCGCCGATCAACCAGGTGGACCGGATCAGCGCGCCGTTCCTCCTGCTCCAGGGGCTCGACGACGTCATCTGTCCGCCCGCGCAGTGCGAGCGGTTCCTGGAGCGGATCGCCGGGCGCGGGATTCCGCACGCCTACATCGCCTTCGAGGGCGAGGGCCACGGCTTCCGCAGGGTGGACACCCTGATCCGCTCCCTGGAGGCGGAACTGTCCCTGTACGCGCAGACCTTCGGCTTCTCGCGCACCGACATCCCCCGGCTGGAGCTGGAGAAATGACCGGCACGCCGGCGCTCACCCCGCTGACCCGGCCCGCCCGGCTGCGGCCGGGGGCCAGGGTCGCCGTCGTGGCGCCCAGCGGCCCGGTGCCCGCGGACCGGCTCGACATGGGCCTCGACATTTTGCGCGGCTGGGATCTGGACCCCGTCGTCGCCCCGCATGTCCTCGACCGGCATCCCCGCTTCCGCTACCTCGCGGGCACGGACGAGGACCGCGCCCGTGACCTCCAGGAGGCGTGGTGCGACCCGTCCGTATCGGCGGTCTTCTGCGCGCGCGGCGGATACGGCGTCCAGCGCATGGTGGATCTGCTCGACTGGACCGCGATGCGGGCGGCGGGACCCAAGGTCTTCGTCGGCTACAGCGACATCACCGCCCTCCATGAGGCGTTCGCCGTCCGGATGGGCCTCGCCACGCTGCACGGCCCGATGACGGCGGCGGTGACCTTCCTCAAGGACACCGCGACACAGGAGTCGCTGCGCGCCACGCTCTTCGAGCCGGAGTCGGTCCTGACCCTCGGCCAGGACACGGCCCGCGCGCTGGTCCCCGGCCGGGCCGGAGGCGTCACCCTCGGCGGCTGCGTCAGCCTGCTCGCCGCCGACCTCGGCACGCCGCACGCCCGCCGCTCGGCGGCCGGCGGGCTGCTGCTGATCGAGGACGTCGGCGAGGAGCCGTACCGCCTCGACCGGATCCTCACCCAGCTGCTGCGTTCCGGGTGGCTGGACGGCGTCGCCGGGATCGGCCTCGGCTCCTGGGCGGAGTGCGGCCCGTACGAGGACGTACGGGCGGTGCTGCTCGACCGGCTCGGCGGCCTGGGGGTGCCGGTCGTGGAGGAGCTGGGCTTCGGCCACAGCGAGACGACACTGACCGTGCCGTTCGGTGTGCCCGGGGTCCTGGACTCGGAGAGCGCCACCCTCACCCTGGACGTACCCGCGCTGATCTGACCCCGCCACGCATCACGTGACAGCCCTTAAGCTGGCGCGATGTCCGGCCTCCCCACCCCGCTCGCCGAGGGCCCGCGCACGCTGATCCGCCCCTACCGTCACGAGGACGCGGACGAGTTCACCACCCTCGTCCGCGCGAGCAAGGCCCTGCACCGCCCCTGGCTCTTCCCACCCGAGGACGCCGGGGCGTACGCCGCCTACGCGGGCCGGCTCATCGAGGACCCCACCAAGGCGGGCTATCTGGTCTGCGCCCGCGACGACGGCCGGATCGCCGGGTTCGTCAACATCAACAACATCGTCCTGGCGGCCTTCCGCAGCGGTGCGATCGGATACGGCGCCTTCGCGCACGCCGCTGGGCGCGGTCTGATGACCGAGGGGCTGGGGCTGGTGGCGCGCCACGCCTTCGGCCCGCTCGGCCTGCACCGGCTGGAGGCCAACATCCAGCCCCTGAACGCCGCGTCCATCGCACTCGTGCGACGCGCCGGCTTCCGGCTGGAGGGCTACTCGCCGGACTTCCTCCTCATCGACGGCGCCTGGCGCGACCACGAGCGCTGGGCGCTCACCACGGAGATGCTCCCACCCCCGCCGACCGTCAGCGGCCCTTGCGGTTGATCTTCATGGTGTCCATGTCGGTCACGGTGGAGCGCAGTTCGCGATGTCCGCAGCCCAGGGCCCTGAGCGCGGTCTCGGCGCGGTCCTCGGCCGGCGCGCCCGCCATCTCCTCACCGTCCGCCGCGTCCGAGACCACCACGTACCGGTAGCTGAAGTGGGTGAGCGCGGCGTCGTAGGTGAGGGAGCCCTCCGGAGTGAACCGCATCTGCGCCAGGCCGTGCCGCTCCACCTCCGCGAGCAGCCGGGTCCGCGCCTCGTCCGTGAGTCCGTCCCACGTCCCGCGCACGATCACCCGGTACGTGTGCTGAGTGGTCATCCCGTTTCCCGCCTTCTGCCCGTGGTCGTGCGTGTCGATCTGTCTCTCCGGCCGCCGCCGGATCACCGGTCAGGGTACGGCGGTGAGGCCGTTCCGCCCACGGAATATCGGGCCCCTGGCGGCGCGGGCCACGACGCCCGGATGCGGTCGGCCGGCTGAGCGCAAGGCTTCCGGTCCGCCGGAGAGGACCTACGACTCCGGGACCGCTCTGCGGTCGGCGTACTCGAAGACCGAACCGTCCGGGTGCACGGCGATCAGATTGCGGCCCGCCGGAGTCGGTACCGGGCCCACCAGGACCTTGGCGCCGATCTCGGTGAGGACCGTGAGCGACTCGTCGACGTCCTCGACCGCGATGGTCGCCGTGACCTTGCGCAGGACGTCGATCTCCGAGGCGGGGCCGCTCATGAGGAGGAAGCAGCCGACGGCGGCGACGGAGACCCCACCACGCTCGAAGCGGAGCGCGGAGCTGCCGGTGAGGCGTTCGTAGAACGCCACCGAGGTCTCCAGGTCGTCGACGCAGATGCGCAACGTGGTTCCCAGGATTTCCATACCCGTCAGGGTAGTTGGCGGTGACGGGACACGTGATCGATACACGTGATCGCTTCGGGTCGCCGGGCGGCGGGCGGCGGCCCGGCGGGCTCTCAGGCCCGGCAGAGGATCTCGCCGTGCGGGACCATGAACCAGGCGTCCTCGGCGGCGCCCCACTCACGCCAGCCACCGGCGATCTCCGCCAGCCGCGCCCGGGTGGCATGGCCGCCGTCGACCGCCAGCGCGGCGTAACCCGACGCCGTGGTGCGCTCCGCCCACAGCTCACTCCACCAGGCACGCTCGTCGGCGGCCGCGAAGCACCAGGTGGCGGCGGTCGCGGTGATCTCGGTGAAGCCTGCCTGCCGGGCCCAGGAGAGCAACCGGCGTCCGGCGTCGGGTTCACCGCCGCCCGCGCGTGCCACCCGCTGGTACAGCGCCCGCCAGTCGGCCAGAGCCGGTACGTCCGGGAACCACGTGAAGGCGCCGTAGTCCGCGTCGCGCGCCGCGACGACACCGCCGGGCCGGCACACCCTGCGCATCTCGCGCAGCGCGTGCGCGGGATCGCCGACGTGCTGGAGGACCTGGTGGGCGTGGACGACGTCGAAGGAGTCGTCGGGGAAGTCCAGTGCGTGGACATCGGCGACCGCGAAGCGGACATTGTCCACGCCCGCCGTGGTCGCGGCCTCCCGAGCGGCGTCCAGGACGGACGCGGAGGCGTCGACCGCCGTCACCGTGCCCGGCGCGACGAGCGCGGCCAGGTCGGCGGTGATCGTCCCGGGGCCGCAGCCCACATCCAGCACGTCCTGGCCCGGCCGTAGTTCCGGGATCAGATACGCGGCGGAGTTGGCGGCGGTACGCCAGCGGTGCGAGCGCAGCACCGACTCGTGGTGCCCGTGCGTATAGACGGCGGCGTCCTTCGGCATGGCCGGACTTCCTCTCCCGGAGCGATCCCGCCACGCTACGCCGAGATGCCGCATCATGAGACGCCCATCCCACTATGCGGGCGGGAGGCCGGTGGCGCGCTCAAGATCAGTTGACGCGGCCCGGCCCGGCCCGGCTGACACGGCTGACACGGCTCAGGGGCTCGTCACAGCAGCATCTGCGGCCGGTAGACCGTGAGCGCCTCGATCGCCTTGTCGAGTATCAGCTCCCTCGGAGACTCGGCCACTTCGCCGTCGAACGCCAGCGGTGTCCCGGGCGCGATGTCCGCGATCCGGACCCGCCGCATCCGCTCCGCCGCGTGAACGGGCGACCGGCTCAGCGGGCCGGCCAGCGCGGCGGCGAGCAGGCGCAGTCCCGGGGAGCGGCCGCCGTGCACGATCCGTACGTCCAGCAGACCGTCGGCCAGATCGTGCCGGTGGCCGGGGGTCGGTCCCATCCGCTGGTAGATGCAGTTCCCCGCGAACAGCAGCCACAGCGCCCGCTGCCGGCCGTCGAACTCGGCCTCCAGCTGATGCTCCCCGCGCAGCACCTTCAGGGCCGCCAGCACCCCGGCGGGCCAGCCGCCGATGCGCGGCGACCAGTGCTCACGCACCTTCACCAGCTCGGGGTAGACGCCCAGACTGAACGTGTTGAGGAAGTGGCCGTGCGGCGCGCCGCCGGGCCCGGGGGTGAAGCGCCCCAGGTCGACCCGGACGGCGTCGCCCGCCGTCAGCGCCCGGATGGTGTCGTGGACGTTCTCGATGCCCAGGTCGTACGCGAAGTGGTTGAGCGTGCCGCCGGGGAAGACGGCCAGCGGCAGACCGTGCCGTACGGCTATGGCCGCGGCCCGGTTGATCGTTCCGTCGCCGCCGAGGACACCGAGGGAGCGGCAGCGGCCCGCCGCCTTCTCCAGCTCGCTCTCCACCTCTTCCGGCTCGCACTCCACGACCTCCGCGAGGGGCAGCGCGTCCCGCACCAGTGTGGCGCTGTCCGAGGAGCCGGAGGCCCGGTTCACCACGACGACCAGGCCCCGGCCGCCCGGCAGCGCGGGGGCCATGGCATAAGGGCGGCCGGGCGAGGGCATCTGCGAACGGGTCGGCACCAGCCCGCGTACGGCGAAGGCCGCGCCCACCCCCAGCGCCGCGCCCACCAGCACATCGCCCGGGTAGTGCACCCCCGTGTAGACCCGCGAGAGGGCCACGGCGGCGGCCACCGGCGCCACCACGGCGCCCCAGCCCTTGGACTCCAGCGCCACCCCCGTCGCGAAGGCGGCGGCCGAGGCCGCGTGGCCGGACGGGAAGGAGGTGGTGAACGGCTGCCGCTTCAGCTGCCGTATCACCGGCACCGTGTCGAGCAGCGGGCGATGGCGGCGCACCGCCCGTTTGCCGATGGTGTTGACGGCGGCGGAGGCGAGCCCCAGCGACACCACGCCCCGCAGGGCGGCCCGGCGTGAACGGGCCCCGCGCCCCAGCGTGGCCATGCCCGCGGCGGCGCCGAACCAGAGCAGTCCGTGGTTGGCGGTACGGCTCAGCCGGGGCAGCACCGGACCCGCGCCCGGCCAGTGCCGCGTGGCGACGGAGCGGAAGACCTGCTCGTCCCAGGTGGTGAGCAGGGCGGCGATCCGGGCGCGGGTCCCGGGAGTCGCCTGGGCGGGGGACGCGGAGGTCTCGAACATGGAACGCGGGTACCCCGGGGGTGGCACGCGCAAGCAGGCCGTACGGCATCCGGACGGATGGGGCCGGAGCGGGACCGGGTGGACAGTCCGGGGGCAAGAGGTGTCAAACCTCCGTATAAAGGGCGTATGAGACGGCCGATGGTGGGAGGTGACGGGATGCGACGGACGGGCTCGGCAGGCTGTGGGCCGCGACACCGTGGCAAGGGAGGCGGCGACACGCCGGGTGGTGGCGCCTCGGACCGTGACGCGCCGGACCGTGACGCGCCGGGTGGTGGCACGTGGGGCGGTGACACGCCGGGCGGAGGCATTCAGGCGCCGGGAGGCGCCCAGGGCCGTGGGTCCGAGAGCCGCGGCCCCGTCCGGTTCGGCCCGCCCGCCCCCGACATGGCGCTGCCCGCGCTGCCGGAACTGGTCGACGTGTGCGGCGCGGCCGCCGGACGCACCTCGCCCGAGCCGCCCGGCGGCGGCGCCGTCCTGCGCGAGGCCGCCTGCGGCTACTGGTGGCGGCGCGGACTGCGCTGCGGGCCCGACGACGTGGCCGCCGCGCCCGGCGCGCAGCCGCTGCTGTTCGCCCTGCTCGCCGCGTACGGCGGTGACGTGCTGATGCCCCGTCCGTGCCCCGCCTGGTGGACCCCGCAGGCCCGGCTGCTGGGCCGGCCCGCGTACCGCGTTCCCACCCCGGCCGAGGCGGGCGGCGTCCCCGATCCGTTCGCCCTGCTGGAGACGGTCCGCCGGGTACGCGCCGAGGGCGGCGATCCGCGGGTATTGCTGCTCTCCCTCGCCGACGACCCCACCGCCACCGTCGCCCCGCCGGAGCTGGTCCGCGAGGCGTGCGAGGCCGCGGTCGGCGAGGGCCTGCACGTGATCAGCGACGAGACATGGCGCGACACCCTGCACCGGCCGCACGAGACGGTCCCGCTCAGCCCGGCCGAGATGTGGCCCGACGAGGTCGTCGTGGTCTGCGACGCCGGGGGTGCGCTCCTCCCGGCCGCCTGGCCGATGGCCGTCGCCCGCTTCCCCGCCACCCCGGCCGGGACCGCCCTGCGCGCCAGAACACTCGACATCCTCACCGCGCTCGGCGCCCTGGTCGCCGGCCCTGTCGCGGCCGCCGCCGCCCACGCGCTCGGCGAACCGGGACCGGTCGTGGCCAGGGCGCGGGCCGCCGCCGCACTGCACGGGCGGGTGGCGGCGGCCGCCCACCGGGCGGTGCTCGCCTCCGGGGCCCTCGCCCGGCCCCCGCAGGCCGGCCGGCATCTCTACGCCGACCTCGGACCGCTGCGCGCCCGGCTGGCCGGACTGGGCGTCACCGACTCCATGGAGCTGGAGAACCATCTGAGCGAACGTCTGGGAACGGCCGTCCCGGGCGGCCACCGCTTCGGCGACGAACTGGGCGCGCTGCGCGTCCGCCTGTCGACCGGCCCCCTGCTCGGCTCGGACCCCCAGCAGCGGCTGGCGTCCCTCACCGCGGTGGCACCCCTGGAACTACCGCACATCGCGGGGGCACTCAGCGTGCTCGGATCGGCCTTCGACGAACTGCGCTGAACGGGGACCCGCCGACCGGCGCCTCACCTGCCGACCGTGCCTCACCTGCCGACCGTGCCTCACCCGCCGACCGTGCCTCACCCGCCGACCGGTGCCTCACGCCTCCTGGCTGCCCGAGCCAGCCCCGGCTTCCCGTCCCGCCCGGCGCAGCCTGCGCCACAGCGCCGGGACACCGCTGATGACCACCGTCAGGACGACCGCGGCGAGCACGCCCTGCCAGGGTTCCTCGAACAGCGAGCCGCCCAGCACCCCGATCAGCTGGTACGTGGCCGCCCAGGCCAGGCAGGCCGGGACATCGCCCCGCGCGAACCGGCGCAGCGGCCAGTCCGCGAGCAGACACGCCAGCATCACCGGAATCCGCCCGGCCGGCACCAGCCGGGACAGCACCAGCACCGTCACACTGTTCTCCCGCAGCTTGCGCTGCGCCTGCTCCAGCCGGTCCGGCGGCGCGTTGCGCCGCAGCGCGGCCAGCCACCGCGAACCGTTCTTCGAACGCACGCCGCGCCGGCCGAGCCAGTACAGCGCCAGGTCGCCGAGGAAAGCGGCGCCGGCCGACACGAGGAAGACGTAGAGCATGGGGAGCGGCGTCGGATGGCGGACGGCCACCACCGCCGCCGAACTCACCAGGGCGCCCGTCGGTATCACCGGTATCAGCGCGCCCAGCGCCACCAGCAGGAAGAGCGACGGATACCCGACGGCCTGCTGGGTCGACTCCACCGGCAGCTGCGCCAAGAGCTGTTGCATCACCGCGCGACCGCCGGTCTGGCGCTCTCGCCGTGCCCCAGCAGATGGACCGCCACCTTCGGAGCGAGCAGCGCCGCCGCCCGGACGAAGTCCTCGCCCGGCGCGTAGAACTCGTGGGGCCTGACCCCGTCCAGGCCGATCGGCCAGTACGTGCCGTAGTGCACCGGCACCGCCGCGCCCGGATCCAGCTGCGCCAGCGCCTGCGCCGCGCGTCCGGCGTCGAGATGGTCCGGGCCCAGCTTGGGGCCCCAGCCGCCGACCGGCAGCAGTGCCACGTCCACCGGTCCCACGGCCCGCGCCATCCCGTCGAAGAGTCCGGTGTCACCGGCGAAGTACGTCCGGGACTCGCCGTTGATCAGGTAGCCGAGCGCGGGGGAGCGCCGCGGTCCGAAGGGCAGCCGCCGCCCGTCGTGGTGCGCGGGGACGACCCGTACGCTCAGCGCCCCGATCCGCACCTCGTCACCGGCGTCGACCTCGGTGATCCGCAGCCCGGCCGGATTCCTTCGCGCGTCGAGCCTTCTGAGCGCGGGGACGGAGCGTGCCGCGCCGCGCGGCACGATCAGCCGGGTGCCGGGCGCGAGCCTGGCCAGCGAGCGCGGATGGAGGTGGTCGGCGTGGAGATGGGAGATGAGCACGGCGTCGGCGACCGCGGCCTCGGGCGGCGGCACGGGACCGAGACGGCGGCGCAGATGGGCCAGCCGGCGTACGAAGAGCGGGTCCGTCAACACCCGCACACCGGAGTCCTCGACTGTGCAGGTGGCATGACCCCACCAGGTGATGACCGTACCCAAACCGACCTCAGCTCCGTCCGCCGCCGCGCGTGCGCGCCCGCCCCGGGCACCGTCCGCGCACTCAGCGTACGGGGGATGCCCGCCCGGGCCGGACGGCCGCCGGGGTGAAGGCGGAACAGCTTCAAGATCGCCCCGGGCGCTGTGTCACGCTGGGGCCGAGCCCGTGAGCGGATACGGGCCGTGACGTGAGGTGAAAGCGGAGTGCTCCAGGGGCGATGGCGTTTTTCGGGCAGAGCCCTGCTGCGGGTGATCGTCGTGTGGGCGGTGTCGTCGCTGACCCTGCTGGTGCTGGCCGGGATCCTGCCGGACTTCCAGCTCCAGTCCGACGACGGCGACACGATCACCAGGACCGCGGTCACCGCGAGCTGGGGCGCCGGTGCGTTCGGCCTGCTGAGCGCGCTGGTGTGGCCCCTGCTCGTCCGGGCGCTGCTGCTCGTCCCCGCCCTGGTCCTCGGGCTGCTCGTCTTCTTCCTCAACGGCTCGCTGCTGCTGTTCGCGCTCTGGCTCATTCCCGACGGCCGGGGCGTCGCCAACCCGGAGACGGCGGTGGTGGTCGCCGCGGTGATGTCCGCCGTCGCGTCCGCGACCTCCACCGCGTTCGCGGTCGGTGACGACGGCGCCTACCGGCGCAGGCTGTCGCGCCTCGCCGACCGGCGGCGGCGCAGAAGCGGCGAGGACGGCCGGCGGGGCGGCGCACCCGGCACGCTCTTCCTCCAACTCGACGGGGTCGGGCACCAGGTGCTGCTGGACGCGGTCGCCCACGGGGTCATGCCGACCGTCGCCGAGTGGCTGGGCGGGCGGCCGACCCACCGGCTGACACCCTGGCGCACCGACTGGTCCAGCCAGACCGGCGCCAGCCAGCTCGGCATCCTGCACGGCTCCAACCACGATCTCCCCGCCTTCCGCTGGTACGAGAAGGACAGCGGCCGGATCATGGTCACCAACCGGCCGGCGAGCGCCGCCGAACTCCAGCGCCGCGCCATCGAACGGACCGGCGACGGCGGACTCCTCACCCTCGACGGCGCCAGCCGCGGCAACCTCTTCAGCGGCGGCGCCGACCAGCTCGCCCTGGTGCTGTCGATGGCCGCCAGACGCGGCCGGGCCAACCGCTCCCGCGCCGGGTACTTCGCCTACTTCTCCGACCCGGCCAACGCCGTCCGTACGATGATCTCCTTCCTCTCCGAAATCGGCCGCGAGATAGGCCAGTCCAGCCTGGCCCGGCTGCGCGGCGACCGGCCACGGGTGGGCAGAGGCGGGCTCTACCCCTTCATCCGCGCCTTCGCCACCGTCGTCCAGCGGGATGTGGTGGTCGCGTCGGTCATCGGGGACCTGCTGGCCGGACGCGCGGCCGTCTACGCCGACCTCGTCGCGTACGACGAGGTGGCCCACCACTCGGGACCGCGCAGCCGGGACGCCACGCTGGTCCTGGAACAGCTCGACCGGTCGGTCGCCCTGATCGCCAAGGTCGCCGAGCACGCGCCGCGCCCGTACCGGATCGTGCTGCTCTCCGATCACGGCCAGAGCCCCGGCGAAACCTTCGAGTGCGCGTACGGACTGACCCTCAAGGACCTCGTCAGGGCGGGCTGCGGACTGCCCGTACCGCGCAAGGCCGAAGGCACGAAGAGCGGGGCGGAGGCACGCGACGCGGCACGGCACGCCGTACTCGGCGCGCTCCACCGGCCGGTGGACGAGGAGACCGGGGAGCAGCAGGCGCCGGGCTCCGACCCCATCGTCCTCGCCTCCGGGAATCTCGGCCTGGTCTCCTTCCCCGACATGCCGGGGCGCGTCAGCCGTGAGCGCCTCGACCGGCGCCACCCCGCCCTGCTGCGGACCCTCGCCGACCATCCGGGGATCGGCTTCCTGCTGGTACGGACCGAGGAACGGGGCTCGGTGGTCCTCGGCCGGAACGGCACGGAGGTCGCGGTCGCCGACCTGGCGGACGACAGCGGCCCGCTCGCCGGCATGGGCCCGGGCGCGGCCGACGCCGTACGGCGCACCGACACGTTCCCGCATGTCGCCGACATCATGGTCAACTCGATGTACGACCCGGCCACGGGCCGCGTGCACGCCTTCGAGGAGCAGATCGGGTCGCACGGCGGGCTCGGCGGCGAGCAGTCCGGGGCCTTCCTGCTGTCACCGCTGGAGCTCTCCCCGCCGGTTCCCGACAGCGGTGAACTCGTCGGCGCCGAGCGGGTGCACCGGGCGCTCCGGCGCTGGTTGCGCGAGAGCGACGGGCCGCAGGTGCCGCTCGGACTCGCGGCGGACGCGGCGGACCCGGCGGCCCCGGTGGACCCGGCGGTCACCGAGGACAGCCCCCGCGCCGAGGGCGAGATGAACTCGGCATAGCGCGCGTCCCTCAACTGCTCGATATGCCTCTGGAACAGCTCGAACCGAGCGCGCGAGTCCTGCCCGATCAGTCCGGAGATCCGCTGGACGAAGCTGCCCAGGAGCAGGACGCGTTCCCCGGTCTCGGGATGGACGCGGACCACGGGATGCTCGGAGCGGAAGGTGGTGGACGTGAACAGCCTGTGGTGGCGAGCGTGCTCCTCGGGCGGGGCGTCATGGCGCAGGGCCGCGTAGTCGTAGTCGTTGGAGTGCACGGCCCGCAGGCTGTCGGCCAGCGTCTTGAGCGGCTCAGGCAGTTCGGCGTAGGCGGCGGCCGTGCTGGACCACAGGGTGTTGCCGCCGTAGGGCGGGAGGGTGACGGCCCGCAGGACGGAGAAGGCCGGCGGGGCGGGGGCGAAGGTCACGTCGGTGTGCCACTGGTTGGCGCGGTGGCCGTGGTCGGCGTCGATACGAGCGCGTAACGGCCGTCCACGGACGGCACGGTGGGATGCGCCACCGGCGTACCGAGCCCGTCGGAACGGCAGGGGAAGGGGCCGGGAGCCATGGCGGCCTGCGGTTTCTCTCCGCGCCTACTGATGGGGCGTCAAACGACTGGAGGCCGCCCGCCGTTTCGAACAGTGCGATGTCGGAGAGGGTTACACCGTCTCCGGCGCCGTCGGCGCCGACCGTCCCCGGTACCCCGTACCCGCACTCGCACCCCCACGCAATACAGGAGTTTCCCCTCATGCACGACGACCGCAGCCTCGTCGAGGCACGCCTCAAGCGCGTCCTCGACGAACGCATCCGTCCCGCCCTATACCCCGAATCGACCCCGCTGGAAGTCGCCGTCTGGCACGCGCCGGGCGAGCCCGTCCCGGTCGCGGAGGGCCTCGCGGGCCCGGCGGAACCGATCGCGGTGGGCGACCGGTGGGGCGCGCCCTGGGGCACCAGCTGGTTCCGGGTCTCCGGAACCGTCCCCGAGGAGTGGGCCGGCCGGACCGTCGAGGCGGTCCTCGATCTCGGCTTCGACGAGAGCATGCCGGGGTTCCAGTGCGAGGGCCTGGTCCACCGGCCCGACGGCTCCCCGGTGAAGGGCCTCAACCCGCGCAACCAGTGGGTGCGGATCGGCGCGCCCGTGGCGGGCGGCGAGGAGGTGCTGCTGCACGTCGAGGCCGCCTCCAACCCGGTCATCCAGGGCTCCCGCGCCTTCGAGCCGACCCGTATGGGCGACAAGGACACGGCGGGCAGCGAGCCGCAGTACACCCTGACGCGCATGGACCTCGCGGTGTTCGACGAGAGCGTCTGGCACCTCATCCAGGACCTGGAGGTGCTGGGCGAGCTGATGCTGGAGCTGCCCGTCGAAGGTGCCCGCCGCTGGGAGATCCTGCGCGCGGTCGGCCGCGCCCTCGACGTGGTCGACCTGCAGGACGTGAACGCCTCGGCCGCCGCCGCGCGGGAGCAGCTCGCGGGCGTACTCGCGACGCCCGCGCCGACGACCGCGCACCGGATCAGCGCGGTCGGCCACGCCCATATCGACTCCGCCTGGCTGTGGCCGCTGCGCGAGACGGTCCGCAAGGTCGCCCGGACGACGGCCAATATGACGGCTCTGCTGGACGAGGAGCCCGAGTTCGTCTTCGCGATGTCGCAGGCGCAGCAGTACGCCTGGATCAAGGAGCACCGGCCGGAGGTCTACGCCAGGGTCAAGAAGGCCGTGGCGGAAGGCCGCTTCGTACCGGCCGGCGGGATGTGGGTCGAGTCCGACACCAATATGCCGGGCTCGGAGGCCATGGCCCGGCAGTTCGTGCACGGCAAGCGGTTCTTCCTGGACGAGTTCGGCATCGAGAACGACGAGGCGTGGCTGCCGGACACCTTCGGCTTCGCGGCGGGACTGCCGCAGATCATCAAGGCCGCCGGGTCGAAGTGGCTGCTCACCCAGAAGATCTCGTGGAGCAAGATCAACAAGTTTCCGCACCACACCTTCCGCTGGGAAGGCATCGACGGCACCCGGATCTTCACCCACTTCCCGCCCGTCGACACCTACAACTGCTCCATGGCGGGCCGTGAGATCGCGCACGCGGCCAGGAACTTCAAGGAGAAGGGTGTCGCCAGGCACTCGCTCGCGCCGACCGGCTGGGGCGACGGAGGCGGTGGCACCACCCGCGAGATGATCGCCAAGGCGCAGCGGCTGCGCAGCCTGGACGGCTCCGCCACGGTCGAGTGGGAGGCCCCCGGCGCGTTCTTCGCCAAGGCGGAGGCGGAGTACCCGAACGCACCGGTCTGGGTCGGCGAGCTGTACCTGGAGCTGCACCGCGCCACCCTCACCAGCCAGGCGAAGACCAAGCAGGGCAACCGGCGCAGCGAACACCTGCTGCGGGAGGCCGAGTTGTGGGCGGCCACCGCCGCCGTGCGGGCCGGTTCGCCCTACCCGTACGCACAGCTCGACCGGATCTGGAAGACGGTGCTGCTCCACCAGTTCCACGACATCCTGCCCGGTTCGTCGATCGCCTGGGTGCACCGCGAGGCGGCGAAGACCTACGCGGGCGTCGCCGAGGAGCTGACCGGCATCATCGACTCGGCGCAGCGCGCCCTCGCCGGCGACCCGTCCGGCGGTACGACTCTGCTCTTCAACGCCGCGCCGCACGCGCGCGGCGGGGTCCAGGCGGGTGGGGCGGGACCGGCCGGCGGTGGCGGCGGCGTACGACCGCAGCCGCGCGAGGGTGGCGGCTATCTGCTCAGCAACGGCCTGCTGGAGGTCGAGATCGACGGCCGGGGCCTGGTGGTCTCGGCGTACGACATCAGCGCGGAGCGCGAGACGGTGGCGCCGGGCGAGGCGGCCAACCTGCTCCAGATCCACCCGGACTTCCCGAACCAGTGGGACGCCTGGGACGTCGACGAGTTCTACCGGAACACCGTCACCGACCTGACGGACGTCGATGAACTGGCCCCGATCGAGAGCGGCGACGGCGACGGCGCCGGGAACGGGGGCGCCGCCGGTGTCCGCGTCGTGCGCAGTTTCGGCGCGTCGAAGGTCACCCAGCTGCTGACCCTCGCGCCCGGCGTCAAGCGGCTCGACATCGACACCGAGGTCGACTGGCACGAGACCGAGAAGTTCCTCAAGGCGGCGTTCCCGCTGGACGTGCACGCCGAGCGGTACGCCTCCGAGACCCAGTTCGGCCATGTGTACCGGGCCACCCACACCAACACCAGCTGGGAAGCTGCCAAGTTCGAAGCCTGCAACCACCGCTTCGTGCACGTGGAGGAGCCCGGCTGGGGCGTCGCGCTGCTCAACGACTCGACATACGGCCATGACGTGACCCGTACGGTCCGCGAGTCGGACGGCGGTACGACCACCACGGTGCGGGTCTCCCTCCTGCGGGCACCCCGCTTCCCCGATCCGGAGACCGACCAGGGCGTGCACCGTTTCCGGCACGCCCTGGCGCCCGGCGCGGCGATCGCCGACGCGGTCCGGGAGGGCTACCGGATCAACCTGCCGGAGCGCCGGATCACCGGGGCCGGCGAGGTGGCCCCGCTGGTCACCGTCGACAACGACGCCGTCGTCGTCAGCGCGGTCAAGCTCGCCGACGACGAGAGCGGTGACCTGGTCGTTCGACTCTACGAATCGACCGGTGGCCGCGCCAGGGTCCGCGTCGGCGTCAGCTTCGCCGTCGGCGGTCTCGCGGTGACGGACCTGCTGGAGCGACCGCTGTCGGACGCCGGGCGGCCGGAACTCGACGACGGCGCGGTGCGGCTGTCGCTGCGTCCGTTCGAACTGGTCACGCTGCGTCTGACGCGGGTCTGACGCGGGTCTGACGCGGGTCTGACGCGGTCTGACCCAGGTGTGAACGGCAGCGGGTCCCGGCCTCCTCAGGAGGCCGGGACCCGCTGCCGTTCACACCGGTGGTGTCACTCCTCGATCAGCATCCCCTTGCGGAGCTGCGTGATGATGCGGTTCAGCAGGCGGGAGACATGCATCTGCGAGACGCCGAGCTCCGCGCCGATCTGCGACTGGGTCAGCTCCCGGCCGAAGCGCATCTCCACGATGCTGCGCTCGCGCTCGTCGAGCTGCTCCAGCAGCGGAGCCAGGGCGTGCAGATTCTCGACCTTCTCCATGGCGGGGTCCGCTTCGCCCAGGACGTCGGCGAAGGTACGGCCGCTGCCGCCGGTCTGCCCCTCGTCGCCGGTGGGCATGTCCAGCGAACCGGCCGTATAGCCGTTGGTCGCGACGAGGCCCTCGATGACCTCTTCCTCGGTGATCCCGAGCAGCTCGGAGAGTTCCTTGACGGTCGGGTCCCGGTCCAGGCTCGTGGCGAGGTGTTCCTTCGCCTTGGCCAGCTCGACGCGGAGTTCCTGGAGTCGGCGCGGCACGTGAACGGCCCAGCTGGTGTCGCGGAAGAAGCGCTTGATCTCCCCGACGATGTAGGGGACCGCGAAGGAGGTGAACTCGACCTCGCGGGACAGATCGAACCGGTCGATCGCCTTGATCAGGCCGATCGTGCCGACCTGGAGGATGTCCTCCATGTCGCCGCCGCCCCGGTTGCGGAAGCGGCCTGCGGCGAAGCGGACCAGGGACTGGTTCATCTCGATCAGGGTGTTGCGCGCGTACTGGTATTCGTGCGTGCCCTCTTCGAGGACCTGCAGCTGGTCGAAGAACAGCTTGGACAGTGCCCGCGCGTCCTTCGGCGCGATCTTGCCCGGGTCCTCTATGCGCGGCAGCTCCTCGGCCGGCGTCCCGGTCCGGGGCGTGCCGATCGCGGATGTCAGGACATCCTCCGCCTGTCCCGTCCCCCTAGCCTGCACAGTTCCGGTTGTCATGACATCACCCCTCCAACACACAGCGGACCGTTCAGGTACCGCTCCTGCCCCCGGTCGGCGAACTCATTCCTCCGCACACACAAATTTCGCCAACCCGCCCCGCTTCACCGGGACGCACCTCTGCCGGAGGGGCGCCGGACGCGCTGCCGGGTCACCGTACGCCCGCCTGCGAGAACGCGCTTTCTACCGGGCGGCGCCGGGTTCCGATGCCGCCGGGCACGGTAACGCCGTCGCGCGATGTACCTGTTGGAAGCATTGACGTAAGGCGATCCGCTGGATTTACATGTCACCGCAGCGCCTGGTGCCGATCGGAAACGCCCGTGCCTCCGCGAAAGGGCTTTCGTGCCATGACCACGCTCGATCAACCGGCCGTACGGCCGGACACGGCGGAGCCGGCGGGTCGTGGGCGCCCCCGGCGCGGCCGTGACAAGCCCTCTTACCGGGAGAGCCCGCAGCGATGACCCCCGACCCGTCCGCGAGCCCGGCCCGCACCCCTTCCGTGACCCCGACCTCCACCCCCGCCCCCGCCGCGCCCCCGTCCCCGGCAGCCGGCCGTGCCCACTGGGAGCGCACCGCCGACCGACTGCTGCTGGCCCTGCGCCCGTACGCCACCCCCGGACACGGCCTCGTCCAGCTGCCGGGTACGCCCAGCCGCAACGGCGTGTGGAGCGACGGCCTGGAGGGCTTCGCCCGGTCCTTCCTGCTCGCCGCCTTCCGGCTCGCGGGCGCGGGCGGCGCCGACCCCGACGGCCTCGCCGAGTGGTACGCGGCCGGGCTCGGCGCGGGCGTCGACCCGGCGAGCCCGGAGCGCTGGCCCTCCTTCGAGGAGAGCAACCAGGCCAAGGTCGAGGCGGCCTCCATCGCGCTCGCCCTGCACGAGACCAGGCCCTGGATCTGGGACCGGCTGCCGGGCCGCGTACAGGAACAGACCCTCGCCTGGCTGGGCGCCATGGTCGGCACCGACATGCCGGGCAACAACTGGATCTGGTTCCAGGCCGTCACCGAGGCGTTCGCACACGGCTCCGGCGGCAGCTGGCGCCAGGACGACCTGGACCGCACGATCGCCCTCACCGACACGTGGTACGCGGACGAGGGGTGGTACTCCGATGGGCTCACCGGTGGCGCACACCGCAACTTCGACCACTACAACGGCTGGGCCATGCACCTCTACCCGCTCTGGTTCTGCCGGATGCTGGGCGACACGGCACCGCCCGGACTGCTCGACCGCTACCGCGCCCGGCTGCGGCGCTTCCTCGCCGACCAGCGGCTGCTCGTCGGCGCCAACGGCTCCCCGCTGATCCAGGGCCGCTCGCTCACCTACCGGTTCGCCGCCCTCGCGCCCGTCTGGACGGGCGCGCTCTTCGACGCGACGCCGCTCGCCCCCGGCGAGACCCGCCGCCTCGCGTCGCGCACACTTGGCCATTTCACCTCGCACGGCGCCGTGAACGACGACGGGCTGCTGACCCTGGGCTGGCACCGTCCCTTCCGCCCCCTCCTCCAGGGTTACTCGGGCCCCGCCTCCCCGTACTGGGCGAGCAAGGGCTTCATCGGCCTGCTGCTCCCGCACGACCACCCCGTCTGGACCGAGGAGGAACAGCCCCTCGCCATCGAGCGGGGCGACTTCACCCACACCCTGCGGGCCCCCGGCTGGCTGGTCTCGGGCACCGCCTCGGACGGTGTCGTACGGATCGTCAACCACGGCAGCGACCACGCCGACCCGGCCCGCCCGCACTCCGACGACCCGGCCTACGCCCGGCTCACGTACTCCACCCACACGGCGCCGGAGATGCCCGCCGATCCGGCCGGCGGACCGGTCGACGCGACCGCCACGCTGGTGGACGCCGAAGGGCGCGCCGCGCACCGCCGTCCGCTGGAGCGGATCGCGGTCGAGGGCGCCACCGGGGTCTCCCGCAGCCGGGCGCACTGGCCGGCCGACGAACGCTGGGACCCCTTCGGCGGCCCGGACACGGAGTACCGCACCGGCCCCTGGATCACCGTGGGCTCGGTGCTGCGCGGTTCGGTCGAGATCCGCCTCGTCCGGGTGGACCCGGCGCAGGACAAGGACGTGGCGCAGGACGGGGAGCCGGGGGAGGACGACCGCGCGGCGGAGCGCGAGCACCCCGGTCCGTGGCGGCTGCGGCTCGGCGGCTGGGCGCTCCCGGTGAACGAGGGCGGCACGGACGACGCGTGGCACGGCGACCGGGCGGCGAGTGGGGGTGCCAGGCGTCGCGAGCTGGGCGGGACTTTCGCCGCACACCCCGGCGCCACCGTGACCGGCGCGGGCGGCCTGCGGTCCACCGTCATCGCCCTGCGCGGCTTCTCGACGGCCGGCGTCCACCGCGCCACCGACAGCAACGCCCTGGGCGCGGCATCCGCCACCCCGGTCCTCTGGACGGACGAACCCGTGCCGTACGCCACGCTGCTCGCCGCCGCCGTACACCTCGGAGGAGCCCCGCTCCGGCAGGATCAGCTGCCGGAGCTCACCACCCGGTCCGCAGGCCCCCGCGCCGCCACGGAGGTGGACGTGAGCTGGCCGGACGGCACCCGGGACACCGTACGGCTCCCCGCACCACCCCACGCCGACGACCTGTGGAAGGACCCGAGCCGTCCATGACGACCGCCCGGTCGCCCGGTCGGCGTGGTTCAGGTGGGCCGGCCGTTCTCCTGGCCGCCGGTGGCGGCGGCCAGGAGAACGGCGTACTGCGCGTCGGTCAGTTCATGGCGGGAGTAGGCGAGGACGACTTCCTCGAACGAGTCCGGGACCGTCGGTCCGGGATCGCGCGGCCCATCGCGCGGCCCATCGCGCGGCCCATCGCGCGGCCCATCGCGCGGCCCCTCGCGCGGGACGGGCCCGGACGGTGCCGGGGGGTGACGCCAGTCGAGCCGGCGGAACCGCCGCGCGACCTCCTCCAGGCTCTTGCCGCCGGTACGCAGGGCGGTGAGGAGATCGGCGACCTCGCTCATACCCTCTCGCGTTACTTCTTGGTCCCGGCGGCCACGAGTACGGGTGTGGCCCCGGAGGAGTCGTAGAGAGACCACTGGTCGAACAGGTGCTTGGTCTCCTCGAAGGCGCGGCGGTTGACGCTGCCCCACTCCGGATCGGCGGAGGCCCGGATCAACTGGGCGGGTACGTAACGTCCGCCGCACCCCCGGCCGTTGCGGAACGCCTCGTGGCCCGTGCGGTGGCGGTGGTCGGCGCGCAGCACACTCGCCTCCACGGGAATGTCGACGAAGAGGGCGTCGATGTCGCCGTAGCCCGCCGTCCGCATGGCCGTCAGACGCGACTCGACCGAGCCACGGGAGGACATCGAGAAGTCCCAGATGATGTTCTTGCGTTCCGCGTAGGCCCGGGACGCGACCATCTTCGCGATCAGCGAGGACTCCTCCTGCACCAGCGTGCTGGCCTCCAGCGGCGTCAGCCCCGCGACCTCGGGAATCATCCGGCGCTCACACATGACGTCCTTGACGTCGTCGGCGCTCACCGTCAGGTAGTGGGAGAGATCGACGCCGGAGTACCGGGTGAGGACCGTGGTCTTCCCGGCGCCCATCAGCCCGCCGGTCACCACCGCCCTGCCCTCGTCGGGCACGGCGGCGCCGCGGGCGTACAGCTCGTCGGCGACCTGGCGCTGGAGCCGTACGCGGGAGAGGAGCCAGTGCTCGCGGTCACCGTGAACGGTGTAGCGCACGTCGGTCTCCTGGCCACGGGCCACGGCCTGGTCCAGGCGGCGCTGGACCGTGGCCACGTGCTCGTTCCACCGCGCGTCGCTCAGCGGGGCCTTCGGTTCCACCCGAGCGGCCGTGATGCCGGGGCCGGTCGTTCCCAGGGCCGGTGTCAGACCGGCGGCCTGACCGGCGGGCCCGGCGAAGAGCAGCGTCAGAGCGGCCAGCGGGCCGACCAGAGACCGGAACCGGCCCGTGGTGACAGCGGTGGGTGAAGCGGAAGAGCGAGGGGGACGGGAAAAGGAAGGAAGTCTCAGCACTGCGGCATCCCTGGGAGCAGGCGAACGGAGGAAAGAGTGCTATGTCCCGTAACAGTCGGACATGGCGATGTCGGAAATCGTCGCAGTTCACAGCTGAGCTTCCCGACGCCGACACACCCGAACGTCCGCCGAGGGGAGCCGAGCTGCCCGAAAAACAGCTCCGGACCGATCAGTTGATTGTTCGATCCGATCAGCGGCGGCACAGGACAACTCGGTAACGGCTTCCCGGGACGGACCACGCGCCCGTCTCCTTCGTGGTCGGTTGAGGCCGTGGAAGCTCTGTGGACAAGTGTGGTAGCGGTCGGTGGCACGCTGCTGGGTGCCGTGGTCACGCACCTTTTCCAGCGCCTCGCCTCCAGACGCGGTGAGTTGTTCGCGCGGTCCGAAGCGCTCCGGCAGGAGCGCATAGCCACGTACAGCGCGTTCGCCGCGGCGCTGGAGGAGTACCGCCGCGGCCAGACGGAGCGCTGGTACCGCAAACAGCAGGACCCGGTCGGCGAAGCCTTCGTCGCGGTACGGGACGAGGCGCACCGCCTCCGGACAGCGGCACGGCAAGTGCTCTACCGGGTCACCCTGCTCACCGACGACCGGGAGGTGATCCTCGCGGCCGAGCGCGCCTATCAGTGCACGCGGGACGTGTCGACCGCGCAGGACCGGGCGGAGCACGACGCGGGGGATGCCCGGGCGAGGCAGGCCATCGAGGCGTTCATCTCCCGCGCTTCGCCGTTGGTCCGCTGATCCGTCGAACCGACGCGGCCGGGGGAGTCACGTCCCTGCCCGGGGCCGGGCCCGGGGCGCTCTCCGCCCGCGCGTGCGCCGCCGGATCACCAGCACGGCGGCGGACAGCAGGAAGAACGCGGCCGTGATCAGCAGCCACCGGCCCAGGAACACCTCGACGCTGAGGCCGGTGGCCTCCTCGTACGGCCCCGGGAGACGCAGCACCAGCGGCCAGTACACGAGCAGCAACAGCAGGGAGAGGAAGAGCGGCACCCGCAGGTGATTCACCGCGCCACGGGGAGCCGTGGGCGCCGGGCGCCCCGACTGCGACCGGGACCGGGACCGGGACCGCGACCGGGACGACCGTGACCGGGACCGGGACCGCGCCGGGGACCGCAGCACGTACCGCAAGCCCCGGTCGCCGAGACCGTACAGCGGCACCAGCACCAGATCGTGCAGGACGGCGGCGCCCACGAACCAGACCAGGATCCCGAGCCAGTCGCCCGCCAGCAGCCTGATGCCCGCGTAGACGGCGAGCGCGAACGAGGCCAGCAACAGCAGCAGCTGCAGCGGCGACTCCCCGTACAGCCGCCGGAAGCGCCCCCCGCGGCCGCCGCTCCGGGGCTTGATCACATGGGCCATGCCGTCTCCCCGAAGCTGAGCTGCCGCACCCACTTGGTGTTCATCACGCCCGGGGCGCCCGGCACGATGATCCGCGCCGGATAGCCGTGATCCCCGGACAGCACCGCGTCGTTGACCCGCAGCGCGAGGAGCGAGCGGTGATCGCGCACCTGGTTGTCGCGCAGCGCGACCGCGCGGAAGGCGCCGTGCAGTTGCGTCGACTCCACGAAGACACCCGGCGGATCGTCCCGGTGACCCACGAGCGCGGCGAGATCGGCCAGCCGGACGCCCTCCCACAGCTGGTCGTCGGTCGACCAGCCCTCCACACACGCGATCGGCAGCGCCGACCGGTGCTGGGGCATCCGTTCCAGCTCCGCCCGGGTGAGGACGATCCGCCGGCCACCGCCCCGTACGACCAGACGCCAGTCGGGGCCGACGTCCCGCGCCCGGATCCGGGCCGACGCCATGCCCTTGTTGATCGGGAAACCGTTCGGCCCCGACCCGGGCACCCGGCCGTGCGGGGCCAGCAGTGCCGTACGGCGCAGCGAGCCGCCGATGCTCTGCCCGGCCGTCACCACCAGCAGCGCCAGTGAGCCGAGACCCACCATCCCCAGCGCGCCCCGGCGCGAGATGGTGGGCGGCGCCGGGTCGGGGGAGACGAGGCCGGTCTCGTCCGGCGGTTCCGGCTCCGTACGCGAGACCGGGGTGCGCAGTTCGGCCCGCAGATCGCGGCCGCGCAGGGCGCGCACCGTACGCGGCAGCCGCAGCAGCGCGTGCGCGACGAAGGCGCCGATGAACACCCAGGCACCGTAGAAGTGCAGCGGATAGAACGAGCCCGGAAAGATGTACTGCAACTGCACGTTGAGCACCCCGGTGACGAATTCGAACAGCCCACCGCCGACGAGCAGCAGCAGCGACAGCCGGTCCAGCGCGTGACCGGGCGAGCGCACCGGCGGCAGCACGAAGAGCTTCGGCGCCACCGACCAGAGCTTGGCGAGCAGCACCGGGACGATCACGATGCCGAGCGTCACATGCACGCCCTGCGTGACGCGGTACAGCCAGTACGGACCGGTCGGCCAGGCGAAGAGATAGAAGCCGAGGACCCCCTTGTCCGGCGTCTTGTCGTTGACCGGGGCCAGATCCGGGTTGTACGCGGCGTAGGACAGCAGCCCGGTCACGAACAGGACGGGGATACCGACCAGCAGCACCACGGCGAAGACCGAGGTGAGCCAGGACCCGCGCAGCGGGCTGCGCCACGAGGGGGTGAGTCGGGCGGGCACGTTCATGCCAGTGACCGTAGGGCCAGGAGCGTGTCCCGCCCGGCTGCGACTCATGACAAAAGTCTGACGACGGCGGTCCGGGCTGGGGGATCTGACGATCCGCTGACATGGCGGGCCGGATACGGCGGGGCGGACGGGCGCGGGCCTAACGTGACGGGCGTGACGATGCTGCCCCGCCCCTCCCGTACACCGGAATCGCGCCGCGCGGCGGGAGACCCGGACCGAGGCGCCGCCGTCGGCGCCGTCGGCGCGGGCGGCCGGCGCCTCGACCTGATGGCGGCCGGGGCGGGGGCGCTGCTCTTCGCCGTGGCCGCCGTGGCCGGAGTCCTGATCAACCGCTCCGACGCCACCCTGCACGTCGACTGGCCTCCGCTGCTGGCCACATGGCTGCCGCACCTCGGCCCCGGCACGCTGCCCGCGCTCGTGACCGCCGCCCTGGTGATCGCGTACGGCCCGGCCCTCGCCGCCCGGCTGTCCTGGCGCGCGCTGACCTGGGCGAGCTGGGCCGCCGCGCTGGCCTGGACGTGGTCGCTGGCGCTGGTCGACGGCTGGGGGAGGGGCGTGGTGGGACGGCTGACCACACGGCACGAGTATCTGCGGGGGGTCGACCGGTTCGACGACATCCCCGCCACCCTGCGCGACTTCACCCGGCACATCCTGATCGGTTCGCCGGACAACTGGCCGACACACATCGCGGGCCACCCCCCGGCCGCCGTCCTGACCTTCGTCGGCCTGGACCGGGCCGGCCTGGGAGGCGGGGCCTGGGCCGCCGCGTTCTGCGTCGTCACCGGGACCTCGACGGTGGCCGCCGTACTCGTCACCCTGCGCGCCCTGGGCGCCGAACGCACCGCCCGCGCCGGGGCCCCCTTCCTCGTCCTCGCCCCGGCCGCCGTCTGGGTCGGCGCCTGCGCGGACGGCTACTTCGCGGCCGTCGCCGCCTGGGCCCTCGCGCTGCTGACGCTCGCCGCCACGGGCACCACCCGCGCACGCCACGCGGCGGCGCTCGGCGCAGGACTGCTCCTCGGCCTGGCGGTCTACCTGTCGTACGGTCTGACGCTGCTGGCGATCCCGGCACTGACGGTCCTGCTCGCGACCCGCACGGCCCGGCCGCTGCCGCTCGCGCTGCTCGGGTTCGCCTTGGTCAACGGCGCGTTCCTGGCCCTCGGATTCCACTGGTGGGAGGCGTACGACCTGCTGGTGCGCCGCTACTACCAGGGCGTGGCCCGCGAGCGCCCGTACGGCTACTGGGTGTGGGCGAATCTCGCCACGGTGGTGGTCACCGCAGGGCCGGCCGCGTTCGCCGGTGCCCGCCGCGCGCCGGCCACCGTCCGGGCGCCGGCCACCATCCGGGCATCGGTACGGCGACCGGGGCACGGCGGCCGCGCAGGCGGCCCGGCCCTCCTGATGGCAGCCCTGCTGCTGGCTCTGCTGGCCGCCGACCTGTCCGGGATGAGCAAGGCCGAGACGGAACGCATCTGGCTCCCCTTCACCCTCTGGCTCCCGGCCACCGCCGCCCTGCTCCCGGCCAGGGACCACAGAGCCTGGCTGGCGGTACAGGCCACGACGGCGCTGCTCGTCAATCACTTGCTGCTGACGTACTGGTGACCTCCGGGGCGACGGGCCCGCCGTCGCGCGGACGGTCCACCTCGGCCCAGACCGTCTTCGTGTACGGGTCGCGGACGGTCCAGCCCCAGCGGTCGGCGAAAGCGGCGACGAGCAGCAGGCCACGCCCGCCGGTCGCGTCCGCCGAGGGCGGGGGCATGACGCGGGGAACGCGCGGGAAGCGGTCGGGTCGGGTGTCGATGACCTCGATGCGCACGGCAGCGGCCGTGAGACTCAGCCGCAGCTCGAAGTCCCGTCCGGGAGTGCGGCCGTGGGTGACGGCGTTCGCGACGAGCTCCCCGATGACGGCGGCGATGACGGCGGCGGTGGACGTACCGCACGCGATCCCCCAGTCGCCCAGCCGCTCGACCGCGAGAAGCCGGGCGAGGCGGGCACCCCGATGGCTGCAGGTCTGCCGGATGCGGGACGGCGGGTAGAGCGGCGGGAGTTCGGGCGGGGGAGTGAGCTGGGCGGGGGTGAACAGATCGGTGGGGACGGCATGGAGGGCAGTCTGTGACTTCATAGGGTAACCGTGGCGTCACGCCGATACGCTGACCAGGGGAGACGTCCGTACCCGCACGGGATGTACGGCCCGGGGACGGAGTTGTACGGGTCACGGTCCGTGACCGGGCGCGGATGAGGCGCGTTGACAGATGAACTGAATTCGCACATCGGTACGTGGGGATGTGAGGTGTATGACGAGCAGCCGTCAGAAAAAGCAGCGGGCCCAGGAGGACGACCGCCCGGCGATCTGGGTCGGGTACGGGAAGCTGGTCAAGCTCTTCCGTGAGCGGGCCGGACTCACCCAGCAGGCGCTCGCGGAGGCGGTGGGCTACTCGTACGAGCAGGTCGCCTCGATCGAACAGGGACGACGGCCGGCGAAGTCGGCGTTCACGGACGCGGCGGAGGTGGCGCTGGCGGCGGGCGGGACGCTGGCGGTGTTGCAGGATGACGTGGATCTGGCGCGGCTGCCGATGTTCTTCCAGAACTTCGCCTTGATCGAGACGGACGCGCTGAGCTTCTTCTGGTACGGCGGCTACGTGGTCCCGGGCCTGCTGCAGACCGAGGATTAGGCTCGCTCCCTGCTCACGGCTCACGTCCCACCCCTGGACATCGACACGACAGAACAACGACTCGCCGCCAGGCTCGACAGGCAAGAGCTGCTGAACCGGCACAAGCCCCCTGCCGTGGCGTCCTTCCTGATCGAGGAAGTCGTTCTCCACAGGCCCGTTGGTGGGGCGGACGTCATGAAGAGGCAGCTCCAGCGGCTACTGGAACGTGCGGCGACGCGCAACGTCCAGATTCGGATCGTCCCGACGGCTCTTGGCGCTCACTCCGGGCTCAACGGGTCCATGGTGCTACTGGAGACGGCTGAGCATCGCAACGTCGCATACGTGGAGGCGCAGGACACCGGAGTCGTGATTGCCGAAGCGAATAAAGTCAGTGAATTCTGGCTGCGCTATGGAATGCTCCGCTCGCAGGCCCTCAACATTGAGGAGTCAGCACGTCTCATCAAGCGCGTCATGGGAGAGCTATGAGCAACGACCGGCCCCTGAGCAGCCCTTCCGCCCCCGTCTGGTTCAAGAGCAGCTACAGCGGCACCAGCGGAGGCGAGTGCGTGGAGGTAGCCGTCGTCCGTAGTGCCGTGTACGTGCGGGATTCGAAGAAGCTGCGGGGAGCGACGCTTCGAGTTCCCGCCGAGGGATGGTCGGCGTTCGTCTCGTACGCCAGCCGCTAGGGAGTGGGCTATGAGCGCTCAGCGAAAGGCGGTTGGGGCCACGTATCCGGCCTGGTTGAAGAGCAGCTACAGCGGCTCGGGCGGCGGGGACTGCGTTGAGGTCGGGCTCGCGTCCGACGCTGTGCACGTGCGAGATTCGAAGAGCCCATTGGGGGCGGCGCTCCGTGTCCCCAGTGAGGGATGGTCCGTGTTCGTCTCGTACGTCAGTCGTCAGGGGGTGGGTCATGGGTGGTGAACAGATCGCGCCTGCACAGTTGGTGTGGTTCAAAAGCAGCTTCAGCGGGACGAGCGGTGGCGACTGCCTCGAAGTAGCAGTCGTGCCGAACGTGGTGCACGTGCGCGACTCGAAGAGCGTGCGGGGAGCGGTGCTTCGGGTCCCCGCTGCGGGATGGTCCGCGTTCGTCTCGTACGTCAGACCGACAGTCAAGCAGCACGCCTAGGCAACTGCCCATGCGGCGGACGGCCGCCCGGCTTCGAGGAACAGCGCTACTTACGCGACCCAGCAGTAGACGCCCTGGCGCCGGCGTCGAGCGCGGCTGACGAGAGCCGCCAGTTCACCGACGATCGCGTCGGCTGTTCCCGGGTCGATCACCTCGCCGTCCTCCGCGCACTGCTCGGCCCACGACGAGGCGACGTCACGCAACCGGGGCCCCTCAGCCATGGCGAGGGCGGCGGACAGGCGAGGCGACATCACGAACACGACGCACCCGTCATCATCCTGGCCGGCGATGATACGAGGCTCACCGGCTTCGACGAGGTCCTCGAAGCTGCCGCCGGCAAGAAGGCATTCCCACTCGACCACTGCCTCCTCGGGATCGAAGTTACCGAAGGAGAGCGACTCGAAGGCACGACCCGGCCCGGTCAAATGCGCAGGGCATCTTTACGCCAAGGGGACAGGGTGGCCTGAGGCCGGGTGGTCCATCGGCCCTCGGTCGTGCATATCTGCCAGACCAGGAGGAGTTGAACCACCACTCCGATCTGACCCTGGGCTACGACACCGTGGCTCCGGCCGTGCACACGCACGACGCCGGAGGCGCGATCACCGAGCGGGACTTCGCGCTCGCGCGGCGCGTCGAGGAGATTGCCCCGGCACACGGCGCGAACTGACGGGTGATCCGGTCGGCCCTGTCCCCCGTGCATTTACGCTGGTGACCATGGACGTACTCGCCGGACTCCTTGACGGACCACGCGCAAGGGGGGCTTTTCTGATGCGCATGGTGATGGACCCGCCGTGGTCCGTCCGTATCGAGGACCGGGCGCCGCTCTGTCTGATGAGTGTCACCCGGGGCGAGACATGGATCATCCCGGACGGCGGCGGGGACCCGGTGCTCCTGCGCCCCGGCGATGTCGCGATCGCGCGTGGCCCGGAGCCGTACACCGCCGCTGACACTCCGACGACCGCGCCCCGCGCGCTGATCGGACCCGGCGGTGTCTGCCGCACCCTGGAGGGCGAGCCACTCGCCGAGTCCATGCATCTGGGCGTACGGACCTGGGGGAACGCTCTTGACGGCGGGACGACCGTCCTCATCGGGACATATCAGATGGACGGTGAGGTCAGCCGGCGGCTGCTGGACGCCCTGCCGCCGCTGCTCAAACTGCCCGCCGACGCGTGGAACGGGCCGCTGATGCCCGTCCTCGACGACGAGATATCCCGGGACGAACCCGGCCAGAGCGTGGTGCTCGACCGGGTGCTCGATCTGATGCTGATCGCCGTGCTCAGGGCGTGGTTCTCGCGGCCCGGCGCGGAGGCCCCCGGCTGGTACCGCGCCATGGCCGATCCGGCGGTCGGCAGCGCCCTGCGGCTGCTGCAGAACGATCCGGCCCGCCCCTGGACCGTCGCCGCGCTCGCCACCGCGTGCGGTGTCTCCCGGGCCGGACTCGCCCGCCGCTTCACCGAACTCGTCGGGGAGCCGCCGATGGCGTACCTCACCGGCTGGCGGCTCGCGCTCGCCGCCGATCTGCTGCGCGGGACGGACGCCACGGTCGAAGCGGTGGCGCGGAAGGTCGGCTACAGCGGCTCGTTCGCGCTGAGCGCTGCCTTCAAGCGGGTACGGGGCATCAGCCCCCAGGAGCACCGGGCGGGCGCGTAGCCCTGCCGGAGACGGCCGCGTCCGCCGACCCGGGTACGGGTGGGCGGACGCGACAGCGATCAGCCAACAGCGCGACAGCGCGACAGCTGAACCGGGAAGGTCAGTTGACCTCCGCCGGGTGCCCGCCGAGGCGCTTGCCCTCGTCGAGCGCGGCGAGCGCGGCCAGGTCGTCGGCGTCCAGCTCGAAGCCGAAGACGTCGATGTTCTCCTGGATCCGGGACGGGGTCACGGACTTGGGGATCACCACGTTCCCCAGCTGGAGGTGCCAGCGCAGCACCACCTGCGCCGGGGTCCTGCCGTGCTTCTGGGCGACCGCGACCACCGTCGGGACGTCCAGCAGTCCCTTGCCCTGACCCAGCGGCGACCAGGCCTCGGTGGCGATGCCGTGCTCCGCGTGGAAGGCGCGGGACTCGGCCTGCGCGAGCTGCGGGTGCAGCTCGATCTGGTTGACGGCGGGGACCACGGAGGTCTCGCCGATGAGCCGCTCCAGGTAGGCCGGAAGGAAGTTGGAGACACCGATGGCCTTGGCCCGGCCGTCCGCGTAGATCTTCTCGAACGCCTTGTACGTGTCGACGTAACGGTCGGCCTCGGGCGTCGGCCAGTGGATCAGGTACAGGTCCACGTAGTCCAGGCCGAGCTTGTCCAGCGAGACGTCGAAGGCGCGCAGGGTCGATTCGTACCCCTGCTCGCTGTTCCACAGCTTGGTGGTGACGAAGAGTTCCTCGCGGGCTATCCCGGAGGCGGCGAGCGCCTTGCCCGTGCCCTCTTCGTTGCCGTAGATGGCGGCGGTGTCGATGCTGCGGTAGCCGGCCTCCAGGGCGGTGCCGACGGCCTGCGCCGCTTCGTCGTCCGGTACCTGCCAGACACCGAAGCCGAGCTGGGGCATCTCGATGCCGTTGTTGAGGGTGAGGTTGGGGACCTTGCTCACGAGCGGTCGATCCTAACGTCGTCGGAGTGCTTGCCCGTCGTCCAACGATCACGGGGGCGGACGGATTCCCGCCACCGCTACCCGCCAGGAGCGGGCGGTGCGGCCTCAACGGTAGAGCGCGTCCACCTCGACGGTGTACGCGGCCTCGATCGCCTTCCGTTTGAGCTTGAGCGACGGCGTGAGCAACCCCCGCTCCTCGCTGAACGGATGCGCCAGGATCCGGAACGTACGGATCGACTCGGCCTGCGACACCGTCGTGTTCGCGGCCACCACCGCGCGCCGGACCTCCCTCTCCAGATCCGGGTCCCGCACCAGATCGGCGGGCTGGAGCGGGGCTTTGCCCTGGACGGACAGCCAGTGGTCGACGGCCTCGCGATCCACCGTCACCAGCGCCGCTATGTACGGCCGGTCGTTGCCGACCACCAGGCACTGGGCCACCAGCGGATGCGCCCGGACCCGCTCCTCCAGGGCTCCCGGCGACACGCTCTTGCCGCCGGAGGTCACCAGGATCTCCTTCTTCCGTCCGGTGATCGTGAGGTAGCCGTCCTCGTCGAGCGCACCCAGATCGCCGGTGGCGAGCCAGCCGTCGCGCAGGGTGGCGTCCGTGGCCTCCTTGTCGTTCAGATAGCCGGAGAAGACCTGGCCGCCGCGCAGCCACACCTCGCCGTCATCGGCGATATGCACCGAAGTGCCCGGGATGGGCTGCCCGACCGTGCCGTAACGGGTGCGCTCGGGCGGGTTGGCGGTGGCGGCCGCGGACGACTCGGTCAGGCCGTACCCCTCGTACACGGTGACGCCCGCGCCCGCGAAGAACAGTCCGAGCCGCCGGTCCATCGCGGAGCCGCCGGACATGGCGTGCCGTACCCGCCCGCCCATCGCGTCGCGGACCTTGCCGTAGACGGCCTTCTCGAAGAACTGGTGCTGCATCCGCAGCGCCGGGGACGGCCCCGGGCCCTGCCGGAACGCCCGCTGCTCCAGGGCCTCCGCGTACCGCTGCGCCACCTCGACGGCCTTGTCGAAGGGGCCGGCCTTCCCCTCCTTCTCCGCGGTGCGGCGGGCCGCCTGGTAGACCTTCTCGAAGATGTACGGCACCGCCAGGATGAACGTCGGCCGGAACGCGGCCAGATCGGGCAGCAGGGCGCTCGCCTGGAGCGCCGGCTGATGGCCCAGCTTCACCCGGCCCCGCACCGCGGCGATCTCGACCATCCGCCCGAAGACGTGCGCGAGCGGCAGGAACAGCAGTGTCGACGCCTCCTCGCGCGACCGGGATCGGAACACCGGCTCCCAGCGGCCGAGGACCATGTCCGCCTGGAACATGAAGTGGGCGTGCGTGATCAGGCATCCCTTGGGGCGGCCGGTGGTGCCCGAGGTATAGATCACGGTGGCCACCGAGTCGGGCGTGACCGCCGCGCGGTGGCGGTGCACCACCTCGTCTTCGATGCCGTCACCGGCGTCGAGCAGTTCGTCGACGGCGCCCGCGTCCAGCTGCCACAGCCGGCCGAGCCGGGGCAGCCGGTCGATCACCGAACCGATCGTCATGGCGTGGTCCTCGTGCTCGACCACGCACGCGGAGACCTCGGCGTCGTGCAGCATCCAGTGGACCTGCTCGGCGGAGGAGGTGGGGTAGACGGGCACGGACTGGGCGCCGACGGCCCAGAGCGCGAAGTCGAAGAGCGTCCACTCGTACCGCGTACGGGACATGATCGCGACCCGGTCCCCGAACCGGACGCCCTGCGCGAGGAGCCCCTTGGCCAGCCCGAGCACCTCGTCGCGGAAGGCCGCCGAGGTCACGTCCCGCCAGCGGCCCGCCGCGTTCTTGCGGCCCAGTGCGACGCGCCGCGGATCATCGAGGGCGTGCGCGAACACGGCGTCCGCGAGCCCCCCGGCGTGGGGCGCGGCCGCCAGGGGCGGGACGGTGAACTCGCGCAATGACTCGCTCCTTGTGGCGCTCGCACGGCGCCGGTGACGGTACTCCACCGCGCGGCCCGGCGGCAGTGCCCGTACAGGCCCCCAGATGAGCCGCATAGAGCCGTATCGCCCCAGGTCAGCGCCCGGAACGGGACCGAATCGGCGGGGTCGGCGGGAGCTTCCGACCGAAGAGTGGGTCCGCCGGGCGGGAATCTCCACCGAATCCGTACGCGGCTGTCACGCGCGCTCTACCCCGGTGGGATCTTGGTCCGTACCTGCGGGGGCCGGGGGCCGGGGGTGACGGGGGTCGGGTGTCGGGGGCCGGAGGCCGGAGGCGGTCTCGTCCTCCGCGCCGCCGGGACGACTCGTACGCCCGTACGATCCCGCCCGGCAGGCCGCGAGCGCCGCCTGACAAGATCGCTCCGGTGATCACGCCTTCGTCCCCGTCTCCGTATGCGTCCTCCCGGCCTCCCCTGCGCCCCTTCGGCCCGCGCCCCTGCACCCTGGTCGTCTGCCGGGGCTGCTGCTGCGGCAACGCCGCCAAGCATCCGGGAACGGACCACGAGGGCCAGCTCAGCCGGGTGCGTGAGGCGGCCGCCGCGTCCGGTGGGCGCCTGGTCGTCCGTACGAGCGACTGCCTCGGACCGTGCGGGCAGGCCAACGTCGTCGTGGTCCAGCCCTCCACGGAGGGCCGGCGGCGCGGCGGACGGGCCGCGTGGGTCGGCTGGGCACTCGACCAGGACAGTACGGACGACCTGCTGGCGTGGGTACGGGACGGTGGCCCGGGGATCGCCGAACCGCCGGCCACCCTGACCCTGCAACTGATCCCGGCCCCGGTGGAAAACCGGCGCCGCCGGTGATGACCCGGGGCGTCACACCTCGGCGCGCAGCGCGATCCGCTCGTCGCCCGCGTACACGTTCATGGACGGGCCGCGCAGGAAACCCACCAGCGTGAGCCCGGTCTCCGCCGCGAGGTCGACGGCGAGCGAGGAGGGCGCCGACACGGCCGCGAGCACCGGAATGCCCGCCATCACCGCCTTCTGCGCCAGTTCGAAGGAGGCGCGGCCCGAGACCAGCAGGATCGCCCGGGACAGGGGCAGCAGATCCTGCCGCAGCGCCCGTCCGACCAGCTTGTCGACCGCGTTGTGGCGGCCGACGTCCTCCCGGATGTCCAGCATCTCGCCGTCCTCCGAGAACAGCGCGGCCGCGTGCAGGCCGCCGGTCCGGTCGAAGACCCGCTGCGCCTCCCGCAGCCGGTCGGGGAGGGCGGACAGCAGCGCCGGCTCGACCCGGACCCGGGGGGTGTCGGCGATCGGGAAGCGGGCGGTGGTCCTGACGGCGTCCAGGCTCGCCTTGCCGCACAGGCCGCACGACGAGGTCGTGTAGACATTGCGCTCCAGCGTGATGTCCGGGACGGGCACCCCGGGCGCGAGCTGGACGTCGACGACGTTGTACGTGTTCGAGCCGTCGTCCTTCGCCCCGGCGCAGTAGACGATGGACCGCACGTCGGCACCCGCCGCGAGGACGCCCTCGCTCACCAGGAAGCCCGCCGCGAGCGCGAAGTCGTCGCCCGGCGTGCGCATGGTGATGGCGAGCGGTCTGCCGTTCAGCCGGATCTCCAGCGGCTCCTCGGCCACCAGCGTGTCGGGGCGGGTCGTGATCGCACCGTCCCTGATCCGGATGGTGCGGCGGCGCTCGGTGACCCGTCCCATGATGATCAGTCCTCGTCGTCGGGGCTCTTGTCTGCTTGGCGCGCTCGTCGGATCCGGTCGCTCCCGTTCGGCATGTCGCGGCGAGACGTACACGGCCTTCCCGCTTCATTGTCTTGCACAGCTGCGCCGGGCGGAGACCTCACTCGCGTACGGTGAGGTGAAGCTGGTCCTCAAAAGTCGCACATCTGTTCATCAGATGATGCGGAATCTCCAAGCGGCGCGGAAGAATCCTGTCGGTTCACCTGTCTCCGTACCGGCGAGTCGCTGACGAGACTTGAGGATTCCTGACGTCGACAACAGAGGGGGTCCCGGGCATGACCGGCACTCGTATCGCCGCGCTCGGGCACTATCAGCCCGCCAAGGTGCTCACCAACCAGGACCTGGCGGCCATGGTCGACACCAGCGACGAATGGATCAGCAGCCGGGTCGGGATCCAGACCCGGCACGTGGCGGGCCCGGACGAACCGGTCGACGAGCTGGCCGCGCACGCGGGTGCCAAGGCCCTCGCGTCCGCCGGCCTCACCCCGGCGGACGTCGACCTCGTCCTCGTCGCCACCTCCACCGCCATCGACCGGTCGCCCAACATGGCGGCCCGGGTCGCGGCCCGGCTCGGCATGGGCTCGCCCGCCGTGATGGACCTCAATGTGGTCTGCGCGGGCTTCACGCACGCGCTCGCCACCGCCGACCACGCCGTACGGGCCGGTTCCGCGTCCCGGGTCCTGGTCATCGGCGCCGACAAGATGACCGAGGTCGTCGACTGGACGGACCGCACCAGCTGCGTCCTCGTCGGAGACGGAGCCGGAGCGGCGGTCGTCGTGGCGACCGAAGCCGACGAGGAACCGGGGATCGGCCCGGTGCTCTGGGGCTCGGTGCCCGGGATGGGACACGCCGTACGGATCGAGGGCACCCCGCCCCGGTTCGCCCAGGAGGGCCAGTCGGTCTACCGCTGGGCGACCACCCAGCTGCCGCCGATCGCGCGCAAGGTCTGCGAGCGTGCGGGGGTCGCTCCCGAGGAGCTGGCGGCGGTCGTGCTGCATCAGGCGAATCTGCGGATCATCGAGCCGCTCGCCCAGAAGATCGGCGCCGTCAACGCGGTCATCGCGCGCGACGTCGTCGAGTCCGGCAACACCTCCGCCGCGTCGATCCCGATGGCGCTGTCCAAGCTGGTGGCGCGCGGTGAGCTCCCGTCGGGGGCGCCGGCCTTGCTGTTCGGCTTCGGGGGGAACCTCTCGTACGCGGGCCAGGTCATCCGCTGCCCGTGAGCGGGGCGGTTTCCGGCGGGCCGGGAGATGGCCGCCGGCGGCCGTGACCAGGGCTGATCCGAAACGCCCGCGCCGGCCACCGGCGCGGGCGCGGTGCGATCGGGGCCCGGGTGCGGCATGCGCGTAAGCGCGCGAAGCGGACAGTCCGCCCACCCGGTGAGAGAGGGCTCCGCCCGCCCCTTTGTCCACGGTGTGGAGAAAGTTGGGACGGATTCCCGCTCAACTTCTTCCCACTGCGGGCAAGCGCTGCTACGTTCCCCATCGAAAGCCGACGAACACAGCCGAGCAGGCGGGGAGAGGCGCGTGAGACGCATGACGGCACGACCCGCGAACGCGCACCAGGCGCGACTGCTCAGACTGCTGCGTGACGGAGGGCCCAACTCCCGCGCGCAGCTGGGCGATCAGGTCGACCTCTCCCGCTCCAAGCTGGCCGTCGAGGTCGACCGGCTGCTGGAGACCGGTCTGGTGGTCGCCGACGGACTTGCCGCGTCGCGTGGCGGACGGCGTTCCCACAACATCCGGCTGGCGCCCGCGCTGCGCTTCCTCGGCGTCGACATCGGTGCCACCTCCATCGATGTGGCCGTGACCAACGCGGAGTTGGAGGTCCTGGGGCATCTCAACCACCCCATGGACGTACGCGAGGGTCCCGTCGCCGTCTTCGAGCAGGTGCTCGCGATGGCGGCCAAGCTCAAGGTCTCCGGTCTCGCCGACGAGTTCGACGGCGCCGGGATCGGGGTCCCCGGTCCGGTCCGCTTCCCCGAGGGTGTCCCGGTCGCGCCGCCGATCATGCCGGGCTGGGACGGCTTCCCCGTACGGGAAGCCCTCAGCCAGGAGCTCGGCTGCCCGGTCATGGTGGACAACGACGTGAACCTGATGGCGATGGGGGAGCAGCACGCGGGCGTCGCACGCTCCGTGGGCGACTTCCTCTGCGTCAAGATCGGTACGGGTATCGGCTGCGGCATCGTCGTCGGCGGCGAGGTCTACCGTGGTACGACGGGCAGCGCCGGCGACATCGGGCATATCCAGGTCGAGCCGGACGGCCGCGCGTGCGCCTGCGGCAACAGGGGTTGCCTGGAAGCCCACTTCAGCGGCGCGGCGCTCGCCCGTGACGCTGAGGACGCGGCCCGCGCCGGCCGGTCGCCCGAGCTGGCCGCGCGGCTGGGGACGACGGGGCGGCTGACCGCCGTGGACGTCGCCGCGGCGGCCGCCGCCGGGGACGAGACCGCGCTCGACCTCATCCGTGAGGGCGGCAACCGCCTCGGCCACGTCATCGCCGGACTCGTCAGCTTCTTCAACCCGGGGCTGGTGGTGATCGGCGGCGGGGTGACCGGCCTCGGCCACACGCTGCTGGCCAGTGTCCGCACCCAGGTCTACCGGCAGTCGCTGCCGCTGGCCACCGGCAATCTCCCCATCGTCCTGGGCGAGTTGGGGCCGACCGCCGGGGTCACCGGCGCGGCCCGGCTCATCAGCGACCACCTGTTCTCACCGGCCTGAGGGCCGGTAGCGCCCCACCGGGCACCACCCGCACGAACCGCACCACAGAGCACCGCCCGCATTACAGAGCACTGCCCGCACCACAGAGCACCGCCCGCACGAGCCGCAGCACCCGTACAAGCAGCACCGCACCCGCAGCACGCACGAGCCGCACCACCTGCACGAGCCGCACCACCGCACCCGTACGACCGGCAGCACCGCACCCGTACGACAGCTCCGCCGCACCTGGTCCCGCCCTGTCCTTGCTCCGCCCTGTCCTTGCTCCGCCCTGTCCTTGCTCCGCCCTGTCCTTGCTCCGCCCTGTCCTTGCTCCGCCCTGCCCTTGTTCCGCCTGTCCTTGTTCTGCCCTGCCCGCTCAACGGCCGCATCCGCCGAGGGGATACGCCATGGCACCAGCGCCACCCGAAACCGTTCTGCTCACCATGTCCGGCATCACCAAGACGTTCCCGGGCGTCCGCGCCCTCGACGGCGTGGACCTGGAGGTCGAAGCAGGCGAGGTCCACTGCCTGCTCGGCCAGAACGGCGCCGGCAAGTCCACCCTCATCAAGGTGCTCGCCGGGGCCCATCAGCCCGACGGCGGCGTCATCACCTGGCGGGGCGAAGCCGTCACGCTCAAGTCGCCCATCGCCGCCATGCGGCTCGGCATCGCGACCATCTATCAGGAACTCGACCTGGTCGAGGGCCTGTCGGTCGCCGAGAACATCTTTCTCGGGCACGAGCCGACCACCGCCGGCTTCGTGGTCAGGGGCCGCCACGCGCGGTCCGAGGCGACCGCGCTGCTCAAGCGGCTCGGCCACCCCGAGATCCAGGCCCACCGGCTGGTCGGTTCGCTCTCCGCGGCCCAGCAGCAGATCGTGTCCATGGCCCGCGCGCTCTCCCACGACGTACGCCTCATCGTGATGGACGAGCCGTCGGCGGCGCTCGACCCCGACGAGGTCGACAACCTCTTCCGGGTCGTCTCCACGCTCACCGCCGACGGGGTGGCCGTCGTCTACATCTCGCACCGGCTGGAGGAGATCCGCCGCATCGGCGACCGCGTCACCGTCATCAAGGACGGGCGCACCGTGGCCGTCGCGCTGCCCGCGAAGGAGACGCCGACCCGTGAGGTCGTCGCGCTGATGACCGGCCGGAACGTCGAGTACGTCTTCCCCGAGCGGCCCGCGCAGGCCGGAGTCCCGGGCTCCGAGCCCGTCCTGCGGGTCGAAGGGCTCACCCGGGAAGGGGAGTTCGCCCCCGTCGACCTCGAAGTGCGGCCCGGCGAGATCGTCGGCCTCGCGGGGCTGGTCGGCTCGGGGCGCTCGGAGATCCTGGAGACGATCTACGGGGCGCGCAAGCCCACCGCGGGCCGCGTCCTCGTCGGCGGCACCCCGCTGCGGCCCGGCAGCGTACGCGCCGCCGTCCGCGCCGGACTCGGACTCGCCCCCGAGGAGCGCAAGGCCCAGGGGCTGTTGATGATCGAATCCGTCACCCGCAATGTGTCGGTGTCCTCGCTGTCGCGCTTCTCGCGGGCCGGCTGGCTCGACCACGCGGGGGAGCGGGCCGCGGCCAGGGAGGCCACCAGGGAACTCTCCCTGCGGCCCGACAATCCGGATGTCCCGATCCGCACCCTCTCCGGCGGCAACCAGCAGAAGGCGGTCCTCGCCCGCTGGCTGCTGCGCGGCTGCCGGGTGCTGCTGCTGGACGAACCGACCCGCGGTGTCGACGTCGGCGCGCGCGCCGAGCTGTACGCCGTGATCCGCCGGCTGGCCGATGAGGGCCTGGCCGTACTTCTCGTCTCCAGCGAGGTCCCCGAAGTCCTGGGCCTCGCGGACCGGGTGCTGGTGCTCCGTGAGGGTGAGGTCGTCCACCGGGCGCCGGCCCAGGAGCTCGACGAGCACCGTGTACTCGACCTCGTGATGGAAGGGAGCCCGACGCCATGAAACAGCCTGCCCCCGAGGCGCAGCAGGGCGGGCCCGACGCGGCTGCCGCAGCTGAGCCGCACACGCAGCCCGTGACGTCCGACAGCGCCGGTCCGGCCGGCAGAACCGACAGGACCGGCAAGTCGCGCCAGGAGAAGGGGGGTTGGCGCGCTCTCGGGATGCGTCTCGATGTCCGCAACCTCTCCCTGCTCGGCGTGCTGGCCGCACTGATCATCGTGGGCGGTATCACCAAGCCCGATCAGTTCCTGGACACCAACAACCTCCAGCTCGTCCTCACCCAGGCGTCGATCATCGGTGTCGTCACCGTCGGCATGACCTTCGTGATCACCAGCGGTGGCATCGACCTCTCGGTCGGCGCGATCGTGGCCCTGTCCTCGGTGTGGGCGACCACGCTGGCGACCCAGGAGTACGGCTTCGCCGGCATCCTCTTCACCGCCCTGCTCGTCGGTCTCGCCTGCGGACTGGTGAACGGTCTGCTGGTCGCGTACGGCGGGATGGTGCCGTTCATCGCGACCCTCGCGATGCTCGCCTCCGCCCGGGGACTCGCCCTCCAGATCACCGACGGCAAGACGCAGATCGTCAGCGTCGACTCGGTGCTCGACCTCGGCATCCCCGACTCGTACGTCCTCGGCATCCCGCCGCTCGTGCTGGTCTTCGCGGCCGTCACGGTCGTCGGCTGGCTGGTGCTGAACCGTACGACCTTCGGCCGGCGCACCGTCGCCGTCGGCGGCAACGCGGAGGCCGCCCGGCTCGCCGGTATCGACGTCCGCAGGCAGCGCCTCTACCTGTACCTGCTCTCCGGGCTGTGCTGCGGAATCGCGGCCTTCCTGCTGATCATCCTGGCCGGCTCGGGACAGAACACGAACGGCAACCTGTACGAGCTGGACGCCATCGCCGCGGCGATCATCGGCGGCACCCTGCTCAGCGGCGGCCGAGGCACCATCGTCGGCTCCGTCCTCGGTGTTCTGGTCTTCACCACGATCACCAACATCTTCGCCCTCAACAACCTGCAGAGCGACGTCCAGCAGATCGCCAAGGGTGCGATCATCGTCGCCGCCGTACTGGTCCAGCGCCGCACCGCGCGCCACGGCGAGGCCTGACCCCCCAGGCAGCACCTCGCACCCGCATCCCGTCGTACCGCCCTACCTTGAAGGGTTGAACCGCCATGCCAGAAACCAGTCGCAGAGGGCTTCTCTTCGGCACCGCCGCCGTCTCCGCCGGTGCCTTCCTCACCGCGTGCACGAGCAACGAACCGGCGAAGGCCGCGCCCGCCAGCAACGCGGCACCCGCCGCCGACGACAAGCCCGGCAAGGCCCTGACCATCGGCTTCGCCGGACCCCAGGCCGACCACGGCTGGCTCAACGCGATCAACGAGAACGCCAAGTCGCGGGCCGCGAAGTACTCGGAGGTGACGCTGGAGATCACCGAGGGCTCCAACGACACCGCCGCGCAGATCGGCCAGGTCGAGACGCTGATCAACAAGAAGGTCGACGTCCTGGTCATCCTGCCGGCCGACGGCAAGGCGCTCACCCAGGTCGGGCTGAAGGCCATGCGCGCCGGCATCCCGGTCATCAACCTGGACCGGATCTTCGCCGACCCGCAGGCGTTCCGCTGCTGGATCGGCGGCGACAACTACGGCATGGGCGTCAGCGCCGGCAAGTACATCGGCGAGAAGCTCAAGAACAAGCCCAATGCCAAGGTCATCGAACTGGCGGGCATCGACGGGCTGGAGCTGACCCAGCAGCGTACGAAGGGCTTCGACGACGCCCTGAAGAACTACCCGAACATCAAGAAGGTCGCCCGCCAGGCGGCCGACTTCACCGTCGAGTCCGGCCAGGCCAAGATGGCCCAGCTGCTCCAGGCGCAGTCCAGCTTCGACGCCTGCTGGAACCACGACGACGACCAGGGGATCGGCGCGCTGCGCGCCATCCAGCAGGCGGGCCGTGACGGCTTCCTGATGGTCGGCGGCGCCGGCTCCAAGGCGGCGATGGACGCGATCAAGGCCGACAACAGCGTCCTCAAGGCCACCGTTCTCTACCCGCCGACCATGGCCGCCTCCGCCATCGACCTGGCCCGCGCGCTCGGCCAGGCCAAGGGCATCAGCGGTATGGCGGAGCTGGAGATCCCGTCCCAGGTCGCGCTCTTCTCGGCCGTCGTCGACAAGGAGAACGTCGACCAGTACCTCCCCACCGGCTTCAGCTGACAGGTCCTGTCGAGGCCGCCCCCACCGTGCGATATGACGAGGAGTACTCCGTATGACCCCCAGGGAAGCGTCGGAGAAAGAAGCCGGTGCACCGCCGACACTCGGCATCGGCATGGTCGGATACGCGTTCATGGGCGCCGCCCACTCACAGGGGTGGCGCACGGCGGGACACGTCTTCGACCTGCCGATGCGGCCCGCCCTCGCCGCGATCTGCGGACGTGACCCGGCCGCTGTCCGGGCCGCCGCGGACAAGCACGGCTGGGCCGCCACCGAAACCGACTGGCGGGCACTCATCGCTCGCGACGATGTGCAGGTGGTCGACATCTGCACACCCGGGGACAGTCATGCGGAGATCGCCATCGCCGCGCTGGAGGCGGGCAAGCACGTCCTGTGCGAGAAGCCGCTGGCCAACTCGGTGGCCGAGGCCGAGGCCATGGTCAGGGTCGCGGAGGCCGCGCGAGCACGCGGTCAGCTGGCCATGGTCGGCTTCAACTACCGCCGGGTACCGGCGGTCGCGTACGCCCGCCAGCTGATCGCCGAGGGCCGCCTCGGCACCCTGCGGCACATCCGGGTCACCTACCTGCAGGACTGGCTGGTCGACCCGGCGTTCCCGCTCACCTGGCGGCTCAAGCGCGAGCACGCGGGGTCCGGGGCGCTCGGCGACCTGGGCGCGCACATCGTCGACCTCGCGCAGTTCCTGACGGGTGAACCGCTGGTGGGGGTCTCCGCGCTCGTGGAGACCTTCGTCAAGGAACGGCCGGTGCTCAGCGGGGCATCGGCCGGCCTGTCGGCGTCCGGCGGTGGCGACCTCGGCCCGGTGACCGTGGACGACGCGGCCGTCTTCACGGGCCGGCTCGCCTCGGGCGCGCTGGCCTCCTTCGAGGCCACCCGGATGGCGGCGGGACGCAAGAACGCGCTGCATCTGGAGATCAACGGCGAGCGCGGTTCGCTCGCCTTCGACCTGGAGCGCCTCAACGAGCTCCAGTACCACGACCACACCGAGCCCGCGCCCTCGTCCGGATTCCGCCGGATCCTGGTCACGGAATCGGAGCATCCCTACCTGGAGGCGTGGTGGCCGCCGGGCCACGCGCTCGGCTACGAGCACACCTTCGTCCACCAGGCCCGCGATCTGGTCGAGGCGATCGCCGCCGGGACCGATCCGGCGCCGTCCTTCGCCGACGGGCTCCAGGTGCAGCGGGTGCTCGCCGCGGTGGAGGACAGTGCGGCGAAGAACGCCGTGTACACCCCCGTACCGCCGCCGACCGGAGCCCCGGCTCCGGGAATCCAGGCCTAGGAGGCCCGCATGCCCCGTCCGTTCACGCTGTTCACCGGCCAGTGGGCCGATCTGCCCCTGGAGGAGGTGTGCCGGCTCGCCCGTGACTTCGGTTACGACGGGCTGGAACTCGCCACCTGGGGTGACCACTTCGAGGTCGACAAGGCACTCGCCGACCCGGGATACCTGGACAGCCGCCACCAGCTGCTCGACAAGTACGGGCTGAAGTGCTGGGCGATCTCCAACCATCTGGTCGGCCAGGCCGTCTGCGACAGCATCATCGACGAGCGCCACCAGGCCATCCTGCCCGGCAGGATCTGGGGCGACGGCGAGCCCGAGGGCGTCAGGCAGCGGGCCGCCGCCGAGATCAAGGACACCGCCAGGGCCGCGGCCGCCTTCGGTGTCGACACGGTCATCGGCTTCACCGGCTCCTCGATCTGGCACCTCGTGGCGATGTTCCCGCCGGTGCCGCCCGCCATGATCGACCGGGGGTACGAGGACTTCGCGGAGCGCTGGAACCCGATCCTCGACGTCTTCGACGCCGAGGGCGTGCGCTTCGCCCACGAGGTCCACCCCAGTGAGATCGCGTACGACTACTGGACCACGCAGCGAGCGCTGGAGGCGGTCGACCACCGGCCCGCGTTCGGGCTCAACTTCGACCCGAGCCACTTCGTCTGGCAGGACCTGGACCCGGTCAACTTCCTGTACGACTTCCGGGACCGGATCTACCACGTCGACTGCAAGGAGGCGCGCAAGCGTCTCGACGGCCGCAACGGCCGGCTCGGCTCGCACCTGCCCTGGGGCGACCCCCGGCGCGGCTGGGACTTCGTCTCCGCCGGGCACGGCGATGTCCCGTGGGAGGACGTCTTCCGGATGCTGCGGTCGATCGACTACCAGGGTCCCATCTCGGTCGAGTGGGAGGACGCCGGCATGGACCGGCTGGCAGGGGCTCCCGAGGCCCTGCGCGACCTGAAGCGCTTCGACTTCGACGCGCCGACGGCATCCTTCGACGCCGCCTTCGGAGGCGGCGAGTAGGACCGTGCGGCGGCCCGACCCCCGGGCCGCCGTACGAGGGCCCGCAGAGCCCGGCGGAGGAACTCCGCCGCCGGGCCCTCCGGCCTGCTCGAAAGATGCTTTGTCCTGAGACGGGAAGAAGTGCAACTTCCCTTCTGCGCAAGGTCTTTCGGTCTCGGACGAACAGAGCTACCGTCCACCTCGGAAGCACAGCTCACAGGCGGTCCCCGATGTGACGGCGCATGTCGGTGACACAGCCACCTTCCCCCGGGACCCGGTGCCGGACGAGCACCGCCCCCGGGAGGCCGGAGCGCGAAGTTCCGCGCCAAAGGGCAACCCGCCCGTACGAACAGCCCATTGTGGAGGACTTTCGTGCACAGAAAACGCCCCAGAGCCAGATCCCTCCTCGCACTCCTCACGGGTGCGCTCCTCGCGGGATCGACTCTCAGCGCCGTACCCGCCACCGCGCACGAGCCGGAGCCGCCGGCCGCGGAGGCCAGCTTTCAGCAGGTGACCCTCGCCAAGGGCGCCGACGAGACCGGTGAGCCGATCTCGCTCGCCGTCCTGCCGGACCGCCAGGTGCTCCACACCTCGCGCGACGGCACACTGCGCATCACCGACGCCGACGGCATCACCAAGGTCTCCGGCAAGCTGGATGTCTACAGCCACGACGAAGAGGGACTCCAGGGTGTCGGGATCGACCCCGACTTCACCGAGAACCGGGCGATCTACCTCTACTACGCCCCGAAGCTCAACACCCCGGACGGCGACGCGCCCGAGAACGGCACCGCCGCGGACTTCGCCCCCTTCGACGGGTACAACCGCCTCTCGCGCTTCACGCTCAACGAGGACGGCACCCTGAACAAGGCGAGCGAGAAGAAGGTCCTCGACGTCACCACCTCCCGTGGCATCTGCTGCCACGTCGGCGGTGACATCGCCTTCGACGCCGACGGAAACCTGTACCTGTCGACCGGCGACGACTCCAACCCCTTCGCCTCCGACGGCTACACCCCGATCGACCAGCGGCCCGACCGCAACCCGGCGTTCGACGCCCGGCGCAGCGCCGGCAACAGCAACGACCTGCGCGGCAAGGTCCTGCGCGTCAAGGTGGCCGAGGACGGCTCGTACACCATCCCCGAGGGCAACCTCTTCGCCCCGGGCACCGCGAAGACCCGGCCCGAGATCTACGCGATGGGCTTCCGCAACCCCTTCCGTATCTCCGTCGACAAGAAGACCGGCATCGTCTACGTGGGCGACTACGGCCCCGACGCCGGCACCGCGTCCCCGACCCGCGGCCCGGCCGGACAGGTCGAATTCGCCCGGGTGACGAAGGCCGGCAACTTCGGCTGGCCGTACTGCACGGGCAACAACGACGCGTACAAGGACTTCGACTTCGCGACGGGGACCTCCGGCGCCGCCTTCGACTGCGCCGCGCCCAGGAACACCTCGCCGCACAACACCGGCCTGACCGACCTGCCCCCGTCGCAGGCCGCGTGGATCCCGTACGACGGCGCCAGCCTGCCCGACTTCGGCGACGGCTCCGAGTCCCCGATGGCCGGACCGGTCTACCGCTACGACGCCGACCTGGACTCCCCGGTGAAGTTCCCGGAGTCCTACGACGGCGACTTCTTCGCCGGAGAGTTCGGTCGCCAGTGGATCAAGCGGATCGAGCAGGACGAGGACGGCACCGTCCAGAAGATCAACCCGTTCCCGTGGACCGGCACCCAGGTCATGGACATGGAGTTCGGCCCGGACGGCGCCCTCTACGTGCTCGACTACGGCCTGTCCTGGTTCGGCGGTGACGAGCACTCCGCGCTCTACCGCATCGAGAACGTCACCGACGGCCGGTCACCGGTCGCCGTGGCCGCGGTGAACAAGACCTCCGGCACCTCCCCGCTGAAGGTCGCCTTCTCCTCCGCCGGCTCCACGGACGCCGACGGCGATCCGCTGACCTACGCGTGGGACTTCGGCGACGGCGCCACCTCCACCGAGGCGTCCCCCGCCCACACGTACAAGAAGAACGGCACCTACACCGCCCGGCTCACCGTCTCGGACCCCACGGAGCGCACCGGCTCCGCCTCCGTCCGGGTGGTCGTCGGCAACACCGCGCCCAAGGTGACCCTCGAAGTCCCGGCGCAGGGCACCCTCTTCAACTTCGGTGACACGCTGCCCTTCAAGGTGAAGGTCACCGACCCGGAGGACGGCCCGATCGACTGCTCCAAGGTCATCGTCCGGTACATCCTCGGCCACGACAACCACGGCCACCCGATCACCTCGGCCAACGGCTGCGAGGGCACCCTCACGGCGCCCGCCGACGGCGAGCACGACCCCAACGCCAACATCTTCGGAGTCATCGACGCCGAATACACCGACGGCGGCGGTGGCGGCCAGGAGGCCCTGACCAGCCACGCCCAGGCGCAGCTGCAGCCCAGGCACCGGCAGGCCGAGCACTTCAACGGCTCCTCCGGCATCAAGACGTACGAGAAGAGCAGCGCCAACGGCGGCAAGACCGTCGGCGACATCGACAACGGCGACTGGATCTCCTTCAAGCCGTACAGCCTGACCGGGTCCAAGACGCTCACCGCCCGGCTCTCCTCCGGCGGCGCCGGCGGCTTCCTCGAAGTCCGTACGGGCTCAGCCGACGGCAACCTGCTCGGCTCCGCACCCGTCCCGGTGACCGGCAGCTGGGACATCTTCCAGGACATCGACGTACCGCTGCGCTCCGTCCCGGGCAAGACCACCGAGCTGTTCCTGGTCTTCAAGGGCGCGAGCGGCAACGGCGCGCTCTTCGACCTGGACGACTTCCAGATCTCCACGGCCGTGCCCGGCAAGACCGAGAAGCGCGTCCTGGTCTTCTCCAAGACCGCCGGCTTCCGCCACGACGCCATCCCCGAGGGCATCGCCGCCCTCAAGGAGCTCGGCAAAACCAGCGGCATCACCGTCGACGCCACCGAGGAGGCCGGCCAGTTCACCAGCAACAACCTGGCCAGGTACGACGCGGTCGTCTTCCTCTCCACCACCGGTGACGTCCTCAACGCCGACCAGCAGAAGGCGTTCGAGAACTACGTCTCCACCGGCGGCGGCTACATGGGCGTGCACGCCGCGGCGGACACCGAGTACGACTGGTCCTTCTACGGCGGCCTGGTGGGCGCCTACTTCGCCAACCACCCGGCGATCCAGCCCGTGACCGTACGGGTCGAGGACCACGACCACCCGGCGACCGCCCACCTCGGTGACGAGTGGCAGCGCACGGACGAGCTGTACAACTACCGCACCAACCCCCGTTCGCAGGCCAAGGTCCTCGCCACCCTTGACGAGACCACCTACCAGGGCGGCACCATGAAGGGCGACCACCCGATCGCCTGGTGCCAGACGTACCAGGGCGGCCGCGCCTTCTACACCGGGCTCGGTCACACCAAGGAGTCCTACGCCGACGAGTCCTTCCGGCAGCACCTGCTGGGCGGGCTCCGCTACACGGCCGGCCAGGTCAAGGCCGACTGCAAGCCCGGCACGGGCTACCGGTCGATCTTCAACGGCAAGACCCTGGAAGGCTGGAAGCAGGCCGGACCCGGCAAGTTCAACGTCGTCGACGGTGAACTGCGCTCCGAGGGCGGCATGGGCCTGCTCTGGTACCAGGCCAAGGAGCTGAAGTCGTACTCCCTGAAGCTGGACTGGAAGCTCCAGGGCGATGACAACTCCGGTGTCTTCGTGGGCTTCCCGGCCTCCGACGACCCCTGGTCCGCGGTCGACAAGGGATACGAGGTGCAGATCGACGCCACCGACGCCCCTGACCGCACCACCGGCGCCGTCTACACCTTCAAGTCGGCCGACCTCAAGGCCAGGGACCAGGTTCTGCGGCCGCCCGGCCAGTGGAACAGCTACGAGATCAAGGTCCAGGGTGAGCGTCTCCAGGTCTTCCTGAACGGCGTGAAGATCAACGACTTCACCAACAAGGACCCGGCACGCAGCCTGTCCGACGGCTACATCGGCCTCCAGAACCACAGCGCCGACGACCACGTGTCCTACCGCAACATCCAGCTCAAGGAACTGCCCGCCTAGTCGGGCGGCCCCACAGCTGACGGCGGGCGGGGAGGCGCCGTACCCCCCGCCCGCCGTCAACCCACCACCACACCGGCACCCGCACCACACCACTCCAACGGCAGGGAGGCAGCCCCGTGACGACGACCGCCACAGAATCGACTGCAGTACGCACCGGAATCTGGTTCGTCGGGGCGCGCGGCTCCGTCGCCACGACCGCCGTCGCGGGATGCGCGGCGGTCACCGCCGGGCTCCACCCCCCGACCGGCATGGTCACCGAGACCGCGCCCTTCGCGGAGTCGGGCCTGGCCGCCCTCTCCTCCCTCGTCTTCGGCGGACACGACACGGCGTCCTGCCCGCTGCCCAAGCGCGCGGAGGAGCTGACCGCGGCCGGCGTGCTCCCGCACGGACTGCCCTCCGCCGTCCACACCGAACTGACCGCCGCCGACCAGGAGATACGGGCCGGCGGCCCCCACCCCGGCGACACCCGGAGCGACGAGGAACTCATCGCCGCCTTCGCCGAGGACATCACGGACTTCGCCCGGCGCACCGGCGTCACGCGGACCGTCGTCATCAACGTCTCCTCCACCGAACCCCACCCCGCCCCGGACGACCCCCGGCTGCCCGCCAGCTCGCTGTACGCGGCGGCCGCCGTCCGCGCAGGCTGCTCCTACGTGAACTTCACCCCCTCCACCGGGCTGCGCACCGCCGCCCTCACCGCCGCCGCCGAGGCCGGCGGCCTTCCCCACGCCGGCCGCGACGGCAAAACAGGCCAGACGCTGCTCCGTTCCGTGCTCGCCCCGATGTTCGTCCAGCGGGCCCTGACCGTACGGGCCTGGTCGGGGACGAATCTGCTGGGCGGCGGGGACGGAGCGGCGCTGGCCGACCCGGCCGCGGCGGCGGCCAAGAACGCCGGCAAGGAACGCGTCCTCGCCGACACACTGGGCACCGCCCCCGAGGGCGAGGTCCACATCGACGACGTCCCGGCGCTCGGCGACTGGAAGACTGCCTGGGACCACATCGCCTTCGACGGCTTCCTCGGCTCCCGGATGATCCTCCAGACGATCTGGCAGGGCTGCGACTCGGCCCTCGCCGCGCCGCTGGTGCTCGACCTCGCCCGGCTGGTGGCCCGCGCGCACGAGGCCGGACTGAGCGGGCCGCTGCCCGAACTGGGCTTCTTCTTCAAGGACCCGGACGGCGGACCGGCCGCGCTCGCCGAGCAGTTCGAGGTGCTCCTCTCCTTCGCCGACCGGCTGAAGGAGACACGGTGAGCCTGCGCGCGGGGCTGCGCGAAAGCCTGCGCCCCTGGGCCGAACTGCTGCGCGTGTCCGCCCTCTTCACCGTCCCGGGCGACGCCCTGGCCGGCGCGGCCGCCCTCGGCGTACGCCCCAACCGCTCCACCGCGCTCGCCGTCGGCGCCTCGCTCTGCCTGTACGAGGCCGGTATGGCGCTGAACGACTGGGCGGACCGCGAGGAGGACGCGATCGACCGCCCGCACCGCCCGATCCCCTCGGGCCGGATCTCCCCGCGCGCGGCCCTCGCGGCCGCCGGCGGCCTGACGGCGGCGGGCCTGGCCCTGGCCGCCGGCGCGGGCCGACCTGCCCTGGCGGTGGGTACGGCCCTGGCGGCCACGGTCTGGGCGTACGACACCCGCCTCAAGCACACCCCGGCGGGCCCGCTGGCGATGGGCGCGGCCAGAACCCTGGACCTGCTGCTGGGTGCGACGGCGACCGCGCGTGGGGCGGGCGCCATGGGCGGGGGCAGCGGCCGGGCACCGTCCCGTACCGCCACGCCCGCCGCGCCCGTCGTCCACGGCACCGGCTCGCGCGACCCGTGGGGCGGAGCGCGTGCCGCCCTGCCGTCAGCGGCCCTGCTCGGCGCGCACACGGTCGCCGTCACCACGGTCTCGCGCCGCGAGACCCAGGGCGGCTCGACGGCCGCCCCCCTCGCCGCGCTCGCGGCCACGGCGGCCCTCGGCCTGCTGGCGGGCCGCACCACCACCCCGGTCCCCGCCCCGGCCGGGACACAGCCGCCATCGGCCCCGGCCTCTGCTGCTCCGGGCCGGTTCGCCGGCGCTCCCGGGCGGGGCACCAGGGCCCACCGGACGGAGCCCGCCGCGCTCGTCGCGGGCGCGCTCGCCGCCGTCTATGTCGGGACCGCCGGGCGGCCCCTGCTGCACGCCGTCCTCAATCCGTCCCCGCCGCTCACCCAGCGCGCCGTCGGCGGCGGGATCCGGGCCATGATCCCGCTGCAAGCCGCGCTGGCCGCGCGCGGCGGGGCCGCCGGTGTCGCCGCCGGAGTCATGGCGCTCGTCCCGCTGGCCCGAACCCTCGCACGGAAAGTGAGCCCGACATGAGCCTGCGATTCGGTTACGGCACCAACGGGCTCACCGACCTCCGGCTCGACGACGCCCTCGGGCTGCTCGCCGACCTCGGATACGACGGGGTCGGGCTCACCCTCGACCACATGCATCTCGACCCCATGGCCCCCGAACTCGCCGCCCGCACCCAGCGGGTCGCCCGGCGCCTCGCGGAACTGGGACTCGGGGTCACCGTCGAGACCGGCGCCCGCTATGTGCTCGACCCCCGCCGCAAGCACGGGCCGTCCCTGCTCGACCCGGACCCCCAGGGCCGCGCGGCCCGTACGGCGCTGCTGGTCACCGCCGTCCAGGTGGCCTCCGACCTCGGCGCCCACGCCGTGCACTGCTTCAGCGGGATCACCCCGCCGGGCACCGACACCGACACCGCCTGGAAGCGGCTCGAAGAGGCGATGGGCCCGGTGCTCGACGCGGCGGACGCCGCCGACATCCCGCTCGCGGTCGAGCCGGAACCCGGCCATCTCGTCGCGGACCTCGCCGGCTTCCACCAGCTCAGACACCTCCTCGGCGACCCGGACCCGCTCGGTCTCACGCTCGACATCGGGCACTGCCAGTGCCTGGAGGACGCCTCGCCCGCCGACTGCGTACGGGAGGCCGCGCCCTGGCTGCGGCACGTGCAGATCGAGGACATGCGGCGCGGCGTCCACGAGCACCTCCCCTTCGGGGAAGGCGAGATCGACTTCCCGCCCGTACTGGCGGCGCTGGCCGCCACCGGCTACCAGGGCCTGACCGTCGTCGAACTGCCCCGCCACTCCCACGCCGGGTCCGAACTGGCCCGTACCTCGCTGGACTTCCTCCGCACGAAGGGAGCATCACCGGCATGACCCCCACCCGCGAGGAACTCGCCCCCCAGCTCGACGCGGCCGCCGCGTCCTGGCTCGACACCGCACTCGCCGAGGCGGCGACAGCGGCCGAGGACGGTGACGACGACCGCGCCACCGCCCCCTGGGAACTGCGCTTCGCCACCGCCGGCCGGCACTGCGGCCAGGACCACGCCGACGCCGTACGCACCCTGCTGCTCCGGGAAGCCGGCGCCGGCCTGCCCACCCTCACCCGGCTCTACCAGCGGGGCAGCGCGGCCGAGCGCCGCGCCGTACTGCTCGCCCTGCCGGACCTCGTCACCGGGCCCGGCGCGCTGCCGCTGACCGAGGACGCCCTGCGGACCAACGACACCCGGCTCGTCGCCGCCGCGGTCGGGCCGTACGCCGCCGCCCACCTCGACCCCCACGCCTGGAGACACGCCATCCTGAAGTGTCTCTTCACCGGCGTGCCGCTCGACGCCGTCGAGGGCCTGGCCACCCGGGCCCACGCGGACGCCGAACTGGCCCGGATGCTCGCCGACTTCGCGGCCGAACGCACCGCCGCCGGCCGTTCCGTACCCGCCGACCTGCACCACGCGCTGAATCTGACCGGCGAGGAGTCCTGATGCGCATCTTCGACCCCCACATCCACATGACCTCCCGTACCACGGACGACTACCAGGCGATGTACGCCTCCGGTGTCCGCGCCCTGGTCGAGCCGTCCTTCTGGCTCGGCCAGCCCCGCACGTCGCCCGAGAGCTTCTTCGACTACTTCGACGCGCTCCTCGGCTGGGAGCCGTTCCGCGCCGCCCAGTACGGCATCGCGCACCACTGCACCCTCGCCCTCAACCCCAAAGAGGCGAACGACCCGCGCTGCACGCCCGTCCTGGACGAGCTGCCGCGCTACCTCGTCAAGGACGGTGTCGTCGCCGTCGGCGAGATCGGCTACGACTCGATGACCCCGGCCGAGGACCTCGCCCTCTCCGCCCAGTTGCAGCTCGCCGCCGACCACGGCCTGCCCGCGCTCGTGCACACCCCGCACCGCGACAAGCTGTCGGGCCTGCGCCGCACGATCGACGTCATCCGCGAGTCCGCGCTGGCGCCGGAGATGGTCGTCCTCGACCATCTCAACGAGACGACCGTCAAGGACGCCGCCGAGAGCGGCAGCTGGCTCGGGTTCTCCATCTACCCGGACACCAAGATGGACGAGGACCGCCTGGTCGCCGTCCTCAAGGCGCACGGCACCGACAAGGTGCTCGTCAACTCCGCCGCGGACTGGGGCAAGAGCGACCCCCTCAAGACCCGCAAGGTCGGCGACGCGATGCTCGCCGCCGGCTTCACCGAGGACGACGTCGACCTGGTCCTGTGGCGCAACCCCGTCGCGTTCTACGGGCTCAGCGGGAGACTCCAGCTCGACGTCCCCGCCCCGGAGGCCCTCCACGAGGGCAACTCCATCCTCCGCGGCGGGGAGTGAGGCCATGCGCTTCCGCCACCCCGACGGCTCCACCGTCCACCTCTCGTACTGCACCAACGTCCACCCCGCCGAGAACCTCGAAGGCGTCCTCGCCCAGCTGCGCGACCACTGCGAGCCGGTACGCAAGCGCCTCGGCCGGGACAGGCTCGGCATCGGCCTCTGGCTCGCCAGGGACGCCGCCCAGTCCCTGATCAACGACCCCTCGGTGCTGCGCGGGCTGCGCGCCGAACTCGACCGGCGCGGCCTGGAGGTCGTCACCCTCAACGGATTCCCCTACGAGGGATTCGGCGCCGAAGAGGTCAAGTACCGCGTGTACAAGCCGGACTGGGCCGACCCCGAGCGCCTCGCGTACACCAGCGACCTCGCCCGGCTGCTCGCCGCGCTGCTGCCCGACGATGTCACCGAAGGCTCCGTCTCCACCCTCCCGCTCGCCTGGCGTACCCCGTACGACGCCGAAGCGGCCCGCACCGCGCATGCCGCGCTGAGCACGCTCGCCGAGCGCCTCGACGCGCTGGAGGAGCTGACCGGCAAATCCATCCGGATCGCCCTGGAACCGGAGCCCGGCTGCACCGTCGAGACCACCGCCGACGCGATCCGCCCGCTCACCGACATCGCCAGCCACCGGATCGGCATCTGCGTCGACACCTGCCACCTCGCGACCTCCTTCGAGGACCCGGCCACCGCCCTGAAAGCGCTGGAAGCGGCGCGCATCGCCATCCCCAAGGCGCAGTTGTCCGCCGCGCTCCACGCCGAGCAGCCGCACCTGCCGGAGGTACGGAACGCTCTCGGCGCGTTCGCCGAGCCCCGCTTCCTCCACCAGACCCGCACCCGCACCACCGCCGGGCTGCTCGGCACCGACGACCTGGACGAGGCCCTCGGCGGCGACGCCCTGCCCGACGACGCCCCCTGGCGCGCGCACTTCCACGTCCCGCTGCACGCCCCGCCCGCACCACCGCTCACCTCCACCCTCCCCGTACTCCAGGACGCGCTGACCCGGCTCGTCGGCGGGCCGCGACCGCTCACCCGCCACCTGGAGGTCGAGACGTACACCTGGCAGGCGCTCCCTCCCGAGCTGCGCCCCCGCTCACGCGGGCAGCTCGCCGACGGGATAGCCGCCGAACTCACCCTGGCCCGCGACCTCCTGGTCGACCTCGGCCTCAAGGAGCTGCCGTGACCGAGAACGCCACCGCTGCGGTGACCGAGAACGCCACCGCTGCCGTGACCGAGAACGCCACCGTCCCCGCCGCGGGCCCGACCCCGCTGCTGGTCCTCGACGTCGTCGGTCTCACCCCGCAGCTGCTGCGGCACATGCCGAACCTCCGCAAGCTGGCCGGCACCGGCTCCCAGGCCCCGCTGACCACCGTGCTGCCCGCCGTCACCTGCAGCGCGCAGTCCACCTTCCTCACCGGGACACTCCCCTCCGAGCACGGCATCGTCGGCAACGGCTGGTACTTCCGCGAGCTGGGGGACGTCCTGCTCTGGCGCCAGCACAACGGCCTGGTCTCCGGCGACAAGCTGTGGGACGCGGCCCGCCGCGCGTACCCCGGCTACACCGTCGCCAATATCTGCTGGTGGTACGCGATGGGCGCGGACACCGACTTCACCGTCACCCCCCGCCCCGTCTACTACGCCGACGGCCGCAAGGAACCCGACTGCTACACGCGTCCGGTGGCGCTGCACGACGAACTCACCGAGAAACTCGGCACGTTCCCCCTCTTCCACTTCTGGGGCCCCGGAGCCGACCTCGTCTCCTCGCAGTGGATCATCGACGCCACCCGGCACATCATCGACACCCGCCGTCCCGACCTGGCCCTGTGCTACCTCCCGCACCTCGACTACGACCTCCAGCGCTACGGCCCCGACGACCCCCGCTCCCACCAGGCCGCCGCCGACCTGGACACGGCGATGGGACCGCTGCTGGACGACGCCCTCGCCGACGGCCGTACCGTCGTCGCGCTCTCCGAGTACGGCATCACCCGCGTCTCGCGCCCGGTCGACATCAACCGGGCTCTGCGCCGGGCCGGGCTGCTGGAGGTCCACACCCAGGACGGCATGGAGTACCTGGACCCGATGGCCTCCAGGGCCTTCGCCGTCTCGGACCACCAGCTCGCCCACATCTACGTACGGCGCCCGGAGGATCTGGACGCCACCCGTGAAGCCCTCAAGGACCTCGCCGGCATCGACGAGATCCTCGGCGACGAGGGCAAGAAGAGCCACGGCCTGGACCACCCGCGCTCCGGCGAGCTGGTGGCCATCGCCGAACCCGACGCGTGGTTCACGTACTACTACTGGCTGGACGACGACCGGGCGCCCGACTTCGCCCAGCTGGTCGAGATCCACCGCAAACCGGGCTACGACCCCGTCGAACTCTTCATGGACCCCCTCGATCCGTACGTCCGTCTCAAGGCGGCCAAGGCGATCGCCCGCAAGAAGCTCGGCATGCGCTACCGGCTCGCGGTCGTCCCCCTCGACCCCTCGCCCATTCGCGGCAGCCATGGCCGCCTTCCGGCGAGCGACGAGGAAGGTCCGCTCATCCTGTGCTCCACCCCCCAGGCCATCGGTGACCGCGTGGCGGCCACCGATGTGAAATCCCTGCTCCTCCAGCTTGCAGGTCTGCACTGAGAAGCGCTGACAAGCAGTGACCCCACTCACACAAGGAGTTCCCCTTGAGCCGCAAGAAGACCACCGACCCCGAGCTCGCCCGGAAGCTCAGCAGAAGGAACATGCTCGGCGTCGCCGCCGGTGCCACCGCCGCCGCCATCGTGGGCGCCTCGGCGCTCCCGGCCGCCGCCCAGGGCAAGGACCACGGCAAGGGTCATGACAAGGGCCACGGCCACGGCCATGGTGACGGTCACGGCAAGGGCGTACCCGTCCTGACCTCCGGCCGCCTCGGCATCCAGCTCTACTCGGTGCGCGACAAGGTCGCCGAGATCGGCTTCGCCAAGGTCTTCGACGAGCTGGAGCGCTTCGGCTACGACGAGATCGAGTACGCCGGCTACACCCAGGGCACCGGCGACATCACCCTCGCCCAGCTGAAGAAGCTCGCCCGGGACCACGGCCTGAAGGGCATCGGCAGCCACGTCAACTACGCCGACGACAACAACCCCGACGCCTACAGCTTCGCCCAGAACCTCACCAAGGTCCTGGACGACGCCCAGGCCCTGGGACTGCCGCACATCGGAACGGCCTCGGGCCCCTTCCGTTACGGCTCCACCGTCGACGCCTGGAAGCGGGCCGCCGCGGACTTCAACGCCTACGGCGCCGCGGCCAAGGCGCGGGGCATGAAGTTCTACCAGCACAACCACGGCGAGGAGTTCTCGTTCGCCACCGACCAGCCGGACGTCCGTCTGTACGACGTGCTGCTGGCCGAGACCGACCCCAGCCTGGTCTACCTGGAGATGGACATCTACTGGGCCTACACCGGCCAGTTCCGCTTCAGCAAGACCGTCGAGGGCAAGCCGCGCCCCTTCGAGCCGCTCGACTACGTGCTCAAGCACCCGGAGCGCTACCCGCTCTTCCACGTCAAGGACGGCACGCACGACGAGCTCGCACGTGACGGCTACGACATGACGGACGTCGGTGACGGCGACATCGACTACAAGCGCTTCATCTCCGCGGTGAACAAGACCCGGAACGGCCGCCGGGACCACAACTGGGTGGTGGAGCACGACCAGCCGGTCGACTCCATCGCCTTCGCCCGCAAGTCGGCGGCTCACCTGCACGGCCTGCGCGAGAAGCACTAGGGCCGTTCCCGGCGGGCTTCGCGCCGTCGCGCGAACATCGCCGGGCGCGTCACTGACCGACACCACGGCGGCCCTCCGCGCGGTCTCGCTCCCCCGAGCCCGCGCGGAGGGCCGGCCGTCTCGCGGCAGCCCCCTATTCCTGGGCCGCCCCCTCCCGGGCGGTCGTCCCGGGCCGGCCGTCTCGCGACGCCGGGGGCCGGCGCCCATACTGGGCAAGGAGCGCGTGCCCGCCACCCGCCCGTCCCCGAGGCACCGGGCACGCCGGACCGGCCCGGCCCGGCAGCTCACCATCCGCCGGAGCGGAGACCTCCATGGCACCCGCCACGCTCACCCGCCCGCTCACCCTCAAAGCGGGAACGTCCTGGTCGGACGCGTGGCGGCGCTCGCTCGCCGTGGCCCCGGAGGCATTCCGGGACGACCGCCCGCTCAACCTCTGGGCAGGGTCCTGGCGGACCGAAGGGCACGTCCTGCCCGCCACCAGCCCCGTCGACGGAAGCCCCGTCGCGGGGCCGCCACGCCTGGACGCCGCCACCGCCCAGCAGGCCGTACGCGCCTGCCTCGACGAGCACCGTGCCTGGCGCCATGTACCCCTGCCGGAGCGCAGGGCCCGCGTCGCGGCCACGCTCGACGCGCTCACCGAGTACCGCGAACTGCTCGCCCTGCTGCTCGTCTGGGAGATCGGAAAGCCGTGGCGGCTCGCCCAGGCCGACGTCGACCGCGCGATCGACGGCGTGCGCTGGTACACCGACGGCATCGGGCCGATGCTGGACGGCCGTACCCCGCTGACGGGTCCGGTCTCCAACATCGCCAGCTGGAACTACCCGATGTCGGTCCTGGTCCACGCCATGCTCGTCCAGGCGCTGGCCGGCAACGCGGTGATCGCCAAGGCCCCGACCGACGGCGGTGTGGCCTGTCTGACCCTGGCCTGCGCGCTCGCCGCCCGTGCGGGCATCCCCGTCACCCTGGTCAGCGGGAGCGGCGGCGAACTCTCCGAGGCGCTCGTCCGCTCACCGGAGATCGGCTGCGTCTCCTTCGTGGGCGGCCGGGACACCGGAGCCCGCATCGCCACCGCCGTCGCCGACCTCGGCAAACGCCACATCCTCGAACAGGAGGGCCTCAACACCTGGGGCGTCTGGGACTACACCGACTGGCCCGCTCTGACCGCCGTCGTCCCCAAACTCTTCGACTACGGCAAGCAGCGGTGTACGGCCTACCCCCGCTTCGTCGTCCAGCGCTCGCTCTTCGCGGACTTCCTGGAGGCGTACCTCCCCGCCGTGCACTCCATCCGCTTCGGCCACCCCCTCGCGGTCGAACACCCCGAGGACCCGCCGCCGGAACTCGACTACGGACCGCTCATCAACGCGGCCAAGGCCAGGGAACTCGCCGACCAGGTGGCCGAGGCGATCGACCGAGGGGCCGTCCCACTGCACCAGGGCGACCTGACCGACGCCCGCTTCCTGCCCGGCCAGGACACCAGCGCCTACCTGCCGCCCGTCACCCTGCTGGGGCCGCCCTCCTCCTCCCCGCTCTACCACGCGGAGCCCTTCGGCCCCGTCGACACGATCATCCTGGTCGACACCGAGGCGGAACTGCTGGCCGCGATGAACGCCTCGAACGGCGCCCTCGTAGCCACCCTGGCCACCGATGACCCGGCGACCTACGAACGGCTCGCCCCCCAGATCCGGGCCTTCAAGACCGGCCACGGCAAACCCCGCTCGCGCGGCGACCGCGACGAACTCTTCGGCGGCTTCGGCCACTCCTGGCGCGGCGCCTTCGTCGGCGGAGACCTCCTCGTACGAGCCGTGACGGACGGCCCCCCGGACGAACGCCCGCCGGGCAACTTCCCGGACTACCACCTGATGCCGTAGGCACCCGCCCACCTCCGCTCCCGGACCGCTGACCACCGGATATACGGGTGAGAGCGACCCGGAACCCCTGGTATTGTTGTCTTTGTCGCCGCGAGCAAACACCCGCGGTTCGACCACTCGTCCGGGTGGCGGAATGGCAGACGCGCTAGCTTGAGGTGCTAGTGCCCTTTATCGGGCGTGGGGGTTCAAGTCCCCCCTCGGACACAAACCATCTCCCCACGGGGTGATGCACCGGCAATCAGGTCAGGGTAGAGGTTCGCCTCCACCCTGACCTGCTGCTTTCCCGGGTGGTACACGCCCCGTATCCCGAGGCCTCGATAGACCGCTGCCTTCTCTTCCGCAGTGGCGTCGTGGAGCGCGTCCGCGATATCACCCAGACCCCTCACGAGGGCTTTGATGTCCCGCTTCGATGCGGCCTGCCGGGGTACGGCCCGGAGCCGGGCCTGAGCTTTGACCTTCTGTGCCGTGATCTCGTTCATCCACCCCGCGATGGCGACGGGGTCTCCTCCGGCGTCGAGAGCCGCCCGGAAGCGTGCGAGCTTCGCATCGCATTCCCGTAGTTCTTGGTGGACGCGCTCGACCTCCGCGCCACAGTCCTCCTGCCCACTGCCGGCAGCCTCGGCCATGGCCGTGAGGGTGGCCTCCAGTCGGTGCGGGGCGAAGGCCCGGCCGAGCCAGGAGTCGAGCGGGCGGATCAGGTCGGCCTCGCGGAGGAAGACGTTCCGGGGATGCTCGACGTGGTTGGCGAGCGCGTACTCCTCGGGGAAGCGGCACCGGTAGTACGCCTCGTGGTGGCTCTGCTGGCCCTGCATCTTCCGCGAGCAGAGACCGCAGGTCACAGCGCCCCGGAACGCGTAGTGGTGCCGGGTGCGGTGAACCTTGTGTTCCTTGTGCCCTCGGCCACGGGCCGCGAGCAGTTCCTGGACGGCATGGAACGTCTCCTGATCGACGAGTGGGGTGTGGACAAGGTCGTCGGAGAAGATTCACTTGTCCGACGGGTTCCGGCGCATCACTCCGACGTGTCCCATGCTCACGTCCTCGGTGTCCCGGACCGGTGCGTATTGCGCGACCGACCGGGAGAGCCCGAAGTCGAAAAACTCCGTGACTATCACCCCATCACGAGGAGCGACGAGAGTTGTGGCCCTGGCCAACTACCAGGCGCGCGAGGACTCGGGGTCCTGCTGATCCTCCGTCGAACACCGCCCGGCAAACGCGAACCTCGTCGGCATCGCGCCTCCATCCTTGATTCACCTTGTACCAGTCACGAACGCGATCACTCCACACATACACTCTCCGTCTCTCGCCCGCCAGTCCTTTCTCACCACACGAACCAAATCTTTACGCCTCCGCGCATCCACATTCACCAGAAGACATAGCAGTGCTTTGGCAGCCTTGGCCGTCAACTCCGGATCCACAACCGTAAGAAGGACTTGAAGTCCCCTGGCATCAAAACTCTTGACATCCAGCCGACTTGGCTGATCGTTCCGGATCATTACCGTTCCAAAGAGTGGAGATAATTGTGGGTCAGAATTTCATGACCGGCGGAGTCCAGGACGGTAGATGTATGGACGGTGCCTACGTTCAGGTTGAATGCCAGACGGTTAGGCAATTCACCAAGAAATGTGCGAGGAGAGCTCCACATCTGGCGCACGTGCGGCACCGCTCTTCCAAGGTGAAGAATATGCCGCGGTCCTCACAGGGCGGGGCGGTACGCAATTCGGGCAGTCGCCGGGGTGGAACGGCGACAGGGGATGCGGAGGTCCCGGCAGATAGATGACACCTGATACCGGGCCCTGCCCCCGCTGTGCTGATCCCACCAACCGGGTGGGGAGTTCGCGTACGGGCTTCCGTCCATCCGGAGGAGGTTGAACCGGTCCGGGTCCGGCGGACCGCTGGAGTCAGTCGTACGGCGCGTGACGGGGCGCACTCACCTGGACCACCGCGTCCTGTGCGGGTGATTGTTGATCTCCGCATCAGCAGCACCGCCCCGGCCTGCGAGACCGCCCCTCTCCCTGCCCTCAACGCGAACATGCGGGTACAACGCGATGTGCTTGCTCACCTGGGAGTGCTTCTTTCGGTGTGCAGCCAACAGGACCCCCTGGACAAGTTCCATCGTTGCAGGGCAGGAGCACTCTCCGCTTATTTGATCAAGGTGTGGCGAGCGCACTCATGAAAGTCCGAGGTTAGATACTGCTCCGCCCTGTATTCTATTCGCCGTGTGCATGCCATTGCATCGGAGCTGAACCGGCCGGACGGTCGTCCACCAACTCTGGATATTCGGGTGCCATGTGCACGGCGCAGAGCAGGAGGGCTCATGGCGGAGGGGTTCAAGGTCGACTTGGATGCCTTGGACGACGCAGCTTCGGGGATCACCGACACCCTGGCGAAGATGCAGTTCAAGAAGGTCAGCGATCTCGATCACAAGAAGGCGGACATCGGACATGGACACCTTGCCGATGTCCTCGGGGAATTCTGCACTCGCTGGGAGACCGGTGTGGAACACCTCGCGAAGGATGCTACGACGGTCTCCCAGCGACTCAACGCGAACGTGAAGGCATATCGCGAGGTCGAGGACCACGTTGTCAGGGACCTCGACGGCACGCTAAGCAGCGACAGCGGTGAGGATCCGGGGGTGAAGTAGTGGCACAGGAATTAGGGGAAACGTACGACCCGAAGGGCCTCATACCAGGCGAACCAGAAGCGATCTCCTCGACCAGTGCATGGCTCAAGAGCTACGGCGACACCTTGCACTCGGCAGGGGAGGGTCTCCAACGGATCGATACCACCGACGGGTGGTCGGGGGATGCGGGGGACGCGTTTCGAGCGGCCTTCAAGGGAGAGCCGCGCAAGTGGGTGGAGGCGGGGGACTGCTTCCACGACGCCGCCACCGCACTCTCGGCATACGAGTCGACGCTTTCCTGGGCGCATGGGCAGGCCGCAGACGCGATCCGGCAGTGGGACGCCGGCGAAGCCGCGACGGACAGGGCCAAGTTCGCACATCAGAACGCGGAGACGAACGCCGGACACGAGTTGCCCTTCACGGATCCTGGTGAGAGTTCGCGCGAGTCTGCACGCCAGACGCTCATCACCGCGAGAAGCCAGGTCGACAGCGCGGGCGACGCGGCAGCGGACGCGATCGCCAAGGCTCGCGACAAGGCTCCTGAGAAACCGGGATTCCTGGACAAGGTCGGCGACTTCTTCTCCGGTGTCGGGGACTTCCTCGCGGATGCCGGGACGGTCGCGGCCGAGGACCTGGCCTCTGTGGGCAACGCAATGCTGCACGACCCGGGCGCCGTTGGTGAAGTGGCGCTCGGGCTCACGATCGCGACCTTGGGTGCGGGCGGTGAGGTCCTTGGCGCCGGCCTGGACCTGACTGTCGCCGGCGCCGTTATCGGCGTGCCGGTGAACATCCTCTCGGCTGGTGTCATCGCCGGGGGTGTGGGCCTGGCCGGTCTTGGTGCGAGCCAGATCGCCGAGGATGCGATGGGGGCCGACCGGGTCCATATGGAGAGCAACGGCGGTAGTGGTGGCAGCAGTTCTCCCAGCGTCGAGACTCAGCCCTCCAAGCCGGTGGACCCCAACGCGACACCGGGTGGTCGCCCCACCAACATCCCGAAGAAGGCCGACCCCACGACCGTGCGTGGGTTCACTCGGGAGAACGAGTCGGCCGAGATCCTGGCCAAGAAGGGCTACCAGGTCGAACAGAACCCACAGGTGCCCGGCACGACAAAAAATCCCGACTATCGCATCGAGGGCGAGGTCTTTGACTGCTACTCGCCCACCGCCGACACCCCACGCAAGATCTACAGCGGGATCAAGAAGAAAGTGGACGATGGCCAGGCGGATCGTATTGTGCTGAACATGTCCGACAGCCCCGTCGACATGGCCGCCATGCGAAAGCAGATGAACGACTGGCCGATCGACGGCCTCAAGGAGGTCAAGGTGATCGACAAAGCTGGCAACGTGATCCTCCTCTACCCCTGACCGAACCGAGAAAGGCGGCCAACATGGCGATTTCCTACAGCCTCGACCTCGTAACTCCGCTCACCTCACTTGAGGTTGCACAGAAGCTCAATGAGGTCGCCCGGTCGCTCCGGTTGCTCGATGCCTCAGCGACCGAGACCCCGGACACGCTACTTGGGGTGGGGACGGTGACGGCATACGGTACCTGGATCCGGGTGGTGACAGCCAAACCGCTCCCGTGGGGAGACCCGATGATCGGCGGTCGCGCTTTTGCCGCGACGGTCTCAGTGGTGTTCCGCCTCGACAAGGAGGCCGATATCTCCGCCCAGCAGGACGCCATTGTCCGGCTGGCGACCGGGCTACTCTCCCAGGTTTCAGGTGATGCGGCCCTGCACGTCGACTACGAAGACGTTTGGCTGTTGCGTCAAGGCGGTGATCTGAGCCTGAGCGAGCGCTCCGATTTCTGGCCGGCACACCGTCTGGTCGGCCTTGCATCGCCTTACCGTCGGCAGGACCACGAATTTCTCTTTCCCGAGGATGACTGAACAGAGGGTCACATTCACGCGTGATCTGTGAGGTGAACCGTCGCCCCCGGTCAGAGGGGTGGGGCGACGGCCGTTTCGGTGCGGTTCCCGGGGAGTCAGTGGGGAGTACGGGAGTCGCAGGAGAGTGCGGAGCGTATATATCGAGCAACATCCACAACTCTCTGAGACGCATAGATCAGCAGGGCGGCGATTTTTACGGCCTCTCAGCCCAACGGCCCCTTGGCCGGTCCGGGTTAGCCTCGCGCTTTCATGAAGCGGACTGTCCGGCGGGCAGTCAGGTAAGCGAGAAGTTCCTCTGCTGAGCAGTCAGGAGGATTTCACCTCCCGGCTCTCACAGAACCGTGCGTAACAATCTCCCGTTCCACGGCTCTTGTCGTTCTGATCGTCAGATCGATACGGCGTGTACGGTGCAGCCTCGATCGTTCGTGACGGCCCGTCGGTTTCTTCGGCGGGCCGTTTCGGTTGTTCGCGCTGGTGGTGGCCAGGCCTATAGCCCTGCTGTCGCTGCTCGCGGATCTCGCCTTCGGGTTCGACAGCGGGCGTCCACGCGGCGGGCGGGACGTTGGGGACGGCCTGATGGATGGCGTCGGTGACGGTCATGCCGACCGAGTACGACAGCCACCTGCCACGCTGGGCGAGCAGGGCACCCTCATCAGCCACTCCTCCGTTGGAAGTTCAGGGTCTTCCGCGAGCTGCTGGTGCGGGTCGGGCGCCCAGGCCGCCGATTCGCGGATTGGCCGCTGGAGTGCCGACGGCCCTCCGCGCACAGCAATGTGTTCCCGCCCAGGCAATGCAGGCCGAGTCGCGGTTGCTCGTACGGCTGCGTGCGGCGGTGGCGGGATCGCACCGTGCGCCTGTGCCCGTGGTGCCGCTGCCGGGTGTGAGGGACCAGTGAGCCCCGGGTGCGGGCGGCTGCTCGCGTCGGTCTCCGGAGACCGACGTGGGAGGCCTCGCAGCGGAGCGGGGCGGCTCCGAACGGGACGGTGCGCGGGTCGGGGTAAGCACTTCGGCGGAGGCCTGGGCCGGGACGACTGCGGCTGCGGCCGGGACCGCGGCTCACTACAGTAAAAACGGATGTTTTTGGGCCCGCGGATGAAGACGGGCAGCGCCGTCGGAGATGGTGGTCGCCGGGACGGGCTCGACCGGAAGAACTCGCCCGGTCCGGGCACCCGCGGAGCCCCGGTCGCCGGGGAGGGCGCTGGAGCGGCGCCGGCTTTCACGCTTCTCGACCACCTGGCCGCTGACCGCGCGGACCGGCTCCGGCGGGTTGGTGGACGGCGGGTTGGTGGACGCATGGCGCTCTTGGCGAGGGTTCGCTGTCGGGACGCGCGGCGCGGCAGGCCTGGACCCAAACTGGGGCCGATTATGCACAGAATCCATAACACCTATAGGGAACATTCGTTGGGAGCGAGGGCCTCGTCCACCAGGGTGACCAGCGCGCCGGGCCGGCCGGTGAGGGCCTCCTGGACCGCTGTGTCGAGGCGGGCGGGCAGACCCGGACGGATCTCGTCGAGGCGGCGGGCGAGCCACTTTCCCGAGCCCAGCCAGGATCCGTTCGAGAGCAGGATGAACTCGGCGGCGCGACGGGCCAGTTCGGTCACGACGTACAGCCGCTCACCCGGGTCGGTGGTTCCCGCGAGGTCGTCCAGGAGATCCGTCAACGGGTAGCGCCGGTCGTCCAGTTCATCCGCCGTCACCTCCGGAGGCCCCGCCGCGACCAGGTGACGCGCGTGCGTCCGCAGGCGGCCCGCCGCGCCGTCCCGGTCCAGCAGCGGGATGCCGCCCGCCGTCATGAGGAGGAGGGGGGAGCGGCGCTCCGGGATCTCGCGTTCCACATAGCCGTCCCAGCTCGCCCGGGTGTGTACGAGGAGTTCGACGGGCCAGCCGGCGAAGCGGAGGCTCTCCCGGTACGGCGCGGGATCGCCGTCCAGCAGAACGACCACGTCCAGATCGGAGAACGCCGTACGCCGATCCGTGATCACGCTGCCGCAGAGGAAGGCGGCGCGGGCGTCCGGGAAGCGTTCGCCGACCAGTGCTCCTGCCGCCACCACCGGATCCGTCATCTTCGTCAAGCCACTCCTCCGCTCCCGCGACGCCGTTCGACGCGCTGGACGCGCTGGTGGACGCGCCGCTTCCCGGTTTCTACTCGGGTGAGGGCAGCTTCGCAGTCGAACGGCCGAATTCGTGCCGAATCGGATCCGCTCAGGATGCTTCGGGGCTACGCTCTGCACCTGTGACCGCGAGCTGTTCGACAGTCCAGAAGCCGCGAAAGCTTCGGCACGGCCGAGAAGTTCAGTGAATTCGGTGAGAGAAGAGAGAAGGAGGAGTGGGGTGCCGGTGCCACGGCCTGAGCAGTCGTCAGCCCTCCCACTGCTGGAGCGTGACTCCGAGATCGCGGCAGCCGCACGTGCCGTCGACACACTGTGCGGGGAGCCGGCCACCGGCGGGCTTCTCGTCTACCGGGGCGCGGCGGGACTCGGCAAGACGGCGCTGCTCTCCGAGGTGCGCAGACTCGCGGGCGGGCGCGCCACGGTGTGGTCCGCCCGTGGTGGCGAGACCCTCACCTCCGTCCCCTTTCATGTGGCGCGGCAACTGCTCGCCCCCGCCCTGACGGTGGGGGATCCCGCCGGTGAGCCCATCGACGCGCGTGAGCTGCTCGGCGACCGGTACGACATCGTCGGGCCCGCGCTCGGTATAACGGCCCCCGGCGAGCAGCACGCCGACCCGCAGGGTGTCAGGGACGGTCTGGACACGCTGGTCGAACGGCTGGCCGAGACCCATGGCCCGCTCGTCCTCCTCGTCGACGACGCGCAGTGGGCCGACCTGGAGACCCTCGCCTGGCTGGCATCCTTCGCCGGGCGTCCGGGCCGGGGGCTTCCCGTCCTCGTCGTCGTCGGGTACCGCACCGAAGAGGCCGTCGGCGAGACCGAGGGACACCTGCGGACACTCGGGGCGGCGGCCAAGCTGGTGGTCACGCTCAGCGCGCTCACCTCCGACGCCACGGCCGACCTCGTCCGGGCGGCACTCGGTGAGCACGCGGATGATCCGTTCTGCCGCGAGGTGTGGGCGGTGACCGGCGGCAACGCCTACGAGACCGTCGAACTGCTCGCCAAGGTACGGGACAGCGATATCCACCCCGTCGAGGAATCCGCCGGTGAACTCCGCGCCCTCGGTGCCTCGGCGCGCGGCAAGGGCCTGGTCGCGCGACTGGAGGAACTCGGCACCGACACCACCCACTTCGCCTGGGCCGCCGCGATACTGGGCACCGACATCTCCCTTGATCTGGCGATCCGGCTGTCGAACCTGAGCAGGGCGCAGGCCGCCGAGTGCGCGGAACGGCTGCGGGCGGCCCGCATCCTCGTCGGCAAGGACCCGATGGAGTTCGTCCATCCGCTGATCGCCGGCGCCGTCTACCGGTCCATCCCTCCGAGCATGCGCGCCGCACTGCACGGCGTCGCCGCCTGGGCGATCACCGAGAGCGGCCGGGGAGCGGCGGCGGCCGCACCGCACCTCCTCGAAGTCCACCCGGACGGCGAAGCCGAGCTTGTCGCCCAGCTGCGCTCGGCCGCGGCGGAGAACCTCGCCGTCGGGGCGCCGGACGCCGCCCGCCGCTGCCTCGAACGCGCTCTGGCGGAACCGCCGACGCCGACCGTGCGCGCCCATGTGCTGTACGAGCTGGGCTGCGCCACCCTGCTGACCTCACCGGCCACCACGGTCCGTCATCTCCGCGCCGCGCTCGACACCCGGAAACTCGGCGAGACCCTGCGCGTGGACGCGGTGTTCCGCCTCTCACAGGCGCTGACACACAACAATCAGGCCGGGGAAGCCGCCAGGGTGGTGGCCGCCGAGAACGCTCGCACCCCCGAGGGGCCCGGCAGGATGCGGCTCCAGGCCGCGCACTTCCTGTGGGAGGGCGTACGGGCCGTCGAGGACGACGGTCCGGAACGCTCGCGCCGGCTGGCCGAGCTGGCGGGCGGGCTCACCGGACGGGACAACACCGAACGCGTCCTGCTGATGCTGCGCGCCTTCGACGGCACGGCGCGCGGCGAGAACGCCGAGGAAATCGTCCAGATCGGCGAACGCGCGCTGCTGAGAGGCCGGCTGGCTCCCGGTGTCGGCTGGACCGACACCGAGTGGGGCTTCGAACCGTCCGCCCTGCTCGGTCTCTCCTACGTCTTCGCCGACCGGCTCGACCGCGCGGAGGATCTGTTCAACGAGGCGCTGCGGGCCTTCGAGATCTCCGGCTGGAGCGGTGGCCATCTGGCCTTCGCCCATGCCCTCGTCGGATACGTCCATCGCAGGCGCGGCCGTCTCATCGAGGCGGAGCAGTATCTGCGCGAGAGCCTGCGCCTGGCCGACCGGGTCGGGAACGGGCTGCCGATGCACTGGGACGCGGCCTGCATGCTCATCGACACCCTGCTCGCGCGAGGCCATGTCGACGAGGCCCAGGAAGCGGTCGAGCGCTACGCGTTCGCCATGCCGTACTCCTCCTCGATAGTCATCCCCGACGCGCCCTCCGTACGCGGCCGGTTGCTGCTCGCCCTCGGCCGTACGAAGGAGGCCGTCACCGAACTCGAAGCGGCGGGGGAGGCGTTGACGGCCCGGGGACGCCACAACGTTGTCATGGCACCCTGGGCGTGCGACCTCGCACGGGCGCTCGCCGAGGAGGACCCGCGCCGCGCGGCCCAGCTCGCCTCGTACGCCCGCGACCGGGCCGAACGCTTCGGTACGCACAGCGCGATCGGGGTCGCCCTGTGCTGTGCGGCGTCCCTGAAGGAGGGACCGGCCGCGACGGAGCTGCTGGCACAGGCCGTCGCCCATCTCGAAGTGTCGCCCTGTGCGTACGAACTCGCCTACGCGCGCGTCGAGTACGGCATCGCGGCGAGCTTCCCGGCCGAACTGGCCTGCGGTCTGGAGCTGGCCGAGAGCTGCGGCGCCGACGGGGTGGCGGCGCGGGCCCGCCGGGCGATGGAGTCCGACCACCTGCGCTCCTGATCCTGGCCCGGTGTCCGCCGAGGGGTACGCTCGACGCGACGGTCGCCCCGCACGGCCCGCACCCCGTACCAGGCAACAGGAGACCCGCACTCTTGTCCGACAAGCTCGACCGGTCCGACCGGTCCGAACGGTCGACCTGGACGGACGGCCCCGCACCCGCGCCCCCGTCCTGTTCCCCGTCTCCGTCGCCGTCCCCGTCCCTCCGGGCGGACGGCCCCGGCCCCCGCCTCGATCTGCGGGCCGACTGCGAGAACTGCTTCGGACTGTGCTGCGTCGCACTGACCTTCTCGGCCTCGGCGGATTTCCCGGTCGACAAGGAGGCCGGGAAGCCCTGCCGTCACCTGCGGACCGACTTCCGCTGCGGCATTCACCGCCGGCTCAGGACGGAGGGCTTCCAGGGATGCACGGTGTACGACTGCTTCGGCGCCGGCCAGAAGGTCTCGCAGATCACCTTCGGCGGGCGGGACTGGCGGGGGGACCCGGGCAGCGCGGAGCGGATGTTCGCCGTCCTCCCGGTCATGCGGCAGCTCCACGAACTGCTCCGCTATCTGACCGAGGCCCTGACTCTGGAGCCGGCCCGGCAGCTGCACGCCGGCCTCCGCGACGCGCTGGACGTGATCGAAGGCCTCACGCGGACCGGTCCCGACGCCCTGCTGGAACTGGATGTGGCAGCACACCGGGGTGAGGTCAACGCGCTGCTGCTGCGGACGAGTGAACTGACGCGCGCCCAGGTCCGGGGCAGGAAGAAGAACCGCAGAGGGGCTGATCTCTTCGGGGCGAGGCTCAAGGGCGCCGACCTGCGAGGTGCCGATCTGCGCGGGGCGTACCTGATCGCCGCTGATCTGCGCGGCGCCGATCTGCGGCTGGCCGATCTGATCGGGGCGGACTTCCGGGACGCCGATCTGCGGGGCGCCGATCTGACCGGGAGTCTTTTCCTCACGCAGACGCAGGTCAACGCGGCGAAGGGCGACTCCGCCACCAAGCTGCCGCCCTCCCTCACCCGCCCCGCTCACTGGTAAGTCCCTGGATGGGCAGCCCGGCTCACCGGTAAGTCCGTGGGTGGCCGCCCGGCTCACCGGCAGTCCCGTGGCGGGCCGCCGAGATCACCGGTGGTCCCCGTGGCGGGCCGCCGAGATCACCGTCCGTCCGGGTGGCGCCGGGCCGTGTGCCGTACGAGAAAGAGTGCGGCCGCCGTGAGAACGGCCGCACCGATGAGGGCGACGGGCAGGAGACTCCCGGAGCCCGCACCGTCGTCGTCCTTCGCGCGCGCGGCGCTGGTTCCCCGGGCGCCGGGAGCCGCTCGCGGGGCCACGGCGGCCGATCCGGGGACCTGGCCGGACCGCGCGGCCGGACCCGCCTGGGCCGCCTGGCTCGGCGGTACGGGGCGCGCGGGGGCCGGGGGCTGGAGCGAGCCCACCGCGGTGACCCGGCCGTCGGCGGCGAAGCCCCAGTCCAGCAGCGACCTGGCCTCCTCGTACACGGCGTGGGACGAGCCCGACTGCGGATTCATCACCGTCACCAGCAGGGTGCGGTCGCCCCTGCGGGCCGCGGCGATCAGGGTGTTGCCGGCTTCCGAGGTGTAGCCGTTCTTGACACCGATCAGGCCCGGATAGCGCTCGACCCCGTCGGCGCCGCTCAGCAGCCGGTTGGTGTTCTGGATGCCGAAGGTGCTTCCGTCGCCGGGGAACTGGGCATCGGGGGTCGAGGTGTAGCGGACGAACTCCGGGAAGGCCAGGCCCGCGCGGCCGAAGACCGCCAGATCGTACGCCGAGGAGACCTGCCCGGCGGCGTCGTAGCCGTCCGGGGAGACCACATGGGTGTCCTTCGCGCCCAGCTGCCTCGCCTTCTCCCGCATCTGGCTGATCGTCGCGTCCCATCCGCCGTTCATCGAGGCCAGCACACGCACCGCGTCGTTGCCCGAGCTGAGGAAGACGCCCCGCCACAGATCGGCCACGTGGTACGACTGGCCCGGGACGATGCCCACCAGACTGCTGCCCTCACCGATCCCCTCCAGTTCGGCCTCGGTGACCGTGTGCTGGGCCCGCTCGGACAGATGCGGCAGGGCGGTGACGGCGAAGAGCGTCTTGAGGGTGCTGGCCGGCGGCAGTCGGCGGTGCGCGTTGTGGGCGGCCAGCACCTCACCCGTACGCACATCGGCGACCAGCCAGGACAGGGCGGACACATTGCCCGGGAGCGCCCGGGCGCCCGGATGGGGCCGTACCTGCGTGCCCGACCGGTACAGCAGCGCGCCATGGGCCGGATCGGTTCGGGAGTCGGCGGCGGCCGGGATGGGCGCCGGCAGCAGGACCAGCAGGCCGGTGGCGAGGGCCACCGTCCCGGAGAGCGCGGAGCGCGTCGCGGATCTGATGATCATTCAGCCAACTTAGGAACGGACCGCGTCCCGCGCACCGCGCGTGAGCCGACCGGATGTATCTCCGCCCCGACCGGCCGCCACCCGGACTCGGCCGGACCGGCCCACGACCGTCACGGGTAACGGACGCGATAGCGCAGATGGGTGACGCCGGTGCCCTGGGCGATCGACAGCGGACCGTCCAGCTCCACCGGTACGTGCGTCAGCCGATCGAACAAAGGCGTTCCGCCACCGAGCAGGACGGGCACGAGATCGACCCACACCTCGTCGAGGAGCCGGGCATTCAGGCACTGGCTCGCGATGGTGCCTCCGTTGACGCCGACCGCCTTGTCGCCCGCGAGCGCCTTGGCCCGTTCGACCGCGCTCTCGATGCCGTCCGTGACGAAGGTGAACGGCGCGTCCCGGTGCGGCCAGTCCGCCGGGACGCTGTGCGTGACGACGACGACCGGGCACCCGATCGGGTGATTTCCGCCCCACCCCGAGGTGAGATCGAAGAGCCGTCGGCCGACGACGAGCGCCCCGGTGCGCGCGACGGTGGCGTGCCACGCCTCCGCACTCACCGGGGACATCGTGAACGTCCTGTCGTCCTGAGCGGTCGGCACGGGGACCTCACCGTTGCCGTACCAAGCGAAGAGCCGGTCGAAGCCGGACCCACCGGGGCCCGCGATATAGCCGTCCAGCGACATGCTCGCGCTGGTGTGGACGGTGGGGCCGGCCGCGCGGCCGGCCCGGAGAGCTGAGGTCACAGGTCGGCGGGCGCCCCGGCGGGGCCGGAGCCGGTACCGGAACCAGGACCCGCGCCGGGACCCGTGCCGGGACCCGCGCCAGGGCCGGGCTCCGCGCCGGGGGGCGGGGCGGGTTCGGGCATCGTCTGGGTGCCGATGACGTCCAGCAGCATGAGCTTGTCGGCGGCCGCGGTGCCGGGCACGGCGGAATAGGCCGCGATGCGGAGATCGCACCCGGGCACGGTGAGGGTGTCGCAGTCCACCGTCACCGGTCCGACATCCGGGTGATGGACGGTCCTGGTGTCGGTGTCGTGGAAATCGGCGATACGGGAGTTCCAGAGCCCCGCGAACCGGCTGCTGGCGCGGCGCAGCTCCCCGATGAGGAAGCGCAGACGCACATCGGTGGGGTAGTTCACCGACGCGGCGCGCAGGTCGGCGACGATGGCCGCCTCGTACCGGGCCTCCTGCTCCGGCGTGTGCGTGATCCGGCTGGGCTGCCCCGTGAAGTGCTGCCACGCGGCATTGCGCCCGCGCCCGGAGACCGCCGACGGGTCCCCGAGGAGCGCGGCCCAGAGCGGATTCCAGGTGATCAGATTCCAGGCGGCGTCGTGGACGCCGACCGGCGTCCCGGCCAGCTGGTCGAGCAGGCGCTGCACGCTCGCGGGTACGAGGTCCGAGACCTGCCCCAGGGCGGGCGGTGACTGCCCGGCCAGCAGGAACAGATGCCGGCGCTCGGGGTCGGACAATCGCAGGGCGCGCGACAGCGACGTGAGCACCTGCACCGAGGGCGAGGTCGCCCGGCCTTGCTCCAGCCGGACGATGTAGTCGACGGACAGACCGGCCAGCTGGGCCAGCTCCTCACGCCGCAGTCCGGGCGCCCGGCGGGGCTCGCCCGCGGGCAGCCCGGCCTCGGCCGGTGCGATCCGGTCACGCCAGCGATGCAGGGCCGTGCCCAGCTCTCCGTGTCGGGTCATGGAGTCAGTATCAGCGCGCGGGGCTGAGCCTGCCTGGTACCGCTCGGCGAGCAGACAGGACGAGATCAGGCCGGCAGCTGGACAGCGGCAGGACGACAGCAGGACGAGAGCAGGACGACCAGGACGGCGGCAGAGCGACCGGAGACCGACCGGGGAGCGACCGGAGACCGACCGGGACCGACCGGAGACCGACCGGGGACCGACCGGGGAGCGGACGCGCGACCCGGACGCGCGGTCGCCGAGGTTGTGCGAGTAGACGCCAACCCTCCCCGTTCCGCCGGGATCCGCCCTACGGTGGATCCCGACAGTTCGGGGAGCGGGGGGAGCGGGCATGCTGGATCCCATTTCACTGGCGGCGATCACCGCGGTGCTGGGCACCGTGGGCGCGGGAATGGCCAATGAGGCGGGGAAATGGGCCTGGGAATCGGCCGGTGGCCTGGTGCGCCGTATCGCCGGCCGGGAGGTGACCGCGCCCACCGGGCCGGCCGAGCTGGCCGCCGTGGCGCGGCTCGTCCACGACGGTGTGCGGCACGACCCCGCGCTCGCCCATGCCTGGACGGCGTTCGCCCGTACGGCCCCCGGCCCCGGCAGAGCGGACGCCAGGCCGACCCTGCCCGCGCCCGCAAGGTTCTTCACGGACCGTCAGGAACCGATGAAGCGGCTGGACCGGGAGGCGACGCGCAAGGCTGACGGACTGCCGCGGATCGCGCTGATCCACGGGCCGGAGGGCATCGGTACCAGCGCCCTCGCCATCCGGTGGGGGTGCATGAAATCCGACCGGTTCCCGGACGGACAGGTGTACGTCGACCTGCGGGGTGCCTCGCCGGGGACCGCGCTCGACACCGCCACCGTGCTGCGGAGCCTCCTCGTCCAGCTCGGGATGGAACAGGACGACGTGCCGCCCGCCGAGGCGGACAGACGCGAGGCGTTCCGGCGCTGTGTCGCCGACCGGCGGCTCCTGGTCGTCCTCGACCACGCCCACTCGTCCGCACAGGTCAAGCCGCTGCTCACCGCCGCCCCCGGAGTGTTCACGGTGGTGGTGGCCCGCCGTCCGCTGCCCGGGCTGGACGCCGTGCCGGTTCCGGTCGGACCGCTGACCGACAAGGACGCCCGCCTGCTGCTCACCGACCTCGCGGGGAAACAGACCGTGGCCGCGGCCGCGGGAGTCCTGCCGCGCCTCCTGGAGCGGTGCGCCGGTTCCCCGTACGCCCTGCGGGCGGCCGCCCCGCGGCTGTCCGATCCGCGGCTGTCCGATCCGCATCGTCCGGAGGAGGCCCCCACCGTGCCCGTCGCGGAAGGCGATCCCGTCCGTACCGCCGTCGTGCAGACGTACAGCGAGCTCGCGCCCGGTCCCGCCCGGGTCTACCGGCTGATGGGGCTGCGCGAATGGCCCGCGTTCGGCCCCGCTGCCGTCGCCCACACCACCGGCATGACAGCCCCCGAGGCCGCAGGCTGCCTGGGCGAACTGGTCGCTCTGCAGCTGCTGGAGGAGACCGGCACCGATCGCTACCGCTACCGGCCGGCGGTCCGCGCGCATGCCGAGGAAGCCGCCTTCCGGGAGGAGGGCATCGCGGGTTGCGCGGCGGCCGTGACCCGCACGGTGTGGTGGTATCTGCGCTTCGCCGTCCGGGCCAGGCTCGCCGCCCTGCCGCAGAGCTGGGGGATCGGCCCGCTCTACGACGAGCTGGCCCATACCCCGAGCCCGTACGGCAATGAGGGCGAGGCGCTGACGGCGCTGCGGGCCGAGCTGGGCAATCTGGTCCAAGCCATCTACGCAGCCGAGGAGTTCGGCCTGCCGGACTCGGTGTACCAGCTCTGCCAGGCCCTCTGGCCCCTGCAGCTCAAGGCGGGGCACCACGACGAACTCCTCCCCGCACTGCGCGCGGGCGCGCGCGTCGCCGACGCCTGCCACCGGGGCACCCGGATGGCCGGACGCATGCACTCCCTGCTGGCGCTGGACCTGGTCGAGTTGAGGCAGTACGAGGAGGCCGAGTCCGAACTGACCGCCGCCGCGGAGGCGGAGAAGCTGTCCGGGCATCTACGCGGCCACGCCTCGGCCGTCGAGTCGCTCGGCCTTCTGCGGCTCCGGCAGTGGCGCTTCCGTGAGGCGTACGCCTGCTTCGACGAGGCATCCGTCATCCTCGGCGGAATCGGCCCCGGTGACGAGGGGGAGCGCGATCTGCCCAGGGCCCGGGCCCTGCTGGAAAGGCACCGCGGCCGGGCCCTGCGCGGTCTGGGCCGTTTCGCCGAGGCCCAGGAGCGCCTGGAGACCGCGCTGAGCTTCTTCCGCTCCGTCGCCGAGGCGTACAACACCGCCAGGACACTCACCGACCTCGCCGAGACCTACCTCGACGCGGGGGATCCCGCTGCCGCGCTCCCGTTGATCGACGAGGCGATGGACGCGCTCGACAAGGACAAGGCCGCCCACCACCTCATCCATCTGCGGGGTCTGCGCGAGCGCTGCCTCAGGGCGCGGGAGGAGTGACCGGGCCGCCCGTGGAACCGGCGGCGAGCGGCGTGACCGATACCCGGTGTACCCAACTACCGGTCCGTACGGCCATCTCGCCCGCCATCAGCTCTTCCGGCTCCTTCCCGTCGCACAGCCGGGCGTACAGAGCTGAGGCATACGCCGAAGGGTCCCCCGGGAGACCGGCCGGGGCAGCGCCCCCAGGGTCGGCGGAGAGCCGCAGGAGCGATCCGTTCCGGGTGCGGACCGTACAACTGCCGGGGCCGGTCACGTAGGCCGCGAGGGCAGCGCCCGGTCGGCGGGCCAGTACTTCCGCCGTCCACTGCGCGGGCGTGCCGAACCGGGGATCGTCCGCTGCCCCGTCCCGGTAGATCACATCCGCCAGGGCCAGCCGGCCCGGGTCCAGGGTGTCCTCGTGCACAGCCGTATGCGCGTCTCCGTCCCCACCAGGTTCGGACCGGGGATCGGCGTACCGGCTCACCTCGATCTCGCCCGAATCCAGCAGCCGGGTCACCACGCGCAGGGGAGCCGTTCGGGACACTCCCTCGTACGGCGGGAGCGGTAGCGGGTCCAGCAGAGCGGGCTCCGGGGGCTCGGGGACGCCGATCAGCTGGTAGAAGTGGCGGCGCAGCAGAGCCGCCGATTCGCCCGGCGCCGAGGAGACCAGCTCCGCCGGACCCGGCAGCGGGCGGTGCCCGGCCAGCAACGCGTCCAGCTGCGTTCGCAGCGGGACGTCCGGCGAGAGCCGGGGCGCTTCCCGGACGAACGCGGCCACCGGCGACCCGGGGTCGAGGCCGTCCGGCGATGCCGCGCCTATCAGTACGGGCCTGCCGATCGCGGCGGCGTAGTAACTGACCGATCCGGTGTCCCCGATCACCACGTCGGCCGCGATCAGCGCCTGGCGCCAGCCCTCCAGCGGATCCACCAGAGCCAGGCCGCCCCGCCGGGCCCGGTCCAGCCAGGCGCGGATCTGTCCGGGGCCGTGACCGTGCCAGATATTGGGGTGCAGTACGGCGGCGGGCCGGTACTCGTCCGCGGGCAGCTCAGCGGTCAGCCGGGGCAGGAGCGAGGGCAGGACGTCCTCCCCGCCGCCGTCCCCGAAGAGCGCATCCGGATTCCAGGTCGAGTTGAGCAGAACGAGCCGCTGCCCGCGCCGCACGCCGAGGGCCCTGCGGAAGCGTTCCCGGTAGGGCACGGCGGCCAGCAGCCGGTCGAAACAGGGATCCCCGGCGAGGACAGCGGTGGGTGCGGCCTCCGGGCAGGCTGCGCGCAGCCGGTCCAGTTGTTCGGGATGGGACAGCACCATCGCGTCCGCGACGGGGGAGCCGTCCACCAGGAGCCACTCGGGGGAGAGCCCGAAGACAGGTGGTGCGGCGCCGGGCGAAGGGTGTCCGGTGTCCGGTGTCCGGTGTCCGGTGTCCGGTGTCCGGTGTTGCCAGCCTCTTATTGTACCCGACGCCGTGTGAGAGAACGGTCAATTTGCCTGAAATCAGATGCAGTTGGCCGCCGAAACTGGCCGAGATCGCCAGATCGACCGGGAGTTCGCGTGCCTGCTCCCAGGGCACGACCGGTACGCCGGTCTCCGCCAGCAGTTCGGCCACCCCCGAGCGGAACGGCGAGGATCCGGTGCAGGTCGCGAGCAGTTGGACGCGCAGGTCGTCGCGGAAGAGCGGTAGTACGTCCAGCAGCCGGGTCGCCGAGGTCACGTTGTGCACGACGAGCAGCACCAGGCGGCAGCGGCCCCGCGTCGCCCACCGGGCCGAGTCGGCCCCCACCGGCACCCGTATCCACCCGGCCCGCCCCCCGTCCACCGCCGCCCCCTCGCTCTGGCTTACCGCGCTCATCTGTGCGGGCAACGATAACCGCTGAGAATCACCTATCAGGTGGCTTCTGACGCCATGTGGTTCGCAGGACGGGACGCGTGACGACAATCAAGTCAAGGGCGAGCAAAGCCCTGCGGAAGACATGTTCAGCAACGGGAGGGAATCACCGTGCGCATGGCCAGCCCCCTGTCCGTCCTCATCGCGGCCGTCATGACGGTGGGCCTGTCGACAGCCTCCGCGGATACCGCCGCCTCCGCCCCGGCTGCCGATTTCCCGCCGGCGCCCACTGCCGCTGAGGCGCATGGCGCGGCGGCGGAGGGCTTCCGGGGTGAGGGCTCCGTGGTCGTCCACTGGGGGGCCGACGATTCCGGCAAGGAGTGGACGAGCGATGTGCTCGACGCCTCCGTCCCGGAGAACAACGACCCCGCGAACTTCTCACCGCCGGGAGTGGAGTTGCCCCGGTCCGCCGGGAAGTCGGCTGCCGCCGCCGGGTGGCTGTGTTCGACCTGGGCCAAGCCGACCGCCAAGAAGGGGAGATATCTGTCGTCGTCCAGTCATGAGCTCTGCTCGGGCAGCTACCTGTACCACTACACGCGGGGCCAGTTCCTGCGATCGTCCTGGTCGGGGCCGCGCGCGTACACCTCCTGGACGAACAGCCGCTTCGTCTACTCGCCCACAGGCGTCAACGACACGCTCTGGACCATCGGCTGCCCCGGTGGGGGCACCTACAACTACAACCTCCAGGTCCGTACCCACCTGGTGGACACCCGCGGTGACCATGGCGGACCGTACGAGGTGGGCAAGTACGTCCGCGCCTCCTGCGGGACCTGATCGGAGAAGTACATGCTCGTCGTCCTGGACCGGTTGCTCGCCGCGCTCGTCGATCGGGTCTTCCCGCCCTCGGACTCCGGTTCGTTCACCCACCCGGAGCCGCGTTCTTCCCCGGCGAGACCACGGACATGGGCGGAGACCTTCCGGCGCCGCTTCCGACGCCGGGAGGAGCGACGTGCTCAGGGGCTGCGTGTGCCGACGGCCCGCCCGATGGACCAGGGGGACCGGCCTTCACGGTGAGCGGGGCCCGGGCCGGATGTGAGGCCGGAGGCGGGGCCGTCCCTGACCGGGGCGGCCCCGTCGTCATGTCGGCGCACCTGCCGTGACATGCCTCGCCGCACCCGGCCGGCATCCGCCGCCGGCAGAGGCGTCACTCTTCGTGCCACCGCGGGCGCACACCGTGCAAATGGGCGAGTGTATGCCCGCCGGGGCGGTCCGTGCAGGCGGTTACGTGAATATGCCGATGTGGTGATCCGGTCGGGCTAAGCTCTCGCGGAGCGCGCCGAGTTGATACGTAATCAGGCACTTGTTCCCTGGTGTCTCGAACGTTCGAATTATCCGACCTGAAACAACCGCCAGAGGGCTTACATGGTTCGTGTCGAAGCACCCCCTAATGATCAGGCTTCCCCTGTCGTCCGCGCGCTCGTACTCCCCGCTGTGCTGATGGTGGCGGTAACGGCCGTCGTGGTGGCCGCCGTCGAGGACGCCGCCCGCATACCGCTGGTGCTGTACGGCACGGTCGCCACCGTCGTCGTCACCTGGTGCGCCGTGGAACTGGCCCGCCGCAGCAGGGCCGTCAGTACGCTCCACGAGCACTACGCCTACCGCGTCGCGCTGCTGGAGCGGCGGATCGCCGAACACGACGAGGAGACCGTACGGCTCGGCAAGGAGCTGATGCCGGCCGCCATCTTCCGTCTCCGGCAGGGCGAATCACCGCTGGAGGTGATGCGCGCCGTCGTGGACGGCGACGAGCGGTACCGAGAACTCCCGGCCGCGCAGCGCTCCTTGCTCCGCTCCGTACTGGAGATCGTCGACAACGAGGAAGCCATGCGCGAGTCCGCGCAGCGTTCCTTCGTCAACATCGCCCGCCGCGTCCAGGCCATCGTGCACCAGCAGGCCAGCGAACTGCGGGAGATGGAGGAGCACCACGGCCGCAACCCCGAGGTCTTCGACGACCTGCTGCGCATCGACCACGGCACGGCGCTGATCGGCCGGCTCGCCGACAGCATCGCCGTCCTCGGGAAGGCCCGCCCCGGGCGCCAATGGCCCAAGCCCGTGCCGCTGTTCAGCGTGCTGCGTGGCGCCATGTCCCGGATCCTGGAGTACCAGCGGGTCGACCTGCACTCGATCGCCAAGGTCGCCATCATCGGCACGGCCGTCGAACCGCTCATCCACGCCTGCGCGGAACTCCTCGACAACGCCACCCGCTACTCCCCGCCGCAGACCCGCGTCCATGTCACGGCGGTCGAGGTGCAGACGGGCATCGCCATCGAGATCGAGGACGGCGGCGTCAGCCTCAGTGAGGAGGCGCGGACCCGGGCCGAGCGCATGCTCGCGCAGGCCCAGGCCGGTATCGACCTCAACGACCTCGGCGAGACGCCCCGGCTCGGGATGGCCGTGGTCGGCCGGCTCTGCCAGATGTACAACCTCCAGGTGTCGCTGCGTCAGTCGGCTTACGGTGGCGTCCGCGCCGTCCTCGTCGTGCCCCGCGACATCGTCACCACCGGCCCCGCGCCCGGTATCGCCCATGGCATCGGCGCCTCGGCGATGCCCCGGGGCAGCGGCATGGAACTGCCGACGAAGGATGTGCTCCGCCCGGCCGACCGCGTGCCCTGGCCGGTCACCGGACCCCAGCGGCCGGCCCCGCTCGTGGCGGCCATGGGCGACGACGTCCCGGTGGTCACGGAGTGGACCGAGAACGGACTGCCGCAGCGGCGCAGCCGCGGCCGCGCTCCGCTCGGATCCCACAACCTGACGCGCACGCCGGCCAACGGGCGACGCAGCGGCGTGCCGGCCGATACCCAGGGCCGTGCTCCCGGCGGTACGTCCGGTGGCGTCCCCGGCCGTCCCCCGGGGGACGGCCGGGAGACGGGCAACGGCCGGGCCCAGGGCGAGGCCCCGGGCGGGAAGCCCGGTCCCGGCATCTGGCTCGAAGCATTCACCAAGGCGGTCAACGGCGCCCCGCAGGAGCCGTCGACCGGAGCAGGGGAGGCGCCGGCCCAGCCCGGCGACCGTGGCGAATCCGATGACACGTGGGGCAAGGGAGATCTGAAGTGATCGGGCAGCGCGCGAACTTGGACTGGATGCTGAAGGAACTGGCCGACGGCGTACCGCAGATCCAGCAGATCGTGGTGCTCTCCGCCGACGGTCTCAGAATCGCCCGGCACGGCGGCGACCCGGACGTCGCCGACCGGCTCGCGGCGGCCTGCGCCGGACTGCAGAGCCTGGCCGCCGCCGTAGCGGCCGAAATCCCGTCCAGCGACGGGCGGATGCGGCTTGTCGTCATCGAGGTCGGGGGCGGCTTCTTCTACCTGATGGAGGCCGGCGACGGCGCGTATCTCGCGGTCCTCGCCGACGAGACGGTGGACGCGGGACTGGTGGGGGCCCGGATGCGGGACATGGTGGTCCGTATCGGCGCCCATCTGACGAGCCCGCCGCGCCATGACGGGCAGGCCGGATGACGACCCCCCGACGAGAACGACGGCGCCCCGACGCGGACGTGGGCGACCCGGAACGGCTGTACGTGATCACCGGCGGCCCGGACGGCGCCGAGCGGGCCGAGCTCGACCTGGTCACCATGATCGTGGCCAAGGACGAACCGTCGCCCACGGTGCAGCCGGAACAGGCCGCGATTCTCCGGCTGTGCCAGGCACCGCTGTCCGTGGCCGAACTCTCGGCCTACCTCAGCCTCCCCTTCAGCGTGGTGACCGCGCTGCTGACCGATCTGCTCGCGACCGAGCTGGTCGAATCGCGCGCGCCCATCGTGCGCGCCGCACTCCCCGACCGGTCCCTTCTCGAAGCGGTGATGCATGGACTTCAAAGACTCTAGAAGCGCTGACACCATCGCGGGCCCCCGGAGCGAGGACATCCTGCCCACCACGGCCACCTCCGCCGTGAAGATCGTGATCGTGGGCGGATTCGGGGTCGGTAAGACGACGATGGTGGGTTCGGTCAGCGAGATCCGGCCGCTCACCACCGAGGAGACCATGACCCAGGCCGGGGTGGGGGTGGACGACAACGCCGGGGTGGAGAGCAAGACCGCCACCACGGTCGCCATGGACTTCGGCCGGATCAGCATCACCGATCAACTGGTGCTGTACCTCTTCGGCACCCCCGGCCAGGAGCGCTTCTGGTTCCTGTGGAACGGCCTCTTCGAGGGCGCCCTCGGCGCCGTCGTGCTGGTCGACACCCGCCGCCTCGAAGTCAGCTTCGACGTCATCGGACGCCTGGAGGAGCGTGGCGTCCCCTTCGTCGTCGCCGTCAACACCTTCCCGGACGCGCCGCACCATCCCGTCGAGGCGCTCCGCACCGCCCTGGACCTGCCCGACGAGGTCCCGATGGTGGACTGCGACGCACGGCTGCGGGCGTCCAGCCGCGATGTCCTGCTGACGCTGATGCGCTATCTGCACTCGCTGGCCGCGCCGCCCGGCTGACCCGTTGACCGGCGCCTGTCCCCGTACCTTCCGGCCTCATTCCTGGAGTGACTGTGACGACCCCCTTTTCCCACCGCCCCGGGGCGGACGACCACGCGGCACCGCCCCCCGGCTGCCCGGCCCACGGCCTCACGGTGAACGGACTCAGCTCGAAGAGTCCGGCCGCCGAGAGCCCGGCCGCCGACGGCCTGCGCCCCAACGGGCTGCGGCGGCTGTACGGGCCCGAGGCCGAGAGCGACCCGATGGGCCTGTACGAGAAGCTGCGCGCCGAACACGGTTCCGTCGCGCCCGTGCTCCTCCACGGCGACGTTCCGGCCTGGCTCGTCCTCGGCCACAGCGACAACCTGCACATGACGCGTACCCCGTCGCAGTTCTCCCGGGACTCCCGGCGCTGGCGCGCGGTCCACGACGGCACCGCGCCGCCCGACCATCCCCTCGCCCCCGTCTTCAGCTGGCAGCCCATCTGCGTCTTCGCCGACGGCGCGGACCACGAACGGCTGCGCGGCGCGGTCACGGACTCGATCGCCCGCATCGACCACCGCGGCGTCCGGCGTTACATCAACCGGTTCAGCAACCGGCTGGTCAACGACTTCTGCCTGGACGGCAAGGCGGATCTGGTCAGCCGTTTCGCCGAGCATCTGCCGATGATGGTGATGACCCAGATCCTCGGCATGCCGGAGGAGTACAGCGAACGCATGGTGCAGGCCGCCCGCGACATGATCAAGGGCACCGCGACGGCCAACGAGAGCAACGCGTACGTGATGGGGGCGATGGGCAGACTGGTGACCCGCCGCCGGGCCGTGCCCGAGGAGGACTTCGCGACCTGGCTGGTGGAGCACCCGGCCGGCCTCAGCGACGACGAGGTCAGCCAGCACCTGCGGCTGGTGCTGATCGCCGCGTACGAGACCACCGCCAACCTCATCGCCAACGTGCTGCGCATGGTACTCACCGATCCGCGGTTCCGGGCTCAGCTGAGCGGCGGCCATATGACCCTGCCGGAAGCGGTCGAGCAGACCCTGTGGGACGAGCCCCCGTTCACCACGATCTTCGGCCGGTGGGCGGTGGGCGACACCGAACTCGGCGGTCAGCGCATCAAGGCCGGTGACGCGCTCGTCGTCGGCATCGCCGCGGCCAACGTGGACCCGGTGGTACGCCCCGACCTGAACGCCTCCATGCAGGGCAACCGCTCCCACCTGGCCTTCAGCGGCGGCCCGCACGAGTGCCCGGGGCAGGACATCGGGCGGGCCATCGCCGACACCGGGATCGACGCGTTGCTGCTGCGTCTGCCGGACCTCCAGCTCGCCGTGGAGGAGGACGAACTGCGCTGGACCGGTTCACTGATGTCGCGCCATCTGGTGGAACTGCCCGTGACCTTCGCTCCCCGCCCGCCGCAGGACGTCACCGGGCCGCCGAGTCCGACGGTCGCCGCGCCCCGGCCGCAGTGGCGGGTGGAGTCGCCGCGGCCGGGCTCCGTACCGCCGGGACCCGTACCGCCGGGCTCCGTGGCGCGGGGAACCGTACCGGGCTCCGCGACCGATCCGGCCGCCGCACCGGACCCGGCGTCGGCCGCCGTGCCCCCTCCGGTCCCGGCGCCCGCCGCCCCGGTGATCCCGGCGCAGCGCACGGGCGCGGCTCCGCAGCGGGCCTGGCGCGCGGTGACGCGCTGGTGGCGGGGGGACTGAGGGGTCCGACGAGTGGGACGGACGGGACGGGGCTGACGCCGGGTCGGGTGCGGCGGAGAGGAGCGGTCGGGACAGCCGGGGACACCGCCGTTCAGCCCGCGTCCAGTTGGTCCCACCACCAGGCGATCGTGGGAATCGGCAGCGGCTCCGCGCTGTCGTCGGCCGGCTGCTGCTTCCACCATCCGCCAGGGGTCGCCTTCGGCCCCGACGGTACGGCGTAGCGGGGGCAGGACGACGCCCAGTCGAGGTGCCCCCGGACGAACTGACCGAGTCCCTCGACGTAGCGGCGCAGCCCGTCGTCCGCCTCTTTGAGCACCTGACCGGCCAGCCGGTCGAAGAGCACCATGACGCGGTCCCGCATCGCCACCGCCCGGACGAGTGCGTGGTGCGGGTCGCAGTCCTGCTCCTGGCAGATGACGTCGATCAGATTGAGGTTGTCGTCGGCCCGCATCAGTTCCTTGTTGCGGGAGTAGAGGTCGTTGTCCCAGCTGACCAGCGTCCAGGTGATCTCGGTGAGGGCCCGGACCCGGGGGTCCTGCATGTCCTCGTCCGCCACGGAGAAGCCACCGACAATCTCGATCATCGCGGTGGACGGTGCCATCCCTATGGCGCGCATCCACAGGGTGATGTAGTCGTCCAGCGAAGGAAGGCGTGGGTTGCGGCGCCAGGACGCCTCCCACACCAGGCCGGAGGTGTAGACACGCATGGCGTCCGTCATCCGGTGCAGCTGGCCGGGGGAGGCGAACCGCTCCAGCTCCAGCCGGAGCCCGCGCAGCGCGGCCGCGTGCGGGGAGTCCCCGGCTGATCCCGCGGCCGGGGCCTCCACGGCGCGCATGATGCGGGAGGTCTCCTGCGCCAGCAGATCCGCCGTGGCGCCGGACTCGTCGCACACCCCGTCGTCGAGCGAGAAGAGCACGGCGTGGAACTTGGCCATCAGGGTGAGCGGTTCGAGCTGACCGTACGGCATCGTCGAGGCGGTCAGACCGCCGAAGTCGCAGATGGCGAGGCGCTTGAGCTGGCGCTCGTCGGTATCGAGCCGCTGCTTGAGCATCCACCGTACGGTCAGATCGTTCAGGACGTCGACGGATGGATGCCTGGCTGACGGGACGGGGCAGTAGAAGGGCACAGCCGGAAGCTGTTGGACCGAGATCTTTTCCGAGACACAGGTCACGATCTGCCTCCTGGTGCGGCGAGGGACGGACGCGGCGCGCGGACGTGCCGCGGTGCACGACGTGCCGCGAAGCGGGGCGGTGCGGTTCGGATGGAGCGTATATGCCCACCTTGGCTCGCCGACATCTCAGCAATTGGCCACTGTGTGGCTGAAATTGACTGCTTGTCAGTTCTTGATCGGCGCTTCTGGGTCTTCTTCCGGCCGCTTCCGTCTGTTTCCGTCCGCTCGTGTCTCCTTCCGTCCGCCGCCCCCGCGAGGCCGCTCATCCGCGAAGTGCTCCGGTGGCGGGCCGAACCGCCCGCCGGCGCCGTCCGGATCGCTGTGGCCGAACCGGCTGGACATGCCGGTGGGCCCCTTCCTCGGAAGGGGCCCACCGGCCGGGGGTGCGCCGCCCCCGTCCCCACGGTGCGGCGCGGGCGTGCCGTCGTCATCCGCTCGGACGACGGCCCGCCGGTCATGAGGGCGAGGTGGCTCGCAGTCCGAGTGCCGGGAGGACGGCGGCCTCCAGGAAGCGCGCGAGATACGCCTCGTCCGCGTACCGGCCTTCCATGATCGGCCGGGCGCGCATGACGCCGATCAGCTGGGCGGCCACGAACTCCGTCGCCGGATTGTCGGCCGCGACTTCGCCGCGTTCCACGGAGCGGCGGATCATGCTGTCGATCGCCGCGATCTCCGGCTCGACCAGGGCCTCGCGCAATGCCCGCAGCAGGTCCGGATTCTGCAGGGCCGCGTGGCTCAGCGCGTGCATCAGCGCGGTGTCGTCCCCCGAGCCGGCCGCGATCGAACGGGCCGCGGCGCGCAGGTCCCCCGCGAGGGAGCCGGTGTCGACATCCTCCAGCTTGCCGCCGCAGCGGGTGCCCCGCAGAGCGGCCGCGACCAGCTGTGGCTTCGTACGCCACTGGCGGTAGAGCGTGGACTTTCCGCAACGGGTGCGAGCGGCGACACCCTCCATGCTCAGCGTGTCGTAGCCGCCTTCCCTGAGCAGGTCCAGGACGGCCTCGTAGAACTCCAGCTCCCGTTCCGGCGTGATCTTGGAGCGGCGCTGCGGTGTCATCGTCTCTCCTTCCCCCATCGATCCTCCCCGGTAGGTCTTCCGCATCGATACGGCCACGTACCGATACGCCAGTGTACCGATACGAGCCCGTATCGGTACACTGGCGTATCGAAAGGGCGCGGTTCGGACCGCGCCGCCGCACCACCACGCCGTCCCAGCACGCCGTGTCGTCCACGCAAGGGGGTCGGGTGATGAACGCCCGCACGGGGCCCGCCGAACGGAAGCCGCAGTCTTCCGCCCGACCGTCCCTCGTACTTGAACTGTCGCTCGCCGTCGGAGCCGTCACGACAGGGGCGGCCCGGTGAGCGGCGCGATAGCGGTGGCCATCGCGCTGTCCCTGGTCTCCGCCGTCGCGTACGCCTCGGCGGCCGTGGCGCAGGAACGGCTCGCCGCCCGCACGGCGCCGAAGAGCGGACTGATCAGTCTGCTCGGCCACGGTGCCTGGTGGTGGGCCGTCGGACTGAACGCGACCGGCGCGCTGCTGCACGTCGCGGCGCTGACCTACGGGTCGCTCACCGTGGTCCAGCCGCTGGGCGCGCTCACCCTGGTCGCGGCCGTTCCACTCGGCGCGCGCCGAGCCGGGCGGCAGGTCAGCAGGGGTGAGTGGCGCGGCACGGCGTTCACCCTCATCGGTCTCGCGGTCATCCTGCTGACGGCGGCGGGTGCGGCCCCGAGCGAAACACTCACGCTGCCACAGGCCCTGGGTGTCGCGGGCGCGGCCATGGCTCTGGTCGCTCTCCTGACCAGGCCGGGAGCCCGTCCCGGGCTGCGCCACGCGGCGTCCTCCGGGATCACCTCAGGGGTCGCCTCGGCCCTCACCCAGACGGTCACGGTCGCCGCCACGGCGCGCGGCACGGGCGCACTGCCGCTGTGGCAGGTCGCGGCCGTCGCTCTGCTGGTCGCGGGCTTCGCCTCGGGCGGTCTGCTGCTGTCGCAGAGGGCCTATCAAGGCGGCGGCCTCGGCGCCCCCCTCGCGGTTCTGACCCTCGCCAATCCGGTCGCCGCGTCGGCCATAGGACTGGCGCTGCTGGGAGAACGCCTGCACGGCGGTGCGCTCGGTGTCGCCGCCGCGATCGTGGGCGCGGTGGTGGCGGCGCGAGGGGTCGTCCTGCTGACCCGAACGACCGCGACCCAGGCGCAGCCGCAGCCGCAGCCGCAGACGAAGCCGCAGACGCAGGTCGTGGCGCAACCGCAGGCATCAGGGCTGCCCCTGGAGGCGGCCGTGCGTACGGTGCCGCCGCAGCGCCCGGACGCGGTCACCCCGGACGCGGTCACCCCGGACGCCGTCACCCCGGACGCCGTCACCCCTGACTCCGTGACCGCCGGCGCGGGCGCGCCCGACACGCCGATCCCCGCCGTATCCACGCAGGGGGCGTTGCTGTCGGCCGTACCCGAGGCCGCCGCCCCGGCCCGGGGCGTCACCCGGTTGGCCGTATCAGCGGGGGCCATCTGGGACGTGCCGGTTTCCGCCCCGGAGCTGGCCCTCGCCGGAGACTCACCGGCACGCACACCCGGGCCCCGGCAACGCAGACGGCGGCGCCGCGCGGCCGCGTGAAGCTGTGCTGTGGGGTCGCTTAAGAAATCCTCGATGGACGTAAGCGGCCTGAGCTCGGCAAATTGGTGCATGACCACCCACCAGTGGTCATCGATGAGCACCAGCACCAGCACCCGGGAGCCACGCCCATGAAGGCACTTGTGAAGAAGACGGCCGAGCCGGGGCTGTGGCTCATGGACGTGCCGGAACCGGAGATCGGGCCCGGTGACGTACTGATCAAGGTGCTCCGCACCGGCATCTGCGGTACCGATCTGCACATCCGGGCGTGGGATGGCTGGGCCCAGCAAGCCGTCAAGACCCCGCTCGTCCTCGGCCACGAATTCGTCGGCGAGGTCGCCGCCGTCGGCGCGGGCGTGGAGGACATCGCCGTCGGCGATCTCGTCAGCGGCGAGGGCCACCTCGTCTGCGGCAAGTGCCGCAACTGTCTCGCGGGCCGCCGCCACCTCTGCCGCAGCACCATCGGCCTCGGCGTCGGCCGCGACGGCGCGTTCGCCGAGTACGTCGCCCTGCCCGCCTCGAACGTCTGGGTGCACCGCACCGAGGTGAACCTCGACGTCGCCGCCATCTTCGACCCCTTCGGCAACGCCGTGCACACCGCGCTCTCCTTCCCGCTCGTCGGCGAGGACGTGCTGATCACCGGCGCGGGCCCGATCGGGATCATGGCCGCGGCCGTCGCCCGGCACGCCGGCGCGCGCAATGTCGTGATCACCGACGTCAGCCCGGACCGCCTCGAACTCGCCCGCAAGGTCGGCGCCACGCTCGCTCTCGATGTCTCGAAGACCAACATCGCCGAGGCGCAGCGGCAGCTCGGCCTCAAGGAAGGCTTCGACATCGGCCTGGAGATGTCCGGCCGCCCCGAGGCCATGCGCGACATGATCGACAACATGACGCACGGCGGCCGGATCGCCATGCTCGGCCTGCCCGCCGAAGAGTTCGCCGTCGACTGGTCGAAGATCGTCACCTCCATGATCACGGTCAAGGGCATCTACGGCCGTGAGATGTTCGAGACGTGGTACGCGATGACCGTCCTGCTCGAAGGCGGCCTCGACCTGACCCCCGTCATCACCGGCAGCTACGGCTACCAGGACTTCGACGCCGCGTTCGACGAGGCGTCCACGGCCCGCAGCGGCAAGATCATCCTCGACTGGACCGCCTGATCCCGGGGGCGCGGGTCGCCTCCGGGGCGCTGTGTGCCACTGTCGACGGTCGACCGTGCTCGGTCGCTCGCGCGGCGGAGTCGCATGTCGGTACAGCCCTCACGACCTGTGCGCGCTCTCCTTCTCGACAGCGGCGCGCCCCTTCGGCTCACTCGCCCCTCGTCCGCCCCTTAAGGAGCCCCTTTATGTTCGCGTCCGTCCGGGACGATCTCCGCGCCACTCTTGACGAGATCCGCGACGCCGGTCTCTTCAAGCCCGAGCGTGTGATCTCCACCCCGCAGAACGCCTCCGTCTCCGTCGCCACGGGCGGTACCCCCGGTGACGTACTCAACTTCTGCGCCAACAACTATCTCGGTCTCGCCGACCACCCCGACGTCGTCGCCGCCGCCAAGGACGCGCTCGACCGCTGGGGCTACGGCATGGCCTCGGTGCGCTTCATCTGCGGCACTCAGGAGATCCACAAGGAGCTGGAGCAGCGCCTCTCCTTGTTCCTCGGCCAGGAGGACACGGTCCTCTACTCCTCCTGCTTCGACGCCAACGGCGGCGTCTTCGAAACGCTGCTCGGCCCGGAGGACGCGGTCATCTCCGACGCCCTCAACCACGCCAGCATCATCGACGGCATCCGGCTGTCCAAGGCCCGCCGCCTGCGCTACGCCAACCGCGATCTCGCGGACCTGGAGGCCAGGCTCAAGGAGTCCCAGGACGCCCGTCGCCGGCTGATCGTGACCGACGGTGTGTTCTCCATGGACGGTTATGTCGCGCCGCTCGCCGAGATCTGTGACCTCGCCGACCGTTACGACGCGATGGTCATGGTCGACGACTCGCACGCTGTCGGCTTCGTCGGTCCCGGTGGCCGTGGTACCCCCGAACTGCACGGCGTGATGGACCGCGTCGACATCATCACCGGCACCCTCGGCAAGGCGCTCGGCGGCGCGTCCGGCGGCTACGTCGCGGCCCGCGCCGAGATCGTCGCGCTGCTGCGCCAGCGTTCCCGCCCGTACCTCTTCTCCAACTCGCTCGCGCCGGTCATCGCCGCCGCGTCGATCAAGGTCCTCGACCTGCTGGAGAGCGCGGGCGAGCTGCGCGACCGGCTGAACGCCAACACCAAGCTCTTCCGTACGAAGATGACCGAGGCGGGCTTCGAGATCCTGCCCGGCGACCACGCCATCGCGCCGGTGATGATCGGCGACGCGGCGGAGGCGGGCCGGATGGCGGAACTGCTGCTGGAGCGCGGCGTGTACGTGATCGGTTTCTCGTACCCCGTCGTCCCGATGGGCCAGGCGCGGATCCGGGTCCAGCTGTCCGCCGCGCACTCCACGGCGGACGTGGAGCGGGCGGTCGCGGCGTTCATCGACGCGCGCGAGGCGCTGAAGAGCTGACCGGGGCGCGCCGGGGCTGACCCTGGCTGACCCTGGGAGCGGCCGACGGGCCGGGCCCCGTGCCCGGCCCGTCGACCTGCCCCGGCCGCCGCATCCGCCTCCGACCTGGCAAAATGGCTGGGTGATCGACCCTCGACGGCTGCGCATCCTGCGGGCGGTGGCGGACCACCGTACGGTGACCGCCGCGGCCGCCGCGCTCTACCTCACCCCCTCGGCCGTCTCCCAGCAGCTCGCCGCGCTGGAGCAGGAGACCGGCCACGCCCTGCTGACCCGCAGCGGCCGGGGCGTACAGCTCACGGCGGCGGGCGACATTCTGCTCACCCACGCGCACACCGTCCTCGCCCAGCTGGAACTGGCCGAGGCGGAGCTCGCGGCCTACGCGGGCGGCGCGGCCGGCGAGGTCACGGTCGCGGCCTTCGCCACCGGGATCGCGGAAGTGCTCGCTCCCGCCGTCCGGCTGCTGTCCGGACCGCACCCCGGTATCCGGGTACGGGTACGGGACGCCGAGGGCGACGAGAGCCTGCCCATGGTGCTCGACGGAGAGGCGGACGTGGCCGTCGCGGTCGAGTACCGGGGCGCCCCGCGCGAGGACGACCTGCGGCTCTCCCGGGTGCCGCTCTACGCGGAGCCGTTCGACGCGGTCCTGCCCGCGGGCCATCCCCTCGGCCTGGCCGCCGAGGTCTCCCTCGCCGAGCTGGCCGACAGCGACTGGATCGGCCCCTACCCCGGTAACCCCTGCCACGACGTGATGCAGCTCGCCTGCGAACGCGCGGGCTTCGAGCCGCGTCAGGTGCACTCCTCGGACGACTTCCGCGCGGTCGTCGCCCTCGCGGGCGCGGGCGCCGGCGTGGCCCTGGTCCCGCGCTCCGCGCTGCGGGGCATGGAGGGCAAGGGCACGGTCGTCCGCCCGGTCGCGGGCCCGGCCGCCACGCGCAGGGTCTTCGCCGCGGTACGCCGGGGCGCCGAGGACCATCCGCTGATCCGACCGGTCCTGGACGCCCTGGCCCGGGCGGCGGGCGGCCTGACGACCGGCTGAGCGGTCCCGCCGAGGGCATCCGGCCCCTTCCGCTGGTCACCGGCCCTGGTCACCGGCCCTGCTCACCGGCCCTGCTCACCTGTCTGCCGCCGGCACCTGGCAGGCCGTGGCGGCTCCCGCGAAGGCCGGGCGGCTCCCGCGACCGGGCCGACCCGGTGCCAGGCCGTCCCGGCGACGACCGCGCGTCGAAGTCCCGCCCTGCGGGGACCCAGCCTCTCGAAGTACGCGTGGGTGTCCGATGAAGGTCTCCTGAGTTCCCGGGCCGACACCGATCCGGCCGCGCGTCGCCGTCGTCGGCGGTCTGCCGCCCGCGCGCCACGAGCGGCTCTGTGACTTCCGGGTCCTGGTCCTCGACGAGCATCCGCTCATTCCGACCGGGGCCGCTGTGCGGGCGGGCGTGGACCGGGTGGCCGACGCGCTTGTCGACGGCGGCGCCCGCGTCGAACGGCGCAGTCCGCTGCTGCCCGATCTGACCGAAGCCGCGACGCTCTACACGCGGTTGCTGTTTTCGAGCTCCGTCGCGCGTTTTCCCGTCGAAGCGTACGAGGTGCTGCGGACCCGCGCCGCCGGACTGAGCGCGGACGATCAGAGTCTCGATGCGGCGCGGCTGCGCGGCATGGCGTTCAGCCACCGCGACTGGATCGAGGCGAACAGCCGTCGCGAGCTCCACCGCCACGGCTGGCGACAGTTCTTCGCCGAGTTCGACGCCGTGGTGTGTCCGATCACGCCCACTCCCGCGTTCCCGCACGACCACAACCCCGATCCGAGGGAACGCCGGATCGACATCGACGGCGTCGAGTACCCGTATTTCGACCAGCTCGTCTGGGCCGGTCTGGCCACCATGCCCGGCCTGCCAGCCACCGCCATACCAGCGGGCCGGTCTCCCGAGGGTCTGCCCGTGGGAGTACAACTCATCGGTCCGATGTTCGAGGATCGCACCCCACTACGACTGGCCGAACTGATCGAGCAGAAGATCGGCGGCTTCCAGGAACCCAAGTAGGGCGCGCTACCGGGTGTCCGTCGAGGACGGGGTGCGGACCACGAGCGAGGCGGGCGCGTCGCTGTCGATACCGATGGGCGGGGCCCGGCACAAGGAGTCGAAGAAACGTCCGCCGCTGCGTCAAGCGCTCCCCTGGGGCCATCGCCGAGGTCGCCGGCCTCCTCGTCCCTGGCGTTGGCCGACGCTGGGGCGCATCCCGTCGCTCGCCGGACGAGGACGCCCTGCCATCGATTCGCCTCGGGCCCGAACCGCCGCTTGTACGCGATGGCGTGATGCCGGTCGCGCGGCGCATCGACGTACGCAAGTTGGCGGCGGTGCCGAGCCCGCCGCACCGCGCGACCATCTCGAAGCGGGACTCAACCACGGACCAGTAGCACTGGCCGATGCGCCCGGCCCGCGCCAGGCCCTCCGTGGGCAAGCCATCGCGTCAGCGCCGGACACGGCGGCCTCGTCCACCGCCCGTATCCGGGGCGGTCTCAGGGAGCCGCAGAGACAGCAGCACGGTTCCGCAACCACGCTGCCTCTGTGGCGGTGAGATACGGGTCGGCCAGCTTGGCGTTGACCGCCTCCTGAACCCGCGGGGTGGGATCAGTTCCGCAGCCGCCCTGGATAGCTCGCAGAAGCAGGCCCCGTCCCAGACGTGCGGCGAGCCCGGGGACATCGGCGCTGCCGACGGTCACCATGGTCATCGCCACATCGGCAGCGGGATCGCCAGCGCCCGCATTGCTCCAGTCGATCACCACGGGGCCGCGCCTGGTCAGAATGACGTTGCCCGGATGCAAGTCCAAGTGCAGCACCCGGTCATCACCCGCAGTGCCGAACCGCTTGGGCAGCCATGCCGGTGCCGGCAGCCCGTGGAGTCGATCGTGGAGGCCGCCCAGCATCCGGCCGAGGTCACGCACCCGCCACGGGCGCTGGGCCAACGCTTCCAGCAGCGTCGGTCCGGTCAGCCGCTCAAGAACCATGTCGGTGTCGGTGACCTCGTACACCTTCGGCACCGGATACCCACACCCGGTCAGGTGAGCCATCAAGCGCGATTCCAGATCGGTCGGCCGCCCCTCGTGCCGATACCGTCGCAGCACCCTGGATTCATCCAGGGCAAACACATCAGCGTCCCGCCCCCGTGCGATCAACTCCATGCCGGGCAGTCTGTCTTGGCGACCCACCGCCTGCCAACAGGGCGGACGTTGCCTGTTACGGCCCTTGTCAGTGGCGGTGTCCACTGTGTTGCCAGGTTCAGGCGGAGCGGGCGGTGGCTGTATGGGTGGGGATCAGGGACCGGGGACGGTCGTCGAGGTGGCGTACGCCCTCGCGTGGGATCTGGAGGCCCGCGCGCTGTGGTGTCCCCTGACCGCCGGGGCGGCGTGGGAGCGGGATGTCGCGGGGCTGCCGTACGTCGTGGTGTACCGGATCCCGGGGCGGGAGGTTCCGCTGGAGGTCCGGCTGGTTTCCTGGCGGGACCATTACGTCGGTCTGTGGGCCTACGACGACCAGGGCCGCCGCGCCGACGAACTGGACCTGCGGCTGCTGGACGATCAGAGTCGGCTGCTCAGGCGACGTACCCGCAGGTGGCAGTACACCGGGCCGGAGATGGCGGAGTTCGACGACGAGTGCCCCCGCTCCGCGATAGAGCTGTTCCCGGACGGCAGGGGATCGATCACGCGGGAGCCCCCAAGGCGAGCACGGGCGGAAACTCGTCACGGTGCCCGACGCCGATATACGGCGTTGGCAGGTCCGCCCCGGGTTCGAAGACTGGCCGGTGGTCGCCGCGCGCGGACGGGGGCTGCCGGGACCGGTGGCGCTCCAGGCGGCGGCGCTCGACTCAGGCGCGGCGGAGACGTCCGGAGACGCGTCCGAGGTCCCCGCCACCTGCTGGCGTCCGCCACGCCCTGCGCAGCCCGGGCCGCTCGACGCGCTGTTCCGGCCCGGGACGCGGGTGACCGACGGGTACCACCCCGAGATGACCGTCGTGGAGCCGCGCCGGACCGGGACCCTGCGGGTGCCGAGCGGACTGCTGGCCGTCTCCGGGCCGGACAACCTCTCCGGCGAAGGGCCCGTCATCACGGTCCCTGTCCCGCCGGGGGAGTACGTACTCGAAGAAGCACAGGTCCACTTCGGCTACGAGTGTGAGTGGAGCCAGGGCTGGGTGACCCGTAGGGACACCACGGCGGTCCGGTTGCGCATCAGCGAGACCCCCGCCTTGTCGTGGGAGATGTGCCTTGGGCCGGATGGCGATCCCAGGCTGCTCGGGGAGGACGAGATCTTCGGCTTCGCCACCGACGGTGCGACCGGATGCTTCGCCGATGCCGGGGCTTGGGAGTCGCTCCATCGGCTCTTCGAGCGGCACCTTGTCCGGGGGGAGTCGGGTGTCGGGGAGGACATACCCGATTCCCTGTACTTCCTGCGTACTCAGGACGAGGCATCCGGCGGCGAGCTGGTCGCCTTCGCGACGACCGGCGACGGTACCTACCCCGTGTGGGTGGGGCGCTCCGCAGACGGGGGATGTGGCCGAGGTGGTGGTGTTGGTGGAGGGGATGCCGACGGTGCTCCAGGACGGCAGTGCCGATGGGGTGGACGCGGCGCCGGCATGAGACCGGGTGTGTCCGCGCAGTCTGAGCAGATCCGTCTGCCGTCGCCGGGCCGCAGGCCGGGAGGCGCGCGCTCGTCGCCGCGACCAGGACAGATCCTGGGGACAAGGAGAGCCTTGTCGCGGCAGGTGCGGCAGGTGCGGCAGGTGCGGCAGGTGCGGCAGGTGCGGCAGGTGCGGCAGGTGCGGCAGGTGCGGCAGGCGTGGCCGTCGTGCCGGTGGACAGAGCCGGGCCTACCGCGTCTCGGCGTGCGCGGGGCGTGCGCGCGGGCGCGGTTAGCGGGACTTACTCCCACTCGCGCACACGCCCCCGGCCACCACGGGCCGCCGGATCAGCTCAGCAGGCTCGGGGCCGCCTTGTCGAGGACCGAGCTCACGCGCTCCCAGGTCTCCACGTCCCGCTCCACCGCCGGGAGCTCCGGGCCCTGGCCGGACTGCCAGGAGGTCGCGATGGCGACCGCGTCCTCGCCGGTCGCGGCGCTCGCCGCGAGGGCCGCCGCGCCGAGCGCGACCAGTTCGCCGCTCTCGGGGATGATCAGGCCGCGGCCGGAGAGGCGCTGTACGGTCTCCACCCACACCCGGCCCTGCGCGCCGCCGCCGACCAGCCGCAGCGGGCGGCTCGCGATCTCCGGGTCGGCGGGGTCGAGCCCGCTGGAACGCAGCACCTCGTCCAGTGCGCGCAGGATCGCGACGGCCGCGCCTTCGTAGGCGGCACCGAGGATCTGCTGCGGGGTGGTGTCGTGGCGCAGGCCGGTCAGCAGTCCGGCCGCGGTCGGCAGGTCGGGGGTGCGCTCACCGTCGAGGAACGGCAGCATGACGGTCTCGCCGCCGGGCACGGCGTCCTGGCGGTCCAGCCGGAACAGCTCGGCGATTTTGTCGACGGCGAGCGTGCAGTTGAGCGTGCAGCCCAGTGGGAGGTACGTCCCGTCGGCCGCCGCGAAGCCGTTGAGCAGGGGAGCGACGGGGCGGGTGCGCGTGGTGGTGAACACCGTGCCCGAGGTGCCGAGGCTCAGGACGGGGTGGTCCAGCAGTCCGGCGGCGCCGAAACCGAGGCCGACGGCCGCACCCATGTTGTCGCCGGTCCCCGCGGCGACGGCGATGCCCACCGGCAGGCCGAGCTCGGCGGCGGCGCCGGCGGTCAGGGAACCGATCCGGGTGCCGCCCGTGGGGGCGACGGCCGGCAGCATCGACTCGTCCAGGCCGAGCAGCGTCAGCAGCTCGGGGTCGTACGCGCCGGTGGCCGTCGAGTACCAGGCGGTGCCCGAGGCGTCGCCCGCGTCGGTGGCGGCGACGCCCGAGAGTCGCTCGGTGAGGAAGTCGTGCGGGAGGCGGATCGCGACCGTGGCGTCCGCGACGGCGGGGTCGTTCTCCCGCAGCCACTGCCACTTCGTGGCGGTCAGGGACGCCACCGGCACCGAGCCGGTGCGCTGCAGCCAGGCGTCGCTTCCGCCGAGTGCCTCGCTGAGGCCGGCGGCCTGCGGGGCCGAGCGGGTGTCGTTCCACAGCATCGCCGGGCGCAGTGGGCGGCCCGTGCCGTCCAGCACCACCAGGCCGTGCTGCTGCCCGGCGACCGCGATACCGGTCACGGCCGCGGGATCGACGCCCGACTCCTTGAGCCCGCTGGTGACGGCCTCACGCAGCGCGTTCCACCACACCTCGGGGTCCGTCTCACGGGCACCGCCCTCACCGGTGACCCGGTGCGGGGCGCGGCCCACGGCGAGCAGTTCGCCGGTGACGGCGTCCGTGAACGCCGCCTTCGTGGACTGGGTGGAACTGTCCACGCCGATGACGACCGGGTGGTGCGGCACACTCGTAGACATGGGGAGTACCTCTTCCCTGGTTTGCTCGCCGTCAGCGGCTTCGGGCGGCAGTTTTGGATGTCTCATGAACAAATTACGCGAAGCTGTCGCGCGCCGGAACTGGGGTCCTGATCGGCCGCCCCGGCATCAGGTGCGGGAGGCAATCGTCCGTATCCGACGGGTCGGCTGCGGAGGGACGGGCGCGGGGGTTTCCTGTACGGGCGCCTGGGTGCATTATTAGTCATGTCAGGAAACAAAAAGGTCGGCGTGTGGCTGACCTGAGGTATCGAAGGCGGCCAGAGCAATGACGGAACGCTACACTCCCACCCCCGAGGACAAGTTCAGCTTCGGTCTGTGGACCGTGGGCTGGCAGGGCCGGGACCCCTTCGGTGACGCCACCCGCCCGGCTCTCGACCCCGTCGAGTCCGTGAAGCGCCTGGCCGAGCTGGGCGCCTGGGGCGTGACCTTCCACGACGACGACCTCATCCCGTTCGGCTCGTCCGACGCGGACCGCGAGGCGCACATCAAGCGTTTCCGCCAGGCCACCGACGAGAACAACATCACCGTCGAGATGGTCACCACCAACCTCTTCACGCACCCGGTCTTCAAGGACGGCGGCTTCACCGCCAACGACCGCGACGTCCGCCGCTACGCGCTGCGCAAGGTCCTGCGCAATGTCGACCTCGCGGCCGAGCTGGGCGCCAAGACCTTCGTCGCCTGGGGCGGCCGTGAAGGCGCCGAGTCGGGTGGCGCCAAGGACGTCCGGGTCGCTCTCGACCGGATGAAGGAAGCCTTCGACCTCCTCGGCGAGTACGTCGTCGAGCAGGGCTACGACATCAAGTTCGCGATCGAGCCCAAGCCGAACGAGCCGCGCGGCGACATCCTGCTGCCCACCGTCGGCCACGCCCTGGCCTTCATCGAGCGCCTGGAGCGCCCGGAGCTGTACGGCGTCAACCCCGAGGTCGGGCACGAGCAGATGGCCGGGCTGAACTTCCCGCACGGCATCGCGCAGGCGCTGTGGGCCGGCAAGCTCTACCACATCGACCTCAACGGTCAGAACGGCATCAAGTACGACCAGGACCTGCGCTTCGGCGCCGGCGACCTGCGCTCCGCCTTCTGGCTCGTCGACCTGCTGGAGAGCTCCGGCTGGGAAGGCGCGCGGCACTTCGACTTCAAGCCGCCGCGCACCGAGGACTTCGACGGTGTGTGGGCCTCCGCGGCCGGTGGCATGCGCAACTACCTGATCCTCAAGGAGCGCGCCCTCGCGTTCCGCGCCGACCCGCAGGTCCAGGAGGCGCTGCGCGCCGCGCGTCTGGACCAGCTGGCCCAGCCGACCGCCGCTGACGGCCTGGCCTCGCTGCTGGCCGACACCACCGCGTTCGAGGAGTTCGACGTGGACGCGGCCGCCGAGCGCGGCATGGCGTTCGAGCAGCTCGACCAGCTCGCCATGGACCACCTCCTCGGCGCCCGCTGACCGCAGGACCCGCCCCACCCGCACCACCTGTGCTGCCGCACCACTCGTCCGGCCGCACGACCCGTACGTCCCCGGCGCGGGGCGGGCTGCCCGTCAGCCCGTCCCGCGCTGTACGTATGCCACCGGATCGGCCAGTACCGCCCGTACGACCAGCGCCGCCGCGCCGCGCGCCGCGTCCCCGGCCGAGGAGGAGGCGCGCAGCCGCCCGCTGTCGCGCGGCCACAGGCCGGACACCACGCGGGCCGTCAGCTCCCGGTCGGCCGAGGGCGACAGCCAGGGCATCAGCTCCCGGTAGATCCCGCCCAGCACGACCGCGTCCGGGTCGAAGAGATTCACCGCGCCCGACAGCACCCGGCCGAGCATGACGCCGGCCTGCTCCACGGCCGCGATCGCCCGCCCGTCGCCGCCGCGCGCCCGGTGTTCCAGCTCGGCCACGCCCGGTACGCCGGAGTTCTCGTCGATCCCGGCCGCGCGGAGCAGCGCGCTCTGCCCCGCGTACTGCTCCAGGCAGCCGCGTGAACCGCACCGGCACAGCGGGCCCGCCGCGTCTACCACCACATGGCCGATCTCGCCGGCGAATCCGTGCGCTCCGCGCAGCAGTTCGCCGTTCAGCACCAGGGCGCCGCCGACCCCGATCTCGCCGGTCAGATAGAGGAAGCTGCGGAGCGTGCCGAGGCCGCCGAACCACAGCTCGGCCATGGCGGCCAGGTTGGCCTCGTTCTCCGAACTCACCGGCAGCGGAGCCACATCGGGCCGCTGCTCGGCCATGGCCCGGGCGAACAGCTCCTCGGCGGGGACCCGGTTCCAGCCGAGGTTGGGCGCCTGCCGGACCGACCCGCCCGACACCAGCCCCGGCAGGGCGAGTTGCACGCCGACCGGGAACAGTTCCTGCTCGGCGGCCGACTCCAGGGTGCGGGCGGCGATCCGGGCGCCACGGGCCAGCACTTCGCCGGGCTGGGCGCCACGGTTGTCGATGTGTTCGGTCAGCCGGACCCGGTCGGTGCCGGACAGGTCGACCACGCACACCGACACGTAGTCGATGTTGATCTCGACGCCGATGCCGGCGGGGCCCGACCGCGTCACCTTCAGCACGGTGCCGGGGCGCCCGGCCTGCCCGCTGAACGTCTTGCCCGACTCGGAGAGGAAACCGCTCTCCAGCAACTGCTCGACCAGCGACGACACGGCCGCCCGGGTCAGGCCCACGCGCGCGGCCACACCCGCGCGGGTCACCTCGCCCTCGTCCCGCACCGCCCTCAGCACAAGGCTCAGATTGTGGCGGCGCACCGTCTCTTTGTCGGCCTTGGGGCCGAGGGATGTGTGGTTGGTGTTCATATCACGGACGAGCCTATGTGATCGGCATCGGGCCGAGGAGGCGTCGGGGTACTCCCACCCGGCCACCGGGCATGTCCGACCTGGCCACCAGGCTTGTTTAAGTTAATTAGTAATAATCGTTGACAGGGTACGGGCGCCCGGTCACAGTCTTCGTCGTGGCGCCGCTGCCGCGATCTCGGGTCGGTCGGGCGGCGCTCCTGAACCCCAACTCTCGGGAGACATCAGTGACTTCGCATCGTGCAGGGATGGTGCGTGCCCAGCGGGCAGCGGCGGTCCTCGGGGCCGCCGCGCTGGTCGCGGTGACGGTGCCCTCGGCACACGCCACCGCAGCGGTTCGGTCCGTGCCGCCGTCCGGCACCGTCGACCAGGGCGCCCCGCGCTCCTACGACAGCGGCCTCGCCCCCACCCCGTACATGGGCTGGAACACCTACTACGGCCTCGGCGCCCCGACGGAGGACCAGGTCAGGAGCGTCGCCGACCGCCTGGTCAGCAGCGGCCTCAGGGACAGCGGCTACGACATCGTCTGGCTGGACGGCGGCTGGCAGGCCGACACCCCGCGCGACGCCGGGGGGCGGCTGACCGCCCACCCCGACCGGTTCCCCTCCGGCATCCCCGCGCTGGTGACGTACCTGCACCAGCGCGGTCTGAAGGCCGGCATCTACACCGACGCGGGCACCTACGACGGCGGCAAGAGCTGTGGACTCGGCAGCCGTGGCCACTACGCGCAGGACGCCCGGCAGTTCGCGGGCTGGAAGATCGACGCGATCAAGGTCGACTTCCTGTGCGGGATCTCCGAACAGCTCGATCCGGGACCGGCGTTCAAGGAATTCAGCGACGCCGTCGCGAAGTCGGGCCGACGGATGCTGCTCAATCTGTGCAACCCGCTCACCGACGACTGGGGCCTGCCGCACACCCCGGCGCAGGACGCGCACAACGCGTACACCTACGGGCCGACGGCTGCCGACTCCTGGCGCACCGGCACCGACATCGCCTGGGGCACCCCCACGGCCGGCCAGTGGCCCAACATCCTGCGCGCCATGGACGCCAACGCCTGGCATCCGGAGGCCCAGGGCCCCGGCCACTACAACGACCCGGACTACCTCATCCCGACCCGCGAGCTGGCGGACGGCTCGTACGAGCTGACCGAGGAGGAGTCCACGACCCAGCTGGTGATGTGGGCCGAGATGGCTTCCCCGCTGGTCATCGGCTCCGACCCGCGCACCCTGTCGGCGTCGATGACCGACACCCTGCGCAACCCCGAGATCCTCGCCGTCGACCAGGACCCGCTGGCCATCCAGGGCGTACGGGTCGCCACCGACGCCACCGGTGACGTCTACAGCAAGGTGCTCCAGGGCGCCGGCAAGCGCGCGGTCGTCCTCCTCAACCGCTCCGAGCGGGCGGCGGAGCGCACGGTGACGTTCGCCGACGCCGGACTGACGGGCCGGGTCGCGGTCCGCGACCTGCGGGCCAGGAAGAGCCGGGGGACACGTACCGGCTCGTACACGGTCACGGTCCCCGCGCACGGCACGGCCTTCCTGACCCTGTCGGGTACGGACGACGCGCCGGGTGCCGCGCTCGGCACGCGTTCCACGGCGAGCCCCGCGCTGGTGCGGGACGGCGACCGGCTGACCGCGTTCACCCGGGGTGCGGACGGTTCGCTGCGCGAGCAGAGCGGACGGGACGGCCACTGGTCGTCCCGCACCACCGGCCTGGGCGGCCCGACGCACGGCGCGATCCTCGGCCAGCCCGCCGCGTACGCCTCACCGGGCGGCCGTATCGACGTCTTCGTCCGGGGCACGGACGACGCGGCGTACCGGCGCGTCTTCAGCGGCGGCCGCTGGGGCTCCTGGCAGAAGCTCGGCGGGACGCTCACCGACGCACCGGGCGTCGCCTTCGAAGGCCCGGACAGCTGGACGCTCTTCGCCCGGGGTGAGGACGGCACCATCGCCTCGCGCGGCCCGCGCGGCGGCTGGACCTCGCTGGGCGCTCCGGAGGGCCTGCCGGTGTACGGGCGCCCCTCGGCCGTCACCGACGCGGCGGGCCGCACCCACCTCGCCGTACGCACCGCCGACGACGCCGTGTGGACCCGGGTCCGTGACACCTCCGGCAGCTGGTCGGCGTGGTCCTCGCTCGGTGGCACGGTCAGTGGCAGCCCGACGCTCGTCTCCTCGGGCGGCACCGTCCATCTCTACGCGCGCGCCGCTGACTACACCCTCTGGCAGCGGTCCTACGCGGCGGACGGGACGGACGGCTGGGGCGGCTGGTTCCCGCGTACGGAGTACGTGAGCGGCGTCTTCGACGGCGCGCTCGGGGCGACGGCAGGCCCTGGTGGCGCTGTGCTGGCGGCCTTCCGCGGGGTGGACGGCCAGGTTCACCAGAGCCGGCTCTGACCGCACGGTGACACCCCGCACCTCCGCGAAAATAAATTAGTAATTAATCTTGACGGTGCGGTCGGCGCCCCGTCAGTCTGTATCCGCCGAACGAGAGCCCGGCCGTCAGGGGGCCGGGCTCCGTTCCGTGGGCGTATAGGGAGATTCCATGATCACCTCACCACCCAGCCGCCGCCGGTTCCTCGCGGGCGCGGGCGCCGTCGGTGCCGCCGCGCTGATGAGTGGCTGCGTCACCGCCACCTCGGACAGCAAGAGCACGTCGGGTGGCGGCGGCCCGGTCACCCTGCAGTCCAATCTTTCCTCGCCGCAGGCCAAGTCGGCGATGGAAGACCTCGTCGCGGCGTTCGACAAGCGCGGCGGCGCGACGGCCGAGCTCAACACCGTCGCCTCCGAGACCTTCCGCACCCAGCTGCCGACCTACCTGACCTCCGCCAATCCGCCGGACCTGCTCACCTGGTACCCCGGCTCCGTCGCGGACTCGTACGCCAGGAAGGACCTGCTGCTCGACGTCAGCGACATCTGGACGAAGCCCGAACTCTCCGGATACTCGGACGCGCTGAAGTCGCTCTGCACCTCCTCGGGCGGCCAGAAGGTGTTCGTCCCCACCGCCTACTACTGGTGGGGCGTCTTCTACCGGAAGTCGAACTTCGCCAAGTGGGGCGTCCAGGAGCCCAAGACCTGGGACGAATTCCTCGACCTGTGCGACAAGCTCAAGACCAAGGGAGTCGCGCCGATCGGGATCGGCGCCGGCGGCAACACCGCCTGGGTGGCCTCCTCCTGGTTCGACTACCTCAACATCCGGATCAACGGCGCTCAGTACCACCGCGAGCTGCTCGCGGGAAAGCACCGCTTCGACGACCCCGAGGTCCACAAGGTCTTCGACCGGTGGAGCGAGGCCCTGCCGTACTTCGACCCCAACGGCACGGCCCTGCCCTTCCAGGACGCCACCACCGCACTCCTCCAGGGCCGTACGGGCATGATGCTGATCGGCACGTTCTTCGCCGACGCCGCCCCGAAGGACCAGCTGGACGACATCGACTTCTTCCCGTTCCCGGTCATCGACCCGAAGGTCCCGACGGCCGAAGAGGCTCCCACCGACGGCTACTTCGCCAGCGCCCGCACGCACCGCGCGGACGAGGTCAAGGAGCTGATGCGCTACCTGGCCACCGCCGAGGCGCAGGAGATCTACCTCAAGGGCTCCTCCGGCACCTCGCTGCCGACCCACCCCGACGCCAAGGACAGCGGCACCGCCCTGGTGAAGAAGGGCCGTGCGCTGATCGAAGGCGCCGCCGAGGTCACCCAGTTCTTCAACCGCGACTCCAGCGACGCCCTCCAGCCCTCGGCGGACAACGCGCTCACCCGCTATCTCGCCAAGCCCAAGGAGATCGGTTCGATCCTCACGACCTGGCAGCGCGAAGCGCAGAAGATCTGGGGCCGGTGACATGGCGGTCCTCACCGCGACGCGACGGCGGCCCCGGGGGGTGACCCGGCGCAAGGGCGCCACCCGGGTCCCTCCCGTGGTCCTCGCCTTCGTCCTCGTCCCCCTGCTGGCCGAGGCGTTCTGGGTGTTCTGGCCGGCCGTCCAGGGCTTCTACCTCTCCCTCACCAACTGGGACGGCGTCTCGGCCCCCGAGTTCGTCGGCCTCGCCAACTTCCGCGAGATGCTCGGCGACAGCGTCTTCCGTACCGCCGTCGCCGACACCGTGCTCTGGCTGCTGCTCTTCGGCGGTCTCTCCGCGATCCTCGGCCTCGGCGCCGCCCTCCTGCTCCAGCAGGAGCGGCGCGGGGTCGGCTTCTACCGGGCCGCGCTCTTCCTGCCGGTCGTCTTCTCGCTGGTCGCCACCGCGCTGGTGTGGCAGGCGATGTACCAGCCGGACGGTCTGATCAACCAGCTGCTCGAAGGTGTCGGGCTCGGGAGCCTCACCCACGCCTGGCTCGCCGACCAGGACACCGCCCTGTACGCGGTGATCGTGCCCGCCCTGTGGCGCCAGATCGGCTACGTGATGGTGCTCTACCTCGCCGGGCTCAAGGGCATCGACCCGGTCCTGTACGAGGCGGCGAAGGTCGACGGCGCCTCCCGCCGGCAGCAGTTCCGGCACATCACCCTGCCGCAGCTGAGCAGCGTCAACGCGGTCGTCCTGTCGGTCATCGTCATCGACTCGCTGCGCTCCTTCGACGTGGTCTGGGCGCTCACCCGCGGCGGCCCGTACCACTCCTCCGAACTGCTCAGCACGTACATGTACTCCACCGCCTTCCAGTCGCTGCGGCTGGGATACGGCTCCGCCCTCGCGGTCGTGATCTTCGTGCTGGCCTTCGGGGTCATCGCGTCCTATCTCGTCCGCGCCTTCCGGGAGGCCGACTGATGGCCGTCACCCACGCCTCCGCGCCGGCCGCCGAGAAGCGGCGGGCCGCTCCCGCTCCGGTCCGCCCCGGCGGCGGCCGTCCCGGGCGGCGCCGCAGGTGGGCGACCGCCGGCTTCCACCTCAGCGCCGGTCTCCTCTCCGTGCTGTGGCTGCTGCCGATCGCCCTCGTGCTCGTCACCAGCACCCGGTCCTTCGACGACATCGCCGCCAACGGGCTGGGCAGCCTGCCGCACTCCTTCACCCTGGACGGCTTCCGCCAGGCGTGGGTGGACGGCGGCCAGCAGCGTGCGCTGATCAACAGCCTCCTGGTCACCATCCCCACCGTGCTGCTGTCCCTGGCCCTCGCCTCCATGGCCGCGTTCGGGCTCAGCCGCTACGACCTGCCGGGACGTCGCACGCTGCTCCTGGTGATGCTCGGCGGCAATCTGCTGCCGCCGCAGATCCTGCTCATCCCGGTCTCCAAGCTGAGTGAGCTGCTGGGGCTGTACGACAGCCTGTACGCGCTCATCGGCGTCCAGGTCGGTTTCGGCGTCGGCTTCTACGTCTTCGTCCTGCACGGCTTCATGCGGTCCATCCCGCCCGAGATCCAGCAGGCCGCCGTCATCGACGGCGCGGGACCCTGGCAGATCTACCGGCGCGTCATCATGCCGCTGGCCACCCCCGCGCTCGCCGCGCTGAGTGCCCTCTCCTTCACCTGGATCTTCAACGACCTGCTCTGGGCCATCACCGTGCTGCGGACGGACAGCCAGATGCCCATCACCGCGTCGCTCATCGGACTCCAGGGCCAGTACGTGTCCATGTGGAACGTGATCGCGGCCGGATCGGTCATCGCCGCGGCCCCGACCGTCCTCGTATTCCTGAGGTTCCAGCGGCACTTCGTGGCCGGACTCAATCTGGGAGCAGTCAAGTGACCCCGCACGACCGGGCCCCGCACGAACCGGCCCCGCAAGAACCGGTCCCGCGCGACCGGTGGATCCTGCGTACCGAGAACACCACCTACGCGGTCGCCCTCGCCGGGGACGGACAGTGGGCCGAGCTCACCGCATGGGGGCCGCACGGCGCCGAGACCGGCCCGTCGCCCCTCGACTGGTCGCGCCGTACGCACTTCATCACCCCGGCCGACGCCGCGCCCGCCGAGTACATCCCTTACGGGCTAAGGCCGTTCACCGGCGCCGACCTGGTCGCGCAGCGGCCCGGCGAGGAGCGCGGCGTCTGGTGGCGGTTCACCGGAGCCACCCACGAGGAGGACCGGGCGCTGCGGCTGGTCTTCACCGACGAGACCCTTGGGCTGGAAGCGGCGCTCCGCTACGAGAGCGTCCCCGGCACCGACGTGATCCTCCGCTGGACCGAGCTGACCGCCACCGGGCCGGCCGAACTGCGCCTGGAACGCTTCGACTCGGCCGCCGTCAACGTCCCCGTCGCGGCCGGCGCCCGCCTCACCTACCTCACCGGCCAGTGGTCGCAGGAATTCCAGCGCACCCAGATCGACCTGACCCGGGGCCGGTTCGAGATGGCCTCCACCCAGGCGGTCCCCGGCCACGCGTACGCCCCCTGGCTCGCCGTCCAGGACGCCGCGCAGCCCGCCGAGGGCGCCACCGCCACGTACGGCATCGCCCTGGAATGGTCCGGGAACTGGCACATCACCGCCGACGCCGAGCCCGGCGGGGCGCTCCGGGTCCGCGCGGGCCGCCTGCCCCACGAAGGCGCGGTCCGGCTCGCCCCCGGCGCCACCCTCACCACCCCCCGGCTCGCCTGCGCCTTCAGCCCGGACGGCCTCGACGGTCTCGCCCGGGTCTGGCACCGCTACGAACGCCACCTCACCGGCGACCGGATGAACCGCCCCCGCAAGGTCCTCTACAACTCGTGGGAGGCCACCGGCTTCGACGTCGACGCCGCGAGCCAGCGGGAACTGGCCCGGATCGCCGCCGGGATGGGCGCCGAACTGTTCGTCGTCGACGACGGATGGTTCCCCGGCCGCCCCGACGACAACGGCGGCCTCGGCGACTGGCATCCGGACCCGGCGTCCTTCCCCGAAGGGTTCGACCACTTCATCGCCGATATCCGTTCCCTGGGAATGGACTTCGGCCTCTGGGTCGAGCCCGAGGCCATCAGCCCGAAGTCCGACCTGTACGCCGCGCACCCCGACTGGGTCTACCGCGTCGAGGGCCGCCCCGCCACGCTCGTACGCAACCAGCTGCTCCTCGACCTCGGCCGCGCGGACGTCCAGGACTTCGTCCTCAGCACCCTCGACCGCCTCCTCGGCGACCACGACATCAGCTACCTCAAGTGGGACATGAACCGCCCGCCCACCGAACGCGGCCGTCCCGGCGGCGGCCCCGTCGAGGAACAGGACCTCGACGCCGCGCACGTCGCCGGCTATCTCCGCGTCCTGGACCATCTGCGCGCCCACCACCCGCACGTCACCGTGGAGGGCTGCGCGGGCGGCGGCGGCAGGATCGAGCACGCCACCCTCGCCCGTACGGACGTGGTGTGGCCCAGCGACAACACCGCCCCGCTGGACCGGCTCTCCATCCAGTACGGCTACCTGCACGCGCACGCCCCGCACACCATGAGCTCCTGGGTCACCGACGCGCCCGGCGTCTTCGACCCGCGCCCCCGCTCGCTCGGCTTCCGCTTCGTCAACGCGATGGCCGGGGTGTTGGGCATCGGGGCCGACATCCGCACCTGGTCGACGGAGCGGCGCGCCGAGGCCGCCGGGTGGATCGCCCGCTACAAGGAGATCCGCGACGTCGTCCACCACGGCGAGGTGCGGCTGCTGAACACGCCTGCCGACGCGACCTGCGGAATCCAGTACGAGGAGCCCGGCGGCGCCCGCGTCGTCGTCACCGCCTGGAACACCGGACGTCTCGACGGGGCGCCCCTGGTGCCGGGCCGCCCGGCCCGGCTGCGCCTCCGCGGGCTCGACCTGACGGCCCATTACACCGACGCGGCGGCCGGCGTGGAATACAGCGGGGCCCACCTGACGCACTCCGGCCTCCCCTTCGCCTGGACCAGCGGCTACGACGCGGAGCTGACCGTCCTGACCCGGCGCTAGCACCGCCTCACCCGGCCCCCCGCTCACTAAAGTCGCCCGGGACGCCGAGAAAGCACCCCCACATCCCAAGGAGTCGAACCACCCCATGAACGCAGCCGCCCGCTTCACCGACCGCGTCGCCGTGGTCACCGGAGCCGCCTCGGGCATCGGCGCCGCCACCGCCGGGCGCCTCGCCGCCGAAGGCGCCGGTGTCGTGCTCGCCGATGTCGCCGCGGAACGCGGGGAAGCCGTCGCCGCCCGCATCCGCGAGGAGGGCGGCCGGGCCACGTTCGTCACGGCGGACGTCACGGACCAGGGCGGCTGGGACCGGATCGTGGCCGCCGCACACGTCTTCGGCCCCGTGGGCGTCCTCGTCAGCAACGCCTACACCGTGGATGTCAGCCCCGCGCACGAGATGACCCTCGCCTCCTGGGAGCGGCAGCTCGCCGTCAACCTCACCGGCGCGTTCCTCGGCTTCAAGGCCGTCCTGCCCGATCTGCGCGCCGAGCGCGGCGCCGTGGTGCTGACCTCCTCCGTCCACGCCCACAAGGGCATCCCGGGACACCCGGCCTACGCCGCCTCCAAGGGCGCGCTGCTCTCGCTCTGCGGACAGCTCGCCGTGGAGTACGGCCCCGAGGTGCGGGTCAACGCCGTACTGCCGGGCCCGATCCTCACCGCCGCCTGGGACCGGGTGCCGGAGGAGGACCGGGAGCGCAGCGTCGCCGAGACCGCCGCACGCCGTTTCGGCACCCCGGAGGAGGCCGCCGCCGCGATCGCCTTCCTCGCCGCCGGGGAAGCCTCGTACATCACCGGATCGAGCCTGCTCGTGGACGGCGGCTGGAGTGTCGTGAAGGCCTCGGCCTGACCACCACGCCACCCCATCGCCGTACCCGGACCGACCAGCAGAAAGGCAGACCGACATGACGCCATACGCGCGCCGCGGAGTGCACGGCCAGACCGTGGAGACTCTCGCGCGCCGGGTGCTCAGCGGGGAGATTCCCGAGGGGGCGACACTCGATCTCGTGGCGTTGCAGAGCGAGTTGGACGTCAGTCTGACCGCTCTGCGCGAATCGCTGAAGGTGCTCGCGGCCAAGGGGATGGTCGACGCGCGGCAGAAGCGCGGCACGTTCGTCCGGCCCCGCGCGGACTGGAATCTGCTGGACGCGGACGTCCTGCGCTGGCAGTTCGCCGGCGGCACGAGCGCGGGCGCCGATCTCGGACTGCTGCGCAACCTCGGGGAGGTGCGCGGCATCGTCGAGCCGGCCGCCGTCCGGCTGGCCGCCGAGCGCCGCACCGACGCCGATCTCGACGCGCTGGAGGCGGCGCTGACGGCGATGGGGGAGGGGGACGGCGGCGCCGCCCACGCGGTCGAGGCCGACCTCGCCTTCCACCGCGCGCTCCTCGCCGCCACCCACAACGAGCTGCTGGAACGCATGGAGATGGTCATCGAGTCCGGGCTCGCCCACCGCGACCGGATCGTGCACAGCTCCCCGCACGGTGAGGACCCGGTGCCCAGCCACCGGGCCGTCCTCGACGCCGTACGGGCCAAGGACCAGGACGCGGCGGAACACGCCATGCGCGTCCTGCTCGACCAGGCGGTACGCGACCTCGACAAGGTCCATGGCACCCCCCACCCGAAAGGCGTCCAGGCGAAGTGAAGATCGTATCCGTCGAAACGTTCCTCGTTCCGCCCCGCTGGCTCTTCTGCCGCGTCGAGACCGATGAGGGCGTGGTGGGCTGGGGCGAGCCGGTCGTCGAGGGGCGGGCCGAGGTCGTCCGCGCGGCCGTCGGCGTCCTCGCCGAGTATCTCGTCGGCCAGGACCCGCTGCGGATCCAGGACCACTGGCAGGTGCTCAGCAAGGGCGGTTTCTACCGGGGCGGTCCCGTCCTGTCCAGCGCCGTCGCCGGTATCGACCAGGCGCTGTGGGACATCGCGGGCAAGACGTACGGAGCGCCGGTGCACGCCCTGCTCGGCGGGCCGGTACGGGACGAGGTCCGGGTCTACGCGTGGGTCGGCGGCGACGAGCCGGGCCGGCTGGCCGAGGAGATCACCGAGCAGGTCGAGGCCGGTTTCACCGCGGTCAAGATGAACGCGGCGGGCCGTACGTCCCCGATCACCACCCCCGCCGAGACGGCGGCGGTCGTGGAGCGGGTGGCCGCCGCGCGCGAGGCCCTCGGGCCGCACCGGGATGTGGCCGTCGACTTCCACGGCCGGTTCAGCCCGGCCAGCGCCCGCCGGGTCCTCACCGAGATCGCGCCGCTGCATCCGCTGTTCGCGGAGGAGCCGCTCCTGCCGGAGCAGGGGCATCTGCTGGCCGGACTGGTCGCCGCGAGCCCCGTGCCCATCGCGACGGGCGAACGGCTCTACGGGCGGGCCGAGTTCCTGCCCGCCCTGGCGGCCGGCATCGCCGTCGCCCAGCCGGACCTCTCGCACGCGGGCGGCATCTCGGAGGTCCACCGGATCGCCTCGCTCGCCGAGACGTACGGGGCGCAGCTCGCCCCGCACTGCCCGCTCGGGCCGATCGCACTGGCCGCCAGCCTCCAACTGGCTTACTGCACGCCGAATTTCCTGATCCAGGAGCAGAGCAGAGGCATCCACTACAACAGGGACGCCGACCTGCTCTCGTACCTCGTCGACACCGAGCCGTTCCGGTTCACCGACGGAAAGGCGCGCAGGACCGAGCTGCCGGGCCTCGGTATCACCGTCGACGAGGCGGCGGTACGGGCGGCCGACCGCACCGGGCACGCGTGGCGCAACCCGGTGTGGCGGCACGCGGACGGCTCGTTCGCGGAATGGTGAGCGGGATGATGAGCCCCGGCCCTGTCCCGCGTGTCGTCACCGACCCCGCGCGTGTCGTCACCGACCCCGCGCGCGTTGTCACCGACCTCGCGCACGGCGGGCGCTGGACCTCACTGGTCGCGGGCGGCCGGGAGTGGCTGTGGCACCGCGACGAGCCGCGCCGCGCCGGCGTCCGGCCGGGCGACGCCTTCGCCGACGCGGGCGGCCTGGAGGAGTGCGTCCCCACCGTGCGCGGGACCCCCGACCACGGCGACGCCTGGTCCAGGGCCTGGCGCCGCGACGGCGACGAGGAGTCCGTCGACTGCCCGGACTTCCGTCTCACGCGCCGTATCCGTACGGACAGCCCCGACACGGATCTCCCCCACACGGACAGCCGCGACACGGACAGCCCGCACCGGACCGTCGTCGACTACCGGCTCACCGCCGCGCCCGGCTACCGCTTCCTGTGGGCGGCGCACGCGCTGCTGGAGGTCTCCGGGCGGGCACGCGCCAGGATGGCCGAGGGCGCGGCGGTCCGGCTCTACCCGGACGGCGGCGCGCGCTGGATCCCGGGCGCCTGGCCGGAGGCGGACGGGGTGCGGCTCGACCGGCTCGGCCCGGACGACGGTACGGCCCTGGGGGCGGTGGTCGACGCCGCCGAGGTCCACGTGGTGGACGGTCCCGAGGTGCTGCGGCTGGCGGTCGAGGCCGAAGGCCAGCCCGTCTCCGTCGCCCTGTGGCGCAATCTCGGCGGCTTTCCCGAGAACGCGCCGTACCGCTCCATCGGCGTCGAACCGATGCTCGGACGGGTCTTCGACCTGGCGGCGGCCGGTGACGGGGACACGGCCCGTGTCCCGGCGTCCGGCGAGGTCCGCTGGCGGCTCACCGTCTCGGCGACGCGCCCACTCTGAATGTCGTACAGGAAAGGAACCCCTCCCGTGGATCTGCCGGCCGCCCTGCGCGCCCACCGACTTGTCGCCATCGTGCGCGGCGACGACCCCGACGCGGCGCTGAGGACCGTACTGACCCTGATCGAGGAGGGCGTCCGGCTGGTCGAGGTGTCCCTCAGCGGCCGGGACGCGCTCGACGTCATCACCCGGGCCAGGGCCGCCCTCGGCCCCGGCGTGCCGCTCGGCGCGGGCACCGTCCTCGGCGCCGGCGACGCGCGCGCCGCACACCGGGCCGGGGCGGACTTCATCGTCACCCCGGCGGTGAGTGACGGCATCACGGCGGCCCGGGAGCTGGGGCTTCCGGTGCTCGCCGGGGTGATGACGCCGACGGACATCCTGGCCGCACGCGGGCTGGGAGCCGAGGCGTTCAAGATCTTCCCGGCCGCCCAGGCCGGTGGCCCCGGCTATCTGCGGGCGCTGCGGGGGCCCTTTCCCGACCTGCCGCTCGTGCCCGTCGGGGGAGTGGACGCGGCGGCCGCGCGGGAGTATCTGGCGTCCGGCGCCCTCGCGGTGGGGGTCGGTTCACCGCTGGTCGGGGACGCGGCTGACGGCGGAAGCCAGGCTGGACTGCGCACCCGGGCAGCGGAGTTCCTCGCGGTCGTCGGTGACATCGAGAGCAGGGAGAAGACGCGATGAACGACACCGCACCCGGACGCCCGTCCGCCGCTGTACCGACCGCTGTGCCGACCGCTGTGCCGACCGCTGTGTCCGCCGCCGTGCCCGTCGCCCGCTGGTCCGACCGGCTCGAACTCGGCGAGGGCATCCGCTGGGTCGACGGCCGGATCGTCCTCACCGACATCCTGACCGGCCGGCTGCTCTCCGCCCCGCCGGGCGACGACCGTACGGACGGTCCGCTGGACGTCCTCACCGAACTGCCCGTACCGCTGGGCGCGGTGGCCCCGGTCGCGGGCCGCCCCGGCGACTGGATCGCCGCCGCGGGCACCGGTATCTGCCTGCTCGCCGCCGACGGCACGGCCGAGTGGCTGGCCCGCCCGGAGGACGCCGCGTCCACGGCGACCCGGATGAACGACGGGACCGCCGACCCGTTCGGCCGGTTCTGGGCGGGCAGCATGACGTACGACGCGGCCGACGGCGCCGGATCCCTCTACCGGGTGGACCGCGACGGCACGGTGACCCGGGTACTGGACGGCATCACCGTGCCGAACGGCCCGGCCTTCTCCGCCGACGGCACGGCACTGTTCCTCGCGGACAGCGCCCGCGCGCTCATCCGCCGCTATCCGGTGGAACCGGCGACGGGAGAGCTGGGTGCCCCCTCGGTGTTCGCGGCGCCGCCCTCCGGCAGCCCCGACGGGATGACCGTGGACACGGAAGGCGGTCTGTGGACCGCCATCTGGGGTGAGGGAGTCGTCCACCACTACCGGGCGGACGGCACACTCGACCAGGTGGTGCCGCTGCCCGCCACCCAGCCCGCCGGGGTCTGCCTCGGCGGCGGCGACGGCCGCACGCTGTACGTCACCAGCGCCCGGATCGGCCTGACCCGGCCGGGCCCGCTGGACGGCGCGGTCTTCGCCGTACGGGTCGACGTACCGGGCCCGCCGACCGCGTCCTACCGCCCGGAGCACGGGTCGTGAGCGCCCCGAGGCCCCTGGGCCCCGGTCCCGTGGTCTGTATCGGCGAGACCATGGCCGCCCTCGCCCCCGACCCGGTCGCCCCGCTCGAAACCGCCGGTCTGCTCCGCGTGGACATCGCGGGCGCCGAGTCGAACGTCGCGATGTATCTGGCCGACCACGGGGTGCCCGCGCGCTGGGTCTCGGCGGTCGGCGACGACCCCTTCGGCCGGCGTGTACGGGACGGGGTCGCGGCCCTCGGTGTCGACGTCACCGCCGTACGGACCGACCCCACGCGCCCGACAGGCCTGCTGATCAAGAACCCGGGCCCGGACGGCACGCGGGTCCATTACTACCGGAGCGGCTCGGCCGCCGCCGCTCTCGGCCCGGAGCTGCTGCGCACCGACGCCCTGCGGGACGCGGGACTTGTCCATCTCACCGGTATCACGGCGGCCCTGTCACCGTCCTGCCGCGCCCTCGTCGAGGAGACGCTGGCTCCCGGGCGCCCCTACCCGGTCAGCTTCGACGTCAACTACCGCCCGGCTCTCTGGCGGCACGAACCGGCCGCCGAGACCCTGTGGTCACTGGCCGACCGCGCGGACATCGTCTTCGTCGGCCTCGACGAGGCCCAGGCCCTGTGGGGCGACACCGTCAAGGACGCGGGCTCGGTCCGTGAACTGCTCCCGGGCCCGGCCGTGTTGGTGGTCAAGGACGGATCCCGCGCCTCCACGGCCTTCCTCGGCCCGACGGCGTACACCGTCCCCGCGCTGCGCGTCCACGTCGTCGAGCCGGTCGGCGCGGGAGACGCCTTCGCCGCGGGCTACCTGGCGAGCCTGCGCCACGGCGGCGACCCCGTACGCGCCCTGCGCCTGGGTCACCTGACGGCGGCCTCGGCCCTGCGGGTCACAGCGGACCACGGTCCCCTCCCGTCACCGGCCCGGCTGACGGAGCTGCTGACGGCGACCGAAGGCGGCTGGTCCGGGGCGACGCCCTGACGCCCGCCCTGGCGCCTGACGCCCGTCCGCCCGGCGGACGAAGAGATCCCCGGCGCCCGGCGGCGAGAAGATCCCCGGCGCCCGGCGGACCGGAAGACGCCCGGGGCCCAGGTCCCCGGCTCTTCTCAGCCCCGCTGCCGCGCCGGTACCGTCCCCGTGGGCTGCGGGGCCCAGGCCGGAGCCTTGCCGGCCAGCTGGCAGACCATCAGGTAGAACGGGATCGGCGGGGTGTACGGCGTGGCGTCGTCCGGCCAGTGGATCAGCCGGGGCCGCGTCGCGGGCACGCTCGTCCCCGCCACGTAGCGGGCCGGTGACGGCCAGCTCAGGTCGAGGTCGGAGCCCGCGGGGACGATCCACCACCAGTAGTCGGCGTCGGCGAAGACACAGCCCGTACGGGGCAGCCGTGCGATGAGCCGGAAGCCGTGCCGGGCCGGGACGCCCACCGCGTCGCAGCCCAGCGAGGCCGGCAGGGTCGGCGGGAGCGGGAGTTCCACCTGGCCGGGCGGTCCGCCGAGGCCGATGCGGTGCAGCGCGGTCTTCAGCACGGCGACTCCACTCCGTGCGGCAGTTCGGCCCAGACGACCCGCCCGGGGCCGTAGCCCGCGGTGTCGTGGACTCCCCAGCCCTGCGCCATCGAGTCGACGAGGAACAGGCCCCGGCCGCCCTCGTCCTCGGAGGCGCGGTGCATCCGAGGCCCGGTCGGACCGTATCCCTGGTCCTCCACGGAGACCCGCAGGTATCCCATGCCTTCCTTGATCTCGCAGATGACGTGATCGCCCGCGGCGTGCACGATCGCGTTCGTGAAGAGTTCGGAGACGATCAGGATCACGGTCTCGCGGGTGCTCTCCGATATGCCCCAGCGAGCGAGCCGGTCGCCCGCGAGCGTTCTGGCACGGCCGACGGATTCGGCACGGGCCGGCAATTCGAAGCCGTAGCGGCGGACAGCGTGAGCAAGGCACGGGGCGGTGAGCTGTGGGGTGAGCGCGTTACCAGGTGCCACGACCGATTCCTAACGGTGGGGGAGCGGCGACGGTGCACCAGACATCTCCCATGGCAGAGCGCACAGCCGCGTGAACTGGTTCACACGCCCACTGTCCTCCCGCCGAGGACACTTGGCAAGTGCCACTCTGAAAAATCCAGAGTGCCGTGTTCTTCGTCCGGAAGGCATGGCAGACTGCTGCCAAACGTGCGTGGGGAGGTCCCAAAGTGAGTGAACCGCGGTCCGCCCCGACCGTGGGCCAGGTCGTACTCGGCAGACGCCTGCAGGATCTGCGCGAGCGCTCCGGCCTGAAACGCGAAGAGGCCGCCAAGCTCCTGCGCGTGGCCCCGGCCACGATACGTCGCATGGAGACGGCCGAGGTCGCCCTCAAGATCCCCTATGTCCAGGTGCTGCTCAGGGCGTACGGGATCCCCGAGGACGAGGCCGACGCATTCGTCGAACTCACCGAAGAGGCCAACAAGCCCGGCTGGTGGCAGCGGTTCCACGACATCCTGCCCGACTGGTTCAGCATGTACGTGAGCCTGGAGGGCGCGGCCGCCCTGCTCCGGTCGTACGAACCGCACTTCGTTCCCGGCCTGCTCCAGACCGAGGGATACGCCCGCGCGGTCATGAACGCCGGGGCCGTGGGACAGTCCCAGTCGGAAGACATCGAACGGCATGTGGCACTCCGCATGGAGCGCCAGGCACTGCTCACCCGGGCCGACGCGCCCAAATTCTGGGTGATCATGGATGAGACAGTGCTGCGCCGCCCGGTGGGCGACACCCCGGACGTCATGCGGGAGCAGATCGACAGGCTGCTCGACAGCTCGTCCCTGCCCCATGTGACGCTCCAGATCGCGGAATTCTCGTCCGGACACCACCCCGGGACCTACGGGCCGTTCGTGATCTTCCGCTTCGCCGTACCGGAACTGCCGGACATGGTCTACAGCGAGTACCTGACCGGCGCCGTCTATCTCGACGCGCGCCCGGAGGTGGCCACTCACCTGGAGGTCATGGACCGGATGGCGGCCCAGGCCGCGACTGCACAACGCACGAAGGAGATCCTCCAGGATGTCCGCAAGGAGCTGTGAATGGATCGCATATACAACGGCATGCCCGCCGCCGACCTCGGCGCCGAAGGCTGGCACAAGCCGTGGAGTGGCGGTAACGGCGGCAACTGCATCGAGGCCATGAAGCTGGCCGACGGCAGGGTCGCGGTGCGCCAGTCCGCCGACCCCGACGGCCCCGCCCTGATCTACACCACCGGCGAGATCGCCGCGTTCATCCAGGGCGCCAAGTCGGGTCAGGCGGACTTCCTCCTCACCTGATCCCCACCAGCCGTTCCTGTTCCACCGACGCACCGACCCACCGATGCACCGCAGATCCATCGCAGATCCATCGCAGATCCGCCGCGGCTCGTCCGTGGACCCCGTTCGCAGGACCTCGCGAACCACTATCCGTCACCCGGTAGAACCGCGCGGCGTCGCAGCGCTTTCAGGTGTGCTGCGGCGCCGCGCGTATTCCGGCGTCAGCCCTTCAGGTACGCCAGCCCCGGATGCGCCCGCGTGTAGCCGTCGAGCAGCCGCCGCGCCACCGGCACCGAGTCCACCAGCGGATGCAGCGCGAACGCCTTCACCGCGTTCGCCCGTGACCCGCTCTCCGCCGCCGCCAGCACCTCGCGCTCGACCGCCTTGACCGAGGTCACCAGACCCACCGCGTGATACGGCAGCGGATCCACCGCCACCGGATGCGCGCCGTTCGCGTCCACGAAGCACGGCACCTCGATGACCGCCTCCGGATCCAGCACGGACAGCGTGGAGCGGTTGCGTACGTTCAGGATCAGCGTGGCTCGCTCGTCGCGGGAGATGGCCCGCATCAGGGCCAGGGCGATCTTCTCGTACCCGCCCGACTCCAGATCCTCGTCGTCCCGCTCACCCACCCCGGCCGCGTCGCGGTTCGCCGCCATGTACGTGGCCTCGCGCTCGGCGAGCGTACGGTGCCAGGCGTCGAGCGCCGAGCCGGGAGCGCCGTCCGCGCGGCCCAACTCACCGTAGAAACCCGCCTGCTGGTCGCGGAGAAACGCCCCGCGCGTCTGCTCGGCGTCCGTATAGGCGCGGACGGTCTCCCGGTTGAAGTAGTAGTAGTGCAGATACTCGTTGGGGATCGCGCCGAGCGAATCGAGCCACTCGGGGCCGAACAGCCTGCCCTCCTCGAACGAACCCAGCGCCGCCGGATCCGCCAGCAGCCGGGGCAGCACGTCGCGCCCGCCGACCCGCAGCCCCCGCAGCCAGCCCAGGTGATTGAGCCCCACGTAGTCGAACCACGCCTCGTCCGGATCCACCCCCAGCACCCGCGCGACCCGGCGGCCCAGACCGACCGGCGAGTCGCAGATCCCGATGACCCGGTCGCCCAGGACCCGCGACATGGCCTCCGTGACCAGACCCGCCGGGTTCGTGAAGTTGATGACCCACGCGCCGGGGGCCAGCCTGGCCACCCGGCGCGCGATGTCGACGGCGACCGGGACCGTCCGCAGTCCGTACGCGATCCCGCCCGCCCCGACCGTCTCCTGCCCGAGCACGCCCTCCGCCAGCGCCACCCGCTCGTCGGCAGCGCGCCCGTCGAGCCCGCCCACCCGGATCGCGGAGAACACGAAGTCCGCGCCGCGCAGCGCCTCGTCCAGATCGGTGCTCACCGTGACCTCCGGCGCGTCGGCCACACCGGAGGCCTGGTCGGCCAGGACCCGCGCCACGGCGGCGAGCCGGCCGGCGTCCACATCGTGGAGAGCGACCCGGGTGACCCGGCCCGCCCCCCGGTCCCGCAGCAGCGCCCGGTACACCAGCGGCACGCGGAAACCGCCACCACCCAGAATAGTCAGCCTCATGAGGGTTATTTTGGGGGGTGACGGGCCTGCCTGGCTGTCAGGCTCCCACCCTGCGCTTGTTCCAGACGTCGAAGCCCACCGCCGCCAGCAGCACCAGGCCCTTGATGACCTGCTGGTAGTCCGTGCCGATGCCCACCAGGGACATGCCGTTGTTCAGCACGCCCAGGACGAGCCCGCCGATGATCGCGCCGAACACCGTGCCGACGCCTCCGCTCATCGACGCGCCGCCGATGAACGAGGCCGCGATGGCCTCCAGCTCGAAGTTGACCCCGGCCTGCGGCACACCCGCGTTGAGCCGGGCCGCGTACACGATCCCGGCCAGCGCGGCGAGTACGCCCATGTTGACGAAGACCAGGAAGGTGACCCGGCGGTCCTTGACGCCGGACAGTTTGGCGGCGGCCTGGTTGCCGCCGAGGGCGTACACGTGGCGGCCGACGACGGCGTTGCGCATGACGAAACCGAAGCCGATGAGCAGCGCCGCGAGCAGCAGCAGGACGACCGGGACGCCCCGGTAGCTGGCCAGCGTCATCGTGAAGGCGACGACCGCCGCCGCCAGCGCCACGCACTTGACCAGGAACAGATTCCGGGGGAGCACCTCCAGGTCGTACGCCTGCTGCCGGCGCCGGTCCCTGAACTCCTGGAACAGCGCGAAGGCCAGGAGCGCGAGCCCCAGCAGCAGGGTCAGATTGTGATAGTTGGTGACCGGGCCGACCTCGGGGAGGTACCCCGTCGAGATCTTCTGGAAGCCCTCCGGGAACGGGCCGAGCGAGCGCGAGCCCAGGAAGATCTGCGTGGCGCCACGGAAGAGCAGCATGCCGGCGAGTGTGACGATGAACGACGGGATGCCGACGTACGCGATCCAGAAGCCCTGCCAGGCACCGGCGATCGCGCCGATGATCAGGCCGATCACCAGGGCCAGGACCCAGGGCATCTTGTGTTCGACCATCATCACCGCGCACGCGGCGGAGACGAACGCCGCCAGCGAGCCGACCGACAGGTCGATGTGGCCCGCGATGATGACGATCATCATGCCGATGGCGAGCACCAGGATGTAGCTGTTCTGCAGCACCAGATTGGTGACGTTGTTCGGCATGAGGAGCACGCCGTCGGTCCATATCTGGAACAGCACGACGATCAGGCCGAGCGCGATCAGCATCCCGTACTGCCGCATGTTGCGGCGCGCGGCCTCCAGCAGCAGCGCCCCGGTGGTGGTGCGCCCCGACGAGGGCGAGGACGGGCCCTTCCGCGCCGTGCCTCCCTTCGCCCCGTCGCCCTTCGGAGCGTCGCCCTTCGGTGTGTCGGTGGTGACCGGACCCATGTCGACTACCTCGTGTTCTTGGTCATGTGGCGCATCAGGACCTCCTGGGTCGCTGCCGCGCGCGGGATCTCACCGGTGAGCCGGCCGGCCGCCATCGTGTAGATGCGGTCGCACATGCCGAGTAACTCGGGGAGTTCGGAGGAGATGAAGACGACCGCTTTGCCCTGGGCCGCCAGTTGGTCGATGACGGTGTAGATCTCGTACTTGGCGCCGACATCGATCCCGCGCGTGGGCTCGTCGAGGATCAGCACATCGGGCCCCGCGAAGATCCACTTGCTGAGCACGACCTTCTGCTGGTTGCCGCCGGAGAGCCGGCCGACCTGCTCGAAGACGGTCGGCGCCTTGATGTTCATGCTCGCGCGGTACGACTCGGCGACCCGGGTCTCCTCGTGCTCGTCGACCACCCCGCGCCGGGCGACCTTGGACAGGGCGCCCAGCGTGATGTTCCTGGCGATGGTGTCGATGAGGTTGAGCCCGTACTGCTTGCGGTCCTCGGTGACGTACGCGATGCCGTGGGCAACGGCCTCCGGCACCGTGCGGGTACGGATCTCCCGGCCGTCCTTCAGCACCGTGCCGCTGATGTTGCGCCCGTACGAGCGCCCGAAGACGCTCATCGCCAGCTCCGTGCGGCCCGCGCCCATCAGCCCCGCGATCCCGACGATCTCGCCCCGGCGGACCTCCACCGAGACCCCGTCGACGACCTTGCGCTGCTGGTCGATGGGGTGGTGCACGGTCCAGTCGCGCACTTCGAGCGCGGGCCGCGCCCCCGGCTCGCCCTCGTACGGGGTGCGGTCGGGGAAGCGGTGGTCGAGATCGCGGCCGACCATGCCCCGGATGATCCGGTCCTCGGTGGTCGACTCCGCCCGGACATCGAGGGTCTCGATGGTCCGGCCGTCCCGCAGGATGGTGACGGAGTCGGCCACCTCGGAGATCTCGTTCAGCTTGTGCGAGATGATGATCGAGGTGATGCCCTGTGCCTTGAGCTCCTTGATGAGCAGCAGGAGTTGAGCGCTGTCGCCGTCGTTGAGCGCGGCCGTCGGCTCGTCCAGGATCAGCAGCTTCACCTTCTTGGCGAGCGCCTTCGCGATCTCCACGAGCTGTTGCTTGCCGACGCCGATGTCGGCGACCCGGGTCTGCGGATGTTCCTTCAGCCCCACCCGCTTGAGCAGCGCGGCGGCATGCCGGAGCGTCTCGTTCCAGCTGATGATGCCGCGCGAGGCGTGCTCGTTGCCGAGGAAGATGTTCTCCGCGATGGACAGGTAGGGGATGAGGGCCAGCTCCTGATGGATGATCACGATGCCCTGTGACTCGCTGGCCCCGATGTCCTTGAAGGCGCAGGGAGCGCCCTCGAAGAGGATCTCTCCCTCGTAACTCCCGTGCGGATGAACCCCGCTGAGCACCTTCATCAGGGTGGATTTGCCCGCGCCGTTCTCCCCGCAGATGGCATGCACCTCACCCCGCTCCACGGTGAGGCTGACGTCGGAGAGCGCTCTGACCCCCGGGAAGGTCTTCACGATGGAGCGCATCTCCAGGACAGGAGAGGTCACTTCAGGTCACTCGCCTTGATGTAACCGGAGTCCACGAGCACCGACTGGTAGTTGGACTTGTCGACGCTGACCGGGTCGAGCAGGAAGGCCGGGACGACCTTGACCTCGTTGTCGTAGGTCTTCTCGTCGTTGACCTCGGGCTTCTTGCCGTTCAGGACGGCGTCCGCCATCTGCACGGCCTGCTTGGCCAGCGCCCGGGTGTCCTTGTAGACGGTCTGCGTCTGCTGCCCCGCGATGATCGACTTCACCGAGGCCACCTCGGCGTCCTGCCCGGTGACCAGCGGGTACGGCTTGGCGGACGTGCCGTAACCGTCCGACTTGAGCGCCGACAGAATGCCGATGGAGATGCCGTCGTACGGCGAGAGGACCGCGTCCACCTTCTGCGAGCCGTACGCCTTGGTCAGCAGGTCGTCCATGCGCTTCTGGGCCGTGCCGCCGTCCCAGCGCAGGGTGGTGACCTGGCTCAGGTAGGTCTGGCCGCTGCGGACGACGAGCTGCTTCTTCTGGATGTACGGCTTGAGGGTCTTCCACGCGCCGTTGAAGAAGTAGCCGGTGTTGTTGTCGTCCGGGGAGCCGCCGAAGACCTCCAGGTTGAACGGGCCCTTCTTGCTGCCGTCCTTCAGGCCGAGCTTGTCGAGCAGGTAGTTCGCCTGGAGCACGCCGACCTTCTCGTTGTCGAAGGACGCGTAGTAGTCGACGTTCTTGGTGCCGAGGATCAGCCGGTCGTACGAGATCACCTTGATGTTCTTGTCGGCGGCCTGCTGGAGGACGTCGCTGAGCGCCCGGCCGTCGATGGCCGCGATCACCAGGACGTCGACACCCTTGGTGATCATGTTCTCGATCTGGGACACCTGCTGGGCGACGTCGTCCTCGCCGTACTGGAGGTTGGTCTTGTAACCGAGCTTCTGGAACTGGGCGACCATGTTGTTGCCGTCGGCGATCCAGCGCTCCGACGACTTGGTGGGCATCGCGATCCCGATGGTGGCGCCTTCGCTGCTCTTCTTCTTCTCCTCCTTGCTGCCGCCGTCGCCGCTCTGCCCGCAGGCGGCCAGCGAGAGGATGAGGGATACGGCGGTGACGGTCAGTGCGGCTCGGCGCGTACGCATGATGGCGATCAGTCCTTGTCGTGGGGGAGCGGAAGGGTGGGGGTGAAACGGTCGAGGGGACCGGGCAGCCGGGAGCCGAGCGGCGACATGCCGCCGCCGGCGCCGTGCCGGTCGAGCAGATCGAGGACGAGCCTGCCCCGCCTGACCCGTTCGCGGGCGCTGCTGAGAGCGGTCTCGCGGAGCTGGGCGCCGTACGGGTAGATGCCCGGGGACCTGGACAGGCCGAATTTGAGGTAGAGCGGTGCGCCACGCCGGATCAGCTCCGCCGTCTCGTACATCCGGACGTAGCCGCCGAGGTCGTCGGGCGCCTCGATGTAGAGGTCCATGGGGGCGCGGCTGACCCGGCGGATCTCGGTGAGGTGGGCGAGTGTCAGGTCCGAGGGGACGTTGACGGAGTCGGCGCCCAGGCGCTCGAACACCGCGTACGAAGCCGGGTTGACCGGACCGATCAGCGCCGAGACCTTGAACGTGGTGTCGGCGGGCAGCGCACCCCGGGCGCGCAGCTGGTGCAGCGACCACAGGACGCCTTCGTCGGCGACGAGCAGACACCGCACGCCGAGTTCCGTCGCGCGCAGGGCGTCCTCGACGCAGCCGGCCACGGCGTCATGGCCCCGGGCGCGCAGCCCCGCGCCGCCGGAGGCGGTACGGGTCGAGCCGCCGGTGTCCCAGGTGCCGCGCGGCCCGGTGAACAGGCACAGTTCGATGTCGCGGGCGGCGCAGGCGTCGACCATCTCGGTGATGTCGGCGTCCGAGAGCATCCACACGCCACTGCCCTGGCTGACCCGGTGGACCGGCACGTCGAGGCGCAGGGACTCCTTGAGGACCTCGGCCAGTGACTCGGGGCCTTCGACGGAGGGGATCTCGGTGCGCCAGCGACCGCCGTCGGGAAAGGCGTGGGGAGAGGTGTCCGCCGGGTTGTCCGGTGGCGCGGCCAGGCCGAGCGCGGCGAGCGCCCGCTCGCCGGGACGGCGCGGGCCGGGGGCTGATGCGTCGGTCACGGACGGAGTCCTTCGGTTCGGGGCGGTGGATCGGTCGTGTGCGTCGGGCCGGTGCTGCGGTGCGGTGTCGCGTGGCGCCCGTGCTGCGGTGCGGTGCGGTGGCCCGGGTCGGGTGCGCGTGGCGCACGGCCCGCTCAGGGGCGCAGCAGCACCTTCCCGGTGCCGGGGTCGCCCCCGCCGACGAGCGCCACCGCCTCCCCGTACCGCTCCAGCGGGAATTCGTGCGTGATCAGCGGCCCCGGATCGAGCGTCCCGGCCGTGAACGCGCCGACGGCGAAGGACCAGGCGGCCGAGGGGGCCCCGAAGACGCTCCGCACGGTCAGCTGGTTCAGTGACAGGTGCACCGGGTCGATGCCGGTCGCGCCGGGCGCGAACATGCCGGTGATCACGACCCGGCCGCCGCGCCGCGCCAGCAGACACGACGAGGCGGCTGTCGTCGGCGCCCCGGCCGTCTCGATGACGAGGTCGTAGCGGCCGTGCAGCTTCTCCGCCTGCTCGGGCGTGTGGATCGTGCTCGCGCCCAGCACCCCCGCCAGACACGCCCGTTCGGTGCGCGGGTCGATGACCGCCAGTTCGCCCGGGGAGGAGGCGGCGAGCAGCTGTACGGCGAGCAGCCCCAGCGTCCCCGCGCCCACGACCGCGACCCGCTCACCCGGTTCCGGGGGGCAGGACCGTACGGCGGCGGCCACCACCGCGGCCGGCTCCAGCAGGGCCGCGGCCCGCAGATCGGCCGTGTCGGCGAGGAGGTGCAGCAGCCGCGCGGGGACGACCACATGGTCGGCGAAGCCACCGGGGACGGTGAAGCCGGTCTCGGCGTATCCGGCGGTGCACAGCGAGGTCTCGCCGTCCCGGCAGCGCGCGCAGACCCCGCAGAAGCGGAACCCCTCGGCCACGGTCCTGCGGCCGATCAGGTCGGCCCCGACGCCCTCGCCCACCGCGTCCACGGTCCCGGACCACTCGTGTCCCGGTGTCACCGGGTAGCGGACGAAGGAGGCGTCGCGGTGGCCGTCGTACACCTCGCGGTCGCTCATGCAGATACCGGCCGCCGCCACCCGGACGCGTACCTCGCCGCGTCCGGGCACCGGCTCGGGGCCGTTCACCAGCCGGTGGACGCCCGGCCGGTCGACGACCACGGACCGGCTGCTCATCTCGCCGCCTCCGCGTCATCGCGTGCTGCGCCCGTCCCGGCGCGCTTCGGGTCGCGCTTCTCCCAGCCCTCGGCCCACAGGTCGAACCGCGCCTGCTGCTGTGGGAATTCGGCCGCCGCGTCGATGTCGAACTCCACGCCGAGCCCCGGTGCGTGCGAGATCTCGAAGCAGCCCGTCGCGGGGTCGACCCGCGGGGCGCCCGTGACCACCTTCTTGATCTCCGCGTCCGCGAAGTCGTTGAAGTGTTCAAGGATCTTGAAGTTCGGTGTGCAGGCGGCGAGTTGCAGGCTGGCGGCGGTCAGCACGGAGCCGCCGACGTTGTGCGGCGCGATGAGTGTGTAGTGCGTCTCGGCGGTGGCGGCCAGCTTCCGTGCCTCCAGGATGCCGCCGATGTGTCCGACGTCGGGCTGGATGATGTCGACGGCCTGGGACTCGAAGAGTTCGCGGAATTCGATCCGGTCATGGATGCGTTCGCCCGTCGCGATCGGCAGGTCGACCTTGTCGGCGACCTTGCGCAGCGCCTTCAGATTCTCCGGCGGTACGGGCTCCTCCAGCCAGGCCGGGGCGTACGGTGCCAGCTCCCGTGCCATCCGGATCGCCGTCGCCGGGCTGAACCGCCCGTGCATCTCCAGCATCAGTTCGGTCTCGGGCCCGATCGCGTCGCGTACCGCCTCGATCAGCGCGACAGCGTCGTTGGACGCCGCCCGGTCCAGCTCGAAGTGGCCGGTTCCGAACGGGTCGATCTTCAGGGCCCGGTAGCCGCGCTCGACGACCGCCTGGGCCGCCTTGTGGTAGGCCTCCGGGGTGCGCTCGGTGGTGTACCAGCCGTTGGCGTACGCCTTGACGCGGTCGGTGACCTTGCCGCCGAGCAGCTGCCAGACCGGCACGCCGAGGGCCTTGCCCTTGATGTCCCAGCAGGCCATCTCGACGACGGCGATCCCCGACATCACGATCTCTCCGGCCCGGCCGAAGTCGCCGTACTTCATCCGGCGGACGAGGTCCTCGACCGCGAACGGGTCCGTCCCCGCGATGTGGTTGGCCTCCGCCTCGCGCAGATACCCGAGCAGCGCGTCGGTCCTGCCGAGCATCCGGGTCTCGCCGACGCCGGTCAGACCCTCGTCGGTGTGGACGAGGACGTAGGTGAGGTTACGCCAGGGCGTACCGACGACATGGGTGGTGATTCCCGTGATGCGCAAGGCAGTTGGCCCCTTGAGTGTGTTCGAAATCTCGTCACACGTTCGAAATGCTGGCGTGACGTTATTCAGGCGGCACGGGGGGTGTCAATGGGTTGCACAGCCGTTAGCCTGTTCGTCATTCCGGCCACTGGCCGAAGTATCGAACGACAGCCGAAGTACCGAACGAAAGGGTGGGTGATCGGCCATGGGACGGCTGGTTCCCGCGGTCACGCGGGCCCTGGACATACTCGAACTGTTCCTGGACGGTGACGGCACGCTCTCCGCCCCCGACGTCATCCGCCGGCTGGAACTGCCGCGCACCACCGCGCACGAACTGCTCACCACCCTCGCGGCCCGCTCGTACGTCGCACCCGTCCCCGGTCGGCCGGGCCGCTACCGACTCGGCGTCCGCACCTACCAGTTGGGCAGCCGCTACGCCGAACAGCTCGACCTCGCCGCCGAGGGCCGGCAGGTCGCCCGCGAGATCGCCGAGACCTGCGACGAGACCGTGCACGTCGCGATCCTCGAAGACACCGACGTCATCTACATCGCCAAGGTCGACTCCACCCACGCCGTCCGGATGGTCTCCGCCACCGGGCGCAGGCTGCCCGCCCACTGCACCTCGGTCGGCAAGATGCTGCTCGCCTCGCTCCCCGAGACGGAACTCGAACTCCGCATGGCCGGTCATGAATTCATCGCGATGACACCCGACAGCGTGACCGACCCCGACGTCCTCGGCGCCCAGCTGGCACAGATCAGGGAGCGCGGTGTGGCCGTCGAGCGCCGCGAGTCCAACCCCGACGTGAGCTGCGTGGCCGCACCGGTACGGGACAGCACCGGACAGGTCGTCGCGGCCCTGTCCATCTCCGTACCGATGATCCGCTGGAGCGACGAACGCGAGGCCGAGCTGGCCGGGCTGGCCGTCCGGGGCGCGACCGAGATCTCCGTACGCCTCGGCCACCGGGCGCGGCGATGAGGGCCGAGGTCGCCACCCGCGCGCACGCCCGCCTCGGCGAGGGCCCCACCTGGGACGGTGCGGCTCAGCGGCTGATCTGGGTCGACATACTCGCCTCCCGCGTCCACACCTACGACCCGGCCGGCGGACACCGTACGGTGCTGGCCACCGAGCAGCACGTCGGCGCGGCCAAGCCGTGCGCGGACGGCGGCCTGGTGGTCAACCTCCGGGACGGCATCGGCCGGTACGGTCCCGACGGGGCGTTCTCCTGGCTGCACCACGACCCGGTGCCCGGCCGCCGGGGCAACGACGCGGCCGTCGCCCCCGACGGCGCGCTCTGGGCGGGCAGCATGCGCTACGACGAAGCGCCCGAGGGCGGCACCCTGATCAGGGTGGCCCCGGACGGCACGGCCACCCGGGCACTGACCGTGGCCGTCGGCAACGGCACCGGCTGGAGTCCCGACGGGCGGACGATGTACTACATCGACAGCCCCACCCGGCGCGTCGACCGCTTCCGCGTCGACGGCGAACGCGTCGTGGACCGGCGGACACTGGCCACCATCGAGCCCGGAGCGGGCCTTCCGGACGGGCTCACCGTCGACGCGGACGGCTGCCTCTGGGTCGCGCTCTGGGACGGCGGGGCGCTACGCCGCTACACGCCAACCGGTGTGCTGGACCGGACCGTCGAGCTGCCCGTACAGCGCCCCACCGCCTGCGCCTTCGGCGGTCCGGGCCTGCGGGACCTCTATGTCACCACGGCCCGCACCGGCCTGGACCGCCCGCACCCGCTCTCCGGTTCGCTGCTGGTCCTCCCCGGCGCTGGGCAGGGCCTGCCGTCCACCGCCTTCGGCGGCTGATCCGGCCGGGGCACCGGGACGCGGCTCAGCGGGCCTCGGCCGCGTCCGCCAGGTGGTGGGACATCTGCTCGATCAGGTGCTGGAGCGCGTCCGGGCCGAAGAGCATGGTGAGGCGTCGTCCAAGTTCGGCACGGATGCGTTCGTCGCGCGGGCGTAGCCGAGCCGGGGCGGCGCCAAGGTCGTGAGCGCTCGTCCAGCGGATCGCGTCTCACCTATGACGCAAGACGTAAGACATGCGCTGGACCCAGGCGCCGACCACGTCAACGGCCAAGTCGCAGAGGGTGGTTGGTCATCGTTCTGCGGCTCCCTCCGCTTCCGGGCCGGACGGGGCCACGTAGTCGGGGCACTTGGGCGACCCGCACTCGCACGGGGGCCAGCGCAGCGCGGAGCCGGGGACGAGGTCCGCGCCCTCCGCTCCGGGATCGGACTTCCTGACGAGGAGGACCCCGTCCGCGCCGAACGCCGTCTCCAGCAGGGACAGAATCCTTCGCGACTCGCTACGTGTCATCCCGCCAGCCGCCTCAGCCCGAGCGCCACGCGCGCCGTCAACTCCCTGGTCGGCCGGGCGAAATGGCGAGGAACCCACTCAGGTGTCAGGTGAGGAAGTTCCTCGGCGGCGAGAGAAGCGTCCGGCGCGGCCGGCTTGCCGACCGGTTCCGGCCCCTGCGGGGTTTTCTTACACATGAGAGCGTGCCTTCCGTAATCGCTTACTCGCTTTCTGTGTTCAAGCATCGGCGGGCGCGAGTACGCTCAACAGGGGGTCGGCGTTGACTTTGGGGGCTTTCAAGAGAGGGGCTGCCCACGTGGCGTATGCAGACGAGCTGGACCCGGCGGACTCCGTACTGGCGTTCTACGCGACGGATTTACGGAGGCTCCGGGAAAAGGCGGGTATGTCCCAGCGAGCCCTCGCCAAAGAGGCGTTGATGGCGCCCTCGCTGCTCAACAAGATCGAGGCGGCGAAGCGGCTGCCGACGAAGGAACTGTCGGCGCTCGCGGACAGAATCTTCGATATGGACCAGCACTTCACGCGACTCTGGCCCTTGGTGATCAAGTACGCGTACCCCAAGTGGTTCCGTCCGTACGTAGAGCTTGAGGAAGCGGCGGCAGAGATCAGGTCGTTCGAAGTGCAGGTAGTGCCTGGCCTGTTGCAGACGGAAGACTACGCGCGGGCGGTACTTGCCGTAAGACGGCCTCATCCCGACATCGTCGAGGAACACGTCACTGCGCGGCTTCAACGACAACACATTCTCAAGCGGGACACTCCACCGGAACTGTGGATAGTGCTGGATGAGAACGTGCTCCACCGCCGGATGGGAAGCGTTGACACGATGCGTGGTCAACTTGAGCACCTGCTGACGGCCGCTGAGGCGTACAACACGGTTCTGCAGATCGTCCCGTTCGACGCAGGTGGGCACGCGGGAGTGGGTGGGCCGTTCTCCGCCCTCACCCTGGATGAGGGGCCGGACGTCGTGTACGTCGACGGATTCCTGCAAGGGCAGATCCTCGCTGAGCCCGAAGAAGTGAGGGAGGCCGCACGCGCCTATGATCTGCTCACGGCCGCTGCCCTTTCGCCCGACCGGTCGATCGACATGATCGCCAACGCTTTGAAGGAACTCAGACCATGATCAGCGTGAGCAGCCTGCCCGGTACGGCGTGGCAAAAGTCCAGCTACAGCAGCGACAACGGCGGTAACTGCGTTGAGGTCGCGTCCGGCCTGCCTGATGTCGTGCCCGTCCGTGACTCCAAGAACCCCGCCGGGCCGGTGCTCATGATCGTCCCCGGTGCGTGGACGGGCTTCGTGGCCTTCGCCGCCCAGCGAGCGGATCGGACGGACGCCTGACGGCAGGCCGCAGAATAGGGGCATGTCCCGACGCCCCGCCCGTTCCTCCCGCCCCGCTCCGTCCGCCGTCACGGCCGCCTCGCCCTGCCCCTGTGGTCTGCCGGCCACGTACGGGGCGTGTTGCGGGCGGTTCCATGGGGGAGCCGGGACGGCGCCCACCGCCGAACTGCTGATGCGTTCGCGCTACAGCGCCTTCGTCGTCCGCGACGAGCCGTATCTCCTCCGGAGCTGGGCCCCCGCGACCCGGCCGCCGAGCGTGGAATTCGATCCGGCGATGCGGTGGGCGGGGCTGGAGATCCTGGAAACCACCGATGGCAGCGCGTTCCACACGACCGGCACGGTCACCTTCCGCGCCCGCTTCACCGACCAGGGGCGGCCGGGGTCGCTGCACGAGCGGAGCCGCTTCTCCCGCCACGAAGGTGCCTGGGTGTACGTGGACGGCACCTTCCTGGAGGAATGAGCACCGGGCCCGGGCGTCCCGCGTCGGCCGGATCTCTGCGCTAGGTTGCGGCCATGGCGACATACGTACTGGTGGCGGGCGCGTGGCTGGGATCGTGGGCGTGGGACGAGGTGGTGCCCGAGCTGCGAGCGGCCGGACACGGTGCCCACCCGATCACGTTGACCGGCCTCGGTGACAAGCAGGGCGTACCGGCGGGGCAGCAGACCCACGTCCGGGACATCGTCGACGAGGTGGAACGGCACGATCTCCGGGACGTCGTCCTGGTCGGGCACAGCTACGCGGGCATCCCGGTCGGTCAGGCGGCCGAACGGATCGGCGACCGGCTGGCCCGCGTGGTCTTCGTCGACTCCGAAGTTCCCGTCGACGGCGGCTCGTTCGCCTCCGGCTGGTGGCAGGGCCGGGCGGCCCTGGAGGCTCTGATCGCCGACAACGGCGGCTTCTGGCCGCCGCTGACCCCCGACGACTACGAGGGGCAGGGGCTCGGCGATGAACAGGTCGCACGGATCGTGGGCGGCTCGACGCCACACCCGGGCGCCACACTGACCGAGCCGGCCGCCCTGTCGCGTCCGCTCGGCGAGCTTCCGGCGACGTACATCAAATGCCTGCTCGACGGTCCCGAACCGAACGACGACGTAACGGAGTTGCTGACCAGCGAGCACTGGCGGCTGGTCGAGATGGACACCGGCCACTGGCCGATGTTCTCCCAACCGCGCGAACTGGCAGGGATCCTGCACCGGGCAGCCGCACGGTCCTGACCAGCGGGTCGTGGTACTGGGCTTCCCCTGATGAACTCGCTGGGATTGAACCCTGTGCAAGCTCGCGCGAAGATCTGCGGTGGGCCGCGTTGGAGTCGGGTGGGGCCCTGTCCGATCGCTATGTCGGAATCTGAAGAAGTAAGTAAAAACAGGCGCCTGCCCAGATAAACTCCCAGGTCAGCTCCTGTGATCCCTGCGCCTGCGGGGTTGGTCCCGTGTCGGCGAGCATCGGCTTGTAGCGCCGTGCGTGATCCCCGCGCCCGCGGGGTTGGTTCCTTTGAGGCGCGCGAGCGTGCCACCGCCGAACTGTGATCCCCGCGCCGGCGGGGCGTTGTCCCACACCCCGCAGCCAGCAAGAGTCTGTCTCTATGAGCAGTTGGCCCTCAGAGTGATCCGCCTCGCTCTGGAGGCCGACGGCGGCGCTCATGGAAACCTGTCGGCACGGATACGTTCACAGCCCGGCTGGACAGTGCATGGGCGTGGTGGTCTGCCGCCATCGAGGAATCACAGGAGGGACGCTGGGTCCGTGATGCCGTGGAGCGGCAGGTGATGGCGGACATCGGGGCCGCCACCGGCGCCCTGCACGGCGGCCGACCGGCCCCGTTCACCGACGACTCCTGGCACGTACGTATTGGACGGATCGCCAACTGGGCCGGTGCGCTCCGACTGGCGGCCCGGGCAGGCGGGTGGGAACTCCAACCCGTCGTCGGGCACAGCCCGACCCACCCTGCGGGCATGGCCGAGCTGCTGTCCGGGATCTATGCGATCGTCGAGCAGGGCGAGAAATGGATGACGCGGCTCCGAGAGGGGCGGCCGCCGCCGGAGAATGAGATTGCCCAGGCCGAGCGTTTTCTGACCGGGCCAGGATCCGTCGAGGACCTTGAGCTGTTCTTCTACGACTGACAGCCACCCCTACCCGCCCGGCATCGCCCTATCGCACGCCCGCCGATCCAGACGGAACCGCCTGGATGCCCACCGGGGAGGGCGCCGATCCCGCCTGGGCGATGTAGTGCCGGATCACGTCGCGGTTGTGGTGGAGCGCGGAGAGCCGGCGCTCGATGTCCGCGAGGACCTGCGAGAGGCTGGCGACCAGGTCCGGGTGGACCACGGGCCGCAGATCGGAGCCGGAACCCCGGAAGCAGGGCAGGATCTCCCGGATGAGATCCGTGGACAGGCCCGCGTCGAGCAGGCCCCGGATCTGCCCGACGCGCTCGACGGCCCTCGCCGAACTCCGCGCCTACCTGGACGGCAGCCACCCCCGGGTGCACGCCGTGCCGGGCGAGGGTGCCCGGCCGGCGATCCACCTGCTGGGCTCGGGCACGTACAGCGCGGCGCTCGCCGCCCGGCTCGGGCTGCCGTTCGTCATCGCGGGCCACTTCGCGCCCGGCGGCCTCCAGGAGACCATGGACCTCTACCACGCGGACTTCCGGCCCTCCGACACCCTGCCGGAGCCGTACGCCATCGCCTGCGTCAATCTGGTCCTGGCGGACGACGAACGCGAGGCGCGGCGCCTGTTCACCTCGATCCAGCAGCGCTTCCTGGGACACCTGCGCGGCGTCTCCCAGCTCCTCCCGCGACCGGTGGACGACATCGGTCCCCTCTGGACGGCGCGGGAGGCCGCCGCCGTGGATCAGCAGCTCGCGGCGTCCTACCTCGGGACCCTGGAGACCGTACGGCCCCGGCTGGAGGAACTCGTCGCCCGGACCGGTGTCCGCGAACTGCTCCTCGCCACCGAGACCCACGACCCGGAAGCACGCAAGCACTCCATCGCCATGGCCTCGGCCCTCTGGAGCTGACCTCCTGTCTTTCCCGCGTTTTTGTCGATCGCGGGCGCTCCCCTTCGCACGAGCAGAGCACGAGCAGAGGGAGAGGAGGCGGTGATGGCCGGACGCGACGCCTCCGTACCGACACATCCTGACCGGCGCCCGAGCAACCCGTGTCTGCCGCCCCTACGGTACGAGCGGACTGTCCCGGCGCCGGGCGCGTGACCGGGACCTTCGCCAGGGCGCGGCACTCGGGCGGCTCGATGCTGAGACGCGGCAGCCAGCGGTCCAGCCACCAGGGCAGCCACCAGTTGGCGCCGCCCAGCAGGTGCATCAGGGCGGGAACCAGCAGCGTGCGCAGGACGAAGGCGTCCAGCGCGACCGCCGATGCCAGCCCGATGCCGAACATCGCGATGACCCGCTCCCCGCTGAGGACGAAGGAGAGGAAGACCACGATCATGATGACCGCCGCCGAGTTGATCACCCGGCCGGTCTCGGCGAGGCCGACCCGGACCGCCCGGCGGTTGTCGCCGGTCAGCAGCCACTCCTCGTACATCCGGCTGACCAGGAAGACCTGATAGTCCATGGACAGACCGAAGAGGACGGCGACCATGATCACCGGCAGGAAGGGTTCGACGGGGGCCCGCGCTGCCGAGGCCCAGCAGCTCGCTTCCCCGTCCCCACTGGAAGATCGCGACCACGATCCCGAAGGACGAGGCGACCGCGGCGACGTTCATCAACGCGGCCTTGAGCGGGATGCCGATGGAGCGGAAGGCGAGCAGCAGGAGGAGACAGCCGAGCGCGATGACGACGCCGACGAAGAGCGGGAGTTTGCCGACGATGACCTTGGCGAAGTCGTCGTAGCTGGCGGTGACGCCGCCGACGTGGACGCGCAGTGAGGTGTCCGTGACGGCCCCGGGCATCACACGGGCCGTGTCCTTTGCCACATCGTCGGCCTGGGTGACCCGCAATCGCCGGGAAGCCGGAGCTGCCACGGCGTGACGACTTTTACGCAGGCTTCACACTGTCCAACATCGGTGTAGGGTCCTGAAACTATGAATGACGCACAAGCGATGAAGACTCCTTCATCATCCGCGCTGAGACCCGCCTGGGTCACCCTGCTGCTGATCTCCGTAGGCATCTTCCTGCTCCCGGTCGGCCTGACCGGCGCCGGTGTCGCCCTGCCCGACATCGCCAAGGAACTGCACCCGAGCCCGCAGGCCCTGTCATGGGTGGTCAGCGGCTACAACGTCATGTTCGCCTCGCTGATGCTCGCCTTCGGCACCCTCGCCGACCGCTTCGGCCGGCGTCGCATCTTCCAACTCGGCATGCTCCTCTTCACCATCGGCGCGATCCTCTGTGTGGTCGCCAACTCGATCGTCCTGCTGGACATCGCCCGCTTCATCAACGGCATCGGCGCCGGCGCGGCCCTGACCGCCGGCTCGACCCTCCTCGCCGCCCGCTTCGAGGGCGCCGCCCGCGTCCGCGCCTTCGGTGTCTTCGGCACCGCCCTCGGCGCCGGCCTCGCCTTCGGCCCGCTCATCTCCGGCCTCCTGCTCACCGGCATGGGCTGGCGCGGCGTCTTCGCCATCCCGGCCGTCATCGGCCTCCTGGTGACCCTCTTCTCCCCGCTGCTCGCGGAGTCGAAGAACCCGGACGCCAAGCGGCTCGACTGGCCCGGCACGATCACCTTCACCGGTGGTCTGTTCCTGCTGATCTTCGCGCTCATCGAGGGCCCGGAATTCGGCTGGGGCTCCGGCGCGGTCATCGGTTCCTTCATCGGAGCCGTGGTCCTCATGACCATCTTCTACTTCGCCGAGAAGCACCAGAAGAACCCGATGTTCGACCTGGCCCTGCTGCGCAACGGGCGCTTCACGGGAGTCAGCTTCGCGGCCGCCTCCCTCGCCTTCACGCTGCTGCCGCTGCTGGTCCTGCTGCCGACGTACTTCAGTGCCGTCGAGGGCTACAGCGCGCTGGAAGCCGGCGCGGTGCTGATGTTCTTCACCGTGCCCACGCTGATCCTGCCGCTCCTCGCCCCGGTCCTGGCCAAGCTCTTCTCCGTCCGGGCCCAGCTCGTGACCGCCATGGCGATGGTGGCCGCCGGTATGGCCTGGCTGACGGTCATCGCCCCGCACGGCGGTCTCGGTGTGATCGCCGGTCCGCTGCTGCTCACCGGCGCCGGTTACGGTGTCACGCTGGCCATCCTCGACGGCGCCGCGGTCTCCAGCGTCGAACTGAACCGGGCCGGCATGGCCGCCGGTATGTTCAACGCCTTCCGTCTCAGCGGCGACACCGCCGCCGCCGCGGTCGGCGCCTCGCTGCTGATCAGCGTCACGTCCTCCCAGCTGATCGGCAAGGTCGCCGACCCGCAGAAGGTCACCGACGAACTCAACGGCGGTATCCACACCACCTCGCTCGTCGCGGCCGAGGCGTTCACCAGCGCCCTGCACGTCGTCATCTGGATCAGTGCCGGTCTCGCGGCCGTCACCGTTCCCCTTCTCTTCCGCGCCCTGCGCCCCGAGAGGAACAACGGCGGAAAGGGCCGCACCGTCGCACGCGGCAACACCTCGGAGGCGCGGCCGGAAGGCGCACTCCAGTAAGAGCACGACCGGACCGACCGGACCGACCGGACCGACCGGACCGACCGGACCGACCGGACCGACCGGACCGGTACGGCATTCGGTGTCACTTCGGCGATCGCGGTGCGTCTCCGCCCGGCAAGGGGGAGACACACCGCGATCCGGCGTACCGGCCTCACGCTGTCGGGCGGGCCGCGCCTCGCCGGACGACGGCCTTGGCCCCGTGCCCTGTGCGTAGCTCCTCGCCGGTGCGCCGGGGAGCTGTCTGACAGCGCCTAACCACGATGTGCCGGGCGCGGGAGCGCCTTCGGCGGTGACGGCGTACGTGCCAGGGCCACGAAGTTCCGGCCCTCCGCCGTCCACTCCTCCAGCAGGGTCCAGCCCGCCGCGTGACCGTGTCCGACCAGTGCGCGGGCGCCGACGCGGGCCCAGGAGAAGGCATCCCCCGGAGTGCCGTTGCCGTTGTCGACCCGGACGCGGGCCCGTTCGTCGAGATCCGGGTCCATCCCGGCCGGAGCCGTCTCGACGATCAGCGAACCCACCGCGCCCACGACGTCCGCGAGCCGGCTGAGCAGCGCCACCGGGTCCCCGCCGATGCCGATGTTGCCGTCCATCAGCAGCGCTGTGTGCCAGCCGCCCTCGCGCGGCAACGGGTCGAAGACCGAGCTCACCAGTGCGCGGCCGCCCGCCCGTACGGTGTGCTCCACCGCCGCCGGGCTGACATCGATGCCCAGCGAGGGACGGCCCCGGGCGGCCAGCGCGGCGACGAGCCGGCCGGGGCCGCAACCGATGTCGAGCACCGGCCCGTGGCACCTGTCCAGCACGGTCAGATCCGCCCCGTCGGGCGCCGCGCACCAGCGCTCCACGTCCAGGGGCAGCAGCCGCCCGTCGGCCCGCCGCAGGAAGAGCGGCCCCCGGCCGGTGCGCAGCGCGTCGGTGTACGGGTCGGCCTCCCACGGCGTCGCACGGCGCGGCCGCAAGGCGCCTCGCATCGCGCCCCGGCTCATCGAACCCCGGCTCATCGAACCCCGGCCCCGGTGAGCCGGCCGAGGGCGGCGGCGAACCGGGTGTCCGGCGCCCGCGCCGCCACCAGCTCGGCGTCGTACGCGGTGTCGACGTCCCGCAGCCGTGGCAGATCCCGTACGGCGAGCCCCGCGTCGGTGAGGCGCCTCCGCTGCACCGCCCCGGTCTCCGGGACGGACATCGGCACGCCCCGCAGCAACGCCGGGTCGGGCGCCGCGAGGCCCAGTGCCCAGAACCCGCCGTCGACGGCGGGACCGAACCACGCGTCGCAGCCCCGCCAGGCGTCCGGTGCCAGGGCCGGGGCCAGCAGTTCCGGTGTGACCTGCGGGGTGTCCATCCCGATGAGCACGGCGGGCCCGGCGCACGCTCCGAACGCGGCGGCCAGCCGCTCGTCCAGTCCGCCATCCGACTGCGGTACGACGTCGATGCCGGCCGGCAGCCAGTCGCCCGGTACGCCGTCCAGGACGAGGACCCGCCGCCGGGCGGGCGCGGCCAGCACCGCCGCCAGGGTGTCGACGAGCGCCGCCTCGGCCAGCGCGGCGGCCTCCTCCGGCCGGAACGGGGGCGTGAGCCGCGTCTTGACCCGCCCGGCCACGGGGGCCTTGGCCAGCACCATCAGCGTCGTCACCGGGTACCCGCCTGAGCCGTGTCCGCCCGAGCGGTGTCCGCCTGAGGAGCGGCCTCCACCGGTGCTTCCGCCAGTACGCCCCTCATGTCCCGCACCGCCTGCCAGGTGCCCCGCCACGTACCGGTCACCTTCGACTTGCCGGCCCGGGGGAGATACGGCACGTCGCGTTCCGTCACCCGCCAGCCCGCGTCCGCCGCCCGGACGACCATCTGGAGCGGGTAGCCGCTGCGGCGGTCCGTCAGGGCCAGGCCGAGCAGCGCCTCCCGGCGGGCCGCGCGCAGCGGGCCGAGATCACGCAGGCGCAGGCCCGTCCGGCGCCGCAGCATCCACGACAGCGCCATATTCCCGGCCCGGGCGTGCGGCGGCCAGGCCCCGCGCGTCCCCGGGCGCCGCCGTCCCAGCACCAGATCGGCCCGGCCCGCCGCCACCTCCGCCACGAACGCGGGCAGCAGCCCGGGATCGAGGGAGGCGTCACAGTCGCAGAAGCAGACGAACTCCGCCTCGGCGGCGAGCAGCCCGGCGTGACAGGCCGCCCCGAAACCGCGCCGCGCCTCGTGCACCACCGTCGCTCCGAGTCCGGCGGCGATCTCGGCGGAGCCGTCCGACGAACCGTTGTCGACGACGATCGCCCGCCAGCCGTCCGGCAGCCGCTCCAGCACCCAGGGCAGTGCCAACGCCTCGTCCAGGCAGGGGAGTACGACGTCGACCGTCGCGGGCGTCGGGGGCAGGGGCGTCGGGGGCAGGGTCGAATGAGTCATGTCCATCACCAGGTGAATTCGGAAACCGGCGGGGGGGTGTACGACGGCGCAGGGGTGCGAGCGCAGGGGTGCGAGCGTGGGGGTGCGAGCGCGGGGGTGCGAGCGTGGGGTTGCGAGCGTGGGGGTGCGAGCGCGGGCGTACGGGAACGGGCGTACGGGGACGGGAGGCTGCGGGGCGTACGGGGGAAGCGCCTGCCTACGGGATCGCCGCCGCCCGCTGCCCCGATCCCGCGAACTCCGCCATGCCCACGGCGAATCCGACCTCGGAGCGCCAGCCCAGCTCCGTCCGCAGCCGCTCCGACGAGGCCGTGATGTGCCGGACGTCGCCGAGCCGGTACCCGCCGGTGACCACCGGATCAGGACCGCCGTGCGCCGCCGCCAGGGCGGTGGCCATCTCGCCGACCGTGTGCGGCTCCCCGCTGCCGGTGTTGAACGCGCGGAGCACGCCGGGCTCCCTGCCCCGCGCGGCCGCCAGGGCCAGCGCGTTGGCCGCCGCCACGTCCCGTACATGCACGAAGTCCCGCCGCTGCCCGCCGTCCTCGAAGACCTGCGGTGCCTCGCCCCGGGCGAGTGAGGACCGGAAGAACGACGCCACCCCCGCGTACGGCGTGTCGCGCGGCATCCCGGGGCCGTACACATTGTGGTAGCGCAACGAGATCGCCCGGCCGCCGGTTGCCCGCGCCCAGGACGCCGCCAGATGCTCCTGGGCCAGCTTGGTCGCCGCGTACACATTGCGCGGGTCGGTGGGTGCGTCCTCGGCGATCAGTCCCGGCGCCAACTCGGCACCGCAGTAAGGGCATCCGGGCTCGAAGCGTCCCGCGTCCAGGTCCGCCGCCGCCCGGGGGCCCGGCGCGACCCGGCCGTGCCGGGGGCATTCGTAGCGGCCCTCGCCGTAGACCACCATCGACCCGGCCAGGACGAGGTCCCGTACGCCCGCCACGGCCATCGCCGCGAGCAGCTCGGCGGTGCCCAGGTCGTTGCAGCCCACGTACGCGGGCGCGTCCGCGAAGTCCTTGCCCAGACCGACCATCGCCGCCTGATGGCAGACGGCGTCCACGCCCCGCAGGGCGTGCGCGACGGCCGCCCGGTCCCGTACATCGGCATGGATCCACGCCACCCCCGGGGGCGGCGGTGGTGGCACGGGGTGCGCCGAGGGCAGCAGGGCGTCCAGGACGACGGGCTCATGGCCGGCCCCGGCCAGGGCTGTGACGATGTGCGAGCCGATGAAGCCCGCGCCTCCGGTGACGAGTACACGCATGACGGGGACGTTATGCGCCGGGCGGCTCCCTGACCCGGTCACGCGCCGGGGCGTCACAGGTCCGTGAGATCACCGCCGCCGAGATCACCCGCCCGCAGGATCACCGCCGCCGAGATCACCCGCCCGCAGGATCACCCGCCCGCAGGATCGCCGCGCCCGACCGGATCAGCGGGGGCAGGTGCCGGCGACGCCGGGGGCCGGGCTCACGCCCCCGGCGTCGCCAGCACCTGCGCCAGGTCGTACCGCACCGGTTCCTCCAGCTGCGTGTACGTGCAGCTCGCGGGCGTACGGTCCGGGCGCCACCGGCGGAACTGCGTGGTGTGCCGGAACCGGTCGCCCTCCATATGGTCGTACGCCACCTCGCACACCAGCTCCGGCCGCAGCGCGAGCCAGGACAGGTCCTTCGTACCGGACCAGCGGCTGGGGCCACCGGGCAGCCGGGCGCTCTCGTGCGCCGACTCCTCCGCCCAGGCCGCCCACGGATGCCCCCGCGCCGTCTCCATCCGCAGCGGCGCCAGCTCCTCGGCCAGCTCCGCCCGGCGCCTCATCGAGAACGCGGCGCAGACCCCGACATGCTGGAGGACGCCCCCGGAGTCGTACAGGCCGAGCAGCAGCGAGCCCACCACCGGGCCGCTCTTGTGCGGCCGGTAACCGGCGACGACCACGTCCGCCGTCCGCTCGTGCTTGATCTTGTACATCGCCCGGGTGTCCGGCCGGTACGGCAGGTCGAGCGGCTTGGCCACCACCCCGTCCAGACCGGCCCCCTCGTACTGGTCGAACCACTCGCGCGCCACCTCGATATCGGTGGTGGCGGGCGCCACATACACGGGCGCCCGTACGCCGGTGAAGGCGGCCTCCAGCGCCTCCCGCCGCCGCACCTGCGGGATCGTGAGCAGGGACGCGTCCCCGAGGGCCAGCAGATCGAAGGCCACGAAGTTCGCCGGGGTCCGCTCGGCGAGCAGGTCCACCCGGGACTTCGCCGGGTGGATCCGCTCGGTGAGCCGCTCGAAGTCCAGCCGGTCCTCATGGACGATCACGATCTCGCCGTCGACCACACAGCGCTCGGGCAGCTGCGCGAGCAGCCCGGTGACCAGCTCGGGGAAGTAGCGCGTGAGGGACTTCCCGGTCCTGCTGCCGATCGCCACCTCGTCGCCGTCGCGGTGCACGATCGCCCGGAAGCCGTCCCATTTGGCCTCGTACAGCATCCCGGCCGGGATCGTGGCCACCGACTTGGCCAGCATGGGTTTCACGGGGGGCATCACCGGCAGATCCATGGACCGATTGTGCGCGGGATGGTGGCGCTTCGCCCGATATGCGCTCCGGGTGCGCCCGGCCTACCGTGGCGCACATGGGTGCAGCGGGTACAGCGGTGGAGCTGGAAGCGGGCGGCAGGGCCGTACGGCTGTCCAGCCCGGACAAGGTCTACTTCCCCGAGCGCGGCTTCACCAAGCTGGACATCGCGCGCTACTACCTGGCCGTGGGGCCCGGGATCCTGCGTGCCCTGCGCGACCGGCCGACCACCCTGGAACGCTTCCCCGAGGGCGTCGAGGGCGAGTCGTTCTTCCAGAAGCGGGCGCCGAAGAACCTCCCCGACTGGATCCCCACGGCCCGTATCGACTTCCCCAGCGGGCGCTCGGCCGACGAGATCTGCCCGACGGAGGAGGCCGCCGTTCTCTGGGCGGCGAACCTCGGCTGCCTCACCTTCCATCCCTGGCCGGTACGGCGCGGGCGCACCGACCACCCGGACGAGCTGCGCATCGACCTGGACCCGCAGCCGGGCACCGACTTCCACGACGCGGTCGCGGCCGCCCACGAGCTGCGCGTCCTGCTCGAAGAACACGGGGTACGCGGCTGGCCCAAGACCTCCGGCGGGCGCGGCCTGCACGTCTTCGTCCCCATCGAACCGCGCTGGACCTTCACGGACGTGCGCCGCTGCGCCATCGCCGTCGGCCGCGAGCTGGAAAAGCGGATGCCGGGCCGGGTCACCACGGCCTGGTGGAAGGAGGAACGCGGCGAGCGTATCTTCGTGGACTACAACCAGACCGCCCGGGACCGCACCATCGCCTGCGCCTACTCCGTACGCCCCCGGCCGCACGCACCGGTCTCCGCGCCACTGCGCTGGTCGGAGCTGGACGAGGTGGCGCCGCGCGACTTCGATGTGGCGACCATGCCGGTGCGCTTCGCCGAACTGGGTGACGTGCACGCGGAGATGGCGGACGAGGCGCACAGCCTGGAGAGCCTGCTGGAGCTGGCGGACCGGCACGAACGGGACCACGGGCTGGGGGACATGCCGTACCCGCCGGACTATCCGAAGATGCCGGGGGAGCCGAAGCGTGTCCAGCCGAGCCGCGCGCGGCACGACGGCGCGTCGTGACCCGCGAGGAGACGGATGTGCCCCCTCCGGTACGGGAGGGGGCACATCCGCCGCTGTCACTCAGGTGCCGATGACGGCACCGGAACCGCTCCGGTCACAGCTCCTTGATCCGGATGTCGCGGTACGAGATCACGTCCGTCGTGCTGTGGACCTGGATCCCGACATAGCCGGTGGCGTACCGCCGGCCGTCCGTGCCCGGGTCGCCGTCACGCGCCGGTGTGAACTCCTGGCCACCGATGTTGTCGAACTCGTTGATCACGACACCGTTGCGCAGAATGGTGAAGTGCTGGCCGACCGCGCGGACCTCGTAGTCGTTCCAGGTGCCCTTCTCCGTGACACCCGCACCGGCCAGCCCCACGCGGTCGAAGCCGTAGACCGACCCCGTCTTGTACATGTCGCCGCCGGGACCGTCGTAGATCTGGATCTCGTGCCCGTAGTTGATGGCGACCCACTCGGGCCGGGTCTCCTCCGGGTGGTCGTGGACGTTCGGGAAGCGGACGAAGACACCGCCGTTGGCGTTGACGTCACCCGCGCCGTTGTCGCGGAACTGGAGCTTCAGCGAGAAGTCGCCGTACTTGCGCTCCGGGAACCACAGCATGCCCATGCCGTCGACCGTGGTGCTGCTGGTGATCGCACCGTCGTCGGCCAGCTCGAACCTGCCGCCGCCGACCTGCTCCCACTTCGCCAGGGACGCGGCCGTGCCGTCGAACAGATCGCGGTAGCCCTCGGTCTGGCCGGGCGTCCCGATCTTGGACTGCTTGGCGGCCTTGGTGATCGCCTTGAGCTCGCGCTGGTCGATGACGTTGTCGGTCTTCAGCTTGTCCAGCACACCGTCCACGTGCTTGAGGAAGAGGGCCTGCGAGGTCCACTCCCTCTCGTCCTCGATCAGCTCGTTGATGGTGCACCGGTTACGGGTCAGCCGGTTCGGCACACCCGAGTCGACCGTGCCGACGATGACCGTCAACCGCTCGTCGAACTCGGGGCAGTTGGGTGCCGGGACACCGCCGCCCTGCGCGATGCTGAACGACGCCTGCTTGGCCTGCGAGGTGTTGCCGGCCTTGTCCGTCGCCCGGTGCGCCACCGTGTGGTAGCCGACCCGGTCCACGATGACGGGCGCGGTGTACGCGAGGTACGGGCCGCCGTCGAGGGAGTACTCGACCTTGTCCACGCCCGAGTCGGCGTCGGTGGCGGTGAGCGTCACCTTGGCGCTGGTGATGAACGCGCCGTTCGCGTTCTTGTCACCGGTCACGGCCGCCGAGGTCTCCGGCGCGGTGGTGTCCTGCGCCGGCGGCTGCTCGACGACGGTGAAGTCGACGGACTTCTCGGCCGCCGCGTTGCCCGCCTTGTCGGTCGCGCGGTAGCGGACCGTGTGGGTGCCTGTCTCATGGACCATCACCGGTGCGGTGTAGGCCTGCCACGCGCCGTCGGCGCCGATCGCGTACTCGATGGTGTTGACGCCCGAGCCGGTGTCCGACGCGGTGACGGTGACCGTGGCCATCGTCAGGTAGTTCCCCGCGTCGTCCTTCTCGCCGCTCACGGTCGCCGAGGTCTCCGGCGCGGTCGTGTCGTCGCTCGGCCCGGACACGACGGAGAAGTCGACGGACTTCTCTTCCGCCGCGTTGCCCGCCTTGTCGGTGGCCCGGTAGCGGATCGTGTGCGTGCCGACCTGGTCGACCACCACCGGAGCCGTGTAGGGCTGCCACGCGCCGTCCGCGCCGACCGCGTACTCGGTCGTCGCCACGCCGGAACCGTCGTCGGTCGCCGTCACGGAGACCGTCGCGGAGTTCACGTACGCGCCGTCGGCGTCCTGCTGGCCGTCGACCTTGGCCGACGTCTCGGGGGCGGTGGTGTCCTCGTCGCCCCCGCCGCCACCGCCGTCGGTCACGGTGAGGATGCCGGTCATCTGGGTGTGGCCGGGCATGGAGCAGAAGAAGCGGTACGTGCCCGGGGTCAGGTTGACCTCGGCCGTGTACTTGCCGCCCTGGGCATCACTGGGGTTGGCCAGGATGTTCAGCGGGACGTCGTTGTTGTAGGCGGGATTGGACACGTCGAAGGTCAACGTGTGGGGCATACCGGTGGTGTTGCCGGTGGCCGCGCTGTTCTCGAACGTGATGGTGGCCGCTCCGGCCACCGCCGTCGTCGGGAAGCTGAGGTAGTGGTCGTAGGGGTCGCCCGCCGTCCAGGAGAGCACCTGGGCGGCCTTGGGCGCGGCGGCGCTGTCGTTGGCACGACCGTAGGCGGCCGTCGACGTCAGCCCCAGCACCATCAGCAACGCGCCCATCAGGGCCGTCCACAGGCGTAGAGGTCGCTGTCTCACTGTGCAGCCTTCCTGGCCAGATCGTTGGCGGCCGGTGTCGGCTCGCCGCCCTTGTACGTGACGCGCCACAGCGCGGACTGGGAATCGGAGGTGAAGAAGCCGCGCCCGTAGTCGAGGACGTAGAGCGAGCCGTCCGGGGCGAACTTCCAGTCCATGAGGTTGCGGATGCCGCCCTCACCGACCGGGACGATCTTCCGCAGCGATTCGGCGCTCACCGGCAGTCCGCCGTTCGCGAGTGTCTTGGGGTCGGTCAGCACCGCGTGGCGCGGGTTGTCCGCGTCGTAGAAGTCGCCGACGAACCACTTGCCGTCCCAGTACTGGGGCCAGCTGACGTCACTCGCGGTCGCCGCGTCGTAGCGGTAGACCGGGCCGTCCATCGTCGCCTGACCGCCGCCCTTGAGCCACGGCAGCAGATACGTCGCCTCGTCGACGTCGTAGCTGGGGACACCGTTGGCGTCACGCGGGTAGTCCGGCGCACCGCCCTGCGGCGAGTACCAGATGGTGTTGGCCTCGGCCGGCGGGATGTTCACCAGACCGTCGTTGTTCGGGGACTCGTTCTTCAGGTGGTCGCAGTCGTACCAGCCGAGCGGCTTGCTCGGGTCGGGCAGGTTGCGGTCCCGGTAGGGCTGCTTGTTGCCCATGCAGTACGGCCAGCCACGGTTGCTCGCGTGGGTGATCGCGGAGAAGGTGTCGTACTTCGCCGGGCCCCAGGTGGTGCTCGGCTCACCCGCGTCCGGGCCGACCCAGCCCGCGTAGAGGATGTCGGTCTTCTTGTCGACGGAGATACGTGCCGTGTTGCGCACGCCCATCACGTAGATCTCGCCCCGGGTCTTGCCGCCGCCCTCGGCCGTCTCCTTGCCCGTGAAGAGGTTCCCGGTGGGCAGGGTGTACGTGCCGTCGGCCTCCGGGTGGATCCGCAGGATCTTGCCGTTGAGGTTGTTGGTGTTACCGGCGGTGCGGCGTGCGTCCGCGAAGGAGACGCCCTTGTAGGTGGGCTGCGGGTTGTTGCCCGAGTAACCATCGCTGAACTGCGACGAGTTGTTGTCGCCGACCGCGATGTAGAGGTTGCCCTTCGAGTCCCACGCCATGCCGCCGCCCGCGTGGCAGCAGCTGTGCACCTGCACCGGCCACTTCAGCAGGACCTTCTCGGAGGCGAGGTCCAGCTTGTTGGTCGCGAGGTCGAGCGTGAAGCGGGAGACGCGCCGTTCGGCCATCTGCTTGTCGCGGTCGAGCTGGGAGTGCGGTGTGTAGTGCAGATACACCCAGCCGTTGGTCTCGAAGCCGGGGTCCAGCTCGATACCGAGCAGCCCCTCCTCGACCTTGACCAGTTCGTCGCCGCCGCCCTTGTTGCCGAAGATCGTCAGCGCGCCCGCGAGCGTCACCTTCTTGGTCTTCGGGTCGTAGACGTGGATCTGGCCGATGCCCTTGCCTGCCTCGGGGTTGTTCCAGTCGGTCACCACGGGGGCGCTGTTGTCGCCGCCGCCCCGGCCGATGTACAGCACGCGTCCGTCCGGCGCGATGACCGTGCCGTGCGGCTCGCCGATCTGGTCCTGCTGACCGGGCTGGTTGGGCTGGGTGACGCGCTCCGCCGTGTAGTTGGAGTCGATCGTCGCCTTGCAGTCGGCGCGGGAGATGCGCGTCGTCCACAGGAGGGCGCCGCGCAGGTGGTCGCGGAAGTCCGTCTCGGCGTACGAGTCGGCCGTGCCGCCCATGCCGGTGTAGAAGGACCGGCCGCCGTCGTAGTCACGGCACCAGGAGACGGGGTGGTCGGCGCCGTTGGCGCCGGTGCCCGGCTGGTAGGTGCTCTCCCGGACCCGGGCGACGGTGTGCACCGTACCGGTGGGATTGGTCTTCCAGTTGAACCAGGTGTCCGGCCGCTTCCACTCCAGCGGCAGGTTCTTCGTGGCGGGATTGATCCGGTCACCGACCTCGACGGTCGCCCGCTGCACCTTGGTGGGGCTCGTGGCGGCCGGCCGGGCACCGATCAGCCCGGTGAACCAGTCGGAGTACGGCTCCGTACGGGCCGCGTCGTGGATGCCGAGGAAGCCGCCGCCGGCCTCCAGATAGGCCTCCAGGCCCGCTTCCTGCGCCGGATCGAGCACGTCGCCGCCGCCCGTCAGGAAGACGACCGCGTTGAACGTGCTGAGCTTGTTGGCCTTGGTGAAGACCGAGGCGTCGTCCGTGGCCACGGTCTTGAAGCGCTCGGCCTCGGGCCCTGACCGGCCGACCGCCTCGATGGCCTCGATGCCGGCGTTGACGACCGGCGACTCCTCGGTGGCCGAGGCGTGGAAGACGAGGACCTTGACGTTCTTTCCGCCGGGCGGCGACGTGATGGCCAGCTTGCTCGACGACGGCTCCGGAACCGGCTTGGCCGTGGCGGCCGTGCCGCCGAGCAGGGACGCCGCCATCGTGCCGGCCACCAGGGCCGCGGCCATTCCGCGCCTGGATCTCGACCGGTGATGTGGTGCGCGCTGCACGTGTTCACCCACCCCTCTGTGGTCACATCTCGGGACACAACTTGTGGTGTACACAACAGCGCATGAAGCTAGACCTCTTTCGGCGTTTCGCCAATAGCTACGGCCGCATTCCCACCAACTTTGTCCTGGGTGTGGATAAACGAAGTTCGCTGGTCTACCGTGTGGCCGTCCCAGGGGCCTCGTGTGCCCCGCAACCTCCTTACGGCACAGGGGAGTTCGGTATGGCCATGGACAGAAGGAGCTTCAACCGGCGCCTGTTCGCCGGGGGTGCGGTGGCCGCGACGGGGCTGACATCGTTGTCGGTCGCCTCGGCTCCCTCGGCGACCTCGGCGGAACCGCCCCCGAGGACCGCCCCCGCCGGCGGCCAGGTGCGCACCATCAAGCTCTACGCGGAGACCCTGCCGGACGGCCAGATGGGGTACGGCTTCGAGAAGGGCAAGGCGAGCGTCCCGGGCCCGCTGATCGAGCTGATCGAGGGGGACACCCTCCACATCGAGTTCGAGAACGCCACCGATGTCGACGCCAGCCTCCACGTGCACGGGGTGGACTACGACGTCGCCAGCGACGGCACCCGGATGAACAAGAGCCATGTCGAACCGGGCGGCACGCGCACCTACACCTGGCGTACCCACGCCCCCGGCAAGCGCAAGGACGGCACCTGGCAGACGGGCAGTGCGGGGTACTGGCACTACCACGACCATGTGGTCGGCACGGACCACGGGACCGGTGGCATCCGCAAGGGGCTTTTCGGTCCGGTCATCGTCCGCAGGAAGGGCGACATCCTGCCGGACAAGCAGTTCACGATCGTCTTCAACGACATGACGATCAACAACAAGCCCGCCGCCGAAACCCCCAACTTCGAGGCCACGGTGGGGGACCGGGTCGAGATCATCATGATCACGCACGGCGAGTTCTACCACACGTTCCACATCCACGGTCATCGCTGGGCGGACACCAGGACGGGCCTGCTCAGCGGCCCGGACGACACCAGCCGGGTGATCGACAACAAGATCGTCGGCCCGGCGGATTCGTTCGGCTTCCAGATCATCGCGGGTGAGAACGTGGGCGCGGGCGCGTGGATGTACCACTGCCACGTCCAGAGCCACTCCGACATGGGCATGGCGGGTCTGCTGCTGGTGGCGAAGCCGGACGGCACGATCCCCAACTACGAGCCGCATCACCCCGGCCACACGATGGGCGCGGAGAAGTCGCCGAAGGGCGCGGAGGCCGGAAAGAGTGCCGACTCCGGAAAGAGCGCGGCGGACGCCGGAAAGGGCGCGGCCGAGCACGCGGGTCACTAGGTCCTGCCCGCCGGCCCACGCCCCACCTGAGGCCCCCGTCCCCCAGCTCACGCTGGGGACGGGGGCCTCAGTCGTGCGCGCGGACCGTACGGATCGTGCAATGAATGCGGTAGTCAGCGCAAAAAATTAATGGACAGCCGCAGCTGTGCGGCAAGGCCGCGAAAATATTGTGTAGGAACCTTGTGGAACGGGATGCGGAGTCCTAATCTCGCCTCACCCTCATGGCGTCCGCTTCGCCTCGAGTGTTCAGGCATGCGCCCTTCCGAGAGAAACGAGAGCATTCGATGTCACGGAGCCTCACAAGAGCCGCGGCGAGGTGGACCGGCAGACCACCGCGAAGAGCCGCCTCGGCGGTCGCGGCGGTCGCGGCGGTGACCGCCGCCACCGTCGGTCTCAGCATGCTGGTCGGCGGCACGGCCCTCGCCGGTACCGGCGCGGGCGCCGCCGCCCCCGTGGTGACCCGCGCCGCCCTCGATCCGTCGCTCGTCACGGGCCGGGGCGCCGCCGTCGGCTTCGCCGAGCAGGAGGCGGAGAACGCCGTGACGAACGGCGCGGTCATCGGCCCCGACCGCAGCGCCTACACGCTGCCGGCGGAGGCGTCCGGCCGCAAGGCGGTCAAACTGACGGCCGGACAGTACGTCGAGTTCACGCTGCCGAGCGCGGCCGACGCGATCAACGTGCGCTACAGCATTCCGGACGCGCCGGGCGGCGGCGGCATCACCGCGCCGCTCGATGTCACGGTGAACGGCAAGGACCGGTCCACCATGACGCTCACCTCGCAGTACGCGTGGCTGTACAACCAGTATCCGTTCTCGAACGCCCCCAACGCCGGTCTGCTGCAGCCCGACTGGTGGATCACCGAGTGCTCCTGCGTGCCCAGCGCCACGACGCCCGCCCCCGTGATCGCGAAGCCGTACCGTCCGAACCACTTCTACGACGAGCAGCGCCTGCCGCTCGGCCGTACCTACCGCGCCGGCGACAAGGTGCGGCTGACCGTGCCCGCCGGGAGCCGTGGCGTACCGACGGTCGTCGACCTGCTCGACTCGCAGCTCGTCGGTCTGCCGCACGTCGATCTGCTCGCGGCCAACGTCCTGGCCTTCGGGGCCGACCCGCTCGGCCGGCGTGACTCCGCCGACGCGTTCGACAAGGCGATCGCCTTCGCGAAGCGGACGCACCTCAAGGTCTACATCCCGCCGGGCACCTTCCAGGTGAACCGCCACATCATCGTCGACAACGTGACGATCGAAGGCGCCGGCAGCTGGTACACGATCATCAAGGGCCACCAGGTCGCCCTCAGCACCCCGGCCCCCGACGGCTCGGTGCACACGGGCGTCGGCTTCTACGGCAAGGACGCGTCGGCCGGTGGCAGCACCAATGTCCACCTGTCCGGCTTCGCCATCGAGGGCGACGTCCGCGAACGTATCGACACCGACCAGGTGAACGGCGTCGGCGGGGCGATGAGCGACTCGACCATCGACGGCCTCTACATCCACCACACCAAGGTGGGCATGTGGTTCGACGGACCGATGTCGAAGCTGAGGATCACGGACAACGTCATCACCGACCAGATCGCCGACGGCATCAACTTCCACACCGGCGTGACACAGTCGGTCGTGTCGGACAACTTCGTCCGCAACTCCGGTGACGACGCCATAGCCCTGTGGTCCGAGAAGACCGAGGACGCCAGGAACACGGTGGATCACAACACCGTGCAGACGCCGGTGCTCGCGAACGGCGTCGCCCTCTACGGCGGCACCGACAACACCGTCTCGAACAACCTCATCGCCGACCCGATCCGGGAGGGCAGCGCCATCCAGGTCGGCTCGCGCTTCGGCGCCGAGCCGTTCACCGGGCACCTGTGGATCACCGACAACACCACGGTCCGGGCCGGTACGTACGAGCTGAACTGGAACATCGGGCTGGGAGCCATCTGGTTCTACGCCCTGGAGAAGAACATCGACGCGGACATCCAGGTGACCGGGGACCGCTTCCTCGACAACACCTACAACGCGATCATGCTGGTCAGCGACTTCCCGGTGAAGGACCTGTACTCGATCACGAACGTCCACTTCAAGGACATCAAGGTCGACGGTACGGGCACCTCGGTGCTCAGCGCCCGGGCGTCGGGGTCCGCGTCCTTCGAGAACGTGGACGCGCGCAACGTCGGCGCTGTCGGCGTCAACAACTGCGGATCGTTCAACTTCACCCCCGCCGGCTCGGAGTTCGCGCTGACGGACCTCGGTGGCAACGACGGGGGCGGCACCACCGGTCCCTGGCTCGCCTCATGGGAACTGCCGAACACCATCACCTGCGACGACCGTCCGCCGGTGGTCGCGCCGCCGGCGCCGACCCGCTGGTGACACTCCACCGGAGAGCGTTCCACGTCTGACGACCACGTCCGACGACACCACCTCCGACGACCACGCCGGCCGGCGGCCCGGAAGCCTTCCGGGCCGCCGGCCGGCGCCCCTTCGTACGGTGGCACGCCCGGCGTCGACGGGCCCCGGCGTGCGCCTACGCGATCAGGGCGCGTCACTCACGGCATCCGCATCCTCCGGGGTGCGGCGCGGCTCTTCCGCCGCGCTCCCCGGCATCCTCGTCGCCGCCCCGGGCCCCGGGGTGTTCAACCGCAGCTGCTCTTCCTCGACGATGCGGCGAGCGATGTCCCGGTCCGGGACGTCCACGGCCTCGGACACCGCCTCGGCCGTCTCACTCCGGCGCGCGTACGCGTCGAAGAGACGGCTCTTGTCGGCGAGGAGGTCCAGCATCCGCTGGTCCACGCTGTCCACCGCGAGGAGGCGGTGCACCTGGACGGTGCGGACCTGGCCCATACGGTGCGCCCGGGCCACGGCCTGGTGCTCCAGCGTGGGTTTGACCTGGGGTTCACAGAGGATGACGACCGAAGCGGCCTGCATGTTCAGCCCGATGCCACCCGCCTGGATCTGGCTCAGCAGGACCGCGTGGCCGGGGGCCGCGGTGAAGTCGTCGACGAGCCGCTGCCGCCGGGCGGCCGGGACAGCGCCGGACAACGGGCCGAACACCGGCTCGCCGGGGCCCTCGTGGACCGCCCTGAGCGCGTCGTGGACGGTGGCCAGGACGTCATGGAAGTACGAGAAGACCACGACCTTCACCCCGTTTCCCGCGGCCTCGGCGACCAGCTCCCGCAGCCGGCCCAGCTTGGCCGAGGTCTCGGGACGGGCGTACGCGGCCCGGCGCATCCGCATGAAGTGCGCGTCGGACACCGCCTCGCGGTAGGCCGCCAGGTCAGCGGCGCTGAACTCCTCCCACGCGTCGACCCGCACCAGCGCGGGCAGTTCGCCGAGGACGTCCTGCTGGTTGCGGCGCAGATAGGCGGGGGCGACCGCCCGGCGGAAGGCCTGCGAGCCGGCCACCGCGTCGATCTCCTGCACATCCGGGGCCAGTTCGGGCCGCAGGCGCCGGATCAGGCCCCGGAACTCCGCGACCCGGTTCTCCATCGGGGTCCCCGTCAGAAAGAGGACATGCCCGGCCGGCTCCGTCCACGCGGCCACGGCACGGGATCTGCGCGTCTCCGGGTTCTTCACGTAATGGGCCTCGTCGACGACCAGCATCTGCGGTTCGCCGCCGTCGGCTCGCGGCGGCGGCAGCGTGTGCAGTGAGTCGAAGGTGGTGATGGCGACCCCGCCCCGCTCACGCCACTCGGCGAACGCCGCCAGTCGCTCAGGACCGTGCACCGGAATCGCGCGCAGGGTGCTCCGGGCACTGATCTCCCGCGTCCAGTTGATCAGGACACTGCTCGGGCACACCACCAGGAAGTGCGTGGAGCCGTGCGCCGCGAGATGCGCGAGCGCGGCGATGGCCTGGACCGTCTTGCCGAGACCCATCTCGTCGCCGATGATCACGCGGCGCTGGGCCAGCGCGAAGCGCGCGCCGAACGACTGGTAGCCGCGCAGCGACACCCGCAGCCGGGTGTCGTCGAGCTCCTGCGCCCGTACCCGCGCGACGATGGCGGAGGGCATGAAGCCCTCGGAGGCGGTGAGATCGGGACTGCCGCCCACCGTCTCCGCGAGCAGGCTGTAGTACTCCGCGGAGCGCAGCTCGAAGTCGACCCATCCGGCGATCTCCGAGGCGGGCTCGCGCAGCAGATCGACCGATACCTGCGCGAGCAGGACCGGTACGTCCGCCCGCGCCGCCTCGTCGAGCAGGCGCCGGAGCCGGCCCACCGCGGCGAGGGCCCGCGTACGCCGCTCCCGTCCGCCCAGTGCCATCCGCAGCCGTCCGCCGGCCGGACCCGCCTCCGGCAGCAGCGCCCGCAGCTCGGTGGCGAGCCGGTCGGCGGTGTCATGAGCGCGCCGCAGCCCGGGGCCCGCCTCGATCAGCCGGTGCAGGGCGAGCAGCAGCGCCGTGACGCGCGGCTCGGGCGCGTCGACATCGATCCTCAGGGAGACGGTCTCCCCGACCGCCTCGGCGATCCGGTCGGCGGCTTCGACCGCCTGGTCGGCGGTCTGGGCGCCCACGCCGGGCAGCTGGCGCAGGGCGTGCCTGCCCGCGTCGCGCACCTCACCCACGGAGGCGAATCCGGCTTGTTCGAGGGCGCCGAGCCGCAGCCGCCCCCCGGTGACATCCTTCAGCCGGGAGACCGGGATCGCCCCCAGCTCGGCGTGGATCAGATCCTCTTGGAGCGGCCGGAAAGCGTTCCGTACGGCGGCCACGGCGCGGGCGTGATCACCGAGCGTCCGGTCCGCGTTCTCCAGGAGCAGTGCCGCTTCGGCGACAGTCGCCTTGGCCTTTCTGCCCGGCGGCACCAGATCGCCCTGAGGCCCGGGACCCGTACCAGCCATGACGTCGCCCCATCCGACCGATCCGCTCCGACCCGTTCATGCTCCCATGCCCGGCGGGAGGCGCCGCGGCCCGCCGCACGTGGCGCCTCGCCGGAACCGCCGCCGGGCCGGCGTGCTGCCCAGGGGACCATCGCGGTCGCCCCGGCGTGGCAACGGGGGGAGACTCGGAAGGAGAGCAACGGGACCACGAAGGAGTACGTCATGCTCAAGACTCCCTTTGTCACCGGCTCGCCGAACTGGGCCGACCTCGGCACCCCCGATCTGGACGGGGCGATCGCCTTCTACAACGGACTGCTCGGCTGGGACTTCCTGTCGGCGGGGCCCGACGCGGGCGGTTACGGCATGTTCCAGCTCGGAGGCAGGACAGCGGCCGGCGCGATGACCGTGCCGACCGACCAGGGGCCTTCGGCGTGGCATCTGTACTTCCAGACCTCCGACGCCGACGCGGCGGCCAAGGCCGTCCGGCAGGGCGGCGGTTCCATCGTCAACGAGCCGATGGATGTCATGGACATCGGGAGGATGGCGGTCTTCAACGACGCGTCGGGGGCCCCCTTCTCGGCCTGGCAGCCGGGCAAGCTGAAGGGGCTCGATGTCGTCAACGACCCGGGCGCGCTGTGCTGGGGCGAGCTGTACACGGAGGACGAGGACGCCTCGTACGCCTTCTACAGCTCGGTCTTCGGCTGGGAGGCCCTCAGCATGCCGCTGCCGGACGGCACCGGTACGTACCGGATGGTCAATCCGGCGGGCCAGGGTCCGGACGCCATGTTCGGCGGGTTCGTGCCGCTCGGCTCCGACCCGGTCGAGTCGGACGCGGGGCCGCACTGGCTGCTGTACTTCGCGGTCGCGGACTGCGACGCGACGGTGGCCGCGGCGCGGAAGCTGGGAGGTACGGTACGGATGGCGCCGTTCGACATGGAGGGCGTGGGACGGTTCGCCAAGCTCGCCGATCCCTACGGGGCACGGTTCGCCGTCATGCAGGGAGCGGCTCCGGACGACGCCTGACGGCCGGGTACCGATATCGTCCCCCGTTGATGCTTCGTCAAGCGGGCGTTTATCGCGACGCGGCAGCCTGACGGGCATGGCGATCAACCCCAGCACGCGTGAACTGTCCTGGCAGGCCGACGCGTTGTGCGCGCAGACCGGGCCGGAGTTCTTCTTCCCCGAGCCCGGCTCCTCCACCCGCGAGGCGAAGCGGCTGTGCGGTGCCTGCGCCGGCCGGACAGCGTGCCTTCAGTACGCGCTCGCCCACGACGAGCGGTTCGGTGTGTGGGGCGGGCTCTCCGAGAAGGAGCGGCAGCGACTCCGGCGCGGCGACCGGTCGGTGGGGTGACCGGCCCGTGTGACCTGCCCGTGCGACCGGGCCGTGCGACCTGCCCGTGCGACCGGTCGCTGCGACCTGCCCGTGCGACCGGTCGCTGCGACCGGCCCGTGTGACCGGTCGGTGTCATTCCTCGATCCGGAACGTGTCCCCGTACATCTGCCAGACGAGCGGCGGATCGAGGTTCGTGTTGCCGTCCCGCAGGAACACCCGCTGAGCGGTGTCGATCCGGGACGAGTCACGCTGCGTCTTGATGAACTTCAGCTTGATCACGGACCGGCTCTCGTCCATGAAGGCGTTCAGATACGCCTTCTCGTCGCCACCCTCGGCCGCCGTCTTCGCCTTCTTCATCGCCGCCTGACGGATGCCGTAGAAGCCCTGCGCGTCGACCCCGGGGCCGTGCAGCACCATCGCGTCGTAGTAGACGAACTGACCGAGTGTGCCGAGCCCGTCCATCTTGCCCAGCCGGACCGCCGGGTCGAAGTAGAGCCGGTCACGGGTCGCGACCTGCGCGTCACGGAAGTCCTGATCCTCGGCGGCCTTCGCCCAGGCCTCGCGGAAGCCGGGATCGAGCCCCTGGTGCGAGTCGGTGCCGTCCACCTCGCGCAGCGCGGGCAGATACGGGGCGAGCGGATTGTCCGGGTGGCTCTCCGTGTACGACTCGACCAGGCGCAGCATGTCGTTCGTACCGGAGCAGAAGCCGATGATCCCGGCCGTGTAACCGTTGCCGTCGCCGACGTCCCCGATGACGCCGTACTGGCTCCGCCAGTCGAGCGTGGAGTTCTCCGCGCTGGCCACCAGCTTGCCGGCGATCTCCTTCTTCCCGGGATCCGCGAGCCCGGCCGGCATCGCGCGGATCCGGTCCTCCAGCTCCTCGTTGTCCTTGGAGTCCCCGGACGCGAGCGGATCGGGCGCGCTGCTCTGCCCGGGGTACGACGGCGGATGGTCGGCGAGCACACCGGAGCCGCCGCCGCTGCCGAAGATGACGGCGGCGACGACGGCAAGGGGGGCGCCGATGAGAAAAACACGGAGGACAGGTTTCATCCTGATCAGCCTACGACGCGTCCGTACGGCCCGGAACGGGCATCGCCTTCAAGGGGCCGGATCACGCCGCTGGTTGGGTCTCAGCGCTGATGGCCTCTCAGCGCTGATCGGCTCTCAGCGCTGATCGGGCCTCGGCGCGGGCCTGCCCGGTGCAGGAGGTCAGTCGGCGGCGCGGGCGGCCATCCGGGCCTTGCGAGCGGCGAGCTTCTCGTCGAACTTGCTCGCCTCGGAGTCCAGCCCGCCCATGTACAGGCCGAGTTCCTCCTGCGCCTTGATCCCCTCCGGGCCCAGCCCGTCGATGTCGAGGACCTTGAGGTAGCGCAGCACCGGCTGCAGCACGTCGTCGTGGTGGATCCGCATGTTGTAGATCTCGCCTATGGCCATCTGCGCGGCGGCGCGCTCGAAGCCCGGCATACCGTGTCCCGGCATCCGGAAGTTGACGACGACATCGCGCACGGACTGCATGGTCAGATCGGGGGCGATCTCGAAGGCGGCGCCCAGCAGATTCCGGTAGAAGACCATGTGCAGGTTCTCGTCGGTGGCGATCCGCGCCAGCATCCGGTCGCAGACCGGGTCGCCCGACTGGTGCCCGGTGTTGCGGTGCGAGACACGGGTCGCCAGCTCCTGGAAGGCGACGTACGCGACGGAGTGCAGCATCGAGTGGCGGTTGTCGGACTCGAAACCCTCCGCCATGTGCGTCATCCGGAACTGCTCCAGCTTGTCAGGGTCCACCGCGCGCGAGGTGAGCAGATAGTCACGCATCACGATGCCGTGCCGGCCCTCTTCGGCGGTCCAGCGGTGCACCCAGGTGCCCCACGCTCCGTCGCGCCCGAAGAGGCTGGCGATCTCGTGGTGGTAGCTGGGGAGATTGTCCTCGGTCAGCAGATTCACCACGAGGGCGATCTTGCCGATGTCCGTGACCTTGGACTGCTGGGGGTCCCAGGCATCCCCGTCCTCGAATATGCCGGGGAAGTTGCGGCCGTCGGACCACGGCACGTACTCGTGCGGCATCCAGTCCTTGGCCACCTTGAGATGGCGGTTGAGCTCCTTCTCCACCACCTCTTCCAGCGCGTACAGCAGTCGGGCGTCGGTCCACGCGTCCGAACTGCCGAGGTGGGGAGAGGTGATCGTCACGGGTGCTCCTGGGGACGGGAGTATTTTTTACCTACGGGTTCGTAGGTTACGACACCGTAGGTTAAAGGCGCGGTAAGCCGGAGTCCAAGCCCGGGGGCGCCGGAGGGTCGTTACGCTCCGCTATGTGCCGAGGTCGGGGAGGTGTACGGAAGGGGCAGGACGCGTACCTTGCCCCCGTCTCTCCCCCCTCCCCTCCACTTTTCCCTCCCCCGCACCTCTCCCTCCCCTCCACCTTTCCCGCCCTTCCGCCCTTTGCCCGGTCTCATCACAGGGGAGGCGGATGGGAGCGGCAGCCGGTGGTTTCGTGGCACAGCGAAAGATCCGTATACCGCCGGGCGGTATACGGATACGTCGCGCGATCGCGTGTGGGCAGGGCAGGGCAGGGCAGGGCAGGTGGGGCAGGGCAGGTGGCCCGTTCCTGGCTGAGGGCGGCCCGTCTCAGCAGGCGTCGCGCAGCAGCTCGGTGAGATCGTGGTCCAGGTCCAGATAGAGGTGTTCGCGGCCGGCCGGGACCAGGCCGTGCACCCGCTCCAGGAAGCGGCGCAGCTCGGCGGTGCGCAGGTGCACCATCGCCGTGCCCTCGGGGGCGTGGAACTCCATGACCGTACGGCCGTAGCCGAAGGGCCGCACCCGCACATCACCGGCTCCGGCGGGCTCGGTGATCCCCGTGGCCAGCAGCTCACGGGAGAACTCCCAGGTCACCTCGGTGCCCTCCAGCGTCGCAGGCGGCGGGAAGGCCATGCGTACGGTGAAGGGGTCCTCACGGTCGTAGTGCAGCGTCGCGGGAACGATCTCCACCTGGGGGGTGGACGCGACCAGGCGGGCCTGTACGGCCTCTTCGATGACGGGTGACATGACTGCTCCCCTTCGACGGACCGGCGACGGTTCGGATGGGGTCGTCTCCGGCGGTCTTCTCCTTATGAGAAAGACGGAGGAGCGGGCCGATAAGTGCGCCTGGAGGGGAGTGACGTGTGTCACTTCTCTTGAGGGTTTGCCGGGCCGGCGGATGGTCCTGGGGCGGCTGCGGCGGTCAGGGCAAGGGAAGGACGCACTTCGGAGGCGGCGCCCTGAGTCCCCTGAGCGCCGCGAGATCTGTGGGGCCTCGGAGGCGCGGGCCGCTCGGAGGCGCGGGCCGCTCAGGGAGATCGGGCTCAGGGTGATCAGTGGGGGAGCTGTGGGAGCGTCTGGCGGTACGAGGCGAGCGCGGGCGCGGTCTTCGTCGCGATGAATTCGGTGATCCGGTACACGCAGACACCGCCGGTCACAAAGGGGTCGGCCGCCGTGATCCGCTGGATCTCGGCACGGTCCTCCCCGACCGCCAGGATCACCCCGCCGTCGCGCGGGTTCTTGCGGCCCGAAGCGATGAAGACACCGGACGCGTACTCCGCGTCCAGCCAGGCCACATGGGCGTCGAGAAGCTCGTCAACGCGCTCGATGGGACCGGTATAGGTCAATTCCAGAACGAACATGATCGCCAGATTAGCCAAGACCCGGATCAGCCAGAACGTGGGCGGCCCACAGGTCCCGTCCGGCCCTAGGGTGGTGATCATCATGACCATGCTCAGAACGCCTGCGGACGAGACCGAGGCACGCGCCATCCAGGACGAACTGCGCGGCCGCGTCGTGCTCGGCGAGCCGGGGCCGCCGCCCGGCACGGGCCTGGTGACCGGGGTGGATGTGGCGTACGACGACGAGCGGGATGTCGTCGCCGCCGCGGCCGTCGTACTCGACGCCGCGACCCTCGCCGTGGTCGACGAGGCCACCGCCGTCGGCCGCGTCACCTTCCCCTATGTCCCCGGGCTGCTCGCCTTCCGGGAGATCCCGACCGTCCTCGCCGCCCTCGCCTCGCTGACGAAGGGCCCGGGGCTGGTCGTCTGTGACGGTTACGGGCGGGCTCATCCGCGCCGCTTCGGGCTCGCCAGCCATCTCGGGGTGGTCACCGGGCTGCCGGTGATCGGGGTGGCGAAGAACCCGTTCACGTTCTCGTACGAACAGCCGGGCGCCCGGCGTGGTGACTTCTCGCCGCTGCTCGCGCATGGCGGGGAGGCGGGCAGCGTTCAGGGAGATGCCGAGGAGGTGGGCAGGGCGCTGCGCACCCAGGAGGGCGTCAAGCCGGTCTTCGTCTCCGTCGGCCACCGCGTCGATCTCGCGACCGCCTGCGCGCACACCCTCCACCTCGCCCGCGACTACCGCCTTCCCGAGTCGACCCGGCGGGCCGACACCCTCTGCCGCAGGGCGCTGCGCGAAGCGACCGGTTAGTGACCGGTTATCGATCTGTTGTGACCGATTGCGACCGGTCGGCGACCGGGTGAGGCCGGTCCCGGTCCTGACCGCGCTGCTGCCGCGCGTCCGCGACCCACAAGCGGACCCCCGCCGTCCGCTCCGCGCCCTTGTCGGTGGCCGACGCTAGCGTGGGAGGAAACAGGGGGACGCGACAGCGGAGGCCGGGATGGCGACGAAACCGACAGGCGCGCGGACGACATGGGAAGAGGTGCGGGAATTCGCCCTCTCGCTGCCCGGTGCGGCGGAGGAATTCCCCTGGGGTGAGCCTGTCGTCAAGGTCAACAAGAAGATCTTCGTCTTCCTCGGCATGGGGCACGGCACCGATCCGCTGGGCGTCGGATTCAAACTCACGGACGAGGCCGCGCACGCCCACGCCCTGTCCCTCCCGGGCGCCGAGCCCGTCGGATACGGACTCGGCAAGGCCGGCTGGGTACGGGTCCCGCTGGAAGAGAAGGGCGCGCAGCCCGCCCGGCTGCTCTGCGACTGGGTGGAGGAGAGCTATCGCGTCATCGCCACCAAGAAGCTGATCGCGGAGCTGGACGGCATAGGCTCGGCGACGAAGAGCTAAGCGCTTGCTTCGCCGGGGTCTTGTGCGGTGTGGAGCGGCTTCTTAGCATCGCTGGTGTTACATCGGTTGTGTCACAGTGCTGGGGGCCCAGATGGCAGCGACAGGAAACGGTCCGCCGACCGAGGCGACGGGAAACGGTCCGCTGACCGGCGTCCGCGTGGTCGAGCTGGCCGGGATCGGGCCCGGCCCGTTCGCCGCCATGACGCTCGCCGACCTCGGCGCCGACGTCGTACGGATCGACCGGCCGGGCGGCGCGGGCCTCGGGATCGACCCGGCGTACGACCTGACCAACCGCAACAAACGCTCCGTGCTGATCGACCTCAAGGCCGAGGACGGCGCGGCCCGGGTCCTCGATCTAGTCGAGCGCGCCGATGTGCTCATCGAGGGGTACCGGCCCGGCGTCGCCGAGCGCCTCGGCATCGGCCCCCAGGAGTGCCTGGACCGCAATCCACGGCTGGTGTACGGGCGGATGACCGGCTGGGGCCAGGAAGGCCCGCTCGCCGAGCGCGCGGGGCACGACATCGGCTACATCGCCGTCACCGGCGCCCTCTCCATGATCGGCAAGGCCGAGGAACCGCCCGCCCTGCCCGCCAACCTCCTCGGGGACTACGCGGGCGGCGCGCTCTATCTCGTCATCGGGGTGCTCGCGGCGCTCCAGCACGCGCGTACCCCCGGCGGCACCGGCCAGGTCGTGGACGCGGCGATCGTCGACGGGACCGCCCACCTCACCACCATGATCCACGCCATGATGGCCGCCGGTGGCTGGCAGGACCGGCGGGGCGCCAACCTGCTCGACGGGGCCAGCCCCTTCTACGGCTCCTACGAGACCGCCGACGGCGCGTACATGGCGGTCGGCGCGCTGGAGCAGCGGTTCTACAACGAGTTCATCGAGCTGCTCGGCATCGCGGACGAGGTCCCGGCCCGTAAGGACTTCGCGCGCTGGGACGAGCTCCGGGACGCCGTCGCCGCCCGGTTCAGGACGAAGACCCGGCGGGAGTGGACCAAGATCTTCGAGGGCTCCGACGCCTGCGTCGCCCCCGTCCTGTCGCTCACCGAGGCCCCCGCCCACCCGCATCTCGCGGCCCGGGGGACGTTCACGGATCACGGCGGCATCACCCAGCCGGCCCCCGCGCCCCGGTTCTCCGCCACCCCGGGGTCCGTGCGCCGCCCGCCCGCGCAGCCGGGGGCGGACACCGCCGAGGTCGCCCGCGACTGGGACCTGCCCGCGCGGGAGACGGACGGGCCCGCACGCGAACGGCCCGCACCCGGCCAGGGCGTGCCCGTACGCGACACCGAGGGGAGCTGAGATGAAGCGCCGGATCTTCGCCGCCGAGCACGAGGCGTTCCGCGCGACCGTCCGTACCTTCCTCGCCAAGGAGGTCCTTCCCCACCACGATCAGTGGGAGAAGGACGGGATCGTGAGCCGGGACGCCTGGCTGGCGGCCGGCCGGCAGGGGCTGCTGGGCCTCGCCGTACCTCAGGAGTACGGAGGCGGCGGCGACCCGGACTTCCGCTACAGCGCCGTCCTCGCCGAGGAGTTCACCCGGGCCGGTGCTTCCGGGCTCGCGCTCGGCCTGCACAACGACATCATCGGCCCCTACCTCACCACGCTCGGCACGGCGGAACAGAAGCGCCGCTGGCTGCCCGGTTTCTGCACCGGCGAGATCATCACCGCCATCGCGATGACGGAACCGGGCGCGGGCTCCGACCTCCAGGGCATCCGCACCACCGCCGAGGACCACGGCGACCACTGGCTGCTCAACGGCTCGAAGACCTTCATCTCCAACGGCATCCTCGCCGATCTGGTGATCGTCGTCGCCCGCACGACTCCGCAGGGCGGCGCGAAAGGGCTCTCCCTGCTGGTCGTCGAGCGCGGGGCGGCCGGCTTCGAGCGCGGCCGCAACCTCGACAAGATCGGCCAGAAGGCGCAGGACACCGCCGAGCTGTTCTTCCACGACGTCCGCGTCCCCAAGGAGAATCTGCTCGGCGAACTCAACGGCGCCTTCGGTCATCTGATGAACCACCTGGCGCAGGAGCGGCTGAGCATCGCGATGGCCGGGATCGCCGGCGCCGAACATCTGCTGGAGATCACCACGCGACACGTCAAGGAGCGCGAGGCGTTCGGGCGGCCGCTGGCCGCACTCCAGCACATACGGTTCGAGGTGGCCGAGATGGCCACCGAGTGCGCCGTCACCCGGACGTTCCTCGACCGCTGCATCGTCGACCACGCGAACGGGGAACTCGACGCCGTGCACGCCTCGATGGCCAAATGGTGGGCCACCGAGCTGCACAAACGGGTCGCGGACCGCTGCCTGCAACTGCACGGCGGCTATGGCTACATGACGGAGTTCCCGGTCGCCAGGGCGTTCACGGACGGCCGGATCCAGACGATCTACGGCGGTACGACCGAGATCATGAAGGAGATCATCGGCCGGTCACTGCTGGCGTGACCAGGCGGGCGGCCCATCTCTCCGCCGTCCAAGCCCTCCCGTGTCGCTCGCCGCTCCACCGCTCGCCGCTCCACCGCTTCAGTGAAGTCTCCGCATTCTCCGAAAGGCAGTTGCCGTGAGTACCGAAGCGTTCGTCTACGACGCGATCCGCACCCCGCGCGGCCGCGGCAAGGCCCATGGCGCCCTGCACGGCACCAAGCCGATCGACCTCGTCGTCGGCCTGATCCACGAACTCCGTGGCCGCTTCCCCGGTCTCGACCCGGCCGCGATCGACGACATCGTGCTCGGTGTGGTGAGCCCGCTCGGCGACCAGGGCTCGGACATCGCGCGGGTCGCGGCCATCGCCGCCGGACTGCCCGACACCGTCGCCGGCGTACAGGAGAACCGCTTCTGCGCCTCCGGCCTGGAGGCCGTCAACCTGGCCGCCGCCAAGATCCGTTCCGGCTGGGAGGACCTGATCCTCGCGGGCGGCGTCGAGTCCATGTCGCGCGTACCGATGGGCTCCGACGGCGGGGCCTGGGCGATGGACCCGATGACCAACTTCGCGACCGGGTTCGCCCCGCAGGGCATCGGCGCCGACCTGATCGCCACCCTCGGCGGCTTCACCCGGCGCGATGTCGACGAATTCGCCGCGCTCTCCCAGGAACGGGCCGCCACCGCCTGGAAGGAAGGCCGCTTCGGGCGCTCGGTCGTCCCGGTCCTCGACCGCAACGGACTCACCGTCCTCGACCACGACGAGCACCCGCGCCCCGGCACCACCGCCGACTCGCTCGCCGCGCTCACACCGTCCTTCGCCGCCATCGGCGAGCAGGGCGGCTTCGACGCCGTCGCCCTGCAGAAGTACCACTGGGTCGAGCGGATCGACCATGTCCACCACGCGGGCAACTCGTCCGGCATCGTGGACGGCGCCGCCCTCGTCGCCATCGGCTCCCGGGAGATCGGCGAGCGGTACGGGCTGACGCCCCGCGCCCGGATCGTCTCGGCCGCCGTCTCCGGCTCCGAACCGACCATCATGCTGACCGGCCCGGCCCCCGCGACCCGCAAGGCACTCACCAAGGCCGGACTGACCATCGACGACATCGACCTGGTCGAGATCAACGAAGCCTTCGCGGCGGTCGTCCTGCGCTTCGTCGGGGAGATGGGAATCTCCCTCGACAAGGTCAATGTCAACGGCGGCGCCATCGCGCTCGGCCACCCGCTCGGCGCCACCGGGGCGATGATCCTCGGCACCCTCATCGACGAACTGGAGCGCCAGGACAAGCGGTACGGCCTCGCCACGCTCTGCGTCGGCGGCGGCATGGGCGTCGCGACCATCGTCGAGCGCCTCTGACCGGCCCGTTCCCCTCCCCGCCCGTTCCCCTCCCACCCGGCACGGCCCGCACGGACTTTACGGAGCAGCAGCATGAGCGAGTCCACCACCATCCGCTGGGAACAGGACGGGACGGGCGTCGTCACCCTCGTCCTCGACGACCCGAACCAGTCCGCCAACACCATGAACCGGGCGTTCCGGCAGTCCGTCGCGGCCGTCGCCGACCGCGCGGAGGCCGAGCGGGACAGCATCCGCGGCATCATCGTCACCTCCGCCAAGAAGACCTTCTTCGCGGGCGGCGACCTCAAGGACCTGATCAAGGCCCGCCCCGAGGACGCCCAGGAGGTCTTCGAGAGCGGCCTGGCCGTCAAGCGCGCCCTGCGCCGCATCGAGACCCTCGGCAAGCCTGTCGTCGCGGCCATCAACGGCGCCGCTCTGGGCGGCGGTTACGAGATCGCCCTCGCCTGCCACCACCGCATCGCCCTCGACGCCCCCGGGTCCAGGATCGGCCTGCCCGAGGTCACGCTCGGGCTGCTGCCCGCCGGCGGCGGAGTCACCCGTACCGTACGGCTGATGGGCATCGCCGACGCGCTGCTGAAGGTACTGCTCCAGGGCACCCAGTACACCCCGGAGCGCGCCCGGGACAACGGTCTGATCCATGAGGTCGCCGCCACCACCGAGGACATGCTCACGCGGGCGCGCGCCTTCATCGACGCCCACCCCGAGTCGTGGCAGCCCTGGGACGTCAAGGGCTACAAGATCCCGGGCGGCACACCGTCCACCCCACGTCTCGCCGCCAACCTGCCCGCTTTCCCTGCCACCTTGAAGAAGCAGATCGCGGGCGCCCCCTACCCCGCGCCGCGCAACATCCTCGCGGCGGCCGTCGAGGGCTCTCAGGTCGACTTCGAGACCGCGCAGATCATCGAGGCCCGGTACTTCACCGAGCTGGTCACCGGCCGGATCGCCAAGAACATGATCCAGGCGTTCTTCTTCGACCTCCAGGCCGTCAACTCGGGTGCGGGACGCCCCCGCTCCGTCGTACCGCGCGAGGTCCGCAAGGTCGCGGTCCTGGGCGCCGGGATGATGGGCGCGGGCATCGCGTACTCCTGCGCGCGCGCCGGTATCGACGTCGTCCTCAAGGACGTCACGCGGGAAGCGGCCGAACAGGGCAAGGGGTACGCGGAGAAACTCCTCGCCAAGGCGCTCTCCCGGGGCCGGACGACCGGGGCCGAGCGCGACGCGCTGCTCGCCCGCATCACCCCGACCGCCGACCCCGCCGACCTGGCCGGCTGCGACGCCGTGATCGAGGCGGTCTTCGAGGACGCCGCGCTCAAGCACAAGGTGTTCCAGGAGATCCAGGACGTCGTCGAGCCGGACGCGCTGCTCTGCTCCAACACCTCCACCCTGCCCATCACCGCGCTCGCCGACGGCGTGTCACGCCCCGCCGACTTCATCGGGCTGCACTTCTTCTCACCCGTCGACAAAATGCCGCTCGTCGAGATCATCAAGGGTGAACGCACCGGCGACGAGGCCCTCGCCCGCGCCTTCGACCTGGTGCGCAGGATCAAGAAGACCCCGATCGTCGTCAACGACTCGCGGGGCTTCTTCACCTCGCGTGTCATCGGGCAGTTCCTCAACGAGGGCGTCGCGATGGTCGGCGAGGGCATCGAGCCCGCGTCGGTCGAACAGGCCGCCGCGCAGGCCGGCTACCCGGCCAAGGTGCTCTCGCTGATGGACGAGCTGACGCTCACCCTGCCGCGCAAGATCCGCGAGGAGACGAGGCGCGCGGTCGAGGAGGCGGGCGGCACCTGGTCCGGGCACCCGGCGGACGCGGTCATCGACCGGATGGTGGACGAATTCGGGCGACCGGGACGCAGCGGCGGCGCCGGCTTCTACGTGTACGCCGAGAACGGCGAGCGCGTCCGCCTCTGGCCCGGCCTGCGCGAACACTTCGCCAGGCCCGACGCCGGCGTACCCTTCCTCGACATGCGGGAGCGGATGCTCTTCTCCGAGGCCCTGGACTCCGTCCGCTGCCTCCAGGAGAACGTCCTGACCTCGGTCGCCGACGCCAACATCGGTTCCGTCATGGGCATCGGCTTCCCGGCCTGGACGGGCGGGGTGCTCCAGTACATCAACGGGTACGAGGGCGGCCTGCCCGGCTTCGTCGCGCGCGCCCGCGAGCTGGCGGAGCGGTACGGCGAGCGGTTCGAGCCGCCCGCGCTGCTGGTCGAGAAGGCGGCGAAGGGCGAGCGGTTCAGCGACGCCTGACCCACCACGGGCGCCCCGCGCCCCGCCCCGCGCTCCAGGCCGTCCTCACTCCGCCTGGAACGCGGCCCGCAGCTCCTCCTTCAGCGACCGCTGGAAGGCGGTCACCAGTGCCCGCACCACCAGCGGCCGCATATGGGCCGACAAGGACTTCATCGCCGCGACCTGCTCCTGGTCGGATTCGCGCTCGCGGTACGGCGCCCACACCTCGTCCCGGAACAGCCGCGTCAGCGTCTGCGCCGCCTCCCGGGTGTGTTCCAGCAGGACCGCCCGTGCCGCGAGGATCGTCTCGTACGCGATCGGCACCTCCAGCAGCTCGACGCCGAGCCGCAGCAGCCCCGGATCCAGCCGGTAGGTGTCCGGACCCTCGCCCCGCACGAGGACCCCCATCGCGGCGAGCCGGTCGATGTCCTCCTCGCCCAGCCCCCGCCCGGCGCGCCGCTCCAGCTCCGCCCGCGTGGCGTCCTCCTCCGAGTCCGGTGCCCAGGAAGCCACCAGCGCGCGGTGGACGGCCAGATCGTGCGCGCTCAGACCGGGCGGCAAATGCTCCAGATAGCGTTCGATCGCGGCGAGCGTCATGCCCTGGTGCTGGAGCTCGTCGATGAGCGCCAGCCGGGACAGATGCCCCCGCCCGTAACGGCCGACCCGGCGCGGCCCGATCACCGGGGGCGGCAGCAGCCCCCGGGCGCTGTAGAAGCGCACGGTCCGTACGGTGACCCCGGCCCGTGCGGCCAGCTCGTCGACGGTGAGCGCCGGCTCCTCGGTATCGACCACCATGCCCACACCTCGCTTCTCGGACCAGGAGCAACAGTATTGCCGCGCCACCACGGCGGTGAAAGGGCGGACGGGACTGTCAGTGGCCGCTTCTACGGTGGCGAGATGTCGGAGGCGGTGTACGACATCGCCGACGGGGAGGGCGGCCGACTGCCACGCGGGGAGCGAAACCCTCGGCACACCACTTGACGCTCGGCGGCGCTCACCTGGAAGAATCCGATCCCCGGTGAGCGATTCTGTTTGCCATTGATTGTTTCTGGTCCATCCGATGGATATGTGTGCCGTCCGGCGACGAAGCGGAGAATCGCGTGGCAGTCAATCGCAGGTCGTTCCTGGCAGTCGGCGCGACCGGTTCACTCGCGGGGCTGCTCGCCCCGGGCAACGCACAAGCCGATCCGGCCACTTCCTCCTCCCGGGCCTCCTCCGGCCGTACCGTCGAACTCACCGACGGCTGGCGGTTCTCGCTGGTCAACCCGGCCGGGATCACCGACCCGACCGGTGCGTACGCCGACGCCGCTAAACCCGACTTCGACGACTCGGCGTGGCGCGCGGTCGCCGTGCCGCACGACTGGAGCATCGAACTCACCCCCACCACGGACTTCGGGACCGCGGCGGGCACCGGCTTCCTGCCGGGCGGCCTCGGGTGGTACCGCAACTCCTTCACCCTGCCGCGCGAACTGGCCGGCAAGCGGATCTCCGTGGAGTTCGACGGCGTCTACATGGACTCGTACGTGTACTGCAACGGCACACTCGTGGGCAACCACCCGTACGGCTACACCGGATTCGCCTTCGACCTCACCCCGTTGCTGCACACCGACGGCAGGACCCCCAACGTCATAGCCGTCAAGGTGCAGAACCAACTCCCCAGCAGCCGCTGGTACTCGGGCAGCGGGATCTACCGGCACGCCCGGCTGGTGATCACCACCCCGGTACACGTGGAGCGCTGGGGCACCGCCGTCACCACGCCCGACCTCGCCCGTACCGTCGCGGCGGGCCACGCCACCGTCAGCGCGCGGACCACCGTCGCCGACGCGTCCGGCGGCGGCACGAAGGTCTCCGTCGTCACCACGGTGCGCGACCCCGATGACCACGTGGTGGCCCGGGCGAGTTCATACCTGACGACGGGGCAGACCCCGACCGCCGCCACACAGGAGATGACCGTCCGGCATCCCCGACTGTGGTCGTTCGACACCCCGCACCTCTACAGCCTGGACACCGAACTGCGCGTCGACGGAAAGACCGTGGACACGTACCGCACCACCTTCGGATTCCGCTCCCTCACGATCGACCCCGACAACGGACTCACCCTCAACGGCGAATACGCCAAGATCCAGGGTGTCGACCTCCACCACGACCAGGGCGCCCTGGGCGCCGCCGTCAGCGGCGACGCACTGCTGCGCCAGATGACCCTCATGAAGTCCATGGGTGTCAACGCCCTCCGGACCTCGCACAACCCGCCGTCACCGGAGATGATCGAGGTCTGCGAACGCCTGGGCATCCTCATGATGGTCGAGGCGTTCGACTGCTGGAAGACCGGCAAGAACGCCCACGACTACGGCCGCTTCTTCGACGCCTGGTGCGACGCCGACATCGCCGAGATGGTCAAGGCCGCCCGTAACTCCCCGGCGGTGATGCTGTGGTCGATCGGCAACGAGATCCCTGACTCCACCGGCGAAGCCGGACTCGGCATGGCGCAGCGGCTCATCGACGGCATCCGCGCCCTCGACACCACCCGCCCGATCGTGATCGGCTCGGACAAGTACCGCGCGCTGCCCGCCGTGGGATCCCCGGCCGACCGGATGCTGAGCAAGATCGACGGTCTCGGCCTCAACTACAACTCCGCCGCCTCGGTGGACGCCCTGCACGCGCGGTACCCGCACCTGTTCCTCTTCGAGTCCGAGTCCTCCTCGGAGACCTCGACCCGCGGGACGTACCAGGAACCCGCCCACCTCAACACCGGCGAGAACCACACCCCCGGCAAGCGCGAGACCTCCTCCTTCGACAACAACCTCGCGTCCTGGACGATGAGCGGCGAGTACGGGCTCAAGAAGGACAGGGACCGCCGGTTCTTCGTCGGGGAGTTCCTGTGGTCGGGCATGGACTACATCGGCGAACCGACGCCCTACGACGTCTTCCCGGTCAAGGCGTCGTTCTTCGGCGCGGTGGACACCGCCGGCTTCCCGAAGGACATGTACCACCTCTTCCGCAGCCAGTGGACCAGTGAACCGATGGTCCACCTGCTGCCCATGGACTGGACCGACCACCGGCCCGGCGAGACCGTCGAGGTCTGGGCGTACGCGAACGTGGACACGGTCGAGCTGTTCCTCAACGGCACATCGCTCGGCGTCCGGAAGTTCGACACGAAGAGGACGACCGACGGCAGGACCTACCTGGAGACCACCGAGCCGACCGGGGACGACAAGACCGTCACCTCCGGCCCCTACCCAAGCAGTTACACCAGCCCGAACGGAAGCGCCGGAAAACTGCACCTCGTCTGGCAGGTGCCTTTCGCGGCCGGGGAGCTCAAGGCGGTGGCCCGCCACCAGGGACGCCAGGTCGCCACGGACGTGCTGCGCACCGCCGGTGCACCACACGCCCTGCGGCTCACCCCGGACCGCCCGGCCTTCGACGCAGACGGCCGCTCCGTGTGCTACGTGACCGCCGAGGTGATCGACGCGAGGGGAGTCGTGGTGCCCGGCGCCGACAACCGCATCGCCTTCCACGTCACCGGCGGCTCGCTCGCCGGGGTGGACAACGGACGCCAGGAGAGCGCCGAACGCTACCAGGCCTCCGACCGGGCCGCGTTCCACGGCAAGGCCCTGGCCATCGTCCGGTCGGGCACCAAGCCCGGCAAGGTCGCCATCACCGCCGAATCGGCGGCCCTGCGCCCGGCGACCATCACGGTCCGCGCCACCAACGCGGCCGTCCTCTCCCGCGCACCGGCCCCGGCCCCGCAGCCCGACCCGGGCACCGGGACCCCGAACTACCCCCTGGCGGATGCCAGTTACTCAGGGTCGCCGAACACGCTGCCGACGGCCATGCTCGACGGGAACACCAACACCGGCTGGTCGAACGCGTTCGCCAAGAGCGCGACCGCGCTCCTGCCCGCCTTCAACGGAGCACGCCCGTCCGACTGGGTATCGGTGACGTGGGACGGCCCGCGCACCTTCACCACCGTCGAGATCACCTTCACCGTCGACGCCACACACGCACTGCCGGCCTCCGTGACGGCCTCGTACTGGGACGGCCGAAAGTACGTCCCGGCAAAGAACCAGCACATCACCTGGGCCACCACCTCCGGGTCACCGACCACCCTGACCTTCGACCGCCTGACGGCCGCACGCCTGAGGCTCGACCTGACAAGCGCCCAGCCCGGCACCACGGGGGGAGCCCAGCGAATCACCACCCTGGAGGTCCCGGAATCCTGAGCCGAGCCCTACCGGCCGGTACGGTTCGCCCGACGCCGCGACTCCTGGGGGCGCGGGCGACCCGTGAGCCCGGGGGGCGTACGAGCGCTTGCGGCGGCGAGCTTTGTGGGGCCGACGGACGGAGGCGGGCGGCGGGCGGAAAGCCCGCCGCCCGCCTCGACGGCAAGGCGGAAGCCACAGCCCCGCAGACGCGGGGACGACAGCAGAATCGCCGCGATCCCGCCGCCCATCCACGGAACACCCCCGCAGGCGCGGGGGACGACGCCGAGGTGGATCCAGCGACGGTCAGGGTGAGGGGAACACCCCCGCAGGCGCGGGAACGACGCGCTGATCTCCAGTGTGTAGGCGCCGACTGCGGGAACACCCCCGCAGGCGCGGGGACGACAGCACGGAGGGATGCGTCGAGGCTGCCAACGGGGGAACACCCCCGCAGGCGCGGGGACGACCAGTCGAGCGTGGATTCCGTAGGTGACGGAATCGGAACACCCCCGCAGGCGCGGGGACGACTCCTCGCTCCGAACGAACTCCGTCAGCGCAACCGGAACACCCCCGCAGGCGCGGGGACGACGGGCAGTAAGGGTGGCGACGCGCCCGCCGAGCAGGAACACCCCCGCAGGCGCGGGGACGACCAGTGAGACGCGGGTGCGTCCAACGACGGTGGGGGAACACCCCCGCAGGCGCGGGGACGACCCCGGGGCGCCGAACAAGCCCACCGTGGCCCAAGGAACACCCCCGCAGGCGCGGGGACGACTTGGCGAATTTCTTGACGGTTTCATCACGCGGTGGAACACCCCCGCAGGCGCGGGGACGACCCCGGGGCGCCGAGGCCGCCGAAGTTGGCTGCTGGAACACCCCCGCAGGCGCGGGGACGACTCGGCGTGGAGGTTGCGAATCTCCTGGTGCTGGGGAACACCCCCGCAGGCGCGGGGACGACTGCTGCTCAGGTGCACCGGTACAGCGCCCCGACGGAACACCCCCGCAGGCGCGGGGACGACCCCTTCTGCCACTCCATGTGCCCGATGACCGAGGGAACACCCCCGCAGGCGCGGGGACGACGGTGCCCACCACCGCTGAGGCCCGACGCAGAGAGGAACACCCCCGCAGGCGCGGGGACGACACCTGGTCGCCGACAAGGGCGCGTGGGCCGAGCGGAACACCCCCGCAGGCGCGGGGACGACGTCTGCGGCTGCTCTTCACCGCGCGACGTCACCGGAACACCCCCGCAGGCGCGGGGACGACCGGAACAGCTGGCAGGCGTGGGACAACCTCGGCGGAACACCCCCGCAGGCGCGGGGACGACCTCGTTGATCTCGTCAAAGGTGGCGTCAAGGTCGGAACACCCCCGCAGGCGCGGGGACGACTCTGGTCGCAGGCCCGCTCTATCGGAATCACAGGGAACACCCCCGCAGGCGCGGGGACGACTCGGATGGGAGCGCGCCAAGGAAGAGCCCGAAGGGAACACCCCCGCAGGCGCGGGGACGACGGACGCCCCGTTGCACCCGCCCCGTTCCACCCGGGAACACCCCCGCAGGCGCGGGGACGACGCCCGTTCGATTTGTGGGGGTTGCGCCTTGCGGGGAACACCCCCGCAGGCGCGGGGACGACACTTGCTGACCTGCGACCTTACCCGGCCGCCGCCCCGTTTTCATTCAGTTGCGTTGCGGCCTCCGTCCCTACCACAGGGCACCTCCCGGCGGACGGAAAACAGGTAAGCAATGTTCAATTCCCTCGCACTGTCAGTGGTCCCGTTTAGGCTGCCGATCCAGCTTACAAAGCAGACCGAGACGGACGGAGGGAGTTGCGTGGCTGGGAGCCGCTTTCAGCCCGACGCCGCACGTGACGCTGCCGACGCCCTCGGTGTGCTCTGGGGGAAGTCCGAGGAGAAGGGCGGCGGGACGATGAATCTCCTGCTGTCCCATCTCCTTGACACCGCAGCGGTGGCTGAGTGCCTGTGGGATGGTTTTCTGACTCCTTCCACCCGGCAGATGATCGACGAAGTCGCCGGAGGGGCGGGCAAAGGGCGGCGGTTCTTCGCCTGGTTGTGCGGACTGCACGACTGTGGAAAGGCCACGCCCGCCTTTCAGCGTCTCTGGCCGAAGGGCGCCGAGAGGGTGCGTGCGACCGGGCTCGAATGGCATGAGCCCACCGCCAGAAAATTCGCGTGGCGGCACGATCGGGCAGGCGCTTGGGTGCTGCGTACGGTGCTTCCGGGAGCCGGGTGGCGGGACGAACACGTGGGCTGGGTATGGCCGCTGGTGGCCGGGCATCATGGTGCCTTTCCACGCCGGGCCGCCACGGATCCGAATCCGAAAGGCCGGGGACAGTTGGCCGGCGGCCCGCGCTGGGCCGAGGCGCGGTCGGCCTTGGTGCACCGTTTCACCGAGGAGCTCGGCTTCCGGGACCTGGCCGGGGCCGAGCCGGTGCGGGTCCCCTCGCGCGCGGCGCAGCTGCACCTGAGCGGTCTCGTCGTCATGGCGGACTGGATCGCCAGCGACGAGAAGCACTTCGGCGGCATCGACAAGCTGTCGGAGGTGACCGTGGGCCGTGCGCGAGAGCGGGCGGGCCGGGCCTGGGAGAGTCTCCGCCTGCGGGGTGGTTGGGGGCGTCTGGCCGAGCCTGCTCCTGACGCGTTCCGGGACCGGTTCCGGCAGGACCCCCGTCCGTCCCAGACCATGGTCCTGGACACGGCCCGGCGCATGGAAGCCCCCGGCTTGCTGGTCGTCGAGGCGCCGATGGGGGAGGGCAAGACCAAGGCCGCGCTGATGGCGGCCGAGATCCTGGCGGCCCGATTCGGTGCGGACGGCGTGTTCGTGGGGATGCCGACGCAGTCCACCAGCGATCCGATGTTCGGGCAGGTGAGGACCTGGGTCGGCGCCATCGACGAGGAACTGGCCTCCCAGGTCGCCCTGCTCCATGGCAAGCGGATGTTCAACAAGGAGTGGCGCGATCTGCTGGACGGGGGCGCCGAAGACCCCGAGGCCAGGTTCGGTGGGGTCGACGAGTTCGGCGAGTGCGCTGACGACGACCTGTACGGAGACGGAGTGGCCGCTCTGCGCGGACACCCCGTACGACCGGTGTCACGCGGCCCCGCCGAATGGTTCCTCGGTGCCAAGCGAGGGCTTCTGTGCCCGTTCGTCGTCGGCACGATCGATCAGTTGCTGTTCGCCGCGACCCGTACCAAGCACGTGATGCTCCGTATGGCGGGCCTGGCCGGCAAGGTCGTGGTGCTTGACGAGGTGCACGCGGCGGACGTCTACATGTCGCAGTTCCTCAAGGAGGGCCTGCGCTGGCTCGGTCAGGCCGGGGCTCCCGTGGTGCTGCTGTCCGCGACGCTTCCGCCCCGGCAGCGCCAGGAGCTGATCGACGCCTACCTGGCCGGCGCCGCCTCACGTGAGGAATTCACCGCCGAGGAATTCACTGCCGAAGCGCTTCCTGAACCACGGGGGTACCCCTCGGTGACCGCCGCGTGGATGGCGCCGGACGGGTCCCGGTCGCACGTCGATATCGCGACCTGTGCCAGTTGGCGTGAGGATCTGCATGTCTCCGTCGAGCTCATGCCGGAGACGATCCCCGGTCCCCGGGCGCCCCGGGAGGAGGCGGAGAAGGCACAGGAGGCGGCGGACGCTTCGGTCGCCGACCTTCTCGGCGTGGAACTCGCGGCGGGCGGCTGCGCCCTGGTGATCCGTAATACCGTCCGTCGGGCTCAGTCCCTCTCCATCGCGCTGCGCGAGCGTTTCGGTGAGGACGTACTGCTGCTGCACGGGAAGATCGCTGTCGGACCACGAGCGGACCGAACGCGACACTGTCTGAGCATGCTCGGCGCGCCGAAGGAGGGCGAGCCCCCGGTACGGCCGGCCCGGCTGATCGTCGTCGCGACTCAACTGGCTGAGCAGTCCTTCGATGTCGACGCCGACCTTCTCATCACGGACCTCGCTCCGATCGACCTCCTGCTGCAACGGATCGGGCGCCTGCACCGCCATGAGGGTGTCACCCGGACCGCCCGCCTGGCCCGTCCACGCGTCGTGATCACCGGCTTCGCGGGGCAGGACGGAACACCGGACGCGGGCGCGTCCGATCCCGTCCTCGCCACGGCCGGCGGCGCGGCGCCGGAGTTCCTCGGCGCGTCAGAATTCATCTACGGACGCCACCTGCTGCTCCGTACCGCCGCGTTGGTGTTCAAGGCCCAGGGCGACACCGGCCTGTGGCGCGTCCCCGGCGAGGTGCCCGAACTCGTCGCGGCCGGTTACGGGAGCCGCGACACGTTCGTGCCGTCACCCTGGAGAGAGGACGCGCGGGCGGCGGCGACGCGCTGGGAGACCGAACAGCGCGAGCGGGCCGCCGCGGCCGCCGAGTACCTCCTGACCCGACGCGGAGACAAGGAAGGCACCACCCTGGCGGGGCTGCACTATGTCTCCGTACCGGGCGGCGGCCGGGACACCGACCTGGACGCCGTCGTCCGGGACGGAGAGGCCGGCGCCGAGGTCATCGTCGTGATCGAGGACGCTGAGATGTACCGGACCCTCTCGGGGAGGGCGCTGACCGTCAACGGCGATGTTTCCGACCACCTGCTGGACGACGTGCTGGGTGGGACGGTGCGACTGCCCACGCATGTGTCGGCGGAAGCCGTTCAGCAGTTGGGCCCGCTGCCCGGCTGGCTCGGTCATCCGCGGCTGCGGTACAGCCAGGCTCTCGTCCTCGATTCCCGGCGCGGTGCCGTTCTCGCCGGTCGCCGACTGCGCTATGACGACGAACTCGGTCTGCTGGAAGAAGGAACAGCCGCTGAGCCCCATTCCAGGAGATAAGTGTGCGCGAAGCGGCGGGAACACGTTCCTCACCGTTCGGCTTTCCTCTCCGTCGCGGGACTGCCCGTGGAACGGGACCGTCCGTGGAAGAAGAAAGCGGAACGTCTTCGGTGGGTACCGAGGATGGCTGGTGTGAAAGGGTGCGGGGCATTCTTTCCATTCCCCCACGTGAACGAAGGGGAATATGCGACGCTTGACCTTACGTCGATCAGACGAAAAAGCTTGGGGGGACCAAGTTGTTCAATGTACTGGACGAGCCATGGCTGCTCGTACGCCCTGCGGCTGACGCGGAGAGTGAGAGTCGGCGCAAGGGCGGAGAAACGCCGGCGGTCGGCCTGAGTCGCCTGCTCCTTGACGCGGAAAAATTTCAGGACATCGTGGTCGACCTGCCCACGCAGAAGCCCGCGATCTTCCGTCAATTACTGCTTCCTGTTGTGGTGGATGCGCTCGGACGGCCGGCGGACGCAGCCGAATGGGCAGCGATGTTCGAGGCTGGAGCCTTCACGCGTCAGCAGCGGGAAAAGCTGTCCGCCTATATGGACACGTACCGCCATCTCTTCGATCTGTTCGATCCCGTCGCGCCCTTCGCGCAGGTCGCCGGGCTGCGTACGCCCAAAGGCGAGACGAAGGGGTCCGCCCTGTTGGTGGCCACCTACGCCACCGGGAACAACGTTCCGCTGTTCTCGTCCCGTACCGAGGGCGATCCGTTGGAGCTGACCCCGGCACAGGCCGCACGGTGGCTTCTGCACACCCACTGCTGGGACACGGCCGCCATCAAGACGGGAGTCGTCGGCGATCCGCGGATGAAGTCCGGCAAGACCACGGGAAACCCGGTCGGTCCCTTGGGGCAGCTGGGCGTCATCATGCCTGTCGGGCGGACCGTCTATGAGACCCTGCTGCTCAACATCCCCTTCGGGCAGGGGATTCCGTCCGACGACCTGCCCCAGTGGCACCGGCGCGCGACGGAAGGCACGATCGAGGACACCCTCTCGTGCGCCACACCCGCCTGGCGGTCCAGAGCCCCCCGCGGTCTGCTCGACGTATGGACCTGGCAGTCGCGCCGGATCCGGCTGGTCCCCGAAGAGACAGCGGCGGGTGCGCGCGTCACCCGGGTCATCGTCGCCGCCGGTGACCGGCTCGTCATCGACCCGGGCGTCGAGCCGCACACCGCCTGGATCACCGACCGCCCCGCCCTCCGGGGCAAGAAGAAGGCCGGTGGGAGCAGTTCGGTGCCATCCGTCCGCCCCCGTAGGCACCAACCGGGCCGGGCCGCCTGGCGCGGCCTCGAAGCGCTGCTGGCCATGAGCAGCGCGACCGAGGACCGCGACGCGACCGCCACCCGTTCGGGTTTCCAGGCCAGTGTCCTGATCAGCTGCCTCAGCGAGGTGCGGGAGCGGATACCGGAGGCGTATCCGCTCCAGGTGGAGCTGACCGGCGTCGCGTACGGAAACCAGTCCGCCGTCATCGAGGACATCTTCTTCGACGAGATCCCGCTGCCGCTGGCGGCGCTGGACCCGGACGGACTGACCTGCCAGTCGTTGCTGGACGCGGTGGATCAGGCGGAGAAGCTCGCCACCGCCGTCAATCACCTCTCCGGGGATCTCCGGAGGGCGGCGGGCAGCGAACCGATTCCCTGGGACAGAGGCCAGCGCCCCGGAGACACCCTTCTGCACGCACTCGACCCGGTGGTGCGGCGTCTGCTGGTGGGGCTGCGCACGGTCGGAGAGGACTTCGACCTGTCGGAGCGAGGCCTGGAGGCATGGGAGCGGAAAGCCGAGCGGGCGACATGGAAGGTGGCGGAGCAGGTCTTCTCCACCGCCGCTCCCGGCACTTTCACCGGCCGGACCGTGAGCAAGGACGGTAAGGACCACGTCTACCGGCTCAGCACAGCCGAAGGTGCCTTCCGGGCCCGTCTGGACGGGATCCTCACCCGCCGGGCCGCAGGACGCCGGAACGGATGAGTACCGGTTCGTCCGGACCGGCACCACGTGACGATCCACCCGCTCTCTCACCGAAGGGGACCGCAGTGTCCACCGACCCGCAACTCGATCCCGCCGCACCCGCGATCGCCCCGCGCCCCCGTCCCGCTGCCCCCGTGCGCCGCTACTGGAGCCAGCGGGCGGACAGCCACGGAAGGTGGCGCACCGATCGCGCCGGCGGGGCTGAGATGCGGGCACCGGGAGAGGACCTCGCCGCCCTGCGTTCCGGCCTGGGCCGTCCGGCCGGTACGGTGCCCGCGCTCTGGCGCTTCTACACGAGTCGGACCGACGGGCAGGTGACGCCGGAGCTGGAAGCCGAACACGCGGCCCTGTCGCTCTACGGTCTGCACCAGCAGAGTCAGAGCCGGCCCATGCACATGGGCGGAATCACCATGGGCAAGGCCCTGCGCAGCCTGCACCGCAGCGGGCGGTTCGGCGAGGAAGCCGTCGACCGGCGGGTCGCGGCAGCCGTCCAGGCCACGTCCGTACCGGCCCTGGTCTACCGGCTCCGTGGACTGGTGACCCAACTGCGTTCCGTGGAGCAGCCGTTGGACTACGACCTGCTGCTCCGGGACATCGCGCGCTGGGACCACCCCGAATCCCGGCAGCGAGTCCGCCGCGACTGGGGGCTCGCCTACCACTCCTGGGATGCCCGCGCGGACCGGGCATCCCCCTCGAAAACCTCTTGACTCCCCTTTCGCTCAAGGGGATCGAGCCCACGAGGGGATCGAGCCCACAAGGGGATCGAGCCCACAGACACCAGCGCCATCGTCCAGGTGGCCCCTCGAAGCAGCGGTCCGGCAGGACCGCCGATGACCCGTACCCGCTGACCGATCCACCGGAGGACCTCATGGCGCTGTCCGCGTCCCGTACGTATGTCGACATTCACATTCTGCAGACCGTTCCTCCGGCCAACCTCAACCGGGACGACCAGGGAAACCCCAAGGAGGCCTACTTCGGCGGGGTCCGCCGTTCCCGGGTCTCCTCCCAGGCGTGGAAGCGCTCCACCCGCACGCACTTCGCCGAGCGCGTTCCCGAGCAGGACCTGGCGACCCGTACCCGGCGTATCGGTGCCGCGCTCACCGAACGGATCGTCGTCGGCTCCGGTCTGGACGCGGAGCCGGCTGCTCGACTGTCGGGCGCGCTCCTGGCACAGTTGAAGATCAGTGCCGGGAAGAAGGACGGCGACACCGCCTACCTCTTCTTCTACGGGAACCGCCAGCTCGAAGCCGTGGCCAGGCTGGTGAAGGACCGTGCCGTCGAGCTCGCCGGCCTGGACGACGTCCAACTGGCCGACGAGATCAAGCGGATGCCGGTACAGGAGAAGTTCAGTACCGGTCACCCCATGGACGTCGCCCTGTTCGGACGCATGGTGGCGGACATCCCCGCCCTGAACGTCGACGCCGCCACCCAGGTCGCCCATGCCCTGTCCACCCACGCGGTCGAGCTGGAATTCGACTACTTCACCGCGGTCGACGACGCGCAGACCGGAGAGGAGACCGGCGCCGGCATGATCGGCACCATCGGCTTCAACTCCGCGACTCTCTACCGTTACGCGTCCGTGGGCCTCCACCAGCTCCTGCACAACCTCACCGACGAGGAGGCGGCCGTCACGGCCGTCGAGGAGTTCGTGACGTCGTTCACCCGCTCCATGCCGACGGGCTACGGGAACTCCTTCGCGCACCGCACCCTGCCCAGTCTGGTGGCGGTCGTCGTGCGCTCCGACCAGCCGGTCAACCTGGTCTCCGCCTTCGAGGAGCCGGTCAGTGCCTCCTCGGCCACTCCGGCCGAGGGACACCTTTCCCGGCGCAACGGCCCCTCGGGCATCGCGGCGAACTCCGCGCGGAGGCTGGCGCGCGAGCACGCCGAAGCCCTCCGCGCCTGGGGCGACGCACCCGATTTCACCGGCGTGTGTCACACCTTCACCGAGTCCGCCGGCACCACCGAGCTGCTGGAGGAGACCTTCGGCGAGGCCCTCGCCTTCCCGCAGCTCCTGAACGGCCTGCGCGCACACCTCACCGACACCCTCAAGCAGGCCGCCCGATGACCCAGAGCCCGCCCGAGCCCACATCCGACGGCGAGGCCGTCCTGCTGCTGCGGCTTGCCGGGCCGATCCAGTCGTGGGGCACGCGCAGCGCCTTCAACCGCCGCGAGACCAGCGCGGAACCCACCAAATCCGGGGTGATCGGCCTGCTCGCCGCCGCGTCGGGGCTCCCTCGGGAGGCACCCCTCGACGAGCTTCTCCCGCTACGGCTCGGCATCCGCGTCGACCAGCCCGGAACCCTGCTGCGTGACTACCACACCGTCAGTGACTACCGGGGCGGACCACTGCCCCAGGCGGGTGTCTCCGCCAAGGGGATCCAGAAACCGACCTCCCCGGCCAAGCACACCCATGTGACGACCCGCTACTACCTCCAGGACGCCGTCTTCCTGGCTGCCGTGACCGGCCCGTACGCGTTGTTGACCACCCTCGACCGAGCCGTACGGGCGCCCGCGTTCCCCCTCGCGCTGGGCCGCCGATCGTGCCCGCCCACCCAGCCGGTCTCCCTCGGCCTGCGGGAAGGACAGCTCGACGAGGTGCTCCGGGAGGAGCCGTGGCAGGCGTCCCGGCGCGCCCGCGAACAGTACGCCGCCCAGTGCGGCCGGGAACGACAGCTCGGCCACCCGTTCTACCCGGCGCGCCTCGACCGTTCGGTCACGCTGGAGGAGCCGGACGGTGACGACGTCCTTCACGACGCACCGGTCTCGTTCCACCCGCACGCCCGCGGCTTCACCGGCCGCCGCGTACGGCACGGCTGGCTGCGCATCCCCACCGGCTTCCCGAAGCCGGACGACGAATCCGTCAGCGGCCCGGATGACGAAGCCGGGCACGACCCTTTCGCCCTGCTGGGCTGGTGAGCGACATGACCTACCTCTCCCGTATCCGCATCAACCCCCTCCGCACGGAAAGCCGCCGGCTGCTGGCCAACCCGCGTGCCATGCACGGCGCCGTCATGGGCGGCATACCTGGCGCCCCGGCCGACGAACGCGTGCTGTGGCGGCTGGACGCCGACAATCCCCACCGCCCGCACCTCTTCGCCCTCACCCGGTCCAAGCCTGACTGGACCCATGTCGTCGAGCGGGCCGGCTGGCCCGACGCCGACGGTGAGCACGCCGCGGTCCGCGACTACGCACCCCTCCTCGGCCAGATCGCCGGCGGCCGGGAGTTCGCGTTCCGCCTGACCGCCAACCCCGTCCAGAACACGCAGACACCGCGTACCCCCACCCCCGCGCAGACCGAGCGCATCGAGGCCAACACCGACCAGAAGCGGGTACGCGGCTTCCGGCTCGGCCACCGCACCGCCGCCGCCCAACTCCACTGGTTCCTCAGCCGGACCGAGCGCTGGGGCTTCGACATCCCCGCCTCCCGGACCGACGCCGCCGCCCCCGGTATCGATCACCCGGCGCCCGTCCCCGACCGGCCGCGTCCGGAGGACACCCCTGTGCCCGGTGAGGCACCCTGGAATCCGCACCCGCTCCGCGAGGTACGGATCACGGACCGGCAGCGTCACTCCTTCAAGAAGAACGGCGCTGGGTCCAGCGTCACGTTCCACAGCGCCACCTTCGAAGGGCGCCTGGTCATCACCGACCCGGCGGCGTTCACCGCCCGCCTCCTCGACGGGATCGGCCCCTCCAAGGCGTACGGCTGCGGCCTGCTCACCCTCGCCCCCCTCACCGGCCGGGAGGGCTGAGCCATGGCCGACATCTGGTGGAAAGCCGACCCGCACGACCTGCATCGGACGCGTTCGCCGCGGGCGACGACCTCAACCGCCTGCTGTCCGCCGCCAACGCCGCGCTCTACGGCATCTGCCATGCCGTCATCGTCGGTCTCGGCGCGAGCCCCGGACTCGGGTTCGTCCACACGGGCTCGGCGATCTCCTTCGTCCTCGACATCGCCGACCTGTACAAGGCGGAGTACACGATCCCGCTGGCCTTCGACCTCACCGCCAAGGGCCTCACGGACGAACGGGACGCCCGCGTCGGCCTCCGCGACCAGATCGCCGGGACAAAGCTTCTCGGCCGTATCGTGACGGACATCAAAGCCCTGCTGAACCCGCCCGGCGCCGATTTCGACACCCCGGAGACCAGCGAACTCTGGGACGAACGCCTCGGTACGGTCTCCGCCGGCGTCAACTGGGCCTCTTCCGAAGAAGCGCACGCCCCGGCGAGCGGCACGGCCTCGGCCTCCGGTCAACCCACCGCCGCCGACGATCCCGCTCAACCGGAACCGCCCACCTCCGCCGAGCCCGGCATGGGTGAGCGGTACATCGCCATCATCGGACCGGAGTTCGAGGAACCGACCTCCCCGGAGCAGCCCACATGACCGTCATCGTCCTGATCGCCGCACCCGACGGCCTCCGGGGCCACCTCACACGGTGGATGGTCGAGGTGAACGCCGGGGTCTTCGTCGGCAACCCCAACCGCCGCGTACGTGACCGCCTCTGGGAACTCCTCGCCACCCGCATCGGAGACGGCCAAGCCGTACTGGTCGAGCCGGCGTCCAACGAACAGGGCTGGGCGATCCGCACGGCGGGCCGCGACCGCTCGCGGCCCGTGGACTTCGACGGGCTGATCCTCTCGGCGCGCAATCGCCGTTGAGCACGGGTCAATACGTGACAACGGGATTGGCGAAGGTGAACTGGGACAGAGAGCGTTGTTTCTTCGTTCGCCCTGACGCCTGGGCGTAGTTTCGGGGCATGGCTACTGAGCACCTGGGCGACCGCGTGGCAAGACTGCGCCGCCTTGCCGACCTCACCCAAGAGGGGCTGTCCGAACGATCCGGCGTGTCCGTGGACGTGATCCGGAAACTTGAGCAGCATCGCAAGCACAGTGCACGGCTGCCGACGCTTCATTCACTCGCCAAAGGGCTGGGCGTAGAACTGACGGCGCTTCTCGGGGACCCGCCCGGCGTGCCGTCCAGCGGTGATGCCGAGCCGCCCCAATTGGTCGCTGTCCGGCGCGCGATCATGCCGCCGATGTTCGCTCCACCCATCGAGCCCAGGGGCGTTGAGCGGCTGTCTCTGCCCCTTCTACGGGCCGAACTGGCAGAAGGGTGGACGTTGTACCACGCGGCGGAGTTCGGGCGGCTCATGGACATGTTGCCCGGCATCATCGAGGACGCCCGCCTACTTGCTGCCGTGGGAAGCGCGGACCAGCGGGCGGCCGGTCACGCGGCGCTCGGCAAGGCACTGCAACTCGGCGGACACCTGGCCATCCGCCTTGGGAAGACCGATCTCGGTCTCTCGGCTCTGGAGCGCGCCTACGCTGCCGCTGGGAACTCTTCGGACCCCTTGCTTGCCCCGATGGTGTCGAACTCGGTGGCATGGGCCTATCAGCGGCAGGCCCGGTTGGACGATGCGCGGAATCTCGCCGTACACGCTGCCGACGGGGTGGAGCGGGAGGACACGGGTACGCCGGAGGGTATCCGTGTCTGGGGTGGCCTGCTGATGTCTGCGGCCACGTCGTACGCACGAAGCGACGACTATGAGACCGCCAACGACATGATGGTGACAGCCGAGAAGGCAGCGGGCCGGTTGGCGACGCTTCCGCCACCGGCTGAGGGCAAGTTGGTGTCGGTGTTCAGCCGGTCGTCGGTTCGCATCGAACGGGTTCGCCTCGCCGTGCAGCATGAGCGGCCCCAGGAAGCCCTGACACTGTCCAAGGGCATAAGGCTGAGCAAGGACACGCCGCCCTCATGGCGGACGTGGCTGCTGCTGGACGTAGCACGCGCGCACACCGACATGGGAGATGCTGCCGGGGCTGTGGGAGCGCTGGAGAGTCTGCGGCGGGTGGCCCCAGGGTGGATGCGGCACCACACGTTGGCTGTCGCCGTCGTCAGCGACTTGTGGAACGGGGCCGCGCGACCACCAGGTCTGCGAAGGCTCGCCGAGTTCCTGGGAGTGGCCAACTAGCAAGGCGGTCGAAAGGGTTGCCCGTCAAGTGGTCGTGCCCGTGCGTGTGATCGTAAGGCGACCACACGCCCTCGTAGCGGAGCTGTCGGGGCTTACGGCCAACACAGCGTGCGTGCTGGGCGGCACGACGGGGCAGACCTTGCCGCGACCGGTATTAGCGTCGCGAGACTAGGACGCTCCGTCCCTGTAAGCCCGCGTCGCCCGGCGGCACGATCCATGCATGACCGATCCCACGCGATACAGCACCGCACCGGTTGAACTGCCGTTATGGCCGGCGTTGGAACCGACCCCGGTAGAAGGGTGTCCAGGGTGCACCGAACTCGCCAACGTACGTGACCGTTCGCGCTTGGTGGGCGACACGAGCACGGTGTCGGACTGCAACGTCTTGATGCGACGGCACCCGGAGGGGCATCAGTGAGCGGGCGTGCTGTGTACAGCGCGTCCCGTACGTTACGCGCGGAGCGGGGGAACACTTCCGTTCGGGCCGACTGGGCGGAGGCGGGAAGTTCCTCGTTGACACACCGACTGGGACCGAGAGGTGATACCACTCCCACCGGCGTACGGGTTTGAGGTTGCCACGCGGACTCAAGAGCGCTCCACCTCGGACATGAGGAGTCGCAGGGTCAACGAGTGTTTTTCGGGCGGCAGTTCGTTCATAGCTGCCCGTGCGTAGGCCACGCCCCCGGTTCGGTCGCCGGAACGGGCGAGCATGAGGCCCCGCTGCATCTCCAGGTGCGTGGCGAAGCGGGGCAGCGTAGCGGGCAGCTCCCGACGCGCGGCCTCTTGCGCTGTCACCGCTGTGCCCTCGTCCCCGAGTCGGGCAGCGAGAAGGGAAGTGAAGACGTTCATGCGCCACCAAGGCACGGCGTAGTCAGAGGTCTGTTCATACGATGCCGCGGTATCGAAAACACGACGCCCTCGGTCCATGAGCTTCCGCGCGGTCGGGTGGTCGCCCCGGATGGCCGCGGCGTGCGCTTTCCCCATGATCGCGTTCAAGAGCCCCAGCGACGGCTTGTCGCTGATCGCCATGGCCTGGTCGGCGAACACGTCGGCGACGCCAAGGGATGCCCCCTCGTATCCCAGCGCGATCGCTGCCCGCCCCCGGACCCATACGCGGGCCTGGTCGTCGCCCGACTCGTCAGCGGCCTTGGCCGCCATGCGATACCAGTTCACGGCCTTGGAACCGTCGGAGCCCGGAAAGGTCTTGGCGTAGAGAGTCATGAGACGTGCGGCGACGGACCAGAGCTGAGGAGTGTCCAGTTGCTGCTGGATTACGACAAGCTCACCGGACACGCGACGCTGAATGTCGGCGGCCCCAAGACTCATGTACTCCGTTCCGTACGTGGCCAGCTTCGCTCCCCAGTCTTCCACGGAAGGCCCTTTGGTGAGTCGAGCGGCGAATCCCGCGCTGAGCAAGTCGGAGGCCACCACAGGGGCTATGGCGGTCGCGGCAACATCGCTGATAAACGTACGGCGCTTCACTTCACCCTCAAGTACGGCTAGGGGCACGTCCAGGACGGCCGACAGGCACCGGAGGTAGTAGGGCCCCGGTGTCACCTTGGAACGCTCCCAGCGGCTCAGGTACTCCCGGTCAAGGTTCGTTCCAAAGGCATCGTTGATCTCCGACACTAGTCGCCCCTGCGACCAGCCGCGCGAAGTGCGAAGGTCTCTGATCAGTTTCCCGATGGCCATGCGTCCATCTTGCCCGTACGCCTGCTCCTGGAGAGCTCAAGTGTCTTCACAGCTCATTACTTGCCCCTATGGATGCCCCTGCTCCCTCTCCGCTGACTGGCCGAAGGTGTGTGTAGCGGCTAATGGCGGAGGTACAGACATGACCGATCCCACGCGATACAGCACCGCACCGGTTGAACTGCCGTTGGGGCCGGCGTTGGAACCGACCCCGGTAGAAGGATGTTTAGGGTGCACCGAACTCGCCAACGTACGTGACCGGTCGCGCTTGGTGGGCGACGCGAGCACGGTGTCGGACTGCAACGTTTTGATGCGGCGGCACCCTGAGGGGCATCAGTGAGCGGGCGTGCCGTGTACGGCGCCCCCGGGCGTTACGCGCGGAGCGGGGAAACGTCCTGGCGGAGAGCTGCTGCGGCATCGCCAGGGACGCCCGCGCCTACGAGACCCACCATCCTGACGAGGCAAGGGAGTTGATGCCGCTGTTCCGTGCGCTGCGTGATCACGCCCGGCATCGGCGGTGCCTGCATGGGGGCCGGTGCCCCGTCGTCAAGGCGAGCGCTCTCGTGTTGGACGAGCGGGGTCGGCTGCTCGCGGTCTGCCGCAGCGGACACCGCACGCTCGTCGAGGGAACGCCGACGGGTGGAGAATCCCTGCGGGCCGCCGGCGCGCGCGCACTGCGGGAGTTCACCCGAGTGGGAGAGGTCGGGGAGCTTCCCGGGCTCGACGGTCCTGTCATGGTCGACATCGTGGACCCCTTCGGTGCTACTCGCCGCCGTACCAGGATCACCTTCCTGTACCTGTATCGCGCCCGCTCCACTGCCGTTCGTCCGGGAGTCGGCGACGACCCCTTCGGCTTCTCGCCGCTCTGGATGCCGCTCGACGAGACGGAGTGGCTTGTCGCGAAACGCCCAGGACCGCTGCTGTGACCGCGCGGCACCAATCCGGCCCCGCCATAGGGGAGACCGTCATGGACGACGCCACGGGCCTCACCGGCATCCTCCGGGCCGTTCAGGCCTACGTGGACCCGTCGCTACCGCGATGGATGCAACCACGCCGACCGCCCGTGCTCGCCTTCCTGCGCCCCGAGGGCGGGGGGACCGAATGGACTACGGTGGCCACCGCGCTCAGGCGCCCGTTCAAGTCCGTTACATAGAGTGTGCGAGTGGCCCGGGATCCATCCTGTAGCCCCGCCCGAGTCACGCTGTGGCGCTTCACACCGGCCTGTTTCCGTGACAGTTGGACCGGGCCGCATAGTTCCTCGAAGACACTCAAAGAGCCTCGTCCGGCATCATGCCGGACGAGGCTCTTTGAGTTCCATGACGGGGAGCACCTGACGCTGATCAGGCTCAGGGGATCACCCGTTGTGCACGCCGTTGCCGGAGAGCACCGGAATCTGGTCGAGGATGTGCGACAGGGGCTCGTCGCCCTTGGCCTGCGTGGAGTTCTCCGTGCACTGCTGGTTCTGCGGAGCCGACAGGACGGGGATGTCCTGGACCGCGATCGGCACGACGCCGACGAGGGAACCCAGGTTCGCCTTGACGGGTACGCCGGCGCAGAGTGTCTCCAGTATGGCAGGAACACCCCCGCAGGCGCGGGGACGACCGCGGTCGCCAGGAGGGGCTGTGCGGCGAAGAGGGAACACCCCTGCAGGCGCGGGGACGACTCCTCGGTGAGGATGCGGGCCCGCCGCTGACGCGGAACACCCCCGCAGGCGCGGGGACGACGGCTTGCCCGACGACCACGTCGAGCAAGCGCCCGGAACACCCCCGCCTACGCGGGGACGACTTCCGTGATGGCATCGGTCAGGGCCTGGCGCCAGGAACACCCCCGCCTACGCGGGGACGACCACAACCAGGACCTGGAGGCGACCGGGCACGAGGGAACACCCCCGCCTACGCGGGGACGACCGCCTCTTGTGGACGGCTTGCCGATATCAACGCGGAACACCCCCGCCTACGCGGGGACGACAGAGCCGACATGGTTTTGTCCTTGCCGGTGGGCGGAACACCCCCGCCTACGCGGGGACGACTCCTTCATCTCCGACCTGGAACGCACGGGGAAGGGAACACCCCCGCCTACGCGGGGACGACCGCCTGACGCCTGAACAGCGTTGTAAACGGACGGGAACACCCCCGCGTACGCGGGGACGACTTCCTGAGGCAGATGACGTGATGATCCCCCGGGGGAACACCCCCGCCTACGCGGGGACGACGCCTTCCGGGACTGGCTCCGGTGACATAAGCGCGGAACACCCCCGCCTACGCGGGGACGACCGCCGCCCCACGGTCTACGACCTGATGATCCCCGGAACACCCCCGCCTACGCGGGGACGACAGGCCGGCGTAGAGGCTGGTGGTGAAGGCGGTCGGAACACCCCCGCCTACGCGGGGACGACGAGCCCGCCGGCCTTTTCGGTCGGCGGGCTCTCGGAACACCCCCGCCTACGCGGGGACGACCCCAACCGGTCGCCCAGCTCGTGCGCGGTCGGGGAACACCCCCGCCTACGCGGGGACGACACCTGGAACATGCCGGCCACGGTGCTCAGGCGCGGAACACCCCCGCCTACGCGGGGACGACAGCATCGATCCTGCGGCCCTGTCCCGTGCCGCAGGAACACCCCCGCCTACGCGGGGACGACCGGAGAGAACGTCACCTCCCTGACCGCAACCGCGGAACACCCCCGCCTACGCGGGGACGACATGGGTGTGATGCCAGGCGCCGGACCGTACCGGGGAACACCCCCGCCTACGCGGGGACGACCACCGGCCCGACCCTCGTACGCCCCGTGGTGCGGGAACACCCCCGCCTACGCGGGGACGACAGCGAGGGCCCGCCCGCCGAGGCGATCGCCGCGGGAACACCCCCGCCTACGCGGGGACGACGACAGCAGCCACGTGCTGACCTCGGTGTCCGACGGAACACCCCCGCCTACGCGGGGACGACCTCGATCCATCGCAGACGACCTGCGCTCTCAGAGGAACACCCCCGCCTACGCGGGGACGACATCGTCACCCACGGGGACTTAACGTTCCCGCGCGGAACACCCCCGCCTACGCGGGGACGACAGTCGCGGCCCGGCGGGCGGCACGGAAGGCCGCGGAACACCCCCGCCTACGCGGGGACGACTACGGGTAGGTAGTGGGCGCGGTCGGGGTCGAGGGAACACCCCCGCCTACGCGGGGACGACGGCGAAGTCGGCGTCCTCCGCCGTCAGCGCACCGGAACACCCCCGCCTACGCGGGGACGACCGGGTACCGGGACAGACGACCTGGACCACGTGGGGAACACCCCCGCCTACGCGGGGACGACCGGCTGCGGCTGCTCCCGGGAGACCGCCAAGCGGGAACACCCCCGCCTACGCGGGGACGACACTTGCTGACCTGCTCTTCTGTCAGCGGCCAACGGCCTTTTCATTCAGTTGGATTCGCGTGGTCCAGCCTGAGAAGCCCCGTCCGCGTCCGCCCGGTAAATGACCGACGAAGCCACACCGCTCAGCACAACCTCCGCACAGTGAACCAGCTCTTGCCCGGCCATGCACGTCTCCACCGACCCCGGCTTCACGCCGAGGCCCGCCGTACCAAGGTCGTCGGGGTGATCACCGAGGCCGGGGCCGGGGTGCCCTCGCGTTCGTGGGCCAGGCCTCGGAGCAGCAGGCGTGCCATCAGGCGGCCCTGGCCTTCGATGTCCTGTTGGATCGTTGTCAGCGGCGGGTCGGTGGCCTTCGCGACCGGGTCCATGTCGTCGAAGCCGACCAGCGCCACATCGTCCGGCACCGAGCGGCCGCGCTCCTTGAGTACCCGCAGGGCGCCCGAGGCCATCAGGTCGTTGGCGGCGAACACCGCGTCCAGGTCGGGGCACCGTTCCAGCAGTTCCGTCATCGCCGCCGCCCCGCTCTCCTCGGTGAACGCGCCCTCCGCGATCAGGGCCGGGTCCGCGTCCGGGAGGACGTCGCGGTAGCCGTCGAGCCGGTCGGTGGCCGAGGCCTGGTCGCGGGGGCCGCCGATGTGCGCGATACGGCGGCGGCCCAGGTCGCTCAGGTACCGTACGGCCGCCCTGGCGCCACCCCGGTTGTCGGCGTCGACGTACGGCACGGCCTGGTGGTCCCGAGCCGCCGTCCAGCTCGGCCGGCCTCCGTAGACGGTCGGCATTCCGGCCCGCCGGGTGATCGCAGGGATCGGGTCGTCGGTGTGCAGCGAGAAGGCGAGTGCGCCGTCCACGTGGCCGCCCGCCAGGTAGCGGGCTATCCGGTCGTAGTCGCCCGGTCCTTCGAGCAGTAGGAGCACCAACTGGCTGTCATGTGCGGCCAGTTCCTTGGCGATGCCGCGAATCTGCTGGGAGAAGAACGGGTCGGTGAAGATGCGTACTTCCGGCTCGGCGATGATCACGGCTACCGCGCCGGTGCGCCGGGTGACCAGCGTGCGGGCCGCGTGGTTCGGTACGTAGCCCAGCTCCTCGACCGCCCTGAGGACTTTCTCGGTCAGCGCCTGCCGCACGCCCTCGCCGCCTCTGACGACCCGGGAGGCCGTGGCCCGGGAGACTCCGGCGCGCGCCGCGACGGCTTCCAGAGTGGGGCGGGGGCCGGGGGACGGTTCGGGCAAGGCGCGTGCTCCTCGTCGGCGGATGCGAAAGCCCCAGCCTATCCGGCCACCGATCCTGAGCCACCGATCCTGATGAGAGCGCTTCCATGGCGCCTCCACAGCGCCGTGCCGTGACCGCGTCCATGGCGTCAGATGTCACATCATGACCGTCCCGCCAGCCCCTTTTACCTCTCGACTTCCCTCTTTTGAACGGGAGTTGACCGGGGTAGCTTCCGCCCCATGGAATTCCCCGCGCGGAAAAACCGCTGGTCCAGCAGATCGATCGTCGCGGCGGCCTCCGCCGCCCTGCTCGGGGTGCTGCTCGCCGCCCCGGGAGCACAGGGAGCGCAGCTGACGGCGAGCGGTACGGCGGCCGGTATACCCGGAGCGGCCGGTAGCCCCGGAGTGGCCGGTACGCCCGAAGTCGCCGGTACGCCCGAAGTCGCCGGAGGGGCCGCCAAGGAGAGCAGACCCGTCTATTCGTACGAGGACGCCATCCGCGAATCCGTCTGGGTGGACACCGGACTCGACGGCGACGCCGACGGCAGGACCGACCGCGTCGCCGTCGACGTCATACGGCCCCGGGAGCCGGACCGGCAGGGCCGGAAGATTCCGGTGATCATGGACGCGAGCCCCTACTACTCCTGCTGCGGACGCGGCAACGAGAGCCAGCTCAAGACCTACGACGCCGACGGCGGCCCGCTCGGCTTCCCGCTCCACTACGACAACTACTTCGTGCCGCGCGGCTACGCCTTCGTCGCCGTCGATCTCGCCGGTACGAACCGCTCCGACGGCTGCGTCGATGTCGGCGGCCCCTCCGACGTCCAGTCGGCCAAGGCGGTCATCGACTGGCTGGGCGGCCGGGCCCGCGCGTACGCCACCCGTACCGGGACCGCCCCGGTGCGGGCCGGCTGGACCACCGGCGCGACCGGCATGATCGGCAAGAGCTACGACGGCACCATCGCCAACGGCGTCGCCGCCACCGGCGTCAAGGGACTCAAGACCATCGTCCCGATCAGCGCCATCACCTCCTGGTACGACTACTACTTCCAGCAGGGTGCCCCCCTCTACAGCTCGGGACCCGAGTGGCTGTCCAACTACGTGGAGAGCCCCGAGGCCCGCGCCCGCTGCCGGGCCGTCCAGCAGCGCCTGGTCGACGAAGCGCCGCGCTCGGGCGACTGGACGCGGCTGTGGAACGAGCGCGACTACGTCCGGAACGCCGGAAAGGTCAGGGCCAGCGTCTTCGCCGTCCACGGGATGCAGGACCTCAACGTCCGCACCAAGCATCTCGGCCAGTGGTGGGACGCCCTCGCGGACGCGGGCGTGGAGCGCAAGATCTGGCTCTCCCAGACCGGCCACGTCGACCCCTTCGACTTCCGGCGCACCGAGTGGGTCAGCACGCTGCACCGCTGGTTCGACCACTACCTGCTCGGCTACGACAACGGCGTCGAACGCGAGCCCATGGCCGACATCGAGCGCGCCCCCGACCAGTGGTCCACCGACCGGACCTGGCCGCCGCGCACCACCCGGACCACCGCCCTGCACCCCCGTACGGGCACGGCGCCCGGGGTCGGCACGCTGAGCCGTACGGCGGCCAGGCCCGGCGCGACCGAGACCTTCACCGACGACCCGCGCCTCGACGAGGACGGCTGGGCCGCCGACATCGACCGGTCCACCCCCGGCAAGGCCGGGTTCGTCACCCCGACGCTCAGCCGTGACCTGCGGCTGTCCGGCTCGTCCACGGTGACCGTCACCGCCACGCCGTCCACCACGACCGCGTTCCTCTCGGCGGTCCTCGTCGACCTCGGCCCCGATACGATCCGCGCCTACGACGCCTCGGGCGAGGGCATCACCACCCTCACCGAACGCACCTGCTGGGGTGAGAGCACCGCCGCCGACAGCTCCTGCTACCGGGAGACCGCCGCCCGCACGGCCGACGTCGACCACACCGTCTTCAGCCGGGGCTGGGCCGACCTCGGCACGTACGCCTCGGCGCGTCACGACCGTCCGCTCACGCCGGGCAAGCCGTACACCGTCACCATCGATCTCGCCGCGAGCGACCATGTCGTCCCGGCCGGTCACCGGCTCGCCCTGATCATCGGCGGTACGGACCGGGGCCTGATCGACCCGCCGTCCACCACCCCCACCCTCCGCCTCGATCTGGCCCGTACGGCGGCGGAACTCCCGCTGGTCGGCGGCTCCGAGGCGTACCGCGCCGCCACCACCGGCACCGTGCCGCAGACCACCGCACCGCAGACCACCGCACCGCACAGCACCCCGCGCGCGTCCCGCCCGCAGGGTGCGGCCGAGCCGCGCCGGACCCCTCCGATCCCGGGAGAGTACCGCTGATGACATTTCCGCCGATGACGTCCCGTATGAAGACGAAGACGAAGACGAAGACGAAGACGATGACGATGACGACGACGAAGAGGTCCCACCTCCGGACCGTCGCTCTGGCGGCGACCGCCGGGGCCCTCGTCCTGCCCCTCCTCACGACCGCGCCCGCGCAGGCCGCGCACACCCCTCCGCGCACCGACTTCGAGACCAGCGACGGCGCGCGGTGGACGAGTCAGCCCCAGGAACAGGAGTTCCTGTCCGCCGTCGACCGGGGAAGCGACCGCGCCTCGCTCTCCACGATCGGGACGACCAAGCAGGGCCGCCCGCTCCAGCTCGTCGAGATCGGTGCCCGGCGCGCGCCCGCCACCGTCCTGCTCGTCTGCAGTCAGCACGGCGACGAACCGTCCGGCCGCGAGGCGTGTCTGACCACCGTCCGTGATCTCGCCTACGCGCAGGACCGCGACACCCAGCGCTTCCTGGCCCGTACGTCCGTGCTCGTCGTCCCCACGGCCAACCCGGACGGGCGGGCCGCCGACACCCGGGGCAACTCCGACGGCGTCGACATCAACCGCGACCACATCGCGCTCAAGACCGCCGAGGGCCGTGCGATGGCCGCCCTCATCCGTGACCGGCGCCCCGACGTCATCTACGACCTGCACGAGTACGGCGCCACCCCGAAGTACTACGACAAGGACCTCTTCGACCTCTGGCCGCGCAACCTCAACACCGACGCGCGCGTCCACGACGAGTCCCAGGCGCTGTCGGAGCAGTACGTACGCCCCGCCGCGCGCGCCGGCGGCCACTCCATCGGCACGTACGGCATCTGGACCGACCCGGAGACCGGCGACCCCGTCAAGCAGACGGCGGGGGACGGCCAGGAGCGCATCCTGCGGAACGCCGCCGGGGTCAAGCACGCGCTCGGCCTGCTCATCGAGAGCCGCGTCGACCCGATGACGGACGCCGAGAAAGCCGACGCCGCGCTGAACAACCGGCGCCGGGTGCGCAGCCAACTCGACTCCCTGAAGGGGCTGTTCTCCTTCACCGACGAGCGGCGGGCCCGGATCGTCACCGCCACGGCGAGCGCCCGCCTGGCCGGACTCAAGGACCACGGCCCGATCTATCTCGGCGGCGCCGACAACGAACCCGCGTCCGCCGAGCAGATCCTTCAGGACCCGCCGTGCGGCTACCGCCTCGACGCCGCCCAGTACGCGGACGTCAAGGACGAACTCGCTCTGCACGGGGTGCTGGCCGTACCTCTCGGGCAGGGGGCCTTCGTGCCGCTCCGCCAGTCCCAGCGGAATCTGGTGCCGCTGCTCCTCGACGAGCGGGCGCAGTACCACCTGACCGCCGGACGGCCCGAAGCCGCCTGTTGAGCCGATGAGTTGAAGACCGCCCGCAGTGGGCGTGACGGACCGAGGTCAGGACGGGAAACCGGGGAGGGCCCGCGCGGCGGACCCTCCCCGGTTTCCCGGAGCCAGCTCCCGCCGCTCACCGGAGCCAGTCCCCGCCGCGTCATGATCGGCACCGGCGTGGTGCTCCCGCGTGAGCCGCGTCGTCACGCCGTGGCCAGCCGCGCGGCGTCCCGCGCGCATCCCCAGGCCACCGTGACGCCCGCCCCGCCATGCCCGTAGTTGTGCACCAGCCGTCCCCCGCCGGGAAGTTGTACGGCCTCCAGCCGGACCCCGGGGCGGGCCGGCCGCAGCCCCACCCGGTGCTCCAGCACCCGCGCCCCGGCGAGCGCGGGATGGATCCGCGCGCAGCGCGCGATGATGTCCCGCGCCTCGGCCGGGTCGGGGCCCAGATCCCAGGAGTGCTCGGTCGTCGTGCCGCCGAGCAGTACCCCGTACGGGTGCGGCATCACGTACGTCGTACCGGCGGGGCCGGGCAGGGACGACACGAACCACTCGTCTATCCCCGGGTTCTCGACGACCACCACCTGTCCGCGCACCGGATACACCGACGCGTCGGCCGCCAGCTCCCGCGCGCCGAGCCCGGTGCAGTCGATCACGACCGGCGCCTCGGCCGCCGGCTCCGCGAAGCCGGTGACGGTACGCCGCTGAACGGTGCCGCCCGCCGCCCGCAGCCGCTCCTTCAGATACCGCAGATGTACGGGCATGTCGATCAGCGGGACCGTGGCCCGCAGGGCCTGGCCGACCGACGCGGGCAGCTCGTCGGGGCGGGCCTCACGCAGACCGGGGATCCGGGAGGACCAGCTGCCGGGGCCGTCGAGCGGGGTGTCCGCCATCAGGCCCGCGACGAGGCGCACCCCGGTCTCCTCCGGGCGCCGCGCGAGTGGCTCGTACCTGCTCAGCGAATGCTCCAGCCATCCGCCGACCAGCCGTGCCGGCTCGATGCGGTACGGCCAGAACAGCGCCCCCGCCACCGCCGACGTGGTGCGCGCGACCGGATCACGGGTCCACACCCCCACCCGGTGGCCGCTCTCCGCCAGCACCACCGCCGTCGTCAGCCCGATGACCCCGCCGCCTACCACGATCACCTCGGCGTTCCCGCCGCCCCCGCCCCTGCTACCGCTCATGCCGGGACCGTAGCGGATAGCGGAGTCCAGGCCCACTCCACGGCGGGCGGCCCGCCTCGTTAGGATCGACGGTCTGATGACTGCCACGCTCGTAGCCAAGGATCTCGCCGCAGGACACGGCGACCGCTCACTCTTCTCCGGGCTCGACCTGGTCGTCGCGCCCGGCGACGTGATCGGACTCGTGGGCGCCAACGGCGCCGGAAAGTCCACCCTGCTCCGGCTGCTCGCCGGACTCGACACCCCCGAGAACGGGGAGCTGCGGCTCTCCCCGCCGGCCGCCGCCGTCGGCCACCTTCCGCAGGAGCCGGAGCGGCGCGCGGGGGAGACCGTAAGGGACTTCCTCGGCCGCCGTACCGGGGTCACCGCCGCCCAGACCGCTCTGGACGAGGCCACCCAGGCCCTGGTCGACGGCTCACCCGGCGCCGACGACGCGTACGCCATCGCCCTGGAGCGCTGGCTCGGTCTCGGTGGCGCCGACCTCGACGAGCGGGCCGAGGAGGTCGCCGCCTCACTCGGGCTGACCGTCGGCCTCGACCAGCCGATGACCAGCCTCTCCGGCGGCCAGGCGGCCCGCGCCGGTCTCGCCTCGCTCCTGCTCTCCCGGTACGACATCTTCCTGCTCGACGAGCCCACCAACGACCTCGACCTCGACGGCCTCGACCGGCTGGAGAGCTTCGTCTCCGGCCTGCGCGCCGGCACCGTCGTGGTCAGCCACGACCGGGAATTCCTGGTGCGCACCGTGACCAAGGTGCTCGAACTCGACCTCGCCCAGCAGAAGATCACGCTCTTCGGCGGCGGCTACGAGGCCTATCTGGAGGAGCGGGAAACCGCCCGGCGGCACGCCCGCGAGGAGTTCGAGGAGTACGCGGACAAGAAGTCGTCCCTGGAGGCCCGGGGGCACATGCAGCGCTCCTGGATGGAGAAGGGCGTCAAGAACGCCCGCCGCAAATCCACGGACAACGACAAGATCGGCCGCAACAAGCGCACCGAGTCGACCGAGAAGCAGGCCGCCAAGGCCCGCCAGACGCAGCGGCTCATCGAACGCCTCGATGTCGTCGAGGAACCGCGCAAGGAGTGGGAACTCCGTATGGAGATCGCCTCCGCCGACCGCTCAGGAGCCGTGGTCGCGATCCTGCGCGCGGCCGAAGTGGCGCGCGGCGACTTCCGTTTTGGTCCGGTCACACTCCAGATCGACCGCGCCGACCGGGTCGCCATCACCGGAGCCAACGGCGCGGGGAAGTCCACCCTGCTGGCCGCGCTGCTCGGCCGCCTCCCGCTGGACGCGGGCCACTCGTCACTCGGCTCCGGCGTGATCGTCGGCGAGGTCGACCAGGCGCGTGCCCTCTTCCACGGCCCGGAGACCCTGCTGGACGCGTTCCGGCCGGCCGTCCCCGACACCGAACCGGCGGAGATCCGTACGCTCCTCGCCAAGTTCGGCCTCAAGTCGCACCACCTGACGCGTCCCGCGACGACGCTCTCCCCGGGTGAGCGGACCCGTGCCGCGCTCGCCCTCCTGCAGGGCCGGGGCGTGAACCTCCTCGTCCTGGACGAGCCGACCAACCACCTCGACCTGCCGGCCATCGAGCAGCTGGAGTCCGCGCTGGACTCGTACGACGGCACGCTGCTCCTGGTCACCCACGACCGCCGCATGCTGGACGCGGTCCACACGACACGCCGCCTGGACGTGTCGGCGGGGACCGTGACCGAGATCTGAGGGAGCGGGGTGTGGGCGCCGCCCAGCGGCGGCGCCCACACCCCGTATCACCTCAGCCGCGCCGGCCGCCGCCCTGCTTCGGATCCGTCAGACCCGCCCGGCGCAGGGCGTCCGCCATGGCGCTGTTCGCCGGGGGCGCGGCGGCCCCCCGCCGGGCAGCTCCACCGCCGGCGTTGCCGCTGCTGTTGCCGCCTGCCCGGCCGCTGCTGTTGCCGCCGCTGCCGCCGGCCCGGCCGCCGTTGCCACGGCCACCCTGCCGCTGCTGCGGGGGACGGCCACCGCCGCCACCCTCCTGCGCTCGCTCCGGGCGCTTCGCCTCGTCGTCCAGGCGCAGCGTGAGGGAGACGCGCTTGCGGGGGATGTCGATGTCCAGCACCTTCACCCTCACCACGTCGCCCGGCTTCACCACCTCACGGGGGTCCTTGACGAAGGTCCTGGACAGGGCGGAGACATGGACCAGACCGTCCTGGTGCACGCCGATGTCGACAAAGGCGCCGAACGCCGCGACGTTCGTCACGACACCCTCCAGCACCATCCCCGGCGTCAGGTCGCCGATCTTCTCGACGCCGTCCTTGAACGTGGCCGTCTTGAAGGCGGGCCGCGGATCCCGGCCCGGCTTCTCCAGCTCGCGCAGGATGTCCGTCACGGTCGGCAATCCGAAGGACTCGTTCACGAAGTCGCAGGGCCGCAGGGAACGCAGCACCGGCGCGTTCCCGATGAGGGACGCGACCTCGCTGCCCGTCGTCTTCACCATCGACCGCACCACCGGGTACGCCTCGGGGTGCACGGACGACGCGTCCAGCGGGTCGTCCCCGCCCCGGATACGGAGGAAGCCGGCGCACTGCTCGTACGCCTTCGGGCCGAGCCGCGCCACGGCCTTGAGTGCCTTGCGCGAGCGGAAGGGACCGTTGGCGTCGCGGTGGGCGACGATGTTCTCGGCGAGTCCCGCCCCGATGCCCGACACCCGGGAGAGCAACGGCGCGGACGCGGTGTTGACGTCGACCCCGACACCGTTCACACAGTCCTCGACGACCGCGTCGAGCGAGCGCGACAGCTTCACCTCGGACAGATCGTGCTGATACTGGCCGACCCCGATCGACTTGGGATCGATCTTCACCAGCTCGGCGAGCGGGTCCTGGAGCCGGCGGGCGATGGAGACCGCGCCCCGGATCGACACGTCCAGCTCGGGCAGTTCCTGCGAGGCGAACGCCGAGGCCGAGTACACGGAGGCACCCGCCTCCGACACCATGACCTTCGTGAGCTTCAGCTCCGGGTGCTTGGCACACAGCTCGGCGGCCAGCTTGTCGGTCTCGCGGGACGCCGTGCCGTTGCCGATGGCGATGAGGTCGACCTTGTGCTCCTCGGCCAGCCGGGCGAGCTTCGCGAGCGACTCGTCCCACTTGTTCGCCGGGACGTGCGGATAGATCGTGTCGTGCGCGACGACCTTGCCGGTCGCGTCGACGATGGCGACCTTCACGCCCGTACGGAACCCGGGGTCGAGCCCCAGCGTGGCGCGCGTACCGGCCGGGGCGGCGAGCAGCAGATCGCGCAGGTTCGCGGCGAAGACCCGGACCGCCTCGTCCTCGGCGGCCGTCCGCAGCCGCAGCCTGAGGTCGATCCCGAGGTGGACGAGGATCCGGGTCCGCCAGGCCCACCGCACGGTGTCCGCGAGCCACTTGTCGCCGGGACGGCCCCGGTCGGCGACCTGGAAGCGCCGCGCGATCATGTTCTCGTACAGAGCCGGTCCCGGCTGGTCGGACGGCTCCTCGGGCTCCAGGACCAGATCGAGGACGTCTTCCTTCTCGCCCCGCAGCATGGCGAGCACCCGGTGCGAGGGCAGCTGCGGGAAGGCCTCGGCGAAGTCGAAGTAGTCGGCGAACTTGGCGCCCGCCTCCTCCTTGCCCTCCCGCACCTTGGCGGCGAGCCTGCCCCGGCTCCACATCCGTTCGCGCAGCTCGCCGATGAGGTCGGCGTCCTCGGAGAACCGCTCCGTGAGGATGGCGCGCGCGCCCTCCAGGGCGGCGGCGGGGTCCGCGACGCCCTTGTCCGCGTCGACGAACGCGGCGGCCGCCACGAGCGGTTCCACCGACGGATCGCTCAACAGCCCCTCGGCGAGCGGCGCCAGGCCGGCCTCGCGGGCGATCTGCGCCTTCGTCCGCCGCTTGGGCTTGAACGGCAGGTAGATGTCCTCCAGCCGCGCCTTGGTGTCGGCGGCCCGGATCCGGGCCTCCAGGGCCGCGTCGAGCTTGCCCTGCTCACGGACGGACTCCAGGATCGCGGTCCGCCGGTCCTCCAGCTCCCGCAGATAGCGCAGCCGCTCCTCAAGGGTGCGCAGCTGCGCGTCGTCGAGCATCTCGGTCGCTTCCTTGCGGTAGCGCGCGATGAACGGCACGGTCGATCCGCCGTCGAGCAGCTCGACGGCCGCCTTCACCTGCCGCTCCCGTACGCCGAGTTCCCCGGCGATCCTGTCTTCGATGGACGTCGTCACGATCACGCTCCGCTGTTCTGTGGTCCGCCGCCTGCATTGTGGCAGGTGGCGCCGACATCAGCGGGCGCGACCGGCTGTGCCGGGCCGGAGGCGCCGTGGCGGGGGCCTTCAGTGGGCGGCCCCGCCCAGCAGACGAGCGACGGCCCGGAAGGGGAGCGTGACGACAGAGGCGAGCGTCGAGCCGATGGCGCGCAACACGTCGGCGATGGCGGTGAACACAATGACCTCCTGAGGACGGCTGTCGGGCCGGAGCCGGAGGCCGGAACCTTCGCCTACCGCCCATACAGCTGATATCCGGTCGAACAGTCCCTAAACGGGTGGGCGCCGAACAGCGCCCCAGCCCTGCCTCAGTGCCCTCGTGCCCCCGGACCGTCAGTGCGCTCGGCTCCCTCGGCTCCTGCCTCAGCGCTTCCCGATGAGGTCGGCCGGAAACGCTCCGGCCGCCTGCGCCGCCCCCGCGAAAGCCCCGGCCAGCTCGGTGAGGCGAGCCACGCCGGTCGCTCCCAGGTGCGCGTACGGGGCACGGTCCAGCCGGTCGGTCTCGTCCTCCAGGGCCCTGCGCAGCTCTGTGCCCGACGCGGTCAGCTCATCGTCGGCCGCCAGCAGTCCGCGGTCCCGAAGCCGCTCCTTGGCGGCTTCCCACTCCCGCGGACTCCAGCCCCGGCTGGCGAGGATCCACTTCGGCGACATGCCCCGGCCGCTCGCGGTGTGGCTGGCCAGTGCTTCCACCGGGTCGAGGCCGGCGCTCAGCAGTGCCGTCAGATGGCCGTCGCCCCGGTATTCGCGCAGCAGTGTGGCGGCGTGCCAGTACGCCAGATGCGGCGCTTCCGGCACGGGCAGGTCGGCGTTCGCGGCGTACAGGGGCCGCGCCGGCCGCGAGCATCCCTCGGCGGCCCGCAGCGCCAGCTCCGCGACCTCGGTCATCTCCTTGGAGGCGATGGCCTCCTCGCCCAGCAGTCGCGTCAGCAGCGAGTCCACCGCACGCAGCCGCGCGTCGAGCGCGTCCTCGGGGGAGACGCTGTCCCAGGCGTGCGGGATGTGCTGGGCGACGAGCTCGTGCTTGAAGTTGTAGAAGGCCGCGGTCACCGTACCGGCGCCGACCCGGCCCATGGGCGCCGAGCGGGCGGCGAAGTAGACGGCCTTCTCGTCGTCGAGACCGGCGCGCGCGAACTCGCGCGGCAGGTCGGGCGAGAAGTACAGGGTCGAGTGGATCGGGTTGACGACGCCGTAACAGCGTCGTGCGGCGCGCTCGGGCAGTGTGGTCATGGCCGCATGTTACCGACTAGTTGGTACGGATGGCAGGCGGGGGTCCGGCCAGGACGGGAAGAATCCCTCCGGCCCGGAACGGCCCCGCGCTCAGGCCGGAACGGTCCAGCTGAAGTGCGGCTCCCGGCGCTCCAGGAAGGCGGCGACCCCCTCCGCGGTGTCACCGGCGCCGAGGCCCTGGTCCGTCCAGTAGGCGGTGCGGTCGTCCTGGCCGGGGGCCGAGAGGAATTCCTTGGCCGCCACCTGGGTCAGCTGTGAACGGGAGACCAGGACCCGCGCGTACTCCGCGACCCGCGCCGCCAGGTCCCCGGCGGGCAGCACCTCGTCGACGAGACCGGTGCGCAGCGCCCGTTCCGTACCGATCAACTCGGCCGAGAACAGCAGGTGCTTGGCGGTCGCGGGGCCCACCAGCGAGGCCAGCCGCCGGGTGGACGAGGCCGCGTAGACGATCCCGAGCCGTGCCGGTGTGACCCCGAACCGCGCGCCCTCCGCGGCGAACCGCAGGTCGCACGCCACGGCCAGCTGGCAGCCGCCGCCCACGCAGAAGCCGCGCACGGCGGCCAGCGTCGGCTTGGGGAAGGCGGCCAGGGCTTCCTCCGCCGCCACCGCCAGGGAGCGCGGATCCTCGCCGGGCTCCCGCAGGGAGGAGATGTCCGCGCCGGCGCAGAAGGTGTCGCCCTCGCCGGTCAGCACGAGCACGCGTACGGCGGGGTCGGCCGCCAGCCGCCCGAGCAGCGGCGGCAGCTCCCGCCACATCCGGGTCGTCATCGCGTTGCGCTTGGCGGGGTGGCGGATGACGACGGTCGCGACGCCGTCCGCGACGGTGTGCAGCAGCTGCGGCTCCATGCGCCGGATGGTATCCGGGCACGAGATCGCTCCCCAAGGGACAGTGGACAGTCAGAAAAGGTCACAGTGTTGCTCTCGACGCTCATATGCGGGCGCACTGCGGCAATACCGGCTGACTTTTGTTCAGTGGCACGGCGCGGAGCCGCTTATTCCCGACACTCGACAGCTCATGGACCATGCCGGCCGATACGGCCGGCCGAGCCGAGGGTGGGTGCCCCAGGTATGGAGAGCGGCGGGAGTGTTCCGGCCCGGCCCCGGTCGTACGAAGGGGTCTGGCGCTTCGCCGCGCCCGCCGAAGAGGTCTCCGTGCCCCGGGCCCGGCATGCCGTACGGGACCTGCTGAAACGCCAGCGCGTGCCGGTCAGGGAGGACGTCGTGCAGGGGGTGCTGCTGATCGTCTCCGAGCTGGCCGCCAATGCCGTCCTGCACGCGGCCCTGCTCTCGCCCGAGTTCGCCGTGGAGATCGCCATCGGCGCCGAGCGCATCCGGGTGTCGGTCGAGGACGAACATCCGTACCGGCCGAGGGCGCTGGAGGCCGACCACGCGCGCATCGGCGGACGCGGACTGCTGCTCGTGAAGGAGATCGCCCGCGAGGCCGGCGGCAGCTGCGATGTCGAGCGCACCGCCGGCGGCGGGAAGATCATCTGGGCGGAGCTACCACTCGCGTCCCCGCTCGCCGCGCCGCCGCCGCGGAGTGTCACCAGCCCCCGGCCGGCCCCGTGAGCTCCCTGATCGCCGGGCGTGCCGCGTCCAGCACGGTCATGAACCACGCGGAGAACGGCGCCTCGGCGTGCCGCTCGGCCAGCTCCGCCGGGGTCACGAAGGTCGTCTCACCGACCTCCTCCGGGTCGGGCCTGAGCGACGACTGGGCCAGTCCTACGAAGAGATGGTTGTACTCCTGCTCGACCAGACCGGAATCCGGGTCCGGGTGGTTGTAGCGCACGGTGCCCGCCTCGGCGAGCAGCGAGGGCGAGACGCCCAGCTCCTCGTAGGTGCGGCGGGCCGCCGCGGCGAACGGCGCCTCGCCCGGGTACGGATGCCCGCAGCAGGTGTTGGACCAGACGCCGGGGGAGTGGTACTTGCCCAGCGCGCGCCGCTGGATCAGCAGCCTGCCCTGCTCGTCGAAGAGGAAGACGGAGAACGCCCTGTGCAGCTGCCCGGGCGCCTGGTGGGCCGAGAGCTTCTCGGCGGTGCCGATGGTTCTGCCGTCCTCGTCGACCAGCTCCAGCAAGATCGTTTCTTGTACGCCGTTCGACGAGTTGTTCGCCGTGGTGACTGGTGTGGTCGGCATAACCATCCTTCGCTTCGGGCCTCGGGCCCCAAGTCTGCCGTACAAAAGCCCCGTGTCCGCACTTCGGGGGCGTGGGCATGTCCGTTCCCCTCGACGCCCGGCGGCGTGATCAGCGGATCGTCCGCAGCGGGGGCGCCGGGCGGCGGGGTCCAGCGCCGGGCGGGTGCGCCGGGGGCGGGTGCGTCGGGCTGGTGCGCCGGGCGGCGGGGGCGGGCGGCACCGGCGGGCTTCACCGGCGGAGCTGAGGTGCGGATGTCCGACGCGCACGTCAGTGGCAGAGCTTCGCCTCGTGCTCCGCGTGGCCCTGAGGCTCCAGCTGGAAGGTGCAGTGCTCGACATCGAAGTGATGCCCGAGGCATTGCTGCAGGTCATGCAGTATTTTCTCGTGTCCCACGGTGTCCAGTACCTCCGGGTTCACCACCACGTGCGCGGAGAGCACCGGCATGCCGGAGGTGATCGTCCAGACATGGAGGTCGTGGACGTCCGCCACTCCCGGCAGCGCGAGCATATGAGCCCGTACTTCTGCCATGTCCACATCCTTGGGAGCCGACTCCAGCAGCACGTTCAGGGTCTCCCGCAGCAGCTTCACCGTACGCGGAACGATCATGAGTCCGATCAGCAGGCCCGCGATCGGGTCGGCCGTCTGCCAGCCGGTGGCCAGGATGATGGAGGCCGAGATCAGCACCGCGAGCGAGCCGAGCGTGTCCGCCAGCACCTCCAGGTACGCCCCGCGCACATTGAGGCTCTCCTTCTGCCCCCGCACCAGCACGGACAGGGAGATGATGTTGGCCACCATGCCGATGAGGGCGAAGACGATCGTCAGGCCGCCCCGGGTGTGCTCCGGTTCGATGAACCGCCCGATCGCCTCGTAGAGCAGATAGGCGCCCGTGCCGAGGAGCAGCAGGCAGTTGGCCAGCGCGGCGAGGATCTCGGCCCGCGCGAAGCCGAAAGTACGGTTCCCGCTCGCCGGCCGGGCCGCGAAGTGGATCGCCAGCAGGGCCATCCCGAGCCCCAGCGCGTCCGTGGCCATGTGCGCCGCGTCGGCGATGAGGGCGAGGGAGTCGGCGACGAGACCGCCGATGATCTCCACCACCATCACGGTCAGCGTGATGGACAGGGCGATCCGCAGACGGCCCTTGTACGCGGCGGTCGCCGTACCGGCCGGCGGGCCATGGCTGTGCCCGTGATCGTGTCCTGCCCCCATGCGGCTGCCTCCCGGTGGTTTCCGTGGTCTCCGTGGTCGCCTTGGTCGCCGACCATGTCAGTGAACTACGGGCGGGGGGTATCGGGCAACACGGTGCTGAACACCGTTGTCGGCTTCTCCGGCCCGCGAAAATGATCGCCGGTCGGAAGAGCGTCGGAAGGCCGGATCATCCGACCGGCGCCACCGGATGGTGCAGCTGCCAGCCCTCCCAGGCGGACTCCACCATCTCGCGGACCCCCCGGGTGGCCGACCAGCCCAGCTCCTCGGTGATCAGCCCGACCGAGGCGACGGCCTTCGCGGCGTCACCGGCCCGGCGCGGCCCGACCACCGGCGGTGCGTGGTGGCCGGTGACCTCGGCGACCAGGTCGGCCAGCTCACGGACCGAGACGCCCTCGCCCCGTCCGATGTTGACGGTGAGGTCCCCCGCGCCCTCCTGTCGGACGAGCCACCGGGCGGCCGCGAGGTGGGCCTCGGCGAGGTCGGCGACATGGATGTAGTCACGGACGCAGGTGCCGTCCGGCGTCGGGTAGTCGGCGCCGAAGATCCGCGGCGCCTCTCCCCGGCCGACCCGGTCGAAGAACATCGGAATGATGTTGAACGCCCCGGTGTCCGCCAGCTCGGGCCGCGCGGCCCCCGCCACGTTGAAGTAGCGGAGACAGCCGGTCGCGATCCCGTGCGCCTTCCCGGCCGCCCGCACCAGCCACTCGCCCGCGAGCTTCGTCTCACCGTACGGACTGATCGGCAGCGCCGGGGTCCGCTCCGTGATCAAGTCCACATCCGGCACTCCGTACACCGCGGCGGAGGAGGAGAAGAGGAACCGCCGCACCCCGGCGGCCACCACGGCGTCGAGCAGCACCGTGAGCCCCTGCAGATTCTCCCGGTAGTACGTCAGGGGCTGCTCGACGGACTCCCCGACCTGCTTCTTCGCCGCGAGGTGCACCACACCCGTGACCTGGTGCCCGGCCAGCGCCCGGTCGACGAGGCGCCGGTCCAGGACCGAGCCCTCCACCACGGTGATCTCCGGGGGAAGCCGCTCGGACACGCCGGTCGACAGGTCGTCGAGGACGACGACCCGCTCGCCCGCCGCGGTCATCGACCGCGCCACATGTGCCCCGATATAACCCGCTCCACCTGTGATCAGCCACGTCATGCCGCCACCCTAGACGAGTCGTTCCGGAGCCCCTCCTGTCCGGCGGGCCGCCCTCCGCGCGGGCGACGCAACGTCGGAACACCCCGTTCAGCCCCTTCCCCGCCCTGTCCGCGGCATCGTGCCGGGCCCCGGACCCGCTCCCCGGCCCGGGGACCGCCGCAGGTCGTGGGGCACGCGGTTTGTGAGGCGGGGCATCCGTCGACCATGATGATCTCCACCCGTTCCGGCCCCGGTCCAGACCGGGGCGTCAGGGGTGTAAACGGCCGGTGAACTCGGCCTTCCCTCCATCGGATAGCCTCTGCCGACGTGCCGCCGCCCGGATCCCGGGGCGTGTCGCCGCGCACCCGACCCTGTCAGCGCCAAGGAGTGAGTTCGTCTGTCGACCGCCATCCTCACCGGTCCACCGGTACCCGGATCGCCGCTCGACGGTGATCTGCGGTCGCTGGGATTCGACGTACGCACCGCGTCCGGTGCGGCCGAGGCCGGGCAGCTGCTCGCCGCGGCCCCCGCGGCCGAGCGCGTCGCCCTCGTGGACACCCGCTTCGTCGGCCATCTCCACGCGCTGCGCCTCGCGCTGACCGACCCGCGTTTCCCGGCCGCCGCGGTGCCCGGCGCGCTCACCGCGCAGCCCGAGGCCCGCGCCGCGCTGACGCGCGCCGTGGCCACCGTCGCCGACGGCGGCCCGGTGGCCCCGACGGCCGGAGGCGACCCCCTCGCGGGCGGTGCCGCCGCGCCGCAGCAGGCTTCCGCCGCCACCCTCGCCCCGTGCGATCCCCTCGCCGACCAGGTCGCCGCCGCGCTCGACGCCGAGGGCACCGCCGTACAGCGGCCCGAGCTGGGCTCGCTCGTCGCCGCCGTACCCGCCGACAGCGCTGCCCGGGAACAGGCCGAAGCCGCCGTCGCCGCCGTCGACGACGAAGCCGTACGGCTGCGCTCGGCCGTGAAGGCGCGCGACGGCTTCTTCACCACCTTCTGCATCAGCCCGTACTCCCGCTACCTCGCCCGCTGGTGCGCGCGCCGCGGTCTGACCCCCAACCAGGTCACCACCGCCTCCCTCCTCACCGCCCTGATCGCGGCTGCCTGCGCGGCCACCGGCACCCGGGGCGGCTACGTCGCGGCCGGAGTGCTGCTCCTCTTCTCCTTCGTACTGGACTGCACCGACGGGCAGCTCGCCCGCTACTCGCTGCGGTACTCCACGATGGGCGCCTGGCTGGACGCCACCTTCGACCGCGCCAAGGAGTACGCCTACTACGCGGGCCTCGCTCTCGGCGCGGCCCGGAGCGGCGATGACGTCTGGGCGCTGGCGCTCGGCGCGATGGTCCTGCAGACCTGCCGCCATGTCGTCGACTTCTCCTTCAACGAGGCGAACGTCGACGCCACGGCCGCCACGGCCACCGGGAAGACCGTGGTGGGCACCCCCACCGCCGCCTTGTCCAGCAAGCTCGACAGCGTCGGCTGGACGGTATGGGTGCGCCGGATGATCGTGCTCCCGATCGGTGAGCGCTGGGCGATGGTCGCCGTCCTGACGGCACTGACCACCCCCCGGATCGTCTTCTACGCGCTGCTCGTCGGCTGCGCCTTCGCCGCCTGCTACACCACCGCCGGCCGCGTCCTGCGCTCGGTGACCCGCAAGGTCAACCGCACCGACCGGGCCGCCCAGGCCCTCGCGGACCTCGCCGACTCGGGACCGCTCGCCGAGGGCGTCGCCGCTCTGCTGCGCCGCCCGGCCCGCCGGCTCCCCGGCGTCCTGCCGTTCGTGGTCGCCTCGGCCGGTGGCGCCGCGCTCGTCGCCACGGCGTCCTTCGCGCCCCCCGGCGGCCCCTGGCCCGTCGTCGCGGCCCTGGTGTACGTCCTGACCTCGGGCCTCGCGGTCGCCCGCCCGCTGCGCGGCGCGCTCGACTGGCTCGTCCCGCCGGTGTTCCGCGCGGCCGAGTACGGCACCGTCCTGGTCCTCGCCGCCCGCTCCGAGGTGAACGGAGCGCTGCCCGCGGCCTTCGGGCTGGTGGCGGCCGTCGCCTACCATCACTACGACACGGTCTACCGCATCCGCGGCGGCACCGGCGCCCCGCCCCGCTGGCTGGTCAGGACGGTCGGCGGGCACGAGGGCAGGGCCCTGCTGGTGACCGTGCTCGCCGCGCTCCTCGTGACGCGCGGCACCACTTTCCCGCTGGCTCTGACGGTGCTCGCGGTGGCCGTGGCGCTGGTCGTCCTCCTGGAGTCCATCCGCTTCTGGGTGTCCTCCGGAGCCCCCGCCGTACACGACGAAGGAGAACCCGCATGATCGGCCTCGTACTGGCCGCCGGTGCCGGACGGCGTCTGCGCCCCTACACCGACACCCTGCCGAAGGCCCTCGTGCCCGTCGACCCGGCCGGGGAAGGGACCACCACGGTCCTCGACCTGACGCTGGGCAACTTCGCCGAGGTCGGCCTGACAGAAGCGGCGATCGTCGTCGGCTACCGCAAGGAGGCCGTGTACGAACGCAAGGCCGCCCTGGAGAAGACGTACGGCATCCGGCTCACCCTCATCGACAACGACAAGGCCGAGGAGTGGAACAACGCCTACTCCCTCTGGTGCGCGCGTGACGTCCTGACCCGGGGGGTGATCCTCGCCAACGGCGACACGGTGCACCCGGTCTCCGTCGAGAAGACCCTGCTGGCCGCCCGCGGCGAGGGCCGCCGCGTCATCCTCGCCCTCGACACGGTGAAGCACCTCGCCGACGAGGAGATGAAGGTCATCACCGAGGACGGCAAGGGCGTCCGGCGCATCACCAAGCTGATGGACCCCGCCACCGCCACCGGCGAGTACATCGGGGTCACGCTGATCGAGCCCGAGGCCGCCGCCGACCTCGCCGACGCGCTGAGGACGACCTTCGAGCGCGACCCCGACCTCTACTACGAGGACGGCTACCAGGAGCTGGTCAACCGCGGCTTCACCCTGGACGTGGCCCCCATCGGGGACATCCCGTGGGTCGAGATCGACAATCACGCCGACCTCGCGAAGGGCCGTGAGATCGCGTGCCTGTACTGACCCGGCTCATTCCGTCCCCGGTCGTCGTCGACATCAGCCGCGGCGCCCTGGACGACCTCGCCGGGCTCCTCGCCGACCAGCGCATCTCCAGCTCGGGGCGGCTCGCCGTGGCGATCAGCGGCGGTTCCGGCCAGGCGCTGCGCGAGAAGCTCTCGCCGGTCCTGCCGGGTGCCGACTGGTTCCCCGTCGCGGACGGCACGATCGACTCGGCGGTGCAGCTCGCCGACGACATCAAGGGCAAGCGGTACGACGCCGTGGTGGGCCTCGGCGGCGGCAAGATCATCGACGTGGCGAAGTACGCGGCGGCCCGGGTCGGGCTGCCGATGGTCGCCGTCGCGACGAACCTCTCGCACGACGGCATCTGCTCGCCGGTGTCCATTCTCGACAACGACAACGGCCGTGGCTCGTACGGGGTACCCACCCCCATCGCCATGGTCGTCGACCTCGATGTCATCCGGGACGCGCCGGTCCGCTTCGTCCGCTCCGGCATCGGGGACGCCGTCTCCAACATCTCGGCCATCGCGGACTGGGAGCTGTCCCACCGGGTCAACGGCGAATCCGTCGACGGCCTGGCCGCCGCCATGGCCCGGACGGCCGGCGAAGCCGTCCTGCGCCACCCCGGCGGGGTCGGCGACGACGAATTCCTCACCGTCCTGACCGAGGCGCTGGTCCTCTCCGGCATCGCCATGTCGATCAGCGGGGACACCCGCCCGTCGTCCGGCGCCTGCCACGAGATCAGCCACGCCTTCGACCTGCTGTACCCCAAGCGTTCCGCGCTCCACGGCGAGCAGGTCGGCCTCGGCGCCGCCTTCGCCATGCACCTGCGCGGTGCCCACGACGAAGCACAGCTGTTCACCGAGGTGCTGCACCGGCACGGCCTGCCCGTGCTGCCCGAGGAGATCGGCTTCTCCGTCGACGAATTCGTCCGGGCGGTGGCGTACGCGCCGCAGACCCGTCCGGGCCGCTTCACCATCCTTGAGCACCTCGACCTGTCCACCGACCAGATCAGGGACGCGTACGCCGACTATGCCAAGACCATCAGTAGCTGAACTCCGTCCGGTCGTTCACCCGGAGGGCGTGAAGGACCGGCGCAGCGGAGAGCACTGGGCCGGGCGCATGTACATGCGGGAGATCTCGCTGCACATCGACCCGTACCTGGTGAACACCCGGATCACGCCCAACCAGCTCACGTACCTCATGGTGGTCGTGGGTGTCATAGGCGGTGCCGTGCTGCTCGTGCCGGGCCTCACCGGCGCGATCCTCGCGGTCGTCCTCTTCCAGATCTACCTGCTGCTCGACTGCGTCGACGGCGAGGTGGCCCGCTGGCGCAAGCAGACCTCCATCACCGGGGTCTATCTCGACCGGATCGGCCACTACCTCTGCGAGGCGGCCCTGCTGGTCGGCTTCGGGGTGCGCGGCGCGGACGTGTTCCATGAGAACGGCACGTCCACCAACTGGCTGTGGGCCTTCCTCGGCACGCTGGCCGCGCTCGGCGCGATCCTGATCAAGGCCGAGACCGACCTGGTCGACGTCGCCAGGCAGCGCAGCGGACTGCCCGCCGTCAAGGACGAGGCGTCCGCGCCCCGCTCCTCCGGTCTGGCGCTGGCCCGCCGCGCGGCGGCGGCGCTCAAGTTCCACCGGCTCGTCGGCGGCATCGAGGCCAGTCTGTTCATCCTCGTGGTGGCGATCCTCGACACGGTCCACGGCGACCTCTTCTTCAGCCGTCTCGGCATCGCGATCCTCGCCGGTATCGCCCTCGTCCAGACGCTGCTGCACCTGGTCTCCATCCTGGCGTCCAGCAGGCTGAGGTGAGCGACATGCGGCTCGGCGCGGTGATCATCACGATGGGCGACCGTCCCGATGATCTGCGTGCGCTGATCGACTCGGTCGCCCGCCAGGAGGGCGACCCGATCGAGATCGTCGTGGTCGGGAACGGCGCCCCGGTGGGCGCCGTTCCGGCCGGCGTGCGGACGGTCGAGCTGCCCGAGAATCTCGGTATCCCCGGTGGCCGCAATGTCGGCATCGAGGCATTCGGCTCGGCCGGTGGCGATGTGGACGTCCTGCTCTTCCTCGACGACGACGGGCGCCTGCCGAACACCGACACCGCCGAACTGGTCCGCGAGGCGTTCGCCGCCGACCCCGTACTCGGCATCGTCAGCTTCCGGATCGCCGACCCCGAGACCGGGCTCACCCAGCGCCGGCACGTGCCGAGGCTGCGTGCCTCGGACCCGCTGCGATCCTCCCGGGTGACGACCTTCCTCGGTGGCGCCAACGCCGTGCGGACGAAGGTCCTCGCCCAGGTCGGCGCGCTGCCGGGCGAATTCTTCTACGCCCACGAGGAGACCGACCTCGCCTGGCGGGCCCTGGACGCCGGCTGGATGATCGACTACCGCGCCGACATGGTGCTCAATCATCCGACCATGCCGCCCTCCCGGCACGCGGTCTACCACCGTATGGTGGCCCGCAACCGGGTCTGGCTCGCCCGCAGGAACCTGCCCGCGCCGGTCGTCCCGCTCTACCTCGGGGTGTGGCTGCTGCTGACCCTGCTCAGGCGGCCGTCCGTTCCCGCGTTGAAGGCATGGTTCGGCGGATTCCGGGAAGGCTGGGCGTCACCCTGCGGACCCCGGCGCCCCATGAAGTGGCGTACGGTATGGCGGCTGACCCGGCTGGGTCGACCTCCTGTCATCTGACAAGCTCGGCTCTGAGAGCATCTCGCATACCCCCGGGGCCGGGCCGATCGTGCCTGTGCCCGTTCGGCTGCGCATCTTGAACACGAAAGTTTCAACTTGTGAGTGACACAACCCATGAGGGTGCGATCGCTGTGAGCGCCCCGCCGTCGCCCGACGACGGTCTGACTCCGGCGGAGCTAGCCGCCAAGTACGGCCTGGCGGTGAGCGGCGCCCGCCCCGGACTGCGTGACTATGTCCGGCAGCTGTGGGGCCGGCGCCACTTCATCCTGGCCTTCTCCAGCGCGAAGCTCACGGCCCAATACAGCCAGGCCAAGCTGGGCCAGCTCTGGCAGGTGGCCACCCCGCTGCTGAACGCTCTTGTCTACTATTTGATCTTCGGCCTGATCCTGGGGACCAGGAAGGGCATGCCGCAGGAAGTCTTCATCCCCTTCCTGGTCACCGGCGTCTTCGTCTTCACCTTCACGCAGAGTTCGGTGATGGCCGGCGTCCGTGCGATCTCCGGCAATCTGGGGCTCGTCCGGGCCCTGCACTTCCCCCGGGCGTCGCTGCCGGTTTCCTTCGCGCTCCAGCAGCTCCAGCAGCTGCTGTTCTCGATGATCGTGCTGTTCGTCGTGGCGATCGGCTTCGGCAGCTATCCGTCCCTGAGCTGGGTGCTGATCGTGCCCGCGCTGGCGCTCCAGTTCGTCTTCAACACCGGTCTCGCGCTGATCATGGCGAGGCTCGGCAGCAAGACACCGGACCTCGCGCAGCTGATGCCGTTCGTGATGCGTACCTGGATGTACGCCTCCGGCGTCATGTTCTCCATCCCGGTCATGCTGAAGGGCAAGCCGTCCTGGATCGCCGACGTGCTCCAGTACAACCCGGCCGCCATCTACATGGACCTCATCCGGTACGCGCTGATCGACGGATACGGCTCCTCGAACCTGCCGGCGCACGTCTGGCCGGCCGCGCTCGCGTGGTCCGTGTTCCTGGGCGTGGTCGGTTTCGTGTACTTCTGGAAGGCTGAGGAGCGGTACGGCCGTGGCTGACGACAACGTGCAGGGACGTATCCCCACCGTCATCGCCGACGAGGTGCACATCGTGTACCGCGTCAACGGCGGCAGCGGCGGCAAGGGCAGCGCCACCGCCGCGCTGAGCCGCATCATCCGCCGCGAGAAGGGGGAGTCGCGAGGAGTCCGCAAGGTCCACGCGGTCCGTGGGGTCACCTTCACCGCGTACCGGGGCGAGGCGATCGGCCTGATCGGGACGAACGGCTCCGGGAAGTCGACCCTGCTGCGCGCCATCGCCGGTCTGCTGCCGACGGAGAGCGGCAAGGTCTACACGGACGGCCAGCCCTCCCTGCTGGGCGTCAACGCCGCGCTGATGAACGACCTCACCGGCGAACGCAACGTCGTTCTCGGCGGTCTGGCCATGGGTATGTCGCGCGAGCAGATCCGCGAGCGGTACCAGTCGATCGTCGACTTCTCCGGTATCAACGAGAAGGGTGACTTCATCACCCTCCCGATGCGGACCTATTCCTCCGGCATGGCCGCCAGACTCCGGTTCTCCATCGCCGCCGCCAAGGACCACGACGTCCTGATGATCGACGAGGCGCTGGCCACCGGTGACCGCACGTTCCAGATCCGCTCCGAGCAGCGGATCCGGGAGCTGCGCAAGGAGGCAGGCACGGTCTTCCTGGTCAGCCACAGCAACAAGTCGATCAGGGACACCTGCGACCGGGTGCTGTGGCTGGAGAAGGGCGAGCTGCTCATGGACGGCCCGACCGACGAGGTCATCAAGGCGTACGAGAAGGAGACCGGCAAGTAGTCCGGTCAGGAGACCGGCACGTGGTCCGGTCCGCGACGCAGGCCCCCGCCGGACGGCTTCGGCGGGGGCTTCGTGGTGCGGGGCTCGCGGCGGGGCCTCGTGGGCACCCGGCGCGTCCTCGGTGATCGTGAAGCGGCCGGGCGCATCATGGCGGGGCCCCGGCCCCCGGCGAGGCGCCACAGGGCGCCGGCCAGGGCCGGGAGATGTGGGGCCGGGAGGCGTGGGCCGGGAGGCGTGGGCCGGGAGGGAATGCGGCGCGGCGTCCGGGGTCCGATCGTCAAAGATCGGTCAAGTCCCTTGGCCCTGGGGAAGGTTGGCCGGGAATACGTCGTTCTTGTACTGCGCTCAACACCCCGTCGTGGTCCTCTTAGTTGTACAACGTAAGCTGTCCTGGTGCTGATTCGTGGCAAGTGGGGTCATACTCCCCGAGCATCCCGCCCGCCGAACGGCCTTCGGCACCGGGAGGAACGGGCGGCGTGTCCGAAATGGGATGTATTGCGTCAGCAGTGTAGAACGGGAGATGTGACGGCAATGACGGAAAATCTCCAGCTCCGCGAGGATTCCGCCGTCCCCGTGCCGGGAAGTCGACAGTGACGGGCCCCCCGCAGGTGCGCCCCGACACCTCCTCGCGCGCGACGCTGGACAAGGCCACGGACGAGAACTTCCCCGTGGCCCCCTTCTTCCTGCCCCGCGCCTGGCGCGACGACCTGATGGCCGTCTACGGCTACGCCCGGCTCGTGGACGACATCGGCGACGGCGACCTCGCCCCCGGTGGCGCGGACGCCCGCCACCTCGGTGTCGACGCCGGGCGGGCCGACGACCGGCTCGTCATGCTCGACGCCCTGGAGGCGGATCTGCGGCGCGTCTTCGAGCCGGGTGCCCCGGCCCCGGGACACCCCCTGCTGCGCGCCCTCGCACCGGCCGTACGGCGCCGCTCGCTCACACCCGAGCCGTTCCACGGGCTGATCGAGGCCAACCGCCAGGACCAGCTGCTGCGGCGGTACAAGACGTACGACGACCTCCTCGCCTACTGCGAGCTGTCCGCCAACCCCGTCGGCCGCCTCGTCCTCCAGATCACCGGCACCGCGAGCCCCGAGCGCGTCCGCCGCTCCGACGCCGTCTGCACGGCGCTCCAGATCATCGAACATCTCCAGGACGTGACCGAGGACCTGGGCCGCGACCGTATCTATCTCCCCGCCGAGGACATGGCGCGATTCCATGTCACCGAGGCGGATCTGGCCGCCGCCACCGGCAACGCGTCGGTGCGCGCCCTGATCGCCTACGAAGCGGAACGAGCCGGGCGGCTGCTGAATGAAGGCACCCCTTTGGTGGGTAGCGTCCACGGCAGGCTCAAGCTGCTGCTCGCCGGATTCGTGGCCGGAGGGCGTGCCGCCCTCGCTTCGATCGCGGCCGCCGGGCACGATGTGCTCCCCGGACCGCCCAAACCCACCAAGCCACGTCTGCTGCGTGAAGTGGGAGCTGTCTTGCGAAGTGCGCACAGAGAGGGGTGAGCCGGAACGTGGAGGGACAGACGCCCATGTCCGCGCCGGTACTGGCGGCCTACAGCTACTGCGAGGCCGTCACCGGACAGCAGGCACGTAATTTCGCCTACGGCATCAGGCTGCTGCCGACCGACAAGCGGCAGGCCATGTCCGCGCTGTACGCCCTCTCCCGGCGGGTGGACGACATCGGGGACGGCACACTCGCGCCCGACATCAAGCAGGCCAGGCTCGACGACACCCGTGCCCTCCTGGACAGGATCAGGAAAGGCGCCGTGGACGAGGACGACACCGACCCCGTCGCGGTCGCCCTCGCCGACGCGGCACGCCGCTTCCCGATCCCGCTCGGCGGACTCGACGAGCTGATCGACGGCGTGCTGATGGACGTGCGCGGCGACACGTACGAGACCTGGGACGACCTCAAGACGTACTGCCGGTGCGTCGCGGGCGCCATCGGCCGGCTGTCGCTCGGCGTGTTCGGTACCGCGCCGGACGCGCCCGGCGCGGAGCGCGCCTCCGAGTACGCCGACACGCTGGGGCTCGCCCTCCAGCTGACCAACATCCTCCGGGACATCCGCGAGGACGCGGGCAACGGCCGTACGTATCTCCCCGCCGACGATCTCGCCAAGTTCGGCTGCTCCGACGGCTTCCACGGCACCACCCCGCCCACCGGCTCCGACTTCGCCGGTCTGGTGCACTTCGAGGTCCGCCGCGCCCGCGCGCTGTTCGCCGAGGGCTACCGGCTGCTGCCCCTGCTCGACCGGCGCAGCGGCGCCTGCGTCGCCGCCATGGCCGGCATCTACCGGCGGCTGCTCGACCGCATCGAGCGCGACCCCGAGGCCGTCCTGCGCGGCCGGGTCTCGCTGCCGGGACACGAGAAGGCGTACGTCGCCGTGCGCGGGCTCTCCGGCCTCGACGCCCGGCACATCTCCCGGCAGACCGTCAGGAGACGCGGATGACGCCGCGCGTCGCCCCGGGGAGCGGGCAGGCCGTTGTGCCCGGCGTGCGACGACCGGCGCGCACCGGCGCGGCGCGGCCGGCGGCTTTCCCGCACGCCCGGCGCCCGTACGGCGCCGGAATCGCGCCGTACGCCGGCGCGCACCGGCGGGGCACCGGCCACCGCGCGGCGGGCCCCGCTCCGCACGCCGGGTGGGCGGCACAGCTTTCGAACGCACACGCTGATCATTGCCGGGCAACCCCGGACCGGCGCGTGGCGTCACTGACACCGACGGCCGGAGGGGGGAACACGCATGACGACGGATGACTCCACGCGATCCCGCCACGCGGTCGTGGTCGGGGCGGGGCTCGCCGGGATCACCGCCGCCCTCCAGCTCGCCGACGCCGGAGTGCGGGTGACGCTCGTCGAAGGACGGCCCCGGCTCGGTGGCCTCGCCTTCTCGTTCCGCCGCGGTGACCTCACCATCGACAACGGCCAGCATGTCTACCTGCGCTGCTGCACCGCCTACCGCTGGTTCCTCGACCGGGTGGACGGCGCGGCGCTCGCGCCGCTGCAGGATCGTCTCGACGTGCCCGTTCTCGATGTCGGATCCGCCCGCGGGCCACGGCTCGGGCGGATCCGGCGCAACGCCCTGCCCGTACCGCTGCATCTCGCTCCCGGGCTCGCGGCGTACCCGCACCTCTCGCTCGCCGAGCGCGCCTCCGTCGGGCGCGCCGCACTCGCTCTCAAGCGGCTCGACCCCGCGGACCCCGCGCTGGACGGTATCGACTTCGCCACCTGGCTGGGCCGCCACGGACAGTCGGACCGGACCATCGAGGCGCTCTGGGACCTCGTCGGCGTGGCGACCCTGAACGCCACCGCCGCGCACGCCTCCATGGGACTCGCCGCGATGGTCTTCAAGACCGGGCTGCTCTCCGAGCCGGGCGCCGCCGACATCGGCTGGGCGCACGTCCCGCTCGGCGACCTGCACGACACCCTGGCGCGCAAGGCACTCGACTCCGCCGGCGTACGCACCGAACTCCGCACCCGGGTCGGCTCGGTCTCCCGCGCCCCGGAAGGCGGCTGGCACGTCGAGGTGGACGGCGAGCGGCTCGACGCGGACACCGTCGTCCTCGCGGTACCGCAGCGCGAGGCCCACGCCCTGCTGCCCGAAGGCGCGCTCGACGACCCCGACCGGCTGCTCGACATCGGCACCGCGCCGATCCTGAACCTGCACGTCGTCTACGACCGCGCCGTGCTGCGCCGGCCCTTCTTCGCCGCGCTCGGCTCCCCGGTCCAGTGGGTCTTCGACCGCACCGACGCGTCCGGCCTCAAGGACGGCCAGTACCTGGCGGTCTCCCAGTCGGCCGCCGAGGACGAGATCGACACGCCCGTCTCCGCCCTGCGCGAGCGCTACCTGCCCGAACTGGAACGGCTCCTGCCCGCCGCCCGGGGCGCGGAGGTACGCGACTTCTTCGTCACCCGGGAGCGGACCGCGACGTTCGCGCCCGCCCCCGGGGTGGGCCGGCTGCGTCCCGCCGCCCGCACCCGCGCCCCCGGCCTCTTCCTGGCCGGCGCATGGACCGCCACCGGCTGGCCCGCGACCATGGAGGGCGCTGTACGCAGCGGCTTCAGCGCCGCCGGCGCGGCACTCTCCGAGCTCGGCCACCGCCATGAACACCCCCTGCGGGAGGCGGCATGAGCCCGAGTACCGCACCAACGAGTACTGGAACAAGAGGAGAGACCGTGCCGACTGTGCCCCCGGCGAATCCGGCTGTCGACACCGTGGAGGTCAATGCGCTGCTGGAACGGGGGCGGAGCCTGTCCACCCCGGTACTGCGCGCCGCCGTCGACCGGCTCGCCGCGCCCATGGACACCGTCGCCGCCTACCACTTCGGCTGGATCGACGCGCAGGGCCGGCCCTCCGACGGCGACGGCGGCAAGGCGATCCGTCCGGCGCTCGCGCTGCTCTCCGCCGAGGCGGCCGGCGCGGCCCCCGAGAAGGGCATCCCCGGCGCGGTCGCCGTGGAGCTGGTCCACAACTTCTCACTGCTCCACGACGACCTGATGGACGGTGACGAGCAGCGCCGCCACCGCGACACCGTCTGGAAGGTGCACGGCCCGGCCCAGGCGATCCTCGTCGGCGACGCCCTGTTCGCGCTCGCCAACGAACTGCTGCTGGAGCTCGGCACCCCGGAGGCGGGCCGCGCGACACGCCGGCTGACCACCGCGACCCGCAAGCTGATCGACGGTCAGGCGCAGGACATCTCCTACGAGCACCGCGAGCGGGTCACCGTCGAGGAGTGCCTGGAGATGGAGGGCAACAAGACGGGCGCCCTGCTCGCCTGCGCCGTCTCCATCGGCGCGGTCCTCGGCGGCGCCGACGACCGTACGGCCGACACGCTGGAGGCGTACGGTTACCACCTCGGTCTCGCCTTCCAGGCGGTCGACGATCTCCTCGGCATCTGGGGCGACCCCGGGTCCACCGGCAAGCAGACCTGGAGCGACCTGCGCCAGCGCAAGAAGTCCCTGCCGGTCGTCGCCGCGCTCGCCGCGGGCGGTCCGGCGTCCGAACGGCTCGGCGAGCTGCTCGCCGCCGACGCCAAGAGCAATGACTTCGAGCACTTCTCGGAAGAGGAATTCGCCATCAGGGCGGCGCTGATCGAGGAGGCGGGCGGCCGGGAGTGGACCTCGCAGGAGGCCCGCAGGCAGCACGCCGTCGCCATCGAGGCCCTGGATGGTGTGGACATGCCGGTACAGGTCCGGGCGCAGCTCACCGCGCTCGCGGACTTCGTCGTCGTACGAAAGAGATGATCACCATTCCCATATGCATCGCAGTCGCCGTCCGCAGCCCGTGAGGCGTCGGACGACGGAGACCCCAGCACAGCAGAAATCCACTGCACGAAGGGGAAGCCATGACAGCGACGACCGACGGAAGCACCGGGGCCATGGGACCCCGCGCAGCCTCGGCCAGTGAACCGACCATGACGACACCCGTCGCGGGCGGCGACCTCCTGGTCGCCGCCGAGCGGGCCACCGCACGATCCGTCGAGCATCTGCTCGGCCTCCAGGACGCCGAGGGCTGGTGGAAGGGCGACCTGGAAACCAATGTGACGATGGACGCCGAGGACCTGCTGCTCCGTCAGTTCCTCGGCGTGCAGGACGCCGGGACCACCGCGGCGGCCGCGCTCTTCATCCGCGGTGAACAGCGCGGTGACGGCACCTGGGCCACCTTCTACGGCGGCCCCTCGGATCTCTCCGCCACCATCGAGGCGTACGTCGCCCTGCGGCTCGCCGGGGACCGTCCGGAAGACCCGCACATGGCCCGCGCCGCGCAATGGGTACGGGAACAGGGCGGCATGGCCGGCGCCCGGGTCTTCACCCGGGTCTGGCTCGCCCTCTTCGGCTGGTGGAAGTGGGACGACCTCCCCGAACTCCCACCCGAACTGATCTTCCTGCCCTCGTGGTTCCCGCTGAACATCTACGACTTCGGCTGCTGGGCGCGGCAGACCATCGTGCCCCTCACCATCGTCTCGGCGAAGCGGCCGGTCCGGCCCGCTCCCTTCGCCCTCGACGAACTGCACACCGACCCGGCCGACCCCAGCCCGGCCAAGCCCTTCGCCCGCGTGGCCAGTTGGGACGGCGTCTTCCAGCGCCTCGACAAGATCCTGCACGCCTACCACAAGGTCGCACCGCGCCTGCTGCGCCGTACCGCGATGAACGCGGCAGCCCGCTGGATCATCGAACGGCAGGAGAACGACGGCTGCTGGGGCGGGATCCAGCCGCCCGCCGTGTACTCCGTGATCGCCCTGCACCTGCTCGGTTACGACCTGGACCACCCGGTCATGCGCGCGGGACTCGCCTCCCTCGACCGGTTCGCCGTCCGGCGCGAGGACGGCGCCCGGATGATCGAGGCCTGCCAGTCGCCGGTCTGGGACACCTGCCTCGCCACCATCGCCCTCGCCGACGCGGGGCTCAGCCCGGACCATCCGGCGCTGGTCAAGGCGGCCGACTGGATGATCGGCGAACAGATCGTCCGCCCCGGCGACTGGTCGGTACGCAGGCCCGGACTCACCCCGGGCGGCTGGGCGTTCGAGTTCCACAACGACAACTACCCGGACATCGACGACACCGCCGAGGTCATCCTCGCGCTGCGCCGGGTCGGGCACCCCGACCCGGAGCGGCTCGACGCGTCCATCGAGCGCGGCGCCCGGTGGACCATGGGCATGCAGTCCCGCAACGGCGCCTGGGGCGCCTTCGACGCCGACAACAGCAGCCCGTTCCCCAACCGGCTGCCCTTCTGCGACTTCGGTGAGGTCATCGACCCGCCGTCCGCGGACGTCACCGCGCACGTCATCGAGATGCTCGCCTTCGAGGGCAAGGCCCATCTCCCCGGCGCCCGGCGCGGCATCGAGTGGCTTCTCGCCGAACAGGAGACCAGCGGGGCCTGGTTCGGACGCTGGGGGGTCAACTACGTCTACGGCACCGGTTCGGTGGTGCCCGCCCTGACCGCCGCCGGACTGCCGGCCTCCCATCCCGCGATCCGCCGCGCCGTCAGCTGGCTGGCGTCCGTGCAGAACGACGACGGCGGCTGGGGCGAGGATCTGCGTTCGTACCGCGAGGAGAAGTGGATCGGGCACGGCGCCTCGACCGCCTCCCAGACCGCCTGGGCGCTCCTCGCGCTCCTCGCGGCCGGGGAGCGCGAGAGCGGAGCCGTCGAGCGGGGCATCGCCTGGCTCACCGGGACACAGCGGGAGGACGGCTCCTGGGACGAGCCGTACTTCACCGGCACCGGCTTCCCCTGGGACTTCTCCATCAACTACCACCTCTACCGGCTGGTCTTCCCGCTCACGGCGCTCGGCCGCTATGTCCACGGGGAGCCGCTGGCGGCTCTCGCGGGCAGCCGCAAGGGGGTCTGATGGAACGGTCCTCCGGGCCGGCCGGGCCCCCGGCGTCCCTGCTGATCGCCTGCGCGCTCGGCATCGAGCGGCTCGCCCTGCGCGGGGGCGGCCGCGGTGACGCGCTGGGCACGGTGACCGTCATCCGCACCGGCATGGGGCCCAAGAACGCCGAGCGCGCCGTGGCGCGCGCGCTCGGAGAGGACCGGAACAGGGGCGCGGCCGTCATCGCGTCCGGGTTCTGTGCCGGACTCACCCCCGGGATGAATCCGGGGGATCTGATCGTCGCCGACGAGACCCGGGGCCCGTACGGCTCCACACCCTGTACGGGCACCGGGCTGCTCGTCGACGCGCTGACCCGCGCCCTACCGGGACGCGCGGTCCACACCGGTCCGCTGACCGGCTCCGACCACGTGGTGCGCGGCCAGGAACTGGCCGATCTGCGCACCACGGGGGCGGTGGCGGTGGACATGGAGTCCGCCGCCACGCTCCGGATCGCCCTGAGCACCGGGCCCCGCCCGGTTGCGGCCGTCCGGGTGGTCGTGGACGCTCCGGAGCATGAGCTCGTCCGCATCGGCACCGTGCGCGGTGGAATATCAGCCTTCCGCGTTCTCCGTGCCGTCCTTCCCGCTTTCCATGAATGGCACCGTTCTTTGCTGCTCCCCAGGAGGTGAGCTAGATGGCCATGCCGCTCCGTCAGACCATCAGGGTCGGGACGTACCTCTTCGAACAGAAGCTCCGCAAGCGTGAGAAGTTTCCGCTCATCGTCGAGCTGGAACCCCTCTTCGCCTGCAATCTGAAATGCGAGGGCTGCGGCAAGATCCAGCACCCGGCCGGCATCCTCAAGCAGCGGATGCCCGTCGCGCAGGCCGTCGGGGCGGTGCTCGAATCCGGGGCACCGATGGTCTCCATCGCCGGTGGCGAGCCGCTGATGCATCCGCAGATCGACGAGATCGTGCGGCAGCTGGTGGCCAAGAAGAAGTACGTCTTCCTGTGCACCAACGCGATGCTGATGCGCAAGAAGATCGAGAAGTTCACGCCCTCGCCGTACTTCGCCTTCGCCGTGCACATCGACGGGCTGCGGGAACGGCACGACGAGTCCGTGGCGAAGGAGGGAGTGTTCGACGAGGCGGTGGAGGCCATCAAGGACGCCAAGCGGCGCGGCTTCCGGGTGACCACCAACTCCACCTTCTTCAACACCGACACCCCGCAGACCATCATCGAGGTGCTCAACTACCTCAATGACGAACTGAAGGTGGACGAGATGATGATCTCGCCCGCCTACGCCTACGAGAAGGCCCCCGACCAGGAGCACTTCCTGGGCGTCGAGCAGACGCGGGAGCTGTTCAAGAAGGCGTTCTCCGGCGGCAACAGGGCACGCTGGCGCCTCAACCACTCGCCGCTCTTCCTGGACTTCCTCGAAGGCAAGGCCGACTTCCCGTGCACGGCGTGGGCCATCCCCAACTACTCGCTCTTCGGCTGGCAGCGCCCCTGCTACCTGATGAGCGACGGGTACGTGCCGACGTACCGGGAGCTCATCGAGGAGACCGACTGGGACAAGTACGGCCGCGGCAAGGACCCGCGGTGCGCCAACTGCATGGCGCACTGCGGCTACGAGCCGACCGCCGTCCTCGCCACCATGGGCTCCCTCAAGGAGTCCTTGCGGGCCGTCCGGGAGACGGTCGGCGGGAGCCGGTGACGACATGACCGCTGGAGAGCCTGTCGTACTGGGGCTCCCCGAGCTGCCGGCCCGGCCGATCGCGATGCGCCGCGTTTCGCGGCGCATCCAGGTCGGGTCGGTGGCGGTCGGTGGGGATGCGCCGGTTTCGGTGCAGTCGATGACGACGACGCGTACGTCCGATATCGGGGCGACGTTGCA